>NZ_JAGPYR010000001.1:0-566634 GCF_020312125.1 Pseudomonas sp. P135
AGCTTAACGGCCTGAGTCCTGTGGAATACAGAATGCAGGCCGCCAAGGCAGCGTAGGTGGATAATTGTCCAACCTTCGGGGGTCACACCATCCAGCGTGGGAATGCAGTTCACGACGCTCTGCGTCGTCAAGAGATTGAATTATCCAGACACCCTCAACGCACCGGCTTTTTCCGGCCCATGACGTGCGAGAACACCGCATGCAAATCATCCGAGGCGCTGTCTTCGTCAAGGTTGAGCTTGCTGTCGATGTGGTCCATGTGATGCTTCATCAGTTCGACGGCCAGCGCTGCATTGCGGGCTTCGATGGCGTCGATCAGCTGGTTGTGCTCATCGTAGGAACAATGCGTGCGATTGCCGGTTTCGTACTGGGCAATGATCAGTGAGGTCTGCGACACCAGGCTGCGCTGGAAGCTGATCAGCGGCGCGTTCCTCGCGGCCACGGCCAACTGGAGGTGAAACTCGCCGGACAGACGAATACCGGCGCCCCGATCACCGCGAGCAAAGCTGTCGCGCTCGTCGCTGACCATCTGGCGCAGCTCGGCCAGTTGTTCGGCAGTGGCGTGCTCGACCGCCAGTTCAGTGATTGCTTTCTCGACCATGCGCCGCGCGAAAAACACCTGACGCGCCTCTTCGACGCTGGGGCTGGCGACCACCGCGCCACGATTGGGGCGCAACAGCACGACGCCCTCATGGCCCAACCGCGACAGGGCGCGACGAATGATGGTGCGGCTGACACCGAAAATCTCGCCCAGCGCCTCTTCACTCAGTTTGGTGCCCGGCGCCAGCCGCTGTTCCAGAATGGCATCGAAAACATGTTCGTAAACGACATCGTCCTGCGTGACGTTACGGCTTGAGCCAAGGCTGCGCGGCTGTTTCTTGAGAGGCAGGGACTGGTCGTTCATGGGCACTCGTGCGCAGGTGGATGGCGGCGTCGGGACTGGCGCATTGTACACAGGGCAAAAGCGCAGATACGCGCAAAAAAAAGCCCGCAGTGTGGGGCGGGCAAGAGGTATTCAGCTGCCCCTGTACGTCGAGTAGCTGTAGGGCGAGATTAACAGCGGCACATGAAAGTGTTCCTGACCTGCATCAATGCCGAAGCGCAGCACCACCTCATCGAGAAAGGCGGGCTCATTCAGGACCACGCCCCGCGCGCGGTAATAATCGCCAGCCTTGAAGTGCAATTGATAGACGCCGGATTGATAAGCCTCACCCTGCAACAGCGGCGCATCGCAGCGCCCATCGCTGTTGGTGAGCGCACTGACAATGTGCAGCAACTGCTGGTCTTCGACCCGGTACAACTCGATGCGGATGGCGCTGCCCGGGCAGCCGTGAGCGGCGTCCAGTACGTGTGTGGTCAATTTTCCCAAAACTTCACTCCTCACATCCGGCCATGGTGACGCAGTGCACCAATGAAGTGCTCTACATCGTGCGATTGCGACCGATTAAGACACTTTCGGGAAAACCTGTACACAATAAATTCCTGATCGACCGACAGCCCGTATTCAAGAGGGTGGCTGGGCACGGGATGGGCCGAACCTTGAGGAAGCAGAGGAAAAATATCAGGTTTTTTATGATTAGCTGACCAGTCAGGCAGGTTTCTTGCTTGTTTTACTCTTGCCGAGACGCTTCGGTGCAGAAACGTACAGGGTTACAAGCTGAAAATAAAATTGTATACAATCCTGATCCAGCAGTGCCTTGACCGCTCCTGGCATTGCACCTGGCTTAACGCATCCAACGCACCCCATGGACAAGAAGGAAGCTTGCAGTGAGCGCTGACTACCCACGCGACCTGATCGGTTACGGCAACAACCCGCCTCACCCACGCTGGCCGGGTAATGCGCGCATTGCCTTGTCTTTCGTGCTGAATTACGAGGAAGGTGGCGAGCGCAATATTCTGCATGGCGACAAGGAATCAGAAGCCTTTCTGTCCGAGATGGTTGCCGCGCAGCCACTCCAGGGCCAGCGCAACATGAGCATGGAGTCGCTGTACGAGTACGGCAGCCGCGCCGGTGTGTGGCGCATTCTCAAGCTGTTCAGGCAGTTCGATATCCCCCTGACCATTTTCGCCGTCGCCATGGCCGCGCAGCGTCACCCGGAGGTGATCCGCGCCATGGTCGCCGAAGGTCATGAAATCTGCAGCCACGGCTATCGCTGGATCGACTACCAGAACATGGACGAAGCCCAAGAGCGTGAGCACATGCGCCAGGCGATCCAGATCCTCACCGAAATCAGCGGCGAACGGCCGCTGGGCTGGTACACCGGGCGCACCGGCCCCAACACCCGGCGCCTGGTCATGGAGGAAGGCGGTTTTCTTTATGATTGCGACACCTACGACGACGACCTGCCGTACTGGGAGCCGAACAACCCGACCGGCAAGCCGCATCTGGTGATTCCGTACACCCTGGACACCAACGACATGCGTTTCACCCAGGTGCAGGGCTTCAACAACGGCGAGCAGTTCTTTCAGTACCTCAAGGATGCGTTCGACATGCTGTATGCCGAAGGCGAAGACGCGCCGAAGATGCTTTCCATCGGCCTGCATTGCCGCCTGATCGGCCGCCCCGCCCGCCTCGCCGCACTCAAGCGCTTCATCGAGTACGCCAAAGGCCATGAGCAGGTGTGGTTTGCACGTCGTGTCGATATCGCCCGGCACTGGCACACTGAGCATCCATTTACCGGCAAGGCCGAGCAATGAGCACGTTCAAGACACTGACACCTTCAAGCCTGGGCCGGGATGCGTTCATCGCGACCTTCGCCGATATCTACGAACACTCACCGTGGGTCGCGCAGCAAGCGTTCGACCAAAGCACAGGCGCGCAACTCGATCAGGTCGAGACCCTGCACGCTCGCATGAGCGAGATCCTGCTGGGTGCCACACACGAGCAACAACTGGCACTGATCAATGCCCACCCGGACCTGGCGGGCAAGGCTGCCGTTCGGGGCGAGCTGACTCAGGCCAGTACCGATGAACAGGCCGGCGCCGGTATCCACCACTGCACGCCTGAAGAGTTTCAGCGCTTTACCGAGTTGAACGAGGCTTACAAGGCCCGCTTCGGCTTTCCGTTCATCATGGCGGTCAAGGGCAGCGACAGGCATAAGATTCTGGCGGCGTTCGAGCAACGCATTCACCACTCGCCCGAGGCCGAGTTCGCTTGCGCCCTGGCCGAGATCAACAAGATCGCACTGTTTCGTCTACAGGCGCTTTGAGCGTCGCAGTCATAACCGTATTCAGAAGGCAGACAAAGAGCATGAAAGTTTACGCCGCACCGTTCGAGAAGTTCGTGAACCTGGCCGACGCGCGTCTGGGCACCAAGATCCTTTCGGTCACCGATGACTGGTTCGCCGACGCCAACCGGCTGTTCCAGCCGACCCCGGCCGTCTGGAAAGAAGGCGTGTTCGACGACAACGGCAAGTGGATGGACGGCTGGGAGTCACGCCGCAAGCGTTTCGAAGGGTACGACAGCGCGGTGATTCGCCTCGGTGTGGCGGGAACCATCAAGGGTGTGGACATCGACACCTCGTTTTTCACCGGTAACTTCCCGCCTTCCGCATCGCTGGAAGCGTGCTTCCTGGCGTCGGGCGAGCCCGATGAAAACACCGCCTGGACCGAAGTGCTGCCGTCTGTGGAGCTGCAAGGCAACAGCCATCATTACCACGAGATCAACAACGATCAGGCGTTCAGCCACCTGCGCTTCAACATCTACCCGGACGGCGGTGTCGCGCGTCTGCGCGTGTACGGCGTGCCGCATCGCGACTGGTCGAAAGTCAGCGCGGACGAGCAGATCGATCTGGTTGCAGCACTCAATGGCGGCCGATCGATTGCCTGCTCCGATGAACACTACGGCAGCATGAGCAACATCCTCAACCCTGGTCGCGGCGTGAACATGGGCGACGGCTGGGAAACCGCGCGGCGCCGCACGCCCGGCAACGACTGGGTGATCGTGGCGCTCGGGCACAAGGGCGAAGTCGAAAAAGTCATCGTCGATACCCTGCACTTCAAAGGTAACTACCCGGACAGTTGCTCGATCCAGGGCGCCCTGGTCAAGGGTGGCACCGACAGCCAGATCGAAACCCAGAGCCTGTTCTGGCGCGAGTTGCTGCCCAGCCAGAAGCTGACCATGCACGCCGAACACGAGTTCGCCGAGCAGATCAAGGCGATCGGCCCGATCACCCACATCCGCCTGAACGTATTCCCGGACGGTGGCGTGAGCCGCCTGCGAGTGCTGGGCAAGGTGGCCAGGTAACAACGCATAAACTCTCGTTCCTACGTTCGGCGCTCATCATATACATAAGTCCTGGAGCGCCCTGAAAACCATTGAAGAAGAACCCGCATGCGCAAACTGATAATCGAGCCACTGACCAAGGAAGCCTTTGCGCCTTTCGGTGATGTGATCGAAACCGACGGCAGCGATCACTTCATGATCAACAACGGCTCGACCATGCGCTTTCATCGTCTGGCTGACGTGCAGACCGCGCAGCCGGAAGACAAGGCGATCATCAGCATTTTCCGCGCCGAAGCGCTGCCGATGCCGTTGACCATCGGCATGCTGGAGCGTCATCCGCTGGGCAGTCAGGCGTTCGTGCCGCTGCTCGGCAACCCCTTTCTGATCGTGGTTGCGCCGGTTGGCGATGTGCCTGAATCAGAGCTGACCCGCGCCTTCGTGTCGAACGGCAGGCAGGGTGTCAATTACCATCGCGGCGTCTGGCACCATCCGGTGCTGACGATCGAAAAGCGGGATGACTTCCTGGTGGTTGATCGCAGTGGCGAAGGCAACAACTGCGACGAGCATTACTTTGCCGAGAGCCAGTTGCTGGTTCTCGATCCCCACCCACTGGAAGGGTAAACATCGTGCTGGCACATATGATGGAATGGCTGAATCTGGGCGTGCGCTGGATTCACATGATTGTCGGCGTCGCCTGGATCGGCGCATCGTTCTACTTCGTCTGGCTGGAGAACAACCTCAACCGCAGCAACCCGCGTGAAGGCCTGTCGGGTGATCTGTGGGCAATCCACGGTGGCGGCATCTACCATCTGGAGAAGTACAAGCTCGCACCACCGACCATGCCGGAGAATCTGCACTGGTTCAAATGGGAAGCCTATTCGACCTGGCTATCAGGGGTCGCGCTGTTGTGCGTGGTGTTCTACGCCAACCCGACGCTGTACCTGCTGGCCCCGGGCAGCAGCCTGAGTGGCGCCGAGGGTGTGCACATCGGCCTGGGTTCGTTGTTCGTCGGCTGGTTCATCTACAGCTTTCTGTGTGACTCGCCACTGGGCAAGCGCCCTGCCCTGTTGGGCGTGGTCCTGTTCGTGCTGCTGGTGGCGGCTGCGTACGGGTTCAGCAAAGTGTTCAGCGGTCGCGGTGCCTACCTGCATGTGGGCGCGATCATGGGCACCATCATGGTCGGCAACGTGTTCCGCATCATCATGCCGGCCCAGCGCGCGCTGGTGGCCGCCATTGCCGAGAACCGTACGCCGGACCCAAGCCTGCCGGCAAAAGGCCTGTTGCGTTCACGACACAACAACTACTTCACCCTGCCCGTGCTGTTCATCATGATCAGCAATCACTTTCCAAGCACCTACGGCAGTGAGTACAACTGGCTGATTCTCGCCGGCATCGCGCTGCTGGCCGTGCTGGTGCGCCATTACTTCAATACACGACACGACAGCCATCGATTCGCCTGGACCCTGCCGGTCGCGGCGCTGGGCATGCTGTGCCTGGCGTATGTCACCGGCCCTGCGCAACCGCCAGCCAAGATCGTCTATCAGCCACTGCCCGGTACGGCGGTCGGCGGTCATCGGGCTGATGAGCAACCTGCGCAACCCGCCGCTGCGCCTGCCCAGGCAGCGCCTGCTCCGCCCGAGCCTGCCAAGGTGGCAGGTGCAGACTTCAACAAGGTGCACGACGTCATCCGGCAACGTTGTTCGGTCTGTCACTCGGCCACGCCTACCAGCCAGTTGTTCAGCGTCGCTCCGGCCGGTGTGATGTTCGATACGCCTGAACAGATCCAGCAACAGGCGCCGCGCATCAAGGCGCAGGCAATCACCGCGCCGATCATGCCGCTGGGCAATATCACCCAGATGACCCAGCAGGAACGTGATCTGGTAGGCGCCTGGATCGATCAGGGCGCACACATCAACTGAGGCAACGGGCATTGCCCTGTTTTCGCTCCGGACGCCCTGCTCTGGAGCACTTGAGCACGGCGACGCGAGTCAGTATCCTCCGCCGCCGCTGCCAACCCGGCCCTCTCTCTGCCGATAGCTGAACCTGACCAGGCGGCCCGCTGGCTGAACGGCACTCAGAACGCTGCCCATCCGAAAAAATGACCTGAAATCGACACTTGGATATCGATTTGAAGGGTTACTTAAACTTTTTTTAACTGATTGGCGCAGCTCTTGCTAACAACACAAAGCTGACCAGACAGACAAATTATTGCAACCACCGACAAGGCGTCATGCATAGAACGCCAGTCCGAAAAAATCACGATCTACATCAAGGGGCTCATCGCATGAACCGTACGATTTCCAGTGCATTACTGGCCAGCAGTCTGCTGGCTGCTGCACCCGCCATGGCAGGGGATATTTTCCAGTGGCAGAGTAATAGCCTGACCTATCTCAATGGACGAGACTTTGCTGTCAACCCGGAAAATCAGCAGACCTTTACCTTTGAGCACGCGGACAGCTGGAAGTACGGCGACAACTTCTTCTTCGTCGACAAGATCTTCTACAACGGCAAGAAAGACGCCACCGCTGGCGATAACACCTATTACGGCGAGTTCTCGCCACGCCTGTCGCTGGGCAAGATCTTCGGCCAGAAGTTCGAGTTCGGGCCGATCAGCGATGTGTTGATTGCCGCAACTTACGAGTTCGGTGAGGGCGATAACGAGTCGTACCTGATCGGTCCGGCGTTCGACTTGAAGATTCCGGGTTTCGACTACTTCCAGCTCAACTTCTACCAGCGCCAGACCGAAGGCAATCGCCCGGGCGACGGCGTGTGGCAGATCACTCCGGTGTGGTCCTACACCATTCCGGTGGGCAAATCGGATGTGCTGATCGACGGTTTCATGGACTGGGTGGTCGACAACGACAAGACCTCGCGTGGCACTTACCACTCCAACCTGCACTTCAACCCGCAGATCAAGTATGACCTGGGCAAGGCATTGAATTACCCGGAGCGGCAGCTGTACGTGGGTATCGAATACGACTACTGGACCAACAAATACGGCATCAAGGACACCAGCTCCTTCGACACCGATCAGAACACCGCGAGTTTGCTGGTCAAGGTGTTCTTCTAAGCACGTTGTTTGACGGTGATGACGCTCACTCCGGAATTCTGTGGGAGCGAGCTTGCTCGCGAAGGCGGTGTTTCAGCCACCCTTGGTTGGCTGTACCAACCCCTTCGCGAGCAAGCGAAGCGTCGCCCGGCTCGCCTTCACGGCCTTGGATCAGAAGTGTGGATGACCGCCTCATCACTCCTTCGCAGCTTTCCAGACCTTGCCAATCAGCGTCACGACCAACACTAGCACGGCACCGGCAATGATCCCGGCGAGCGCATCGATCAGGGTCGGGACGATCATCGACAGACCGCCTACCGCCCCCGCTGCCGCTTCGGTCACGCCTTCGACCCAATGATGAGCGAACGGCAGGCCGTGGACCAGAATCCCGCCGCCGACCATGAACATCGCAGCCGTACCGACGATCGACAGCACTTTCATCAACACCGGTGCCAGCCACAACAGGCCGGCACCGATCTTTTGTGACGCCGAAGCTGCGCTTTTCTTCAGGTACAGGCCCAGGTCATCGAGTTTGACGATACCGGCCACCAGCCCGTAGACACCGACGGTGATCAGCACTGCAACGATGACCAGCACACCGACCTGATCCATGAAGGGTCTGGCCGAGACCACACCCAGTGCGAGCACGATGATTTCCGCAGAAAGAATGAAGTCCGTACGAATCGCGCCTTTTACGCGCTCCTTTTCGAACGCCACCATGTCCACGGACGCATCCGTCGACGCCTGCTTGCGCTGCTCATGCTCTTCGCCGGTTTCGGGATGCAGCCATTTATGGGCGATTTTCTCGAAGCCCTCGAAGCACAGAAACGCACCGCCGATCATCAGCAACGGCAGAATCGCCCAGGGTGCGAAAGCACTGATCAGCAACGCTGCCGGAACCAGAATGGCCTTGTTGAGCAGCGACCCCTTGGCCACGGCCCAGACAACCGGCAACTCGCGATCCGCCGAAACACCGGTGACCTGCTGGGCATTGAGCGCCAGATCATCACCCAGCACACCCGCTGTCTTCTTCGTGGCCAGCGCCACGTCATCGAGCAGCGTCGCAATATCGTCAAGCAGGGTAAGCAAGCTTCCAGCAGCCAAAATGAAAATCCTTGAGCAAGTAAAAAAAGGAAACGGCACTGATTGAATCATGCGCCAGAGTCAATCGTGTGGCAGTCAGTAACTCCGACCTTGGTCAGACGTGAACGTTTGACGCTGCATGCAGCAAACAGGCCACGCCGAAACCCGTCAGAGAGGTAACTGTGTCGTGGAAACGACCTGACGCAGCCCCATGAACGAACGAATCTGCCTGACACCGGGCAAGTACAGTAACTGTTCGGCGTGCAGGCGGTTGAAGCTCTGACTGTCCCGGGTGCGCAGCAACATGAAGTAGTCGAACTCGCCGGTGACGACATGAAACTCCATGCAGCCGGAAACCTTCTGCGCGGCGGCTTCAAACTGGGCAAATGAATCCGGTGTCGAGCGGTCCAGCACAACACCGATCAGCACCACCATGCCCGCGTCCAGAACATCGCCATTGAGCAGCGCCACCACGCCCTTGATCACGCCCGCCTCTTTCAGCCGCTCGACGCGCCGCAGGCACGCAGGCGGACTCAGTTTGACCTTCTCGGCAAGTGCCACATTGGAAATGGACGCGTCACGTTGCAGGGTCTTGAGGATGGCGCGGTCAATCCTGTCCAGCAGCGGCGTCATGTCAGCACCGGACTTTTTAGTGCGTTCATTTATTGCTTTCATAATGAAATTCACACAATAAAAGTCTGTTTAGTTGCATTCAGGCTAACGCTTATTTTGTAGATAGACAATTCTTTGCAACCACGATTATTCGCAGTTTTCCTATGATGGGAGCCATGCCGGGCCGCTCGATAAACACATCGAGCCCTACCTTCAATGCCCGGATCAACTTATCAACGGAGACCCGATATGAACCTGAGCAAGTTCAAGCGCTACCCTCTGACCTTCGGCCCCTCGCCCATTACCCCACTGAAACGCCTGAGTGAGCACCTGGGCGGCAAGGTCGAGTTGTATGCCAAGCGCGAGGATTGCAACAGCGGTCTGGCTTTCGGCGGCAACAAGACCCGCAAACTGGAATACCTGGTGCCGGAAGCCATCGACGGCGGCTACGACACACTGGTATCGATCGGTGGCATCCAGTCCAACCAGACCCGTCAGGTGGCAGCCGTAGCGGCGCATCTGGGCATGAAGTGCGTGCTGGTTCAGGAGAATTGGGTCAACTATTCCGACGCGTTGTACGACCGGGTCGGCAATATCGAGATGTCGCGCATCATGGGCGCCGATGTGCGCCTGGATTCGGCAGGCTTCGATATCGGCATTCGCCCGAGCTGGGAAAAGGCCATGGCCGACGTCGAGGAAGGCGGCGGCAAACCGTTCCCGATTCCAGCGGGCTGCTCGGAACACCCTTATGGCGGCCTGGGGTTCGTGCGTTTTGCCGATGAAGTGCGCCAGCAGGAAGAAGAGCTGGGCTTCAAATTCGACTACATCGTGGTCTGCTCGGTGACCGGCAGCACTCACGCAGGCATGCTGGTGGGCTTCGCTGCCGATGGCCGGGCACAGCGTGTGATCGGTATCGACGCGTCGGCCAAACCGGAAAAGACCCGCGCGCAGGTCCTGCGTATCGCTCAGAACACTGCAAAACTGGTGGAGCTGGGCCGCGAAATCACCGCCGAAGACGTGGTGCTCGACACCCGCTACGCCTACCCGGAATACGGCCTGCCGAACGATGGCACCCTCGAAGCCATCCGCCTCTGCGCCCGCCTGGAAGGCGTGTTGACCGACCCGGTCTACGAAGGCAAATCCATGCACGGCATGATCGACATGGTGCGCAATGGCGAATTCCCCGAAGGCTCGAAAGTGCTCTACGCCCACCTGGGCGGCGTGCCGGCGCTGAATGCCTACAGCTTTCTGTTCAAGGACGGTTGAGCCGAAAGCGTTCCTGCAGTCGATAACACACTTCGGCTGCAGTGTTCCCGGCTAAACCCGAAAATACTTCTGCAGGGCCTGCGCCAGCAGGCTCACCGCCTCGTCGTCCTGTGACGACGGCGAGCGCAGGAAGACGATTTCGTGCTCGGGTATTTCAGGCAGGTCATCGAGAATCTGCATGGCTTGCGTGACCCCGCTCCGATCGATGAGGCTGATCGCCAGGCCCGCTTCCACACAGGCCTTGATCGCCTGATTGGACGGGCTTTCGAGGACTACACGGATTTTGCGGCCATTGTCTTTGAGTGAGGCCAGCATGGCTTCACGATAGGGACATTGCGCTGCGTGAACGGCCAGCGGCACCGGGTCAGCGGATGCCAGTGCAACGCTGGCCGGCCCGACCCAGACCGGCTTGGTCGATACCAGAAACTGCGCATCAGCACTCAGCTGCCCTTTGGGTTGCGCGATCACTGCTGTCTGCAACTTGCCACGCGCAACCTGCTCGCGCAGGGCGTAGCTGGGTGCGGATTTCATTTCCAGCACGACATTGGGCCACGCGGCCGCGAACACTGGCAGGATGTCGCGAATGACATGCACGGCGTACTCATCCGGAACCCCCAGCGTGATGCGTCCGGCCAGATGAGTGCCTTGCAGATCCGCCAGCACCCGGTCGTGCGTGGACAGCAGCTCTGTCGTCGACAACAGCAGGCGCTTGCCCAGCGCCGTCAGCGACACTGCCTGGTTGTCCCGATTGAGCAAGCGCCCGCCTGCCACGGCCTCAAGGCGCTGGATATGCACACTCACCGCTGCCGGGCTTTTATGAAGTTGCTCGGCGGCTGCGGAAAACTTTCCTATCCGCGCCACCGCATGAAAGGTGCGCACCAGTTCGATGTCGAGAATGGCCGTCATGATTCAGAATTCCTGAATAACTCATGCAGTTAATTTTGATTTATTAGACTACGCCGGTTTCGTAACCTGTGTCCATGAACCCATACCTGTCGATTGCTCCGAGCGTCTCGCGGCCTGCCTGGCACCAGGCCATTCCTCTGCCCCTGCTGGAAGCTGCGCTGGTTCTGACCTGGAGTTCGGGCTTCGTCGGCGCACGCTTTTCCCTTGACCACGCGCCGCCGCTGCTGGTGGTGTTCTGGCGTTGTGTGGTGGTCACCCTGATCCTGCTGCCTTTTGTCGCCAGGCAACTGAGGTCGATCCCGGCTGCCACGCTGCTGAAAAACGCAGGTATCGGCCTGCTGGCCATGACCGGCTACGTCGCCGGGGTCACGCAGGGCATTGCGCTGGGTGTGCCTGCCGGCCTCGCTGCGCTGTTTGCCGATTTGTTGCCGATGGGCATGGCACTCCTGGCGGCAGTAGTGCTCGGACAACGGCTGGCCTGGCCAATCTGGGCGGGACTCTTTGTCGGGCTGATCGGTGTAGTGCTGGTGACCTACAGCGCGCTGGCGGTGGGTGAAGCACCGTTGTGGGCCTACGGCCTGCCGCTGCTGGGTATGTTTTCGCTGGCCATCGCGACGCTGTGGCAGAAACAATCCGGTACCGCGCAACCCATGGCACTGCTGCCCAACCTGTGGCTGCAGTGCGCTGTCTCCAGCGTCGCCTTCGCGATCATTCAAGGCACACAGGGCAGCCTGGCGCCTGTAGCCAGCACCGGCTTTGCGCTGAGCGTGCTATGGACCGTGGGGCTGGCAACCCTGGGCGGGTACGGACTGTATTGGGTGTGTCTGCGCCGCGCGTCAGCCACCCGCGTCGCCAGCGTGCTGTACCTCAGCCCACCGGTGACGATGCTCTGGGCCTGGGCGATGTTCGACGAACCGCTGTCCTGGCAGATGGCGTCAGGCATGGCGGTGTCAGGTATCGGCGTGTGGATGGTGGTGCGGGCGGAACAACGGCAGTCGGCCTCCTGATGGGGTCAGGAGGCCGACTAGGCCTGGCGCAGATTAAATCTTGAAACGCGCGACCATGCTCTGCAAATCGCTGCCCAGACGGGCCAGCTCGACGGTCGATGCTGCGCTTTGCTCGGTGGCCGAAGCGGACTGATCGGCAATGTCGCGAACACTGAGTACGCTGCGGTTGATTTCTTCGGTCACCGCGCTCTGTTGCTCGGCCGCGGCGGAAATCTGCTGACTCATCTGTTCAATGGTGCCAATGGACTGGTTGATTTCCACCAGCGCCTGTTCAGCCTGACGAGCGAGCACCACGGTGCCTTCAGTGCGCTGCAGGCTGGCGTCCATCAGGCCCGAGGCGGCGCCCGTACCTTTTTGCAACGCCTGGATCAGCGCTTCGATTTCGGTTGTGGAGTTCTGCGTACGCTGAGCCAGCGAGCGGACTTCGTCAGCCACCACGGCAAAACCGCGACCCTGCTCGCCTGCCCGTGCAGCCTCGATGGCTGCGTTGAGCGCCAGCAGGTTGGTCTGCTCGGCCACCGCCTTGATCACGTCAATCACGCTGCCGATCTTGCCGCTGTCTTCGGTCAGGCGCTGCATGGCTTCACCCAGTTGCTGCACTTCACCGGCCAATTGACCGATTTCGCGCGTGGCATGCTGCACCACACTGCTACCGTGCGCGGCGCGCTCGCTGGCCTGCTTGGCGGCTTGCGAAGCGTCTTCGGTGTTGCGCGCCACTTCCTGTACGGTGGAGGCCATTTCGTTCATGGCGGTGGCGACCTGATCGACTTCGTTTTTCTGCAGGGTGACACCCGCGCTGGTCTGCTCGCTGACCGCAGACAACTGCTCGGCCGCCGTGGCGATCTGCGTCACACCGTTGCCGATGCCACCGATCAGACCGCGCAGCGAAACGGTCATGTGTTGCATGGTGTTCTGCAGCAGGCCCAGTTCGTCCTGGCGGGTGGTGCTGCTGTCATGGGTTAGATCACCGTCGGCAATACGGCGCGCCGCAATCACGGTGCTGTTTAACGGCACGGTAATCTGACGCGTGATCAGGAACGCAGCAAAGATGCCGACCAGCAGCACGACCAGCGCTACGCTGAGCAATTGCACCACAGCGGTTTGTTGTTCTTTCTTGGCACTGATGACCTGCAGCGCCGCCAGATCATCGGCACGGGCTGCGGTCGCTACGGATTGCTGTTGCAGGTCGTTACGGATCTGCTCGGTCTGCTGAAGCATGTCCGAAATCGACGTCATCAGCACCTTGTACTGTTTCAAGGCGACCAGCGCAGCATCCACTGCGGCATTTGCCTCGACAGGCAACTGGCTGCGGGCGGCATCCACTTGCGCAATCAGGGCGTCGGCGGCCTTATAGGTGGCCTGACGGTTGTCGGCATTCGGCACGCTCAGGTAGCGGCGAAACACCAGACGGAAATTGGTCATGCCGTTACGCAGGTCGCCAGCGATCTTGACCTGCCTGATGCCGGTTTCATTCGGCGCGCGCAAGGTGTCGTCAATGGTCTTGTTCAGCAGATTCTCGAAGGTCGCGCTGACGTCATCGGACACCTTGATGATCGGTTTCAACGCTTCATCGACTTTCTGATTGATGCCGACCAGCTGGTCGAACGTCTGCTTCAGACCGCCCACCTGCTCCTTGATCTCGCGCAGCTTGGCCAGGTTGCTCGAGATCACGAACACCTGCAGGCCCTGATCGACACTGCGGCTCAAGGTATCCAGGGCGCTGGCGTAATTCTGCACACCTGCGGCGGTAGGGCCGGTCGCATAGGCTTGCGCAGCGATCCGGGCATTCAGAACGTCAGCCTTGATCTCGGCGACCTTGCTGCTTTTGCCCATGCGCTCGATCAGCAGGTTGGTGCTGGAGTAACCGATCACGGTAACGGTCAGTACCCCGAGCAAAATAGCGGCAAAGCCCAGCCCGAGCTTCTTGCTGACTTTCAGATTGTCCAACCATTTTGCGCTCATTACGTGTGTGCCTTTAATTTTTCCGGAATACCCGTGAGTCGGCGCTGAAAGAATTAACTTGATAGTTAATGTGTCTGGAATAACGGACCGGTCGAGAGAGAGGACCTCGCACCCCATGAATTACGGGCTCAGGGATCGATGATTAAGATTTATTTAAGTTGCATGAGCAGAATTTTCCGATGATTGGTGCTGTAGAAAACAGCAAGAAAGTGCCACTAAAAAGCCACATCAGCAGCCTGTACAGAGCCATCGGACATCTACAGCAGTGTCAGACGTTATGGTTCGTGAAATGAACATCCAGCCGGATGTTTTCCGGCTCATCGATCGCCGCCAGGTACTCGTCCACGGTGATTTCTCCGACGCAGGCCCGAGCGCCCGGCAGTGGACGATAGCCACCGGCCATTTTGCTGCTCAGCGCGACGGCGGCACTGCCGGGAATCTCCGGCCCCTTGTCGTTCAGTGCAGTCAATTGCGCACGCATGTGCAACGGCTGGCCGCCGAGGTCGAGGCCATCGACATCGATGTACATCGCGCTCTTTCGATCACCCCAGTGTTCAAAGCGCGCGCCCCAACGGTACAGGCGCTCGGCCCACGGCGCAGGATCGCGCAGCAGCCCGCAGCGAATCGCCAGCGCCAGCAGCCAGGTCGCGATGCCGCCGGCCTTGAGCGCGGAACCGGCCTTGAAGCTCAGGTTCTGCGCGGCGTAGCGTGTCGCGAATACATCCAGGTCCGGGACGTCGACATTGGCCACCAGCCGCGTGCCCATGCCGTGCATCCGGCGCAGGGTCAGGCCCATCCAGCCGTAAACGTCGTGGACCTTGCCGTTGCGCAGTTGCCTGATCGGTCGTCCGGCATTGGCCAGTACGCCGCGCACGGTCGACAGACCGGGCATTTTTGCTGCCGAGGAGATGCCATGCTCTATGGAATCGATGCGTAGAAAACGCTGCCGATGCTGATCGATGATGGCCGCCGAAAGCGTCGGCACCGAACTGCACCCGCTCAACACGCTGACACCTGCTTCGCGCGTCTGGGCATCTAGGGTGGCGATACCGGCGACAAACGCCCGGCAATCGGCCAGGTCGCAATAATTCACGCCCGCCTCGATGCAATGCCGGGCCACGGCATACGACTGCCCCTGAAAAGGCCCCGCGGTGTGAATAAGCAGATCAATGCCCAATTCACCCAGCTCAGTGCCCGCGCCGTCCTGCATGATGTCCACGCACCAGCTCTCGCAGAACCTGCCCCCCAGCGTTTGCAGTGCGGCGACCTTTTCCGCCAGCTTGCGCGGGTCACGACCGGAAATGACCAGATCGATGTGCGGCATCATCACCAGATGATTACAGATGAGGCTGCCGAAGTTACCGTAGCCACCGATGACCAATACGCGAAATGCCATTGACTCGTCCCTGACCTGCCGAAGGATATGACCCTGCCTGGTTGCGTCACGATTACCGTGAGCAATGGCGATGAAATGCGCGTGCATTATTGATCATTGACCGCGGGCCGAGTACAAAACCCTGTGCCTTTTTTGATTGTCCCGGGAGCAACGGATGCTGGAACTACACACCGAACGACTTTATCTGCGAACCCTGCTCGCCAGCGACTGGCCACTGTTTTTGAGGCTGCATTCCGAGCCCGAGACCATGCGCTACGTATTCGGAGAAATCGAAGAGGCGCAGATCCGTAAAGGCTTCGATCATCGCCTCCCCGAGTGGACGCCGGCGTCCGATCACTGGCTGTGCCTGGTGGTCACAGACACACAAAACGATGCAGAGCTGGGGGTCAGTGGCTTTCGCATCCTGTCGCCGGGTCATGCCGAAGTGGGCTGTCTGTTACTGCCGGAACATCAAGGCAAGGGCTTCGGCACCGAGTCACGCCGGGCAATCATCGACTACGCCGCTGCCATCGGCCTGGATTCACTGGAATCGACCGTGACCGACGGCAACATCGCCTCCTGCAAGGTCCTGGAGAAATGCGGCTTCACCTTCGAGCGCCGCGTCCCGCAGGCCTATCAGATCGGCGATCAGTGGTTCGACGACCTGATATACCACCTGCCACTGCGCTGATGAAGCAGCTGAACGGTGTTCGCCGGTCAATCCGCAAGTGCCTTCAGGCCTGAGGCCGCCCTCCGAGAATCGTCACCCGCTCGCCATAGCGCGAGTGCGGGAAGTAATCCCACACCGCGTGATGCTGGGTGCAACGGTTATCCCAGAACACCAGCGTGTTCGGTTCCCAGCGCACGCGACAACTGAGGCAAGGTTCGCGGGCGATCAGATCGAACAGCATACTCAGCACGGTGCGGCTCTCGCCGGGCGAGAGTTGCACGATATGCGAGGTGAACCCGGAATTGACGAACAGGCTGCGGCGTCCGGTTTCAGGGTGGCGAACCACCAGCGGATGCTCGCTTTTCGGGAGGCCGGGAGGTGGCTGATAGCCCTTCCACGGAATCTCGCCATCGTGAATGGCTGTCAGCCCGCCGAGAAACTGCTGCATCGCTGGCGAGAGCATTTCAATGGCCAGGTGCATGTTGGCAAACAGCGTGTCGCCGCCGGTGCCGATGGCGGGGGTTTCCTTGACGTACAGCATCGAGCCCATCGACGGCTCCAGATCAGCGGTGCCGTCGGTATGCCATAGCTCGCCCGCAGCGAAACGCGATTGGGCGTTGGCGCGCACCACGACCAGTTCCGGGTCATCGCCATCGATGCTGTCCACCGGCAAGGCGCGCAACGGACCAAACAGTCGGCCGAACGCCTTGTGCTGTTCGACCGTCAGGAGCTGATCGCGAAACACCAGCACGTGATTTTCCAGAAAGGCCCGGCGGATTTCCGTCAACTGCTCCGCGCTGAGTGGCTGCGACAGATCGACACCGCCGACCTCGGCACCGATGATCGGTGTCAGGCGGTTGACCGTGATGCTCTGATACGGCGCACGCACGGCGCCTGCGATGCCTTCTATGGCCTTGAGTGCCATTTGATCCATGATCCCTCACCTTCAGGTTGTTGGCATGGCCGATCACCATGCCCGTGGTTCGTCTGCGGGGACTTCAGCCCCGCCTGAAAAGCCTGCCGTTACGTTCAGCCCTGCGCCGCCGACAGGTCCGCATTGATCATCTCGGCAATCACCTGCGCCCAGGGCGCTGCGACAATGCCGTAGTGGTCGGTGTCCAGTGCTTGCCAGCTCGACATGTGCGGCAACAGCCTTTGCCAGGCGCGCTGCAGATCGGCGATCCGCCAGGCGCTGCCCATGCCGTAAGGATTGGGCTGCGTGGCAATGAACAGCCGCACTGGAGTGCGCGCCAGCGTCACGGGCTGGTGGCCCGCCATGCTCGCCATATTGTTCTGGCAGCAGACAATCAGGCTTTGCAGGTAACGCGGCGTGTCTTCGCTGGCCGCGCTGGTGGTCGTGTTGAGGCCGCGCCGTGCAGAAAACTCGCGCTGGAAGACCTGCTGAATCTGCGCTTCGCCGATCTGCGCCAGCTCGGTGCCCGCATCCGGCGCGGGGGGATCGATCAGGTACAACAATGGCTGCTCGCAATCCTCCTTTAACAGGCTGCACATCGCCTGCGTCACCCACGCGCCGAACGACCAGCCGGCCAGCCGCCATGCCGTGCCGTCGGGGTGATGGGCCTGCAACGCCTTGAGATACAGTTGCGCGCGCTCATCCACGCTGATGTTCGGCAGGTCGGGCAGGCGCAAGGCCGGATCGGCGATCACCCACACGCCCAGATCAGGGTGCAGCGCCGAGGCCAGCTCGCGGTACGCCTGCACGTCGCCACCCACCGGGTGAATCAGATACAGGCGCTCGCGGCCCGCGCCCGCCTGCCACTGATCGATCCTCACCGCATCGGCCCATTGGTCTTCGTCCGCAGCCGTTCCGGCCGCTGACGCCTGCACCAGCGCCAAGACCTCGGTCAGGCTGACCTTGTGGCTGAACTGCGACAACTGGAAGACCACGCCGGTCGCGGCCTGCAGTTCATCGATCAGGTCCAGCAGGGTCAGAGAATCGGCTCCCAGCTCATAGAGCGAGGCATCCGGCTGCAGAACATTCACACCAAGCCATTTGCACAGGCAGTCATTCAGATGCCCGGGCAGACGGTCCGGCGCTTCAGTGTCTGCCGCCAAGGCTGGCGCAGTATCAGCCAGCGTCGCCACTGCACTGTGGCGAACCGGGTAAAACTGTCGCGCCGTGTCTGGATCGGTGGTCGATATCAGCAGCTGCGGCAGTTGAGCCGTCATCGCCGCATCGAATATCCGGCAGCCCTCCTGCGCCGACATGCCGACCGCCAGATGCCGCTGGTGCGCGTCATCCCCGACGCCACTGGCAGCGGCCATGCCGACATCGCGCCAGATGTCCCAGTTGATGCCCAGACGCACACAGCCATTTTCGGCATGCGGCCGGTAGTGGGTAAAACCGTCAAGCATGGCACTGGCGGCGGCGTAGTCCAGGTGCCCGGCGCCACCGAACAGTGCCGACATCGAAGAGCAATACAGCACGAACCCCGGGTTCATCTGCTCGATCAACGCTTCGACCGCCAGCATGCCGCGGGTCTTGCTGGCCATCGCCTCAGACAGCACCTGAGCATCGCGCTGACGGATCAGGCTGCCCGCTCCGGTCCCGGCCGCGTGGATCACGCCGTCAAAGTGCCCATAACGCTCACGCAACTGTTCAAGCACCGTGGGCCAGCGCGCCAGGTCGGCGATATCCGCAGCGATGCTATCGATGCGCGAAGCGTAGGCGTCCAGTTGTTTCGGACACTCGCCACCTCGCGACAGCAGCACTATCCGCCGCTGGCTGGATTGCAGCAGGTGTTCACACAAGGTGCGCCCGATGCCGCCTGTACCGCCGAGCACCAGCAACGTGCCGTTCGCCGGCAGCAGATTCGAACCAGCCGTCGGAGTCGCCAGCGGACTGGGCAGCGGACTGGGCAGCAGCTGTGGCTGCCACAGATAACCGTCACGAATGGCCATGCGCCGCGGCAGCGACGCCGGTTCGGCCAGCAGCGCCGCGAGGTGCAGAGCCTGAACGCTCAACTGCGCCGTGGGCAGGTCCAGCCAGTGACAGCGTATCGGGTATTCCTGCGGCGCCACTTCGGTGATACCGGCCAGCGCCGCCAGTTCCGGACGCATGACCTGGCCGTTCACCGGGCACGCTTGCCAGGACAGCAGCCAGAGCCGCAGGGCGGTCTTCTGTACGTTCTGTCCCCAGGCCTGCAATAACGCGCTGAGCGTATCCAGACAGGCCCATTGCGCGGCCGCAAGGCTTTGCTCGTCAACCGACCCGCCCACCGACAGCGGCAAGGCATGCAGCCAGTCCAGTTCGCTCGCCGTCTGCCCATTCTGATCGAGCGTGGCGATCAATCGACCAAACGCCACAGGGTCCAGCGGGTCGAGCTCATAACGATTCGGGCCAAGCTGCTGGTAGCCATTGCCGGCCTGCACCTCGATGACATGCCGATAGACACCCTGCAGACTGCCAAGCGTGGTGGCATCCAGACGCTCATGGCTACACACCACCAGCACGTCACGACCCTCACCAGTCGGTTGTGTACGCAGACGGTTTACCCGCTGCCACTGACGCTGATAAAACCAGTCTGCCAGCGGCTGGCGCTCGACGGCTGACGACTTCTGCAGTTCGGTACGAACGGCCGGTTTGAAGCGGAAGGTCTGCAGATCGAATGCCGAGGGAGGCAAGTCCCAGGGTGGCGGCGTCGAACCGGTCGCCCCTTCGATGCTGGCCCCCGCATACCAGGCGTCCAGCAGGGCCTGGGGCGAATGCTCGCTGGCGTTCACTCGCACGTCCGAAAGCGTCACCTGCTTGATCGACGAGGCTTGCAGGCGCGGTGTCTGACCGGGCTGGCAGATCATCGCGAAGCGCCAGGGCAACGCGCGTCGACCGTTTTGCAGGTAACGCAGCAGCGCAGCCTGCTGCTCGGGAAAGGCGTTGAGCCAGGCTTCAATCGCCAGCATGTCCCGCTCCAGGGCAGTACGGCTGTGCGCCGACAGCAGCAGGCACGCCGGGCAATCCTCGACGCGGTCTGTCTGCTGCGGCGCGGCGCCGACAATCACATGCGCGTTGGTGCCACCGATGCCGAAACTGCTGACCCCGGCCAGACGCCGACGCCCCTCGGGCCAGGGCCGTGAGGTGGTGGGAATGTAGAACGGCGAGTGCTCTAGGTCGATTTGCGGATTGATCCGGGCAAAGCCCAGGTTGGGCGGGATCACCCCGTGAAACACGGCAAGCGTCGCGCGAATCAGCCCGACCACGCCGGCAGCCGCGCCCAGATGACCCACCTGGCTTTTCACTGAGGCCAGCGCGCAACGGGCGGCCGGCGCCGCGCCGAACGCCTTGGTCAAAGCAGCCACTTCGATCGGGTCGCCCAACAGCGTGCCGGTACCATGGGCCTCGATGTAGCCCATGTCGGCGCCATTGACCCCGGCCTTGCGCAGCGCCTCGCTGATCACCGCGCTCTGCCCCGCCACCGACGGCGCGGTGTAACTCATCTTGGCGCGGCCATCGTTGTTCAGCGCAGAGGCTTCGACCAGTGCGTAGATCCGGTCGCCGTCGGCCTGGGCGCGCTCCAGCGGCTTGAGTACCACCACCCCGTAACCGCTGGCACCGATGGTGCCGCTGGCGTCGTCACTGAACGGACGGCACAGCCCGTCGCGGGAAAAAATGTGCTGCGGGCGATAACGATAGCCATCGGTCAGAGTCGGGTCGATCAACACCCCGGCGGCCAGCATCACGTCACTGTCGCCCTGACGCAGCATCGCCGCCGCCAGGTGCACGGCAATCAGCGAGCTGCCACAAGCCGCCTGAACGCTGAGTGCCGGACCGCCGAGGTCGAGGTGGTAAGCCGCCTTGGTGGCCAGAAAGTCCTTGTCGTGGTGCAGCGCCATCTGAAAGCCGTCCGGCAGATCGCCCTCGGCGGTTTCGCGCAGCATTTGCTGGAAATACGTGGTTTCGCCGCAACTGGCGATCAGGCCGATGCGCGGCCCGTCGGCTTTAGGCCTGAGCCCAGCATGTTGCAGTGCCTGCACGCAGCCCATCAGCAGGTGCCGCTGCTGCGGGTCCATCAGCCGTGCTTCCTGCAGACTGATGCCGAAATAGTCGGGATCGAAATCCAGCAGGCCGCTCAGTTGACTGCGCGCACCGACCAGCCCATCGGCAGCGTCAAACCGCTCGATGCCCAAGCCGTTTCCTTGAACCATCGCCCAGAACTCGGCGAGGTTGCTCGCGCCGGCCACATTCACCGACATGCCGATGATCGCCATGGGTTGTTCGCCAGTCTTGGCGCCTCGCTCATTGCCCTTCCCTGCACCGGGCATTTGCCCTGTCGGTCCGGAGAGATGCTGCGCAAGACGGCGCACGCTGACATGCTCGAACAACGCGGCCATTGCCACTGGCTGCGCCAGTGCCTCGTTGTAGCGGGCATGCAGGCGCATCAGGCCGAGGCTGGTGGCGCCGGCTTCGAAGAAGGTCTGATCAGGCTCGATGTCGCGACCGATGACCGCCACGAACAATTCGCTCAGTTGCTGCTCAAGTGCGCTCAACGGTGCCGCAGGCAGCCCGGAGCGTTGCCGTTGCAGCACCTCGCCCAGATCTCCCAGCGCCCTGCGATCGATCTTGCCGCTCGGCGTGCGCGGCCAGGCGTCAACCCGCCGGTACTCGTCGATCCGCACATGCGCCGGCAGGTGCAGGCTGATCTGTCGGTCAAGCTGCTGTGCATCGGGCAGCGTACCCTCGCTGTGCAACCAGGCCACCAGCCGGGGCGGCTCGGCCTGCATGGCCACCACCGCGTTGCTCACCTGAGCGACCTGCATCAGCGCGGCCTCGATCTGCCCCAACTCAAGACGCTGGCCACTGATCTTGATCTGCTGATCGTCCCGGCCCAGGTAGTGCAGGCAGGCGTTTGCATCAGCCCGCGCCAGGTCGCCGGTGCGATAGAACAGGGTCAGGCCCTCAGGCTGCGGCAACTCGACAAAGCGCGCGGCATTCAGCGCCGGATCAGCGAGGTAGCAGCGCGAAATCATCGGCCCTGCCACCAGCAGATAGCCCTGGCTGCCACTCGGCACCGGTCGGTCGTGTTCGTCCACCAGCAGCAGGCGTGCATTGCTCACTGCGCGCCCGATCGGCGCGCGCAGTGGCCAGTCCTGAACCGCCGCAGGCAAACGCCAGGCGCTGACCACGTGAGTTTCGGTCGGGCCGTAATGATTGAACAGCCGTGCCTGCGGCATGCCGCCAAACCAGTTGCGCAATGCCTCGGTGCACAGCAGTTGCTCGCCCGCCGTGATCACCTCGCGCAACGCCTGCGGATACACACTCTGGCTGACAGCGGTCTGCGCCAGATGCTGCAAGGCCACGCACGGCAGGAACAGCCGTTCGATGCGCGTCTGTACCAGATAGCTCAGTAATGCCTGAGCATCCTGCCGCCAGCGCGGGTTGATCAGGTGGTAACAGCCTCCGCCGCAGAGGGTGCTGAAAATCTCCTGAAACGACACATCGAACGACAGCATGGAGAATTGCAGGGTCACTGACTTCGCGGGCAACTGCCCCTCGTTGCGCTGCCAGTGCAACAGATTGCAAAGGGTCCGGTCCGGCACCTGAACCCCTTTCGGCGTTCCCGTCGAGCCGGACGTGAACAGCGTGTACAACGGTCGTTCGCCCGCATGACGGCGACGTTCGAACGGCCGTGCGGCAGCGCTCAGGTCGACGCGATGACAGACTCGTGGGTCTGCGCTTAACTGCGCCAGTGCTGCCTCGGTGGCCGCGCTGTACAGCACACAGCCGGGCTGCGCCTGCTGCATGACCTGGCGCTGCACCGCCAGCGGATAGCCAGGGTCCAGAGGCACCGCCGTCAAATTCAGCCTGGCCAGCGCCAGCAAGGCCACGATGTGCTCGACCGACGCCTCGAGGTACAGGACCACTTGCAGCGGCGCACTATTTTCCTCCGGCAGCGGACACTGCTCGACCAGGGTGGCCGCCAGCGTATCGGCCAGTGCATCCAGTTCGGCGTAGCTGATGCACTGCTGATCATCGATCAGTGCCGGAGCATCCGGCGTGCAACTCACCTGATAGGCGAACCAGTCGGCCACGGTGTTGAACGGCGGCTCAGCGCTGTCGCCCTGACTGGCGGGCGGCAGGCTGAAGCGGTAAGGCGTGAGCAGCGCATCGAGGGTCGCCGACGGCTTCTCCAGCAGCAGATCAAGCCCCTGCTGCAAGAGCTGATTGACGGCGACCATTTGGCCCGCATCGAAATAACTGCACTGGTACTCCCACCAGCATTCCAGCTGTGACCCGGCATCGACCACCAGCAAGGTCAGCGGGCATTTGGCCTGCACGGTCTCGTTGAATTCCAGCGTGGCGCGCAGGCCGGTTTGGGCCAGCCTGGCGTAGTCGGTGTTTTCCAGCACAAACATGAAATCGAACAGCGCACTGCTCGACGACAGCCGCAGGTCTTCCACCAGGTCCGCTAGCGCGACGTCCTGCAAGGCCAGCACCTCACGCACCGTGGCGGTCTGCTGATGCAGCTGCTGGTCGAGCGCCTTGTCGCGGTCGAACGCCGTGGGGATCAGCACGGTGTTGGCGAACATCCCGATGGCGTCTTCGAATTCGCTCAGCGGACGGTTGGATACCGGGCTGGCGATGCGTGGCCGTTCACAGCCGGTCAGGGCGTAAATGCTCCAGGCATAGACGCTGAACAGCACCTCATAACGCGTGACGCGCTGGCGGCTGCAAAACCGATCCAATGCAGCACTGCGCGTGGCTCCCAGCGGCTGACGATAGAGCCGTGCCTGCGGTCCAGGCTCGCGAACCGGCAGCAGCGCGGGCGAAGACGCCGGGTGCTGACGGTGCAACCCGGCCAGCGCGCGACGCTGATCGCGGTAACGCGGGTCGACCCGCCATTGCCGTTGCCAGAGCGCAAACTCCAGCGTGCCCAGACCTGGCGAAGGCTCGGCACTCGGCCGCCCCTGCAGCGCATCGTCGTACAGTTGCACCAGGTCATCGAACAACAGGTTCATCGACCAGCCATCGATGGCCACGTGGTGCAGGTTCAGCAGCAAGCGACAGCTGCCATCGGCAAACGGCAACAGCCAGGCCTTGCACAGGGCCGATGTCGCCAGATCGAAAGGTGTGTCAAAGACCAGGGCTGCAAAGCTGCGCCAGGTCTGCTCACTGAAAGCCCCGGCGGCAAAGGTCTGGCACATCGCTTCCCGTTGGTGAACCTGCTGATGCAGCCCGTCGGCAGCGGACACGAACGCCGTGCGCAGCCCGCTGTGCCGAGTCAACAGACGCTGCACGGCGTCGACCAGTGCGGAAAGTTGAACACCCGCCGCCAGGTGCAGGATGAGCGGCACGTTGTAGGCGGTCGCCTGCGGCGTGCGCTGCTGCATCAGCCACAGGCGACTTTGCTCAGCCGTCGCTGGCGCACGCCCTGAACGGTTGACGGGCGGCGCAGGCGGATAGGCCGACGCCTCACCCTGCTCATCACCGAGTCGCTCGGCCAGTGCCGAAAACGATTCGCTCAGCACCGCACCCAGCGTGATTTCCCGCCGCCAGTGGGTGCGGATTGCAGAGCGCAAACGCATGGCCTTGAGCGAGTCGCCGCCGCTGCCCAGCCAGTCATCCTCGCCGTTCAGCTCAGGTTGCGCCAACAGCCTGCGGGCATGGCTCAGCAGCCAGTCCAACGCGGGCGAGTGTTGCTCGCCTGCGCGCGAACCCGCCTGCGGGCGCCACGGTTTCAAGGGCTGCTCCAGCAGCGCACGCTGATCGATCTTGCCATTGGCGGTCAACGGCAGGCGCTGCAGCACAAACAGCTGATGCGGGCGCATCCATACCGCCAGGTTGTCGCGCAGGTGCTGATCGAAATCGCGATAGTCCAGCGCCTCGCGCGGCACGATGAAGGCCAGCAACTGGTGGTCTTCAGCCGCCTGGCGACGGGTACAGACATGCACCTGCGCCACCTGCGGGTGCTCCAGAATACGCTGCTCGACCTCGCCAGGCTCGATGCGAAAACCGCGGACCTTCACCTGACGATCAATCCGCCCCAGGTACTCGATCAGCCCGTCGGCATTGACCCGCACCTGATCGCCGGTTCGGTAATGCAGCACGTCCCCGGCATCGGTTGTCGGCAGGCGCAGGAAACGCTGTGCGGTCTCTGCACAACGGTTACGGTAACCGCGTGCGACCCCGCTGCCGCTCAGGTAAAGCTCACCCGCCTCGCCGCTCGCAACCGGCCGCTGTTGCGGGTCAAGCACCTGCACGCCAGTGTCAGGCAATGGCCGACCAATCGGCACCGCGTCGCCGGCAAAATCGCGGGGGATCGGGTAGCACACGGCGAAGGTGGTGCATTCAGTAGGTCCGTAGGCGTTGAAAATCCGGCAGCGGCTGTCGGGATTGGCCTGATACCAGGCACGCACCGCTGCGGCGCTGACCTGCTCACCGCCGATCAGCACCTGGCGCAGGCTGGCGAAACAGGCGGGGTTATCTGCGCTCAAGGTGTTGAACAACGAAACGGTCATGAACAGGCTATCGACCTGCTGCGTTTCCAGAACCCTGGCCAGTTGCTGTGCGTCCTGCAGGTCTGCGTCGGCAATGATGACGCAACAACCGCCGTTGAGCAGCGGTGCCCACAGTTCGAAGTTACAGGCGTCGAACGCCGGGTTGGACAAACAGGCCACGCGCTCGCCTGCGCGAATATCCAGGCAGCCGTCGGTCCGGGCCAGACGCAACAGGCCACGCTCGCCCACGTCCACGGCTTTCGGGGTGCCGGTGGTACCCGAGGTGTAGAACAGGAAGCTCGACACGGCAAAATCCTCGGGCAGCCGCAGTGCAGGCTGATCGGGGAATTCCAGCAGGGCTTCGACGCTGACGTACCAGCCGTGTTGTGGCGCTGCCAAACTGTCCGCGTCTTCGCCGAGGGTCACCAGCCCGACGCAGCCTGCGTCGTCGAGCATCAATTGTCGACGCCGGGCCGGGCTGGCCCGATCCAGCGGCACCACCACAGCCCCGACTTTCAGCACGGCCAGTATCGTGGCGACCCATTGCCAGCAGCGCGGCATGCACAGGGCAATCGGCTCCGCAGGGCTTGCGCCTTGTGCCAGCAGCCCTTTGGCGATGCGTTCACTGGCGCTGGCCAGTTGCGCGTAGGTCAGCCGTACCTGTCGATCGACCACGGCCAGCGCCTGGGGATCACGGCGTACCTGCTCGGCAAAACGCGACAGCAGGGTCTGGGGGTTGCGGGCGATATTCTCCTCGTGCCGGTTCATCATTGCGCCTCCTGCGTGTCGAAACGTTGCAGCTCTTGCCTGAGCGTCTGCGAGACCCGATGCACCTCGGCGCTTTCCAGCATGTCCCAGTGCCCGCCATTTACCAGCCGGGCCTTGTAACCGTTACCCGCGCGACGACGCCAGAAGCTGCGCAGCTCATGCAACTGCGTGCGGGTAAAGCCTTCGCGAGCCTGAATCAGCACGATGCGCCCGGCTTGCGGCGCGCACTCGTACGCGGCCATGGCCAGACGGTTGTGGTTGTAAAGATGGAAATACCGCTCGACCTGCGCGTCTTCGATGCCGGGGTACATGCCGTTGAAACGCACCAGCTTGTCGCGAAACTCCGCCATGTCCACGGTCCCGATCTGTTGCCGAAACCCCGGGTCATCCGAGCCCTGGGTATCGAGCAGCACCACCGTCACCTGACGATGGCCGGCAGCCGTCAGGCGGCGGGCCATTTCGTACGCCACCAGGCCACCGAACGACAGCCCGGTGAGCACCAGCGGTTGTGAGGTCAACGCCGCGATCCGCCGCAAATAGGCGTCGGCCATCGCTTCGACGCTCGGCTCGGTGCTTTCTCCGGGGTTCAACCCTGGCGATTGCACACCGTACACACCGATGCTTTCCGGCAGTTCCTTGGCCAGTGACAGGTAGCAGAACGCCGTGCCCCCCGCCGGGTGAATGCACACCACGTTGCGCTGCCCGGCACCGCGCCGGAATTCGATCAGGTTGTCCTGTGCCGCGGCCAGGCTGGCCCCGCTACGCAGCCAGCCGCCCAGCGCCTCGATGGTCGGATGGCCGAGGATCACGCGCACAGGCACCTCGACGCTGAACGCCCGGCCAATTTCGTAGGCCATCTTGATCGCCGCAATCGATGTCCCGCCGACGTTGAAGAAGTTGTCGCGAATGCCGATCTGCGGCACCAGCAGCAGGTCTTTCCAGATCTGATACAGGGTCAGCTCGATATGGTCCCGGGGACTGCCGAGATTGACCTGCCGGTCGGCCAGATCCTGATCGGCCTGTGCCGCGAGCGCTGCACGGTCGACCTTGCCGTTGACCGTCAACGGCAAGGCGTCCAGCCACAGATAAGCGCTGGGCATGACGGCGCTGGACAGGGTCGTTGCCAGATGCGCACGCAGTGCGGATTCATCCACTGGGCTATCGGTGACGCAGCACGCCACCAGGCGCTGGTTCTGCGCAGTATCACCGACGATCAATGCCACACTGGTGCGAATACCGGGGAACAGGTCCAGCCGCGCTTCGATTTCACTCAGTTCCAGGCGAATGCCACGCAACTTGACCTGAAAGTCGTTGCGACCGATAAACTCCAACTGACCGTCCGGACGATAACGCGCCAGGTCGCCGCTGCGGTACAGCCGGTCACCGGCAACGAACGGGTTGTCGATAAACCGTTCGGCAGTCAGCTCGTCGAGCCCCAGATAACCCCGTGCAACGCCGGCACCACCAATGTGCAACTGACCGGTGACCCCGGCCGGCACCGGCGCATCACGCTCGTCGAGCACGTAAAAACGGGTGTTGGCGATGGGCCGTCCGATGGGCAATTGGCGCGGCGGGACGTCGGCACCGGGCTGCAGCGTCCAGACACTGCTGATCACTGTGGTTTCGGTCGGACCATAGACGTTGTGCAGGCGGGCATGCGGCAGACGCTGCTGAAACAGCCTGGCCACTGCGGGCGACAGCTCCCCGCCGCCACTGAACACATCCTTGAGGGTGTGACAGGCGCTGACCTCTTCGACCTCCAGAAACAGTTGCAACATGGCTGGCACGAACACCATCGCGGTAACGCTTTGTTCGCGCACCACCTGCGCCAGGTAACCGGGTTCGAAATGCCCGCCGGGACGGGCGATGACCAGCCTGCCACCGGTAAGCAACGGCCAGAAGATCTCCCAGGCCGAGGCGTCGAAACCGAATGGGATCTTGTGCAACATGCTTCCACATTCGCCGCAGAACTGCTGACACCACAACAGCAGGTTGCTCAGGCCGCGATGCGTGACCATCGCCCCCTTGGGCAGCCCCGTGGTGCCGGAGGTGTAAAGCACATACGCCAGGTGGTCGGCGTTCACACCGACACGCTGCGTCTGCGGATTGTCCGACGGGCACTCGGCCCAGAGCACGGCATCGGCCTGCACGTCGAGGATCGGCACTTCGCAGTCCGCTCCTTGTAAAGCTTCGCGCAGGATCTTGCGCGTCGGCCCTTGGGCAAGCAGCACCACGGGGGACGTGTCATCGAGAATATGCCGCAGGCGTCCCGATGGATAATCCGGGTCCAGCGGCACATAGGCGCCCCCGGCCTTGAGCACCGCCAGCAAGGCCACGGGCAGTTCCAGCGAGCGCTCGATACAGACCGCCACGCGCACATCCGGGCCGACGCCGAGGGTGAGCAAGTGATGCGCCAGGCGGTTGGCCTGAGTGTTGAGCTGGCTGTAGCTCAGCGATCGACCCTCGAAGATGACCGCACACTCGGCCTGCCGACGCGTGACCTGAGCTTCGATCAGGCGATGCACGCAGTCGACGGGCTGAGCCAGCGGTGCCGGGCTATTCCACTCATGCAGTATCTGTGCGCGTTCGGCATCGCTGATCAGCGTCAGTGCACCCACAGGCTGCTTGGGGTTCAGCGCCACCTGCTCCAGCAACTGACGATAGTGCCCGCTCAGGCGCTCGATGCTGGTCTGGTCAAACAGATCAGTGTTGTATTCCACCAGCAGGCTCAGCACACCGTCGCGCTCGACCCATTCGAACGCCAGGTCGAACTTGGCCGTGGCGCTCCCGGTGCCGTATGGGGTCATGCTCAGGCCCGGCATCTGTGCGGCGTTGCCCGGGGTGTTCTGCAACACCATCATCACCTGAAACAGAGGCGAATACGCGGTATCGCGCGGCGGGTTGACGGCCTCCACCACGCGGTCGAAAGGCACATCCTGATGCGCGTGAACATCCAGCAGAGTGGCGCGCACTTCGCGCAACAGCTCGGCAAAGGTCTGCTGCGGATCGAGACGCTGGCGAATCACCTGAGTGTTGACGAAATGGCCGATCAGCGGCTCGATTTCGGGACGGCTGCGGTTGGCGAACGGTGTACCTATGCACAGATCCCGCTGACCGCTGTGGCGCCAGAGCAGGACCGACAGCGCGCCGATCAGCACGTTGAACAGCGTGCCCTGGGTCTGTCTGGCCAGCGCGTTGAGCGCACGCAGGGTGGTGCCGTCGACCGTCGAGCTGAAGGTCGCCCCGACGTAGCGCTGCACGGTCGGACGTGGCCGGTCGGCAGGCATGTCGAGCAGCGGCGGCGCGTCGGCCAGCGTGCGCTTCCAGAAGTCCAGCTGCCCGGCCAGCGCCTCATCACCCAGACGCTGTTGCTGCCAGCAGGCGTAATCGGCGTACTGCACCGCCAGCGGCGCCAGACTGGACCCCCGACCGCACAGAAAATCGCCATACAAGGCGGTCACTTCCTGAAGGATCACGCCCATCGACCAGCCATCGGCAATGATGTGGTGCACGCTGTACAGCCAGAGATATTCCTCATCCGCCAAACGCAGCAGCGAGGCCCGCAGCAACGGGCCGCTGGCCAGGTCAAACGGCGCCTTGGCCTGCTGCTCCACCGCCATGCTGACGTGCGCTTGGCGCGCCGTCGGCGACAGGTCACGCAGGTCGACACCTGGCATCACCAGCGGCATCGCCGGGTGCACGATCTGCCGTGGCTCGCCATCCACGCTGGCAAAGGTGGTGCGCAATATTTCATGGCGCATGATCAATTCGTTCAGCGCCCGCTCCAGCGCCGACACATCCAGCACGCCTTTCAGCAGCACCGCAGTGGGCACGTTATAGAACGCATTGCCCGGTTCCATCTGATCGAGAAACCACAGCTGGCGTTGTGAAAACGACAGCGCAACAGCCGTTTGCCCGGCAGCACGCCGAGGGATCGCGGCCGGGTCGGTGCCGCTCAGCAAGGCAATCAGTTCTGCCTTGTGTTGCTTGAGCGCCTGCAGCATCTCGTCATTCAGAAACCCGCGCGGCGCCTTGCAGCGCAGTTTCTCGCCGTCCACTTCAAGCACCACAGCGTGACGACCGAACAACTCCAGCAATTGATAGGCATTCATATCTCTATCTCCTCCATGTCGCTGGCGTCGTCCGTTTGATCCGCAGCAGAAGCGAACGCCTCGACCTGCGCGCGGCGTTGTTCGTCGGCAGTGCGCAGGCCGCCCACCATCGAGTAGATCAACTGATGATTCGGTCCCAGGTCGAACAGGGCCGACAATTGCTGCTCTTCGAGCGAGCCCATGCCACACAGGCCAAGGCCCTGCTCCACCGCCGTCATGCTCAGCAATTGCGCCATGCCCCCGGCTTCGATATGACAGAAGTCGCGACTGCGCTCGCCATACAGCGGCCGGATCGCGGCCATGTCGGCGATGAAGAACAGCGAGAAGGCGGCGTCTTCATACACCGGGCGGTTGACGAAATAATCGTAGGTGTCGGGGTCGAGCGGATCGCTGTCGAGCATCAGCAGGCGGTGCTCAACCGGGTCGTAGTAATAGGCACCGGCAGCAACGCCGGTCACCCGCTGCGGTTTGACGTACAGGTAGCACTGGATCGGGTACAGGCCACCTGCGGACGGGAACTGATATTTGACCTCGCCGTGCAGTTGCCCCTGCGCCAGGCTGGCCAGTAACCCGGCAAACGCCTCGGTGGGAACGGGTCGGTCGGCGAATTGGCGTACCGAGCGATAGTCGCTGAAGCGCCGCGCGAACGCGGGGTCATCCGGACGCGCAAGGTCCAGCGCCACAACCTGCGGGGCGAAGGTCCGCCGCCCGCGCTGATCGGCCTTGAAGCGCGCCCGCTGCTGTGGATCTTCAATCACCTGCTCGGGCGAACCCGCGTGCTGACGAACGCTGTCGACCATGCTGCCATTGGCCAGATTCCGGCGGTACATGCCGAGCAGGTTGAGCAGCGTCGGTTGCGCCAGCAGTTGCGCAACGTTGGGACGAAATTGCAGTTCGCCGGACAGCGCATTGCTGATCCTGACAATGTCGATCGAGGTGGCGCCCAGGTTGAGCAAATTGGCGTCGGCAGCGATCGAAGCACGCTTGAGCACGTTCTGCACGATCATCACCAGTTGTTGCTCCTGTGGCCCCTGCACTTCCAGCGCGGGGCCGGCATCCTGAACCTGCGACGGCTCCGGCAGGCGCTTCTTGTCGACCTTGCCGTTGGCCGACAGTGGCCATTCCTGCACGAAGGTAAACGACGTCGGCACCATGTAGGCTGGCAGTTTGTCTGCCAGGTACTGGGCAAAATCACTGGCCTGCAACGAGGGATCGGCCTTGAGTACGTAGCCCGCAAGCCGCTTCTCGCCCAGCGCTTCGCCGAGCACCCGCACCACGACGCTCTGTACGCCGGGATGGCGATTGAGCGCCGCTTCGATCTCGCCCAGCTCGATACGGTGCCCCTGGACCTTGACCTGGGTGTCTTCCCGCCCGAGAAACTCGATATTGCCGTCGGGCAGCCAGCGCCCCAGGTCGCCGGTCCGATACAGACGTTCGCCGGTCAGCGGGTGAGCGAAGAAACTGCCGGCACTCAGGGCTTCATCACGCCAATAGCCCTTGGCCAGGCCGATACCGCCGATATACAACTGGCCAGCCACCCAGGTCGGGCGAACCTGCAAGGCGTCATCCAGCACATAGAAGCGCTGGTGATCCAGCGCCTTGCCGTAGGGAATACTGCGCCACGCGGGGTCGACCTGTTGCAGCGGATACTGGATCGACCAGATGGACGCTTCGGTCGCCCCGCCAAGGCTGATCAGTTGCAGCGCCGGCTGCAGCGCCCAGGCACTCTCGGGCAGCGTCAGGGGAATCCAGTCGCCTGACAGCATCGCCACGCGCAGGCACGACGGCAACACGCTGCGCTCGCTTTGCACATACTCCAGCAGCATGCCGAACAAGGCCGGCACCGAATTCCACAGGCTGACCTGATGCCGCTCGATCAGCGTCAGCCAGTGCGCCGGGTCGAGGGCCTGCTGCGGTTCGAGCAGCACCACTGCAGCGCCAGCGGCCAGCGTGCCGAAGAAGTCATAGACCGACAGGTCGAAACTCAGCGATGAAACCGCCAGCACCCGGTCCGCAGCGCCGACGGCAAAGCGCCGGTTGATGTCGAGCAGCGTATTCACCGCACCGCGATGATCGATGACCACGCCCTTGGGCATGCCGGTCGAGCCCGAGGTGTAGATCACATAGGCCAGATCGTCCGGGGTGAGATGCACGGCGTTTAATTCGGCCTGATCGGAACGGCCAGCATCGGCAATGATCGAGTCGCTCACGCTGATGACCTGGACCTGCGCGGGCCACTCGACACGTTGCAGCAGTGCCGGCTGGGTCAGCGCCAGGCTGGCTTCGGCACGTTGCAGAATATGCTCCAGGCGTTCGACCGGCAGTGCCGGGTCGAGCGGCAGGTAGGCCCCGCCGGCGTACTGGATCGCCAGCGTCGCGACGACCTGTTCCCAGCCACGTTCCATGACCACCGCGACCAGTTGATTGGGCACCACGCCGCGACGCTGAAGCAGCGCCGCCAGTTGCCGCGCTTCGGCTCGCAGCTGGCGATAACTCAACTGCCGCTGGGTGCCGATGACCGCCAGCGCATCCGGGGCAGCGAGTGCCTGGCGATCAAACAGTTCGTGCATCAGCGCCGAGTCAGCGGGGCTGGCCTCGGGCACCGGCAAGCGTGCCAGCGGTATCAGGTCCACCGTGCCGGCGTTCCAGGCATCGGCCTGCAGCAGGCGATCCAGCAGCGCGTTGTAGGCGACGAACATCTGCTCGATCAGGCCTTGCGGAAACAATTCGTCGATGCTGTCCCAGTTGAACAGCAGGCGCCCTTCCAGCTCCAGCAGCGTGTGGTCAAGCCAGACCTGCGGGGTCTGGGTGATGCTGTGCATGTGCTCGGCATTCAACGCGTCGGCAAGGTTGAATTCAGCCAGTTCCGGCGCAGCTTCCGACAGGGTGCTGTTGAACACGATCGGCATGGCGGTCTGCTGCACGCCTCGGGCCTGGGACAGTTCACGCAGCACTCGCACGCCGCTGACCACCGAATGGTCGATGTCTTGCCACAACCGTGCCTGCACGGCACGCGCCTTGTCGATGAAGCTCGCGGCCCCGTCCAGATTGACTTCAAGCAAGACCAGCGAAGTGAAGTCACCGATGATCTCATCGACATCCGGGTGCAGCGGCATGCGGTTGAACAGCGGCAGACTCAGCGTGAAGCGCGGCTGTCGACTCCACAGCGCCAGCACCTCGCTGAACGCGGTCAGCAGCATCACCGATGGCGTCACGGCAAATTGCCTGGCGAGTTCCTTGAGCCGTGACCACTGCAACGCTGAAAGCTCGCGGTCGCGGCGGGTAAAGTGCGGCTGGCTGATGCTTTCGGGCTGGCACACCAGCGGCAGGTCCGGCGCAGGTGCCAGCGTGGCAACCTTCTCGCGCCAGTAGTCCAGCGCCTGTGCGTAGCGGCTGTCATTGCGCAAGCGCTGCTCGGCCAGCACGTAATCGCGAAAGGTCAGCCCCGGTTCGGGCAGTTGCAACTGCGGGTCGGCATAAAAGGCCATCAGTTCGCGCGCCAGAATCTGCGTACTCGCGGCGTCGACGATCAGTGCGTCAAGGCTGATGTGCAGATGGCTGATGCCCTCATCGAGCAACGACAGACTGAACTCGAACAACGGCCAGCGACTGGCGTCCAGCACCTGATGGGATTGACGTTCGCGGGTGACTTGCAGGGCCTGCTGCGCAGCATCGGCAGACAGGCCGCGCAGATCGTTGCGGGGCATGTGGTAGGTCGGCACGCTGTCGAGGACCTGCTGCGTGCCATCGCCAAGGAACACCACGCGCAGCATGTCGTGCCGCAGGATCATGCGGTTCAGCGCCTGCTCGAAACGTGGCACGTCGAGGCCGGGGATGCGCAGTTCTTCATAGCCATGGGCACTGACCCCGCCGAGGCTGACCGACGCTTCGCGGCCAAACCAGTACGCCTGCTGGATATCGGTCAGCGGAAACGGCGCGTAACGTGCGCTGCGATCGGCTTCAATCGGGGCAAAGGGTGTGTCGAGCGAAGGCCCGTCACCCCGCCCGAGCCGCACCTGCTCGGCCAGGTCCATCAGCACCGGCGTCTTGAACAGGCTGCTAAGGGACAGCTGCGCGCCCATGCGCTGGTTGATCATGTAGATCATCCGCGTGGCCAGCAGCGAATGCCCGCCCAGTTCGAAAAAGTTGTCGTGGATGCCGACCTGCGGGCACTTGAGCACCTCGGCCCAGATGCGCACCATCTGCCGCTCGGTCTCGTCGCGCGGTGCCACGTAGGCACTGGCGGCCTGCCGCTCTGGTACCGGCAGCGCCTGACGGTCGAGCTTGCCGTTACGGGTCAGCGGCAACTGCGCCAGCGCCACCCAGGCCGTCGGCACCATGTGTTCCGGCAGGTGGCGGTGCAGCTCGGCACGCAATGTTTCGGCAGTTGCAGGCCCCACCACATAGGCCACCAGACGCTTGTCGCCCGGTACATCTTCGCGCAGCAGCACCACCGCTTCCCGCACACCGGGTTGCTGGTGCAGAAGGCTGTCGATCTCGCCCAGCTCGACGCGAAAACCGCGCAATTTGACCTGCTGGTCGATGCGACCCAGGTAGTGCACATTGCCGTCGGCCGCAAATCGCGCCAGATCACCGCTGCGGTACATGCGCGCACCGGACTGCGGGTTGAACGGGTCCGGCAGGAAGCGTTCGGCGCTCAGGTCCGGACGATTCAGATAACCCCGGGCCAGGCAGGCACCGGCGATATACAGCTCGCCTGCCACGCCGACCGGTACCGGGTTCAGGTCGCCGTCCAGCACATACAAACGCGCATTGGCGATAGGCCGGCCAATCGGCGGTGCGTCCGGCCACTGCCCGGCGTCGTCACAGTTCAGGCTGAACTGGCTGACCACGTGGGTTTCGGTCGGGCCGTACTGGTTGTGCAGTTGCGCACCGCCAAGGCCGCAGACAAAGGCACGCAGTTCATCATTGACGAGCAACGCCTCGCCAGCGGTGATGACTTCGCAGCCGCCCTTTGGCAAGGGCATCGGCACCGACGCGTCGGTTTCAGTGAAACTGGCCAGTTGCTGAAGCACGGCGAACGGCAGAAACGCCCGTTGTACGCCCTCGGCCACCAGCGTCGGACGCAGCGCGGCGAGGTCTTTGCGACCGGCTTCGCTCATCAGCACCAGGCTGCCGCCTTGGCACAACGTGCTGCAGATTTCCTGAAACGACACGTCGAAATTCAACGATGCGAATTGCAGCACGCGTTGTGAAACAGGCGTTTGCTCCAGTTGCCAGGCGATCAGGTTATCCAGCGCCGCACGACTGTGCGCCACGCCCTTGGGCCGCCCGGTCGAACCGGAGGTGTAGAGCACGTAAGCCAGGTTACCGGGGCTGACGGGTACTTGCGGGTTGGCCTCGGAATACCCAGACCAGCGCTGCGCCTGCACGTCGAGGCAGCAGATCGGCAGCGTGTCGGGCAACGGCGGCAGACCGGCACGCAGTGCAGTCTGGGTCAGCAGCAGGCTCGGTGCGGCATCCGCGAACATGAACGCCAGACGCTCTGCCGGGTATGCCGGATCGAACGGCACGTAAGCGGCGCCGGTCTTGAGGATGGCCAGCAGGCCGATGACCATCTGCGGCGAGCGCTCCAGGCACAGCCCCACGCACTGCTCAGGCCTCACGCCCTGCTCGATCAGGTAGTTCGCCAGGCGGTTGGCAGACTGATTGAGTTCGGCGTAAGTCAGCGCTCGCTCATCGGCCAGCAACGCCACAGCGTCAGGTGTGCGCTGCGCCACGGCCTCGAAGCGCTTGACGCAATCGGGCTGCGCCGAGGTATCGCGTTCGGTGCGGTTCCAGTCGTAGACGATCCGTCGGTGCTGCTCGGCGTTGAGCAGGTCGAGCGTCGCCAGCGGCTGTTCGCTGTCCTCGACCATCTGCGTGAGGATGCGGCGCAGGTATTCGCCCATCTGCACCACGGTCTCCGGCTCGAACAGCCCCGACGCGTATTCCAAGCCGCCGACGATTTGTCCGTCACGTTCGCTGAGTGCCAGTTGCAGGTCGAATTTAGCCACTGGCTGTACGCTTTGCAGCACGCTGACGTCGAGCCCGGACAATTCCAGATCCGAATCCTGATGCTGCTCCCAGGCGAACAGCACCTGAAACACCGGGCTGTAAGCCAGACTGCGCGGCGGATTGAGCAACTCCACCACTTGATCGAACGGCAAGTCCTGATGTTCCTGAGCGGCAAGCGCAACGCTGCGCGCCTGTTGCAGCCAACTGGCCACCGTCGGGCTGCCGGAGCGGGTCATGCGCAGCGCCAGGGTATTGACGAAGAACCCGATCAACCCTTCCAGCTCCTGCTGGCTGCGGTTCGCCGAGGGCACACCGATGACCACGTCATCCTGCCCCGACAGGCGCATCAACAGCAGCGACCAGGCCGCCAGAAGGTTCATGAACAACGTGGTGCCCTGCTGCGTAGCCAACACTCGGAGCCGTGCCGTCAGCGCACGGTCAAAGACCAGCGGCACGAAGCCGCCGCGGTAATCCTGGGCCGCCGGTCGTTTGTGATCGGTGGGCAACTCCAGCAGTAGCGGCGCACCGCTCAGGGTTTCACGCCAGTAGCGCCGCTGCGCATCCAGCACCTCGCCGCACAGCCACTGGCGTTGCCAGGCCGCGTAGTCCACATACTGAACGGCCAGCGGCGGCAGTGACAGGGACTGCCCGTGCGCGGCCGGTTGCTGAATAGCCGCCTCGTAGAGCAGCCCCAGCTCACGGGTCAGCACGCCCATCGACCAGCCATCCGAGACGATGTGGTGCTGGGTCAGCAGCAACACGTGATCGTCGTCGGCCAGCTTGACCAGGCTGACGCGCATCAACGGCCCCACCGCCAGATCGAACGGCTTGCTGCCCTCTGCGTCGATCAGCGCCAGCAGACGCGCCTGGGCATCGTGCTCGTCGCGCAGGTCAATGACTGGCAACGGCATGATCGCGCCCGCCGCCGCAACACGCTGCCGCCCCTCGCCCTCGACCGTGAAAAACGTGGTGCGCAGCGCCTCGTGGCGGGTCACCAGTTGATTGAAACTGCGCTCCAGCGCGGCCACCTGCAACGGCCCGCGCAGGCGCAGGTTCAAGGGCATGTGGTAAGCCGCATTGCCGCCTTCCATCTGCGCCAGAAACCACAGGCGTTGCTGGGCCGACGACAACGTGTGTGCCTCGCTACGCGCTACAGCCGTGATTGGTGGGCGGGGGCTGCCCTGCCGAGCGGTGCTCAGTCGTTCGGCGAACTGCTGCAGCACAGGGGCGGTAAACAGGGCTGAGGGTGACACCTCCAGATGCAGCGTCTGCCGAACCTTGGCCAGCACGCGCATCACCAGCAGCGAGTGGCCGCCGAGTGCAAAAAAGTGATCCTGGCGACCGACTCGCTCGACACCCAGCACCTCGGCCCAGATGGCCGCAAGTGAGACTTCCAGCGCGCCTTGCGCGGCTTCGAAGACATGCCGATCGAACGCGTCATCCCCCGGCTCGGGCAGCGCGATGCGGTCCAGCTTGCCATTGGCGGTCAGCGGCAGCGCGTCCATGCGCACGAACGCAGCAGGAATCATGTAGTCCGGCAGGCTGAGCTGCAGATGCTGGCGCAGGCCTTTGGGCGTCAGCGCTGCGCCGGTCTGTTCGCGAAAGTAGGCAATCAGCCTGGGCACGCCCGCGCCGTCCTCGCGCAGTACCACCACGTTGTCCCGCACACCGGCAACCTCGGCCAGGCGCGCCTCGATTTCCCCCAGTTCCAGGCGCAGGCCGCGCAGCTTGGCCTGCGAGTCGTTGCGCCCGAGAAACTCCAGATGGCCGTCAGCCCGATAGCGGGCCAGGTCGCCAGTACGGTACAACCGCTCACCGGCCACAAACGGGCTGTCAATGAAGCGCTCGCGGGTCAATTCCGGCAAATTCAGGTAGCCACGCGCAACCCCCGCGCCGCCGATGTACAGTTCGCCGGTCACGCCCTGGGGAACCCTATCGCCAGCAGCATCGAGCAGGTAAATCCGCGTATTGGCCAATGCCCGCCCGATGGGCAGCACCGCGTCGACATGGCTGTCGGGTTCGAACTCGAAACAGGTGCTGTCGATGCTCGCTTCGGTAACACCGTAGGCCTGGACGATCTGCGTCTGCTCGCCACACAACCCACGCAGTTGGCGCGCGCTGTGCGCCGTCCAGATGTCCGAGCCGCAAACCACCGTGCTCATGAACGACAGGTCGCGCCCCGCCTCCTGCGCCCAGACCAGCAACGGGTTGAGCACCGCAGGCACGAAGTCCGCAAAATCGATGCGCGCCTCGCTCAACAGGCGATACAGCGCAGGCGGGTCCATCAGCGTGTCACGCGGGCAGAGCACGAGCGTGCCGCCAAAACCCAGTGCGCGGATCAGGTCGGCGCTGAACACATCGAAGGAAAACCCGGCCATTTGCAGGTGATTGAGGGGGTTGTGCAGCGCGTACAACGGCTCCCAGGCAGCGCTCACCGCGATCAGCCCACGGTGCTCGACCATGACCCCCTTGGGCATACCGGTGGAGCCCGAGGTGTAGATCACGTAAGCCAGATGGCGGGACGTCAGACCGACCGCGTGCGGGTCAGGGTTGTGCGTCGGCTGCGCTGCCCACAGCCGGGTATCGGCCAGATCGAGCACCTGCGCTGCGACCTCACCTTGCTCCAGCGCCGCCAGCAACGCCGCGCGCGCCGGAGCGTGGCTCAGCAGCACACGTGGCGCGCTGTCTGCCAGCATGTGGGCCAGGCGGGCTTTCGGGTACGCGGGGTCCAGTGGCACGTAGGCACCGCCTGCCTTGAGTACCGCGAGCACACCGACCAGCATGTCCAGCGAGCGCTCCAGGCAAATCCCGACCCGCACATCCGGCCCGACACCAAGGCTGCGCAGGTAGTGGGCCAGGCGGTTGGCCTGGGTATTGAGCGTCGCATAGTCAAGCGTGTCCAGTTCGAAGCGTGCCGCTATGGCGTCAGGATTGCGCTGCGCCTGGGCTTCGAAAAGACCATGAACACATTGGTTTTGGTCAAAGGGTTGCTCTGTATCAGGATGAGCGAAGCCCGTCCCGCGCGAGGAAGATTTGTCGACCATCAGGAATCACCGTCCGTGAGCAGATTATTTTTTCATGAGCAGACGGGAGCGCAGAGCGGCAAGCCCGTCAGGCACGGCATAAGCAATGCCGGATGAACATCGAGACTCAGGGAGAAGGTGCGGCGCGGGCTCTCGGGCTCATGTCATGACCTGACATGCAAGCACTCGGGGGGATCGCAGAGGGATGACAGACGAACGCGGCACGGCGCGACTCGCCTACAGAAAGGGGGGTGGCTGGCTCGTTGACGAGACTGATCGCTCTGCCCTTGGAACTGACGTTTGCATACCGCGTGACCAATTGAAACCTCATCTTCCGTTCGAGGGTCAACGACGGGGAACGGCCTGCGCCGGGGTGTCAGCGCCAGGGTGGACCCGATCGGCTGTGACTGCGGAGTCTGTGAACCCGTGACAGTCATTGGCGCTGGGTTTTTGGCCCTGAGCGCCGGGGATAATAACCACGATTTTTGGCGGTGAGGCAAACAAAAAGTTACAAACCGCGAAAGTGTCCGTCAAACGGCACTGCTGTCGCGGCGGGAGAGCCGTTTGAAATTTCAGCGTCGGGCGGCGACTTTTCCCGGCACGCAAAGCGTTGGCGCAACGGCCTAACGGGCGCTTCAGCAATCGAGCGCGTCAGCCGCTTCGGTCAGGGAATCGACCATCACGTCCCAGTCCTGTTCGGCGCTTAGGTCAGACGTCTGGCCTGGCCCGTGCTCGGCGGGACGTCGGACTAAAACGGTCTTGAAGCCATTCGCACGAGCGGCAGTCAGGTCGGCGTTATGCGCAGCCACCATGGCGACGCAATGCGGCGCCAGGCCTACTGCTTTTGCAGACTTCAGGTAGGTCTGGGGCATCGGTTTATAGGTCCCGGCGATCTCCGCACCGACGATAACATCCCAGGGCAATCCGCCGAATTTCGCCAGGTTGAGCATTCCGGCGATGTGTCCGTTCGATAGCGTACCGATCGAGAACCTGCGCTTTAATCGGCTCAGGCCTGCGACCGAGTCAGGCCATGGATCGAGCCGCTCCCAGGCCTTGTTGAGCTCGACGAGCTCGGCGTCGGGGATGCTGCCGAAATCCACCTCATGGCGCGCCAGCACTGTTTCGAGACTCTCCCGGTTGAGCACGTCGAGTGTCACGTACGGGCGCTCACCCGCACGCACGCGCTGCATGGAAGGCTGATAAAGACCCCGCCACTGATCGGCAAAATCAAGGGGATCGACGTCCACGCCATGCCGCTGCAGAAATGGCGCAGCGGCCCGCGCCACGCCGTTTCGCCAGTCGACAACGGTGCCGAATACATCGAAACCGAGAAACCCTATCTGTTCCAGCCTGGCCATATTGCTCTCCCGAATCGTGCACAGTCGCTTATAGTTCTACAGATCTAGAACTATAGAACCAATCGCGTCAAAGCGAGTTGTTCCGGGCAGACGTTGCCCAACTGTAGACGCGAAACGGCTCGGCGGCTGCTCAATCAACGATAGACGGAGGATTCATGGACTACGTAAAGCTTGGCAACACAGGACTGGATATTTCCAGACTGTGCCTGGGATGCATGACATTCGGCGAGCCCGATGCCGGAACGCATCCCTGGACACTGGGCGAAGAAGCAAGCAGACCGATCATCAAACACGCCGTCGAGCAAGGCATCAATTTTTTTGACACGGCCAACAGCTACTCGGCAGGTACTTCGGAAACCATCGTCGGTAAATTGCTCAAAGAGTTCACACGTCGCGACGAGACCGTGATCGCAACGAAGGTGTTCTTTCCGGCAAACATGTGGGAAGGCTCGACCCGCCCCAACGAAAAGGGGCTCTCGCGCAAGGCCATCATGTCCAGTATCGACGCGAGCCTGACCCGGCTCGGCACTGACTATGTCGACCTGTACCAGATCCATCGCTGGGACTATGACACGCCCATCGAAGAAACCATGGAAGCCCTGCACGATGTGGTCAGGGCCGGCAAGGCCAGGTACATCGGCGCGTCTTCCATGTACGCATGGCAGTTCGCCAAGGCCCAGCAGGTCGCGACCGCGCATGGCTGGAGCAGATTCGTCTCGATGCAGAACTACCTGAACCTGGTCTATCGCGAAGAAGAGCGAGAGATGATCCCGCTGTGTATCGATCAGGGGGTCGGCCTGATGCCGTGGAGCCCGATGGCACGCGGCAGGCTGACCAGGCCCCATGGTCAACAGACCGAGCGGACCAGAACCGACGTATCCGGCCAGTCGTTTTACGAGGCGACGGAAAAGGAAGACGGTCGCGTGATCGATGCCGTGGAACAGCTGGCCGCAGAGCGCGGGGTGCCGATGGCGCAAATCGCACTGGCCTGGGTATTGGCCAAGCGCGGTGTATCCGCGCCCATCGTCGGCGCCTCCAAGGCGACGCAACTGGACGATGCCATCGCGGCACTGCAACTGGTGCTCAGTGATGAGGACATCAAACGCCTCGAGGCACCGTACGTGCCCCATGCAGTAACCGGATTCGTCTGACCGACGCAGCAACCCCCCCGTAACCGGCGAACGACATGAGCGTCGCCGGTTACCCGCGGCACAGAGCGACGACGAGGATCCTAAAGATCGCACCCCACGCTTTCGTAACTGTCATACAGTTCTGAAATAACACCTGTCTATGTCACCGTGCGCAAATATCTATTGGGCAGCGAGTCGACTGGACGGTATTGTCAGGCCATTCTGAATAAAGGCTCTTCGCCATTATTTCATCCGACTTCTTCTCTTGCCTCGCTCGGGTTCATTTCATGAAAAATCAGGTTTCTCTGGCTACGCGCATCGGCTTGGGATTCGCCGCTGTCGTCTCGCTGCTCATCTTGATCACAGCCGTTGGCATTCAGCGGGTCGGCTTCATCGACAGTACCCTGGAAGACGTAGGCGAAAATGCCGCCAAGGTGCAACGCTATGCGATCAACTTCCGGGGCAGCGTGCATAACCGTGCGATCGCTCTGCGCGACGCCGTGCTGGTCAACAACGACCAGGACATGGCGCTGCATCTGGCAGAGATGACCCGTCTTGAAAAGGACTATGTCGACTCGGCCGTACCGATGGAGCAGTTGTTCACCAAGCCCAACGTCAGTGCCGAAGAACGCCAGTTGCTGCGTGGCATCAAGGAAATCGAACAGCAAACGCTCAGCTCTACCAAGAGCGTGATTGCCTTGCGCCGTGCCGGAGACATCGCCGGTGCGCAGGCCCTGTTGCTGAGCCAGACCTCCGGTAACTACAGTGAATGGCTGAAGCGCATCAACGCGCTCATCGACCATGAGGAAGCCTCGATCAGGGTCCAGCTGGATAATGTGCAGGCGACCGCCAGCCAGTTCCGCGGCCTGATGCTGCTGGCCACGGCGTTCGCTGTGCTGCTGAGCATCGTACTGTCGGCGTTCATCATCCGCTTCGTGAAAAAGACTCTTGGCGCGGAGCCGGTCGACGTTGCCGAGGCCATTCGCCGACTGGCGGCGGGCGATCTGCAGCAAACCATCACCACGGCGTATCCCGACAGCGTCATGGGCGTGCTGAGAACAGCGCTGAACCGTCTTTCGGAAACCATCACCGACGTACGAATGGCCGCTCAGGAGGTCAGCCAGTCCTCCACCGTGCTGTCGGCGGCCTCCTCCGCCAACAATGCCCAGATCATGGTGCAGACCCGTGAAGCCGAACAGGTGGCCACCGCCATCAGCGAGATGGCCGCGACGGTCAGTGAAGTCTCGGGCTATGCCGCACAGGCCGCGGATGCCGCGCGCCTGGCTGACAGTGAGGTGGCGAGCGGCAACAGCCTCGTTGAAGGTACCACCACTGCCATCGAACAACTGGCGGCCACGCTGACTGAAACGACCAGCACCGTGGAGCAGGTCTCACGGCATGGCGAGGAGATCGAAAAGGTGATCGAGGTGATCAACTCGATTGCCTCACAAACCAACCTGCTGGCCCTCAACGCGGCCATTGAAGCCGCCCGCGCGGGCGAGCATGGCAGAGGTTTTGCGGTGGTCGCCGATGAGGTTCGTTCGCTGGCCAATCGCACCCAGCTGTCGACCCAGGAGATTCAGAACATGATCAGCACGCTGCAGGGTGGTACGGAAACTGCGGCACAGAACATGCGCGACAGCTGTGAACTGGTCAATCGTGCCGTGGAACAGACACGCAATGCCCAAAGCGCCTTGTCGAGAATCAATCAGGAAGTGAGTGCGATCAATCACATGAACGCGCAGATCGCCAGCGCGTCGGTTCAACAGAGTGCGGTGGCAGAAGACGTTGCGATGAACATCACCAGCATTCACGACTCGACACTCAAATCTGCCAATGGATCGCAGCAAGTGGCGACCGCCAGTGAGGAACTGGCGCAGCTCGCGGATCGCCTGACCCGCAAGGTCGCGTTTTTCAAGGCAGGCTGAGGGTGTGAAGAAGGTGTGATGAGGTATCGCGGCGATGGATTCAGCGTCGCCGCGGTCTCTCATTATTGGCAGATCAGTCGGTGCAACTGACCGGCTTTGAGTTGCGCATCGCCAGCATCACGGTGAGCATGGACAGCGCAGCACATACCGCACCGATCACGATGGCAGCGGTAAAGCCGGCCCGACCGGACACCACACCGCCAATGAACGCCCCGCCGCCAATCGACAGATTCACCACACAGACCAGCAACGCCTGAACGCCTTCGACCCGATCATTGGAGGCCTCGAAGCACCAGATCTGCGTGGTGATGGGGATCATCCCGAACGCGAACCCCCAGACCAGAATCACCGGCCAGAGCAGCCACGGGTTACCGACGAACATCAGCAGCGCGGTCAGCGAACCCAGCATCAGCAGGGTCATGATCAGCACCGAGGACGGTGCGCTCCTGGCCGCCAGAGCTCCACCGGCCAGATTACCTGCAACCGCCGCCAGGCCGAAGGCGAAGAGCAATGCGCCCAGGGCCTGACCCTGAATATGCGCGAATTCCTGCACGAAGGGCGCGAGGTAAGTGTAAGCCGCGAAGTGCCCCACATAGATCAACAGTGCGGCAGCGAACATGCGACGAATGCGCTGCTCGCCAGCCAGCGACAACATCTGGCTGATGCCGGCAGAGCGCTCGCCCGGCAACGCAGGCAGGAAGGTTGCAATCAACACCCCCACGGCAACCGTGACCACTGCCGCTGTTTCAAACGCAGCACGCCAGCCAAAGGCTTCACCGATCAACGTGCCGGCCGGAATCCCCGCGACAGTGCCGATCGAGACGCCCGCCAGCACATACGCGGTGGCCTTGACGCCCTCCTTGCCGGGCCTCAAACGCGGCCCGAGTGACCCGGCAATCGTCCAGAATCCCCCCAGCGCGAAGCCGAGCAGGACCCTGCCCGCCAAAGTCAGCCAGAAGTGCGTGGACAACGCGACGATCAGGTTGGAGGCCAGCAATATCGACAGCAGCCCGAGCAGCAGGCGCTTGCGGTCGACATGACTGAACAGGGCAATACAGGACGGCGCCGAGATGGCCGCAAGGATGCCGGGGACGGCCATCATCAAGCCTGTCTGGCTGATGCTGGTTCCCAGGTCGCGAGCGATATCGGGCAGCAGCCCGACCGGCAGAAATTCAGTGGTGACGGTGGCGAACGACCCAAGCGATACGCTGCCAACGGCCCACCATGAAGCGGGTTTTGTTCGTACGTTTCCAGCGGTTTCAAAGCGACTCACAGCGGTTCCAGAATTCAGGGATGTCAGCGACCGGCCGCTCAGGCCAGCGCGTGGAAGCGGCCAACCCTAACGTGTAAGCGCGCATCGAAGCCACCTTGCGAAAGAATTTTGTGTGGATAACGCGAGGTAGGTCCCGCGAAGACGGGCCATCAGGGTGATGCTCCGGGTCGAGGTGGCATCGGTGACGCGGAGCGTCACGAACGGCATTCCCACGCGGCGCATGGGAACGATCAATCACCGGCTATCGTGCCGACGCTCTGGGTCAAGAACGGCGTTCCCAAGCAGAGCTTGGGAACGATTACTCAACAACGACCTCAGGCCATCGTGACCTACTTGTTGCGGGTCACTCTCCAGACGGTGTTTGCCAGGTCGTCAGCGATGATGAGTGCGCCTTTCGGATCAACCGTCACGCCCACTGGCCGGCCGCGCGTCTTGCCGTCAGCTCCGCGGAAACCGGTTGCGAAGTCCACAGGCTCGCCCGCAGGACGCCCATTGCTGAACGGCACGAAGATCACCTTGTAGCCCACCGGGTTATCGCGGTTCCAACTGCCGTGCTCGCCAACGAACACGCCGTCGGCAAACTTGTCGCCCATGGCCGGGATCGAGAACGACACGCCCAGTGCGGCGACGTGCGAACCAAGGCTGTAATCAGGCTTGATCGCCGCAGCGACTTTGGCCGGATTCTGCGGCTGGGCACGCGTGTCGACATTCTGGCCCCAATAGCTGTAAGGCCAGCCGTAAAACGCCCCCTCCTTCACCGAGGTCAGGTAGTCCGGAACCAGATCAGGCCCGAGTTCGTCACGCTCGTTGACCACTGTCCACAGTTGCCCGGTGCCCGGCTGAATCGCCAGTGCCGTCGGGTTGCGCAGACCGGTCGCATAAGGCTTGTGGGCACCGGTGGCGGCGTCGATCTGCCAGACCATTGCCCGATCGATCTCGACCTCCATGCCGCGCTCGGTCACGTTACTGTTCGAGCCGATGCCCACGTACAGGAAACGGCCATCAGGGCTGACGGTCAGCGACTTGGTCCAGTGGTGGTTGATCGCTGCAGGCAAGTCGGTGACCTTGGTCGGTTCACCACTGGCCTTGGTCTGGCCTTCCTGATAATCGAAGCTGACCAGCGCATCCTGATTGGCCACGTACAGCTTGCCGTTCGCGAAGGCCAGGCCATAAGGCGCATTGAGGTTCTCGGCAAACACCGTCTTCAGCTCGTACTTGCCGTCGCCATCGGCGTCTCGCAACAGTGTCAGACGATTACCGCTTTTGACCTTGGTGTTGCCCTCGGCCTTGATGACGCTGGCAATCACGTCCTTGGGCTTGAGCTTGGCGGCGCTGCCGCCGCGCCCTTCGGCAACGATGATGTCGCCGTTGGGCAAAACGATGGACTGACGTGGAATATTCAGATCGCTGGCAATCGCCGTGATGCTGAAACCCTCAGGCACGGCAGGCTTTTGATCGCCCCATGCGGTGGGTTCTGCAATCTTCATGCTCGGCAACAGGCCGCGTTGCGGATCCGGCAGCTTCGGGTCCGGTCCGCGCGCCTGAGTGCTGTCGGCTTCACCACCGCAGGCGCTCAGCAGCAGCGCCATGCTCAATGCAGTCAATGCGTGGATATTTCTCATTCTGCACCTCCGGGACGCAGGCTGGTAAGCCCGGTCCACGTCGCAACGCAGGCCAGAACGGTGACGATGACCGACAGGATCAAGCCCGACGGCATGACCGCCCAAGCGTCTTTCGCATGCTCGAAGGCATTGACCAGACCCAGCACCCAGGTGACCAGCAACAACAGGAAGTACACCACGGGACGACCAGCCTTGTGATCGGCGCGAACCAGATTGACCAACGCGAACAGCAACGCCAGCCCGCAGAACAACAGGCCTCCGGCAATCAGCCAGGCGGCAAAGTTGCTCCACTGAACCTGAAAGGTCTGGTAATAGGCAATATCACTCAGCAAGCCGCCGAGAAACAAAGGCACGGTTCCGGCAAGCAAGGTCGCATGTAGCGGGCCTGGCGTGTAGCGGTAGACGGGATGGGTGGTTACGGTCATGACGGCTCCTTTTCGTTCGGCGACCCTGGATCAACACTCAGTGCGGATGCGCTGGCAGGTCGGGGTCGCGCTGAATGCGCATAAGGAAGGATCATGCTGAGCAAGCGATAGTTCAGCGCTTTTCATTTCGAAATATTTTGAAAACGCTACTGGCTTGCCGTGCGCTTGTTTCGCCGGCAACGCTCAGAGCAATAAAGCACCTCATCCCAGCAGCGCGCCCACTTCTTGCGCCAGGTGAACGGCAGCCCGCAGACCACACAGGTTCTGACTGGCAGCTCGGCCTTTTTCAAAGCGCCTCTCCGGCATCGAGCCTGGCCAGCAGATGCTCGCCACGCGCCCACAGCGCCTGCTGTTTGGGCTCAGCCATGCGATCAAGGTTTTTATAGATAATCGCCATGCGCTGATTGCGACGCAACAGGTCGCCATGGCGCATCAGGAAATGCCAGTACAGCGCATTGAACGGACAGGCATCCTCAGTGGTGCTTTCAGTGACCTTGTACGCACAGCCGCGGCAATAGTCAGACATGCGCTTGATGTACTGGCCGCTGGCGCAATAGGGTTTGGAGCCCAGATAGCCGCCATCGGCATGCATGACCATGCCCAGCGTATTGGGCAGCTCGACCCAGTCGAAGGCATCCATGTAGATCGCCAGGTACCACTCGCAGATCTGCTCCGGCACGATCCCGGCAAGCAGGGCAAAGTTGCCGGTGACCATCAGGCGCTGAATGTGGTGGGCGTAGGCATGCTTCAGGCTCTGGCCGATGGCCTGACTCATGCAGTTCATCTGCGTTTCGCCGGTCCAGTAAAACTCGGGCAGCGGCCGGCTGTTACCGAACAGATTGCCGCTCGCGTAATCAGGCATTTTCAGCCAATAGACGCCACGCACATACTCCCGCCAGCCGATCAGTTGGCGAATGAAACCTTCGGCGGCATTCAGCCCCACCCTGCCCGCCCAGTACGCGGACTCAACGTCACTGCACACCTGGCGTAAATCCAGCAGGCCGATGTTCAACGCAGCACTGATGCGCGCATGAAACAGAAAAGGCTCATCAGTGGCCATCGCGTCCTGATAATCGCCGAAACCGGCCAGGCCGTAATCCAGAAAGTACTCCCACAGCGCCTGGGCATCGGCATGCGTAACCGGATAGTCGAAATTATCCAGCGAGCCGTAATGGCTGGCAAAGCGCTCGCCTACCAGTTTCAGTACCTGGCGGGTAATGGTGTCGGCGGAAAAGCGCAGCGGATAAGGCGCTGCTACGCCCTTGGGCAGCGCCTTGCGGTTCTCGGCATCAAAGTTCCAGGCACCACCGACCGGCGTACCGTCGCCGTTCAACAGCAGCCTGCTTTTGCGGCGCATCTCCCGGTAAAAGAACTCCATGCGCAACTGCTTCTTGCCGTGCGCCCACGACGAGAACTCGTCACGGGAACAAAGAAAGCGTGTATCGGCGTGCCACTGGATGGGCAACCCGCAGTCCTTGATCGACTGTTCCAGACGCCAGTCGCCGCACTCGGTGATGTGCAACTCTTCTGCTCGCAACAGGGCCTGCCAGCGCTGTAACTCACCCGGCACCGACCCGGTGTTCTGCGGATCATCGAGCATGACGTACTGCACCCGAACACCACGCTCACGCAGCGCCTCGGCAAAATGACGCATGGCACTGAAGATCAGCACGATCTTCTGCGGATGATGCGGCACATGACTCGCCTCTTCCATGACCTCGACCATCAGGACCGTGTCGCGCTCGGGGATCAGACCCGCCAAGGATGCGAGATCGAAGGAAAGCTGATCGCCGAGGATCAGGTGGAGACGAGGGGCTTGGGTCAATGGAAGAGGCTCCGCAGCCATAAAAACTTGTACCAATGTAATTTCATGTACAAGATTTTCATAGCGCTTTTCGATGGGGTACCTATCAGACACCCAAAACGACGGCCCCCCGGCCTCAGCGTTGAATGTGAAAATTTTGTTAACTATTTGTTCGCAGTGTCTTTTTCTGTGCGAAACAACCTGTCACACTAATGCGAACCATTATCAACATTATTATCATCCTGCCATGGAGGGCATCAGGGAGTGTCGGGTTCATGTCGGGGCAACAATCGCAAAGCCGTAATCGTTTCACACCGGGTCTGCTGGCCATGGGCATCTGGGCTGCCACTACACAGGCAGCCCTTGGCGCTGAAGAACAGCCCGCCACGACCATGGAGCTGGGCGCCACGCAGATCAGCAGTGATCAACTTGGCTCCACAACCGAGGGCAGTCAGTCCTACACCACCGGCCCGATGCAGACCGCGACCAAGTTGCCGCTGACCATTCGTGAAACGCCGCAGGCCGTGACGGTCGTCACCCGCCAACGCATGGACGATCAGGCCATGACCAGCATCAATGACGTGGTCAGGTATACGCCGGGACTGTTTTTGGACCAGTCCAGCGGGCCGGGCCGGCAAACCTACACGTCGCGCGGTTTCGACATCGACAACATCATGTACGACGGCCTGCCCGCCTCCTACTCGGGCTACACGGCAGGCGTTCAACCCAATCTGGCCATGTTCGATCATGTCGAGGTGATCAGGGGCGCGACTGGCCTGGCGACAGGGTCTGGCAATCCTTCGGCAGCGATCAATATGGTGCGCAAACGCCCTACCGCCGTGCCACAGGTCACCCTCACCGGCACGGTCGGGAGCTGGGACGATTACCGTGGCGTCTTCGATGCGTCCGGCCCACTGAACGACAGCCGCACGGTTCGCGGCCGCATAGTCGGCTCCTACCAGGATGCCAACAGCTTCCGCGACAAGGAAAAGAGCGATCACGGCGTGTTCTACGGGGTGGTCGAAGCCGATCTGAGCGACGCGACGACCGCCACCCTGGGCCTCTCTCGTCAGGAAGACCAGACCAACTACTTCTGGGGCGGCCTGCCTCTGGGTGTCGATGGTCACCACCTGAACCTGCCGCGCTCCACCTATTCCGGCTCGGATTGGGAAAACAAGAAAATCCGGATAGACACCGTGTTCGGTGAGCTGGAGCACCGTTTCGACAACGAATGGAAACTGCGCGTAGCAGGCTCGAGCTCGTCGCTGGACGGCCTGTTTTCGGGGACCTACCTGTCTCGCTACAACGGCCCGCTGGAAACCACGGCCTACCAGTCGAGGCCGGAAGAGCAGCAGAGCGCCTTCGATGTCTACGCCAGTGGGCCGGTCGAAGCCTTCGGCCGCACTCATGAAGTGGTGGTCGGCACCAGCCGGCGCGTGTACGACCAGACCAGCAAGGAGTACAGCCCCTACGACACCGGTCTGCCCATTGCCGCGCCAAAGCCGGACTTCGTTCGCAATGGCAAGACGCACAGCATCGCCACCCAGGACGCGGTCTATCTCACCACACGCCTGAGCCTGGCCGATCCATTGACCCTGATCCTCGGCGGCCGTCTGGACTGGTACGACTACGATGACCGCGTCGGCGATGAAGACTACAAAGTCACCCGTAACCTGACGCGCTACGCAGGGCTGATCTATAAGCTGGATGAACACCACTCGCTGTACACCAGCTACACCGACGTCTTTCAGCCGCAGAGCGCACAGGACCTGTCCGGCAAGGTGCTCAAGCCGGTGGTCGGCGAAAACTATGAAGTCGGTATCAAGGGTGAATACTTCAACGGCGCCCTCAACACCTCCCTGGCGGTGTTCCAGATCGACCAGAAAAACCTCAAGACCCAGTCACCGACCCAGGCAGGCTGCGCGGTTCTGACCTGTTACGACGCTGCCGGTCTGGTACGCAGTCAGGGCATCGAGATGGAGCTGCAAGGCGCGTTGACCGAGAACTGGCAAGTCGGCGCCGGCTACACCTACGCCCGCACCCACTACCTCAAGGATGCCGATCCGGCGAACAAGAACCAGCAATTCAACACCGACACGCCCGAGCATCTGTTCAAGGTATCGACGGTCTATCGCCTGCAGGGTGCACTGGAGAAAATGCGCGTCGGCGGCAACGTCTACTGGCAAAGCCGCATGTACAACGACATCGCGCTCACCGATGGCAGCTATCGCCTGGAACAGGGCAGCTACGCCGTCGCCGACCTGATGGCGGGGTATCAGGTGAGCAAGAACCTCGACCTGCAACTGAACGCCAACAACATATTCGACCGCACCTACTACACGGCGATTGGCGCCAGCTCGGTCTGGGGCTCCACCGACGTCTACGGCAACCCGCGCAGTTATGCGTTGACGGCCAAGTACAGCTTCTGAACCTGAGCCACGCTGCTACCGGGCATACCCGATAGCGGCGTGGTTATCTGAGCGTTTACGCACCGCCTTCCAGACCAAACGCCTTCGCCATCCCGCCTGCCCCTTTGGGCGTCAGCTTCAACGCTCTGGAATCAAGATGTCGACTTACCCACCCACGCTTGAGCATCAGTTCCAGCAGCGCCGCCGATGTGAGGAGACACTCACTCCAGTCCAGACAGGCGTAGGCATTCTTCGGTGGCGTCCGGACTTTATTCGACGGGCCGGACAGCGACGTGATGATACTGACACTCACTGCCAGTATTCAGGCGTCAGCAATACTTGCGCTCATCAGCACGCGACCCCATGAAAACCATCTAAACCGCCAAAAACAGAGTGATCACTCTGCTTTTTAAAAAGAAGATTAATTTCTGTAAAAACACAAAAACCATAAAAATATTGCGTATTAAATTTATATTTTGAAATTAAAGTAATACTAAAACCAAATAGCTGCCATTGAATTTTACCCAACCTCAACTATATAAAATTACATTCGTGTATTTTACCTTTCAGCAATTTTCTGTTTGTCACGCACGCCTTGAATGAACTGTCAGCGGCCCTGAGCTGCTGACTTGCCTGTCTGCCTGTTTCATATTTCTGTTTGGAGATTCTCCCGATGGCCAGCCCCCTGCTGCCTGTTGTTGCCACTTTACTGATGTCCCTTGCCGCCCTCCCGGTGTCTGCCGCTGACGGGCAGAACCCGCTGCCATCCACGTCGAGCGAGCGCCGCGCAGAGGTCGACGCCCAGCGTGAGCAGATCACGGGTGCCGACGCTGCCGTACAGAAAACGCCCAACGGCGCGCAAACGGTGGTGGATGCACCGATCGACACTGCTGACGCCCCTGCCGGCAATGAAGACCACTGAGTGACCCACTGACTGCAACCGATCAATCAATGAATGACGTAAGGAATAACTCCGTGTCCATGATCAAACAAGGCCTGGGCCTGAGCCTGTTGGCGCTCGGTATCGCCCAGGCAGGCAGCGTATTCGCTGTCACGCCGATGACCGGCAATGAAGTGGAAGCGCGCGTAGGCGCGATGCTGGACAACATGACGCAATCGGAAAAAATCAATTTTTCGCGCGTTGACGACGGCCGCATGATTCCCAAGCTGGACAAGTTCAACCTGCAGGGTACGGTCGCCTATGACTCGGCGATGGGCGTACTGGTCGGCGGCAAGACGTTCGGTGCGCAGTACCCTTCCCCGTCAGCACTCGCGGCCACCTGGAGCATTAACCGGGCCAAGGAATTCGGTCTGGCCATTGGCTACGAAACCCGCATCGCAGGCGGTCAGCAGATGCTGTCGCCAGCCATCAACCTGTACCGCACGCCTTTCAACGGTCGGGCGGCTGAGTACATGAGCGGCGAAGATCCGTTTCTCGGCGCAGTACTGGCACCAGCCGTCACCAACGGTATCCAGGTTCAAGGCGTCCAGGCGGCCGCCAAGCATTACCTGATGAACGAGCAGGAAGCGAACCGTCATTATCTGGATGTGAAGATAGACGAACGAGCGATGCAGGAGCTGTACCTGCCGGGCTTCGAATCGCTGGTCAAGAACTCGAATATCGCCTCGATCATGTGCGGCTACAACAAGATCAACGGCGAATACGCGTGTGAAAACCATCACCTCATCACCGATATCCTCAAAGGCCAGTGGGGCTTTCAGGGTAACGTCATGAGCGATTTCAACTCGGTTCAGGACGCCTTCAAAGGCGCCTGGGCCGGCACCGATATCGACATGCCCAGCGGCCTTCAGTTTACCGAAGCCAAACTGCTGCCTTATGTCTGGAACGGTCAGCTGCACCAGAACGTAATCGACGACAAGGTGCGCAGGAACCTGAGAGCGCTGGTCAGCTACGGTTTTGACAAGGGGATCAACAAGGCGCAGCCACTGGAGCATCGTGAATACGGTCAACTGGCGGCCTTGAACGTGGCCAGAGAATCGATCGTCCTGCTGCGCAACGAGCCAGTGGACGGGCAGAAACCTCTACTGCCGTTGCCGAGAAACGCGAAGATCGCCGTCATTGGCGACATGGCCATGCAGCCGCCGACCGCGCCGTTCGGTACTGCCTATTCGGCGCCGGCCAGTTATGTCACCGAAGTGAGCGGACTCAAGCAACTGGCGTCTGACCCGTCCAACGTGGACTACCTGCCACAGATGAGCCTCAACCCTAAATCGTCGGTCTGGTATCAGCCAGGCAGTGACCAGCAGGCGATCAGCAATACCGGCGTAAAAGCCGAGTACTACGCCAACACCTCGCTGTCCGGCGACCCGGTGGCAACTCGCATCGAGCCGGGCGTCAACCTGGACTGGATTACCAACACCAACGTCACTGATTACGGCAGCAGCGCGGTCAACGGCTACAGCCCTTCAGCCGGTTCGTTCTCGGCCCGTTTCACTGGCAAGATCAAACCGACGATCACCGGGCCGCAGGTGTTCAAGGTCCGCGCGGACGGCGCCTATAAACTCTGGATCAACGATGAGCTGGTGCTTGAGGACGAGGGTTCGCAAGTCTCGTTCGACCTGATTCCAGTGGTTCCGCGGACGGTTAAAACCCTGAATCTCAAGGCTGGCAGCGAATACAACGTGCGCCTCGAATACCGCCGGCTCAAGGGCAACTTCACTCCGGTACTGGGCGGCATGAACGGCGTACAGATGAGCTGGGCAGCGTTGCGACCACCGAAGAATCTGGGGGATTACGACGCTGTCGTGGTAGCCGCCGGCAATAACTTCGAATACGAGGGTGAGTCACTCGATCGTCCGTTCGAACTGCCGCAATTCCAGTCCGAGCTGATCGGTTTCATTCAGAAAGCCAACCCGAAAACCATCGTGGTACTGCACGGTGGCGGTGGCATGGACATGCAGCCGTGGGCTGACAAGGTAGCCGCGTCTCTGCACGCCTGGTATCCAGGGCAACAGGGCGGTCAGGCACTGGCTGAAATACTGTTCGGCAAGGTCAATCCATCGGGCAAGCTGCCGATCACGCTGGACAAGAAGGCACAGGACAATCCGAGCTATGCGTCGTACTCGAACCCGGTGCCGTACTATTTCAGCAGCCCTAATCCGCCTGTCGAGATGAGCTACAGCGAAGGCCTGTACCTGGGCTATCGCGGTTACGACAAGAAGCACACCAAACCGCTCTACCCATTCGGTTTCGGGCTTTCGTATACCACCTATGCGTACAGCGATCTGAAGCTGTCGAGCAACGTGCTGGCACCGGGCGCGACCATTCAGGCGTCGTTCACGGTGACCAACACGGGTGACAAGGCCGGTTTTGAAGTGGCTCAGGTGTACGTGCAGCCTTCAAAGCCGCTGGTTGATCGTCCAGAGAAAGAGCTGAAGGGCTTTTCCAAGGTTTACCTGAAGCCTGGCGAAAGCAAGACCGTGACCATTGCGCTGGACTCGCGCTCGTTCGCGTACTACTCAACCAACTCGGTGAGCTGGAACGTTGACCCTGGCAAGTTCAAGGTGCTGGTGGGCAAGGACTCGGAAAACCTGGCGCTCGACCGCACGGTTGTAGCGCTGTACCCGGAGCAATTGACCACTCGCGACTCCAACCCGCTGCCGATCCCGCTGCGCAAGGCCGTACAGGTCAAGGCAGAACAGGCTTACTAAGCCAACGGCATCGGTGGTCGACAGGACCACCGATGCCTGTCTGGTAAATGCTCGCAGCTCAGCGTGCCGCCAGATCCCGCGCCAGTCGCTCGAGAAACCTGGCAAACCCCTCCTCTATCTGCACATCCCCTGGCGATCGAAGCCATTGAATCTGCATGCCATCCATCATGGCGGCTATCTCCAGGCTGATCTGCCTTGCGTCGATATCCGCCCGAATTTCGCCTGCCTCGACCAGCAACTTCAGATGCGCCTGAAGATGGCCGTGCACAATCGCAAAACGCTCGCTGAACCAGCGGTGTGCAGGATGCGTGACCGACAGACTTTCAGTGTTGATGATCATCAGCGCCTGGCTGACCGCGGCGTCTTCGATACTGAAACTCATGACCTGCTTCAGAAACGACAGGAACCCCTGCAGAGAAGCGACCTGATCGGCATCCTGCAGCCGGCCGGCAATGTACTGGTCGCGATGTTCGAGAACAGCTTGCAGCAGCACCAGTTTGGTCGGGAAATGGTGCAGCAGGCCGACCTGAGAGAGACCCGCTACCTTGGCAATGTTGGTCAGCGAGGCGCCGGCATAACCATCCCGAGCGAAAAGGGTCATGGCCGCCTTGATGATCTCGGCCTTGCGCACCTCGCCCTTGGGCAGGCGACGCTTGGTGGGTGCAGGAGTAGCGGGACTGTTTACATCGATGGACATACGAAGGGCACGTTTCGCATAACGAAAGGGTAAATCCTAGCACGCGTTCCGAAAAACCCCGAAAAAAGGCTGACTCGAAAGCCCCACCCGCATCAGGTAATGAGCAATGTGTGCAGCCTGCAAACAAAGTTGTTACCCAGGCCTGACATTCTCTAAAGAAAGCCGCCCCCAGGCCGATGAATACCCGGGAAAATCGCTGCGCCTTTGAACATGTCCCCGGAACCAGCGCAGGACACAATGGCTGTTTTAAATTCTGATCCTTCGAAACCCGATTCGTCGGCAGGTGTCCACTGACGCAGCCACTGCGCTGCAGTCACGGCAGGACGTGAGCTCAGGCGCGGCAATGACTGTATGGTGGTCGCCATAGAAAGACGCCCATCAGGCACTGCCTGCCGAGGGAAAGCAGACCGTGCAAAGCAGGCCATCGGCAAGTTTCCGCCCATGCCAAACATAACGTGTGAGCGGGAGGCGCTCTGAAAGACCTGACAAGAGAAGAGCTGGAGGCGCAGATCGTGGACCTGCGCAGAACGCTTGAAGAAGCCGGCATCGACGCCGCAACAAATACCTGTCGGCCCTCAGCCGTCGCCCGGGCGGCACGCCAGCGCGCAGTCTTTGACAGCGCGATGGATTTCGCCATGATCCTGACCGATGGCAACGGCATCATCACCGACTGGAACCCTGGCGCAGAGCAGGTTCTGGGCTGGACCCAGGAAGAGATGGTCGGTCAGAGCGCCAAGCGTTTCTTTACGCCCGAAGACCTGGCCAGCAACCGGGTCGAACATGAAATGCAGCTTGCGCTGAGCGTAGGCCGGGCGTCGGACGAGCGCTGGCACCTGCGCAAGGACGGTGAGCTGTTCTGGGCATCAGGCGAGATGATGCCGCTCTACGATGAGAACAATACCCACCTCGGTTTCGTGAAAATCCTGCGCGACCGTACCCGCGAGCATCTGGCCGGCCGCGCGACCGAAGAAGCCCAGGAACGTTACCGGCTGGCCGCCAAGGCGACCAATGACTCGATCTGGGACTGGGACTTTGCAACCAATCTGGTGCTCTGGAACGACGCGCTGGAAGAGGCTTACGGCCACCCGCTGGCAACCCTGGACAAGTCCGGTGACTGGTGGATGGGCCAGATCCATCCCGACGACCGCACCCGCGTATACAACTCCATTCATGCCGTGATCGACGGCAATGGCACTGCCTGGACAGACGAATACCGCTTTCGTCGTCTGGACGGGTCCTATGCCGACGTACTGGACCGCGGTCATGTGATACGCGATATCGACGGCCAGGCGGTGCGCATGATCGGCGCAATGCTCGACATGTCGCAGATGCGCAAGGCCGAGACCGCGCTGCGCCAGAGCGAAGAGCGCTCGAGGGCCATGCTGGAGACCATCGAAGCCGCATTCGCCATCATTCAGGTCAGGTTCGATGCCGATGACAGCCCGGTGGACTACCGCTTCATCGAGGCCAACCCTGCCTTTGAACGTCAGGCCGGTGTCGATTTGCGCGGCAAGTGGGTGACCGAGTTCGCGCCGGACCTGGAGCGGTTCTGGTTCGAAGCCTATGGCAACGTCGCCAAAACCGGCGAGCCTGCCAGCTTCGAGAACTATGCCAAGGCGTTCGAGCGCTGGTTCGAAGTCAAGGCGGTGCGTGTCGGTGAACCGGCTGATCGGCAGATTGCGGTGATCTTCAGCGATGTGACGGCGCGACGCGATGCCGAGGAGCGCTTGCGCACCAGCGAGGCCGTCGCACGCGAAAACATCGACCGCGTTCAGCTCGCCCTGGCCGCCGGTGCAATCATCGGCACCTGGCACTGGGACTTGCCGACCGATCGCTTTACCGTCGACGAAGCCTTCGCCAAGGCCTTCGGTCTGGACCCCGCGCTGGGCCGTGAAGGCCTGAGTCTGGAGCAAGTCATTGCCACTGTTCACCCGGAAGACAAGCAAGGCCTGATCACTGCGATCAATGCGGTCATCACCAACGGGCGTGTTTACGCCCACCAGTACCGCGTTCGTCGTACTGATGGCATCTACTACTGGATCGAAGCCAACGGCCGGGTCGATCGGGCCGAGGATGGCACACCATTGAGCTTTCCCGGCGTGCTCATCAACGTTGACGAACGACGCGCCGTGGCGGCAGAACGCGACCGTGCCACTGCCGCGCTGCGTGCCCTCAACGACACGCTTGAGCAACGCGTGGCAGCGCGCACCACCGAGCTCATGCAGGCCGAAGAGAAGCTGCGCCAGTCGCAGAAAATGGAAGCGGTCGGGCAACTGACCGGTGGCCTCGCCCACGACTTCAACAACCTGCTGGCAGGCATTTCCGGGGCTCTGGAACTGATGGGCACCCGGATCGAGCAAGGGCGCTGGGGCGAGGTCGACAAGTACATCGTGACGGCCCAGGGCGCGGCCAAACGTGCCGCGGCTCTGACGCACCGGCTGCTGGCCTTCTCTCGACGCCAGACCCTGGACCCGCAGCCGACTGACGTGAACAGGCTGATGAAAGGCATGACCGACCTGATCCAGCGCACCGTCGGCCCCAGCATCGTGGTCGAGACCCTGGGTGCCACGGGGCTGTGGCCGACACTGGTCGACGCCAGCCAGCTGGAAAACGCGCTGCTGAACCTGTGCATCAACGCCCGCGATGCCATGCCGGACGGCGGACGCATCACCATCGAGGCGAGCAACCGCTGGATAGACGGCGATGTGGCACGCGCACACGATATGCCTGAGGGCCATTATCTGTCGCTGTGCGTCACCGATACCGGTACCGGCATGACGCCTGATGTCATCGCCAAGGCATTCGACCCGTTCTTCACCACCAAACCCATTGGCCAGGGCACCGGGCTGGGTCTGTCGATGATTTACGGGTTCGCCAATCAGTCTGGCGGACGGGTGCGTATTCAGTCAGAGGTCGGCAAGGGAACCGCGATATCCCTGTACCTGCCCCGCTACGACGGCACTGCGGCCAGAGACGAAGGCGATGTGCACAAGACACCGTTCGAGTTCACCCAGTCCGGGGAAACCATCCTGATCGTGGACGACGAACCCACGGTGCGCATGCTGCTCACCGACGCCCTCGGCGACCTGGGCTATACGCTGATCGAAGCCGCCGACAGCCTGGCTGGCCTGAAGCTGCTGCGTTCGGATGTGCATATCGACCTGCTTATCACTGACGTGGGCTTGCCGGGCGGCATGAACGGACGACAAATGGCCGATGCCGGACGCGAGGTCCGCCCGCATCTGAAGACCCTGTTCATCACCGGCTACGCGGAAAACGCTGCCATCGGTGACGAACAGCTCGGTCCAGGAATGCGCGTACTGACCAAGCCGTTTGCGATTGAAGCGTTGGCAGCCAGAGTCCAGGAACTGATGGGTGCCTGAGTAAACGGCCCGGTGCAACCCTGCCCCGGGCCGTCAACATTGAGCGCTGCGCAAACCCGGTGCTAACATGCGCGACCGCCATGCAGGCAAGGGAACAACCGGGTCATGAGCAGTATCCGCGAGCGCAACAAAGAACTCATCCTGCGCGCTGCCAGCGAGGAATTCGCCGACAAGGGCTTCGCCGCCAGCAAGACCAGCGATATCGCGGCCAAAGCCGGTGTCCCCAAGCCCAACGTCTATTACTACTTCAAATCCAAGGAAAACCTCTATCGCGAGGTGCTGGAAAGCATCATCGAGCCCATTCTGCGTGCGTCGACGCCCTTCAACCCCGAAGGCGTGCCTGCCGAAGTCCTCAGCCGCTATATCCGTTCGAAAATCCAGATTTCCCGTGATCTGCCCTTCGCCTCGAAAGTGTTCGCCAGCGAGATCATGCATGGCGCCCCGCACCTGACAGCGCAGCAGATCGAACAGCTCAATGGCCAGGCACGGCACAACATCGAATGCATCCAGGCCTGGATCGACAGCGGACAGATCGCCCCGCTCGATCCTCATCACCTGATGTTCACCATCTGGGCCGCGACCCAGACCTACGCCGATTTCGACTGGCAGATCGCAACGGTCACCGGCAAGGCAAAACTGCAGGATGCCGATTACGAGGCGGCCACCCGGACCATCCTCAGGCTGGTGCTCAAAGGCTGCGAGCCGGACCGCTGAACCCACCCTGCTTTCCTGCAGACGCAAAAAACCCGCCGAAGCGGGTGGTTTTGCAACATGACCATTCCGACATCCTGTCAGTAGCCTCCTGGCAATGGTCGATCCTCCCTGATCACTGCGGCGTTCCTTCGCTGCAGCTGTTGAATTGGATCCTACATTCACTGAGGGTCAGTCGATAGAGCCAATCGCGTCTGTTGCTGTAAGCCTTTCGCCATACCCGTGTACGCCGCTAAAAAGTGTGACCGACCGCTCATGTTTGGTCATTACGCGCCGAGATGCTTGAAAGGCCCTGAATCGCGCGCTGCGCGGATCAGAGTCATCAGAAGAAAAAAAATAATGCATGGGATGCCGATCATGAGTATGCGCAGTTTGTCCATCAGCCGCCGTCTGTGGCTGATTCTTGTCGTTTCAGTACTGATGCTCTTCGTCCTTTCGGCGACGCTGCTCAGGCAACTGCATAATGACCTGTATCAGGCCAAGGCCGAGAAAACCATGCATGTGGTGCAGACGGCCAGCGGCATCCTCTCCTTCTATCAAGGGCTTGAAGCGGCGGGCGGCATGACCCGCGAGGCTGCGCAACAGCAAGCCTTGAAAGAGATAAAGAGCCTGCGTTACAGCCAGAGCGACTACTTCTGGATCAACGACCTGCGCCCGGTGATGATCATGCACCCCACCAACGCCAAGCTCGAAGGCCAGGATCTATCGACCATCAAGGACCCGGACGGCTTTGCGGTGTTCAATGAAATGGTCACGCTGGTCAAAGCCCAGGGTGCCGGGATGGTCAATTATCGCTGGCCCAAGCCCGGTGCCAGCGAGCCGGTGAAAAAGACCTCCTACGTGCAGCTGTTTCAGCCATGGGGCTGGATTCTGGGGTCCGGCGTTTACGTGGATGACGTAGCGGCAGAGTTCAAGACCCAACTGTGGAACGCCGGGATGTTCATCGCCGGCATCGTGCTGATCATGGTGTTGCTGCTGGTCACGATCGTGCGCAGCATTGTGCGCCCTCTCAGAGCGGCGGTCGGTGCGATGGCCAGCATTGCCAGTGGCGAGAGCGATCTGACCCGCACGCTGGAAACCCACGGCAAGGATGAAATAACCGAGCTGGGTACGCACTTCAATGCCTTTGTCGCCAAGCTGCGCAATGTCGTCGGTCAGTTGCAGCACTCGGCTGTGGCGCTGGGCCAGGCCTCGACCGATCTGGGCAGCGACGCCGAACAGGCGCAGAGCCGCAGCGAGCAACAATCGCAACAGATGGACCTGGTTGCCACTGCGGTCAACGAAGTGACCTACGGCGTGCAGGACGTGGCCAAGAACGCTGAACATGCCGCCAGCGAAATGCGCGATGCCGAGTCACAGGCACAGCAGGGTCAAATCAATATCGATAACAGCCTGCGCCAGATCGAACACCTCTCCAGCACCATCGGTCAGGCCGTGCAAGTGATGCAGAGCCTGGCCAGCGAGAGCACGCAGATCGGCAGCGTACTGGAAGTGATCAGTTCGATTGCCGAGCAGACCAACCTGCTGGCGCTGAACGCCGCCATCGAGGCAGCGCGTGCCGGCGAACAGGGCCGCGGCTTTGCCGTAGTGGCCGACGAAGTGCGTCTGCTGGCCCAGCGCACGCAGAAATCGACCGCAGAAATCCAGTCAATGATCGAACGCCTGCAAAAGCATTCCGATGCAGCGGTCAAGGTGATCGGTGACAGCAGCCGCTCTTCGCAGTTGACCATCGAGCAGGCCAATCAGGCCGGCCAGAGCCTGACCTCCATCAGTCAGGCGCTGCGCAACCTCAACAGCCTGAATGCATCGATCGCCAGCGCCACCCTGCAGCAGACGCACGTGGTGGATGACATCAACCAGAACGTCACCCAGGCCGCGCAACTGTCCCAGAGCACCGCACTGGCCGCCGAACAATCGACTTCGGCCAGTCTGCACCTGCGCGGGTTGAGCGAAGAGTTGAACACCTTGCTGAAGCAGTTCCGGGTTTAAATCTGCATTGTCATTGGGGTGTCACGGAACCTCGTGCGCCTCTTGTTGCCTGAGACCTGCTTATTCAACCGCTCATTAGCTGCTTATTTAATTGCAGGGGGTCACATGCGCACACTGGAACTGGCAGGCAGAACCGTACCAGTGCTGGGTCAGGGCACCTGGCACATGGGTGAAAAAGGGCATCAGCGCTCGGCAGAAATCGCCGGCCTGTGCCTTGGTATCGAACAGGGCCTGACCCTGATCGACACCGCCGAGATGTACGCCGATGGCGCTGCCGAGGAAATCGTCGGGCAAGCCATTGCCGGACAGCGGGACAAGGTATTCGTGGTCAGCAAGGTCTACCCGCACAACGCCAGCCGCGCCGGTATTCCAACCGCGTGCGAGGCCAGCCTGCGGCGCATGAACACCGACTACATCGATCTGTACTTGCTGCACTGGCCAGGCCAGTACCCGCTGACCGAGACGGTCGAGGCATTCGAGCGTCTGCGTGAAGCGGGCAAAATCGGTGCCTGGGGGGTGTCCAACTTTGATGTGCCGGACATGATCGAGCTCAACAACCCGCGTTGTGCCACCAATCAGGTGCTCTACAACCCGGAGCAGCGCGGCATCGAGTTCGACCTGATGCTGTGGAGCGCAGACCGTCATCTGCCCTTGATGGCTTACTGCCCGATCGGCCAGGCTGGCGATCTGCTCTACCACCCTGCCCTGCACGAAATCGCCAAACGCCACGATGCAACACCGGCGCAGATTTCCCTGGCGTGGGTGCTTCGCCAGGACAACATGATCGCCATTCCCAAGGCGACCAACCCGGAACACATTCGTCTGAACATCGCTGCCGAGCAGATTCGTCTGACCGAGCGCGATCTGGCCGATATCGATCTGGCATGGCCTGCGCCGACTCGCAAGGTGCCGTTGGCGATGGTCTGACCGCTGTCGAGGCGGTAGCGAGCTGTCGATTGACTGAACGGCTGCCCATGCAGTCGTTTCTCGATCTGGCGGATGTCACACCCGGCAACAAGCTGTCACAAATATGAAATAACGCCTTGTCATCATGCGGCCTTCGCCTCCCCTGCCCGGGCCAGGCCGCGCGTGGACAGCCATGAACCACAGTATCGCTCACCACCATCAGGACTCCGACCTTTTCGGTCTGCTCTACGGCTTCCGTTTTCGCCATGGTGAAAGTGGCCAGGAAATCGGTTCGGCCGCCGCGCTGGATTACCTGCAAAACCCTCCCGAAGAAAACGGCTTCATCTGGCTGCACCTGAACCTCTCGCACGCGGCCTGCGAACGCTGGATGAAAGCGCAGCTGGACCTTCCGGAAGAGTTTTTCGAAGCATTGCACGAGGGCTCGAGTTCGACGCGGATCGAGCACGTGGATACCACGCTGCTGGCGGTCGTCAACGATGTGGTGTTCGACTTCAACAGGCTCTCGACGGATATTTCCACCCTGTGGGTCTGTGCCCGCCAGCGTTTGCTGATCACCGCCCGGCTGCAGCCGCTGCGTTCGGTGGACAAGCTGCGCTCGGCGGTCAAGCGCGGCGAACAATTCGACTCACCGCTGGAGCTCCTCGCCCACCTGCTGAGCGATCAGGGCGAAGTACTGACGCAGTTCCTGCGCAAGACCAGCGTCAACGTCGACCGCATCGAAGACCAGTTGCTTTCGCAGCGACTGAGCAACAATCGCTCCGAACTCGGCGCCATGCGCCGGGTGCTGGTCCGTCTGCAACGCCTGCTGGCGCTGGAGCCCGGCTCGTTGATGCGCCTGTTGCACAAACCTCCGCAATGGCTGCGCGAACAGGATGTTCAGGCGTTGCGTCAGTCCATCGAAGAGTCCTCACTGGTGATCAACGACCTTACGGCGCTGGGCGAGCGCATCAAACTGTTGCAGGAAGAAATTGCCGCCAACCTCAACGAACAGAGCAGCAGAACCCTGTTTACCCTGACCGTGGTGACTGTTCTGGCCTTGCCGATCAACATCGTCGCCGGCTTTTTCGGCATGAACGTGGGCGGCGTACCGCTGGCCTCTGACCCTGAGGGCTTCTGGATTCTGGTAGCGCTGGTCGCGACCTTCACGCTGGTCGCCGGGCGCTGGGCATTCCGCAAACGCGGCGATTACTGAATAAGCACCCGCACCCGCCGGTTGTCAGAAAACCGGCGCAAAAGCGCAATCAATTGTTACATGTCTCACCGCTGTCACATTTTGCAATGACCATGTCAATATTCTTTCAATCCAGGATTGCGAACATGGCTACAAACGCACTGTCTCCAGACGCTCTCGGCAAGGCGAGCCTGTCAGCGAGTCAATTCGGTCGCAAGCCCAGCCGAATGACCATGATACTTTTCTTCACGATACTCATCGCAGGCTTGCTGTTCACCGGCTACAGCCTCAAACAGGACGTTGACGACATGGGCACGGTGGTCACCACCTGGACCCCGTTCGTGCTGTTGGGTGTAGCGTTGTTGATCGCCTTGGGCTTCGAATTCGTCAACGGCTTTCATGACACGGCCAACGCCGTCGCCACCGTGATCTACACCCACTCCCTGCCGCCCGGCTTTGCAGTGGTCTGGTCAGGCTTCTTCAATTTTCTCGGCGTGATGTTTTCCAGCGGCGCGGTGGCATTCGGCATCATTGCCCTGCTGCCGGTGGAACTGATCCTGCAAACCGGCTCATCGGCGGGCTTCGCGATGATCTTCGCGCTGTTGATCGCGGCGATCATCTGGAACCTCGGCACCTGGTGGCTGGGTCTGCCGGCGTCCTCGTCACACACGCTGATCGGTTCGATCATCGGGGTCGGCATCGCCAACGCCCTGATGCACGGGCGAGACGGCACCAGCGGCGTGGACTGGTCGCAGGCCACCAAGATCGGTTACTCACTGTTGCTCTCGCCCCTGGTGGGTTTCGGCTGTGCGGCGTTGCTGTTGCTGGCCATGCGCATGTTCATCAAGAACCGCGCGCTGTACAAGGCTCCGGAAGGCAACGCGCCGCCACCGTTGTGGATTCGCGCCATGCTGATCGTGACCTGCACGGGCGTGTCGTTCGCGCATGGCTCCAACGATGGGCAGAAAGGCATGGGCCTGATCATGCTGATTCTGGTCGGCACACTGCCGATGGCTTATGCGCTGAACCGCACCATGCCCGCCGAACAGGCTACCCAGTTCGCTGCTGTGGCTGAAGTAACCCAGCAGGCGTTGATCCGCAGCGTCCCTCAACCGGCCCCGGGAGATGCGCGCAAGACGCTGTCGGATTACCTGGTCAGCAAGGAAGCGAGCCCTGAACTGATCCCTGCGCTGGCGGTGATGGCTGGCAAGATCGGCGATCAGGTCGCCAGTTATGGCTCGCTGTCGAAGGTGCCTGCCGAAGCCGTGACCAACGTCCGTAACGACATGTACCTGACCTCGGAAACCATCCGCCTGATGGAGAAAAACAAGGTCGGCGATTTCGACGCGAACACCAAGACCAAGCTTGAGGCGTTCAAGGGGCAGATCGACAGTGCCACGCGGTTCATTCCGACCTGGGTCAAGATTGTCGTGGCCATCGCCCTGGGGCTGGGCACGATGGTCGGCTGGAAGCGTATCGTGGTGACGGTGGGCGAGCGCATCGGCAAGACGCACATGACTTACGCCCAGGGCGCGTCGGCAGAGGTTGTGGCGATGTTCACGATCGGCGCGGCGGACATGTATGGGCTGCCGGTATCCACTACGCATGTGCTGTCGTCCGGCGTGGCCGGTTCAATGGTCGCCAATGGCTCGGGGCTGCAAATGCGTACCCTGCGTAATCTGGCCACTGCCTGGGTGCTGACCCTGCCGGCGGCGATCCTCTTGTCAGGTTCGTTGTATTGGGTGTTCAGCAAGCTGTTCTGATGCCTGCTGCGTCCGCCCCCGCTTTGACTATCGTGCCGACGCTCTGCGTCGGCATGCAGTTCGTGACGCTCTGCGTCACACAGCGGATCTGTGACATCAGGTGGATTAGAGTTCGACTCAAGTCACCTTTTCGCCCCTCGGCGACTCACTTTGAGGGACCAAAGTGAGCAAAGTCCTTCGCTCCTGTTTCCGGCCCGACTTCGTCGGGTTCCTTCGCGGTTGAAAAGCACTTTAGAGTAGTCGGGCTAGAGGCACGGCCCGGAACCTGATGACTATCGTTCCTCACGCTCCGCGTGGGAATGCAGTTCGTGACGCTCCGCGTCACACAGCGGTTCTGCGACATCAGCTGGATTGACGTTCGGCTCAGGTCACCTTTTCGCCCCTCGGCGACCTACTTTGATGGGGCCAAAGTAGGCAAACCCCCTCGCTCCGGTTTCCGGCCCGACTTCGTCGGGTTCCTTCGCCCTGTCACTGATCCGGGGGTCGCCGCAACGGACCATCCATGGTCCGGTGCGGCTAGCCTGGCGTCCTGCCAGGCTACCCCCGGATCAGCGCCAGGACTCAGCCGTCACTAACGTCGCACTCTGCGTCGTCTGTGCCATCGCGGTTGAAAAGCACTGCGTTGGCAGCGTCTGCGAGTAAGGCATGACGTTGTTTCGCATCAGAGGTGGATGACGCAGAGCGTCATGAACTGCATGCCGACGCGGAGCGTCGGCACGATATTCAAAGTGAACAACGTTACAGCTGTCAGGCTCATCCAGAGGCTCAGCGCACCGCCGGATCAGGCGGCACATCGCCGTCCGCGCTGGTGTCGATGCTCACGACCACCGACATCCCTGGCCGCAAGTGCTCAAGCATGGGCTGATCGTAATCAACCACGATGCGTACCGGGATACGCTGGGAAATCTTCACGAAGTTGCCGGTGGCGTTGTCGGCGGGCAGCAGGCTGAATTCAGAGCCGGCAGCGGGCGAAATTCTTTGTACGTGGCCGTGCATCTCGTGGCCATCGAGCGCATCGACGGTAAAGCTCACCGGCTGGCCCAGGCGCACGTTGGCCATCTGGGTTTCTTTCATGTTCGCCACGATCCAGCGCTGCTCGGGCACCAACGCCATCAATTGCGCGCCCGAATTGACATAGGCCCCCAGACGCACGCCAATCTGCCCCAACTGCCCGTCCCGCGGGGCAACGATACGGGTGTTGTCCAGGTCTATGCGCGCCAGCTCGATCGCCGCCTGCGCATTGGCGACCGAGGCTTCCAGTGAGCCACGGTTGACGATGACGGTCTGCAGGTCCTCACGGGCGATCTGCAAGACTGCCCTGGCTTCGGCAACGGCGGCGTTTGCCTGTGCATCGGCGGCACGCGTGACATCCAGCTCGCTTTTCGAAACCGAACCGTCGGTCACCAGCGCCTGATTGCGCCGCAGATCGGCGGCGCTCTTGCGGCTCTGGGCGATGCTGTTCTGCAGTTCGGCCTGACGCTGGCCGATGGTGGCTTCGGCACTGCGCCGTTGTTGCAGATTATTGGCCAGCGAAGCCTTCTGCACAGCCAGTTGTGCAATGGCCTGATCCAGGCGCTGACGATAGATACGGTCATCCAGACGCACCAGCAAATCACCGGCCTTGACGAACTGGAAGTCCTGCACCGGCACCTCGTAGACATAGCCGCTCAGTTGCGGCCCGATCAGCGTGGTCTGGCCCTTGACCTGCGCGTTCTCGGTGCTCTCGATCGGGCTGGCAAACGGGGGCAGTTGCCAGGCGTACAGCACCACCAGCACCCCGGCCAGGGCGACGGCGCCGAAAATCACGGAAGACACGACACGCTTGCGGGTCGAGCGCGGCTTGCTGGTCACCGGGGACGTCAACGGTGCCGGTGGCGGCGAGTTGCGCGGAGCTTCGGTATCTGGGGTCTTGGATTCGGTCATGAAGATTTAACGCCGGAGTTGGATACGGAGGGCGAAGCAGCAGGTGCAACGGGTGCCAGCGCCAGAGGTTGAGTGGTCATTTTCAGCCACAGGACCCGGGCTGAAATCCAGATCATGGTCAGCACCGCAATCAGCGCGATCAGCATGAACACATCGTTGTAGGCCAGCACATTGGCCTCCCGGGTCGCGGCCGTGGCCATCGCGCGGATGCCCTGACTGTTGCGCAATGACGGGTCGGCGAGCACCGAGCTGTAACTGGCGCTGTAGCTCTGCAGTCGCGCCTGAACCAGCGGATCGATGAGGGTCAGGTGTTCAACGATGTAACTGGAATGAAATTTCTCGCGCACCACCTGAAAGGTGCCCAATGCAGCAGACCCGATCAGCCCGCCAATGTTCTGGGTGATCCCGAACAACACCGAAAAGCTGACCATGTTGCGCGGGTTCGCCAACACCCCGCTGATCCCCAGCACCAAGGTGGGCCCGAGGAAAAACGTGCCGCCGAACGCCAACAGAAACTGGCTGAGGTACATGTTCGATTGGCGGGTCAGGTTGGTGGAATGACTGTCCATCCAGGCCCCCACTGCCATCATCGCCAGAGAGATCAGCAAGGGTTTGATCAGATGCGCCGGGTTGATGGTCAGCGCACTGACCGCCAGACCCGAAACACTGCCGAGCAACATCACCAGATACAAGGTGTGCAGCTGCTGACTGCCCATGTTCAGCGCTTGAAGAAAACCGACAGCACCGACCGACTGTTCGGACAGCACCACGCGAAACAGGATAACCGCCAGGCCCAGACGCAGGATCGCCCCACTGCCCAGCCAGCGCGTGATCAGCAACGGATTGCTGCGGTTATGCTCGATAGCCAGTCCGGTGCAGATCAGCGCAATCGATGCCGCTGAGCCGATACCCAGCCACTGCGCTTCCAGCCACCACTCTATACGCCCCAGCGACAGCACCGCACAGAACAGCGCAAAGCCGCTGGCCAGCAGGCCGAAGGTCAGGAAATCGAGCTTCTCGAACGCCTTGAAGCGATCACCCGGCGGCAGTTTGAGCAGCAGCACGCAGCCCAGCGAGAGCAGCGCCATGCCCAGTTCGAACAGATACAGGCCACGCCATTGGGCAATCTGCAGCAAGTCTTCCGACACCAGCCGGGCCAGTGGCGTTGCCAACTGAGCGGTGCCAATCCCCAACACCAGCGCCTTGAGCCGCCACTTCTGCGGGAAAGCCTGAATCATGTAATACAGCCCGAGAGTGCTCAGCGCAGCGCCGACCATACCGTGTGCCGCACGTACAGCGATGGCCGAATCGATGTCGTTGACGAACAGATGCGCCAGCGTCACCAGCGCATACAGCACCAGAAACAGCTCGGTGAACGCGCGCAGGCCGAATTGCTGGCGGAACTTCACCAGCAGCAGATTCATCGACACGTTAGTCATGATGTAGGCCGCCGGCAGCCAGGCGATGTCCTGCGATGTCGCCCCCAGCGCGCCCTGCAAATACGGCAGGTTGGCGACTACCAGCGCATTACCGAGGCCGCCGGTCAGCGCGACGATAACCCCCACGACGGCAAACGCCCAACGCCGCGCAGTCGAATGCAGTGGCGTCGACGGCGAGCCGGGCATGGTCGGACGCTCGTGGGCGGCCCACTCGCGCGGGGCATACTTATCGCTCATAAACGACTGGCACGGGGACTTTCATGGGGTACACCTGAGGAATTCCCTTTTGTGACATTAATGACACTCATAATACTCATCCGCCAGGCAATGATTCGTATCGGTCAGTCCAATACCGCAACGCTCAGGCACTTGCGAAGGCGTTAAACAGTGGCTATCTGAAACTTCAGACTATGCTTAAACGCAGTTTTGCTTTGCACATTTGCGCTGCTACGATCTTCTGCGACGCTCGAATGCTCGAATAAGAAAAAAGCGCAACCGAACAAGGAGTTCAGAATGAGTTCACAGGTTTCATCCGCCCGCCCGGTTCGACCTTCCGCCAGCCGGGATTCGATCGTTATCGACGTGCGTAACCACATCGGACACTTGACCCTCAATCGTCCGGAAGGCCTGAACGCAATCGATCTGGACATGGTCCGCACACTTCGCCAGCAACTTGAGCGCTGGGCCGACGACCCCTCGGTTCATGCCGTGGTCCTGCGCGGCGCAGGCGGCAAGGCGTTCTGCGCCGGTGGCGATATCCGTTCGCTGTATGAAAGCCACCAGAGCGGTCAGGATCTGCACCACACGTTTTTTGCCGAAGAGTACGAGCTGGACCTGGCCATTCACCGCTACCGCAAGCCGGTACTGGCCCTGATGGATGGCCTGGTGCTGGGCGGCGGCATGGGGCTGGTCCAGGGAGCCGACCTGCGCGTGGTCACCGAACGCAGCCGCCTCGGCATGCCGGAGGTCGCCATCGGTTATTTCCCTGATGTCGGCGGCAGTTATTTTCTCTCGCGGCTGCCCGGCGAACTCGGGACCTGGCTGGGCGTGACCGGGTCGCAGATCGGTGCTGCCGACGCGTTGTACTGCGGCCTTGCCAACTGGTCCATGAACAGCGAACTGCTGCCGCGCCTCGACCACATGCTCGATCATCTGAAATGGAAGTCGACCCCGCTCAAGGACCTGCAGGGTGCGCTGGCCAAGCTGGCGACCCAGCGTCTGCCCTCCCCTCCGCTGGAATCCCTGCGCCACGCCATCGACCACTTTTTCGGGCTGCCGGATGTTCCCAGCATGCTTGAGCAACTGCAACAGGTGGTCATCGGCGACACCCGCGAGTGGGCGCTGGATACCGTAGCCCGAATGAAAGCTCACTCACCGCTGGGCATGGCGGTGACCCTGGAAATGCTGCGCCGTGGCCGTCATCTGTCGCTGCCGGCCTGCTTCGCCATGGAGTTGCACCTGGACCGCCAATGGTTCGAACGCGGTGACCTGATCGAGGGCATACGTGCGCTGATCATCGATAAAGACAAGAAGCCGCAATGGAAACACGCCAGCGCGCAGGACGTCAGTGCCGCGCAGGTGCAGAGTTTCTTCAGCGGTCTGGAGAATTGAGCCGTGCACGACCTTGAATTGAGTGAAGAGCAGGTAATGATTCGCGACATGGCGCGCGACTTTGCGCGTAATGAAATCGCGCCGTATGCCCAGGCCTGGGAAAAGGCCGGCTGGATCGATGACGCACTGGTTGCCAAGCTCGGCGAACTGGGCCTGCTGGGCATGGTGGTGCCGGAGCAATGGGGTGGCACCTACATCGATTACGTCGCCTACGCCCTGGCGGTTGAGGAAATCTCCGCTGCCGACGCGGCCACCGGCACATTGATGAGCGTTCACAGCTCGGTGGGCTGCGGGCCGGTTCTCAACTACGGCACCGACGAGCAGAAACATGCCTGGCTGGAAAAACTGGCCACGGGCCGGGCCATCGGCTGTTTCTGCCTGACCGAACCACATGCAGGCTCTGAAGCCCACAACCTGCGGACTCGTGCCGAGTTACAGGGCGATGAGTGGGTGATCAACGGCGCCAAGCAGTTCGTCAGCAACGGCAAGCGGGCACAACTGGCTATCGTGTTTGCGGTGACCGATCCGGCGCTTGGCAAAAAGGGCCTGTCAGCCTTTCTGGTGCCGACCGAAAACCCCGGTTTCGTGGTGGATCGCAGCGAACACAAGATGGGCATCCGCGCATCGGACACCTGCGCGGTCACCTTGAACAACTGCCGCATCCCGGCTGCCAACCTGCTGGGTGAGCGCGGCAAGGGCTTGTCGATCGCCCTCTCCAACCTGGAAGGCGGCCGCATCGGCATCGCCGCGCAGGCGCTGGGTATCGCCCGCGCCGCCTTCGAAGCTGCGCTGGCGTATGCGCGGGAACGTGTGCAGTTCGACAAACCGATCATCGAACATCAAAGCATTGCCAATCTGCTGGCCGACATGCACACCCGCATCAATGCCGCCCGCCTGCTGACCCTGCACGCCGCGCGGCTGCGCAGCGCCGGGCAAGCGTGCCTGTCGGAAGCCTCTCAGGCCAAGCTGTTCGCGTCGGAAATGGCCGAGTGGGTGTGCTCCAAGGCGATCCAGATTCATGGTGGCTATGGCTATCTGGAGGACTACCCGGTCGAGCGTTACTACCGGGACGCGCGCATCACCCAGATATACGAAGGCTCCAGCGAGATCCAGCGCCTGTTGATCGCCCGTGAATTGCGCCATTATCTGGTCTGACAGGCACGAATGCCCCGGTGACGTCGGTCGCCGGAGCATGCCCTCAGCGCCTCACAAAGCGCTCGCGCCCCAGCAATGTCACCAGCAACGCCACGGAATCCGCATTTTTGAGCATGACGTCGGTACGTTTGTGGACGTCCTGGTAAAACACATCACGCGCTTCTTCGAGGGTCTTCTTGCCGCAGATACGCAGAATCGTCTGCTTGCCGTTACCGTCCATTCGCCGCAAATCGCGCCACGTTTCTTCATCCAGTTGTTTGAACAGCTTGTCGCGGTCAGTCTGGTAGGACAGGGTTTTCTGCTGCTGGGTAATCAGTTCATTCCTGATGCGCAATCGATACGTCGGGGTATCCTCGATCAGGTCAACGAACGGGGCCTGAGAGTCGACATAGGCAATGTCGTCGGTCTTGAGCACCATATGCGATAACTCGTGAATCAGAATGGCAGCGCGATAATGCGGAGCATGCTTGAATTCACCTGAGCGAATGGCGCTGAGCTTGAAACGGTAAGTAGGTACACGAAAGAACTGTTCAGTCAGGAACACCCGCCTCAACGGATCCGCCTCGAAGATGAATGCGCTGGAGGCCTCATTGCCCATCCGGTTGATACCCACCACATAACGCTGAGAGTCGATGGGCGACATCGAAGGGTTCATCAATTCCTGATAAATATCGGTAATTGTCTTTTTAGTGACGTCGTACAATCGGTCGTCCGGATTCTTCTGACCAAAGAAATCGGCGATGATTTTTTCCGTGCGTGGTTCGACTGCTTTGGCGGATACGGGTATCGCCAGGTTGGCCAGGCTGTTTTCCAGATAGTACTGCGCCTGCTTGTGCGCGTCCTCGATGGCCAGGGCCATTTCCCGGTATGAGTGGCGGATCTCGGACATCCCCCGGGCGTTTACAACCATTATGTCGTCAACCAGGTCGTCGACAAGGCTGCCCTCCATACGCGTCAGCGCGCCCCCTCCGCCCCTCAGCCCGCCCTGGATATCAAGCTTCCATTGCTGGTCCGCATCAAGACTGACCGGGGGCCCTACCATGGTTCCCGAGACGATGAACCAGCCGTTAGCATCAGACTTCAATTCGTAGATCTTGCCACCAATGGCTGCATACTCTCTATTTGGGAGCGGATCGTGGTAGGTACTCAACAACTCATCTCTTTGCAGCGTGTTCAAGGCAACATCATGCACTTCGAATTGGCGCAGCCGCTCTCGTATCTGCTGGGTCAGTGAGCTGTTGCTCCAGGAAAACTCGGGCACATCGGCGTCGTCATCCAGCTGTACAAGCGGGTCAGACAGGACAGCTTCCTCCGCTGTCATGTTGACCTCGTCAACCGCCCGTGACGGGAATGCCGAGGGCGCCTGTCCAGAAGAAATCATCACACTCAGAGCAGCCATGAACTCCGAAAAAGCCTTGCCCCAGCTCTGATCCCCGGCCGAGATGACCGACATATTCAGCAGCGTCTGCCCCTGGATAATGCCGATCAACGCACCCACCCTCCCCGGCATGAGCGCCATGACTTGCTCGGCGCCCAGCGTGAACAGGTAGCGGGACGTAGCACGGTGCTGTTCGGCATTGGTAACGCTGTGCTGTTGCACCTGTAATTTCAGGATATCGAGGGCGCCCCTGAACATCAGCAGCAGACAGTTTCCCTCATACGGGTCGATTTGCAGGGTGACCGGTGCAGGTGTTTCAAAAGGAAAATCAAACGAAGACTCTGCACTGAAAGGCAGGTGCGGCTCCATAAAGCCACCGTTGTCGTAGAGCTTGCGCACATCGGGATCAACACGATCCAGAATGTATTGTTGAAGAAACGCAGAGGTGTGTATGTCATGCAACAGCGCGGCCCGATCCGGGTATTCCTTGAAAACGAAATCTTCATGCAGCGGCGCGTAAAGCACCCACGGTCCCGGCTGGTTGTCCATCGGCCCCATCAGATACGTATTCAGTACGACAGTCGGCTCCCAGCCCTCTTTGGCAGGGAGCAATTGCAAGGGGCTCAGCACCACTTTGCAGCCGTTGACAGGAAGTCGCGCGAGGGCATCAGGCATGCTCAGCACATTTTCAATCACTTGGTAGGCTTGCTCGCTGAGCTCATTTTTAAGCCGGAGCGCAAACGCTTGCAGAATATCGAGAGAGGGGACCTGTTCGACGAACAGCCTGCGTCGCTCCGGATAATCCGCAGCCGTCACGGCCAGCCGCGAGTCCAGCAGGCTCCGGTAACCTGCGGCAATGTCCAGCGACTTCACCAGCTCACGCACATAAGCCGGCGTCAGCGACGCGTTCAGCGGCTGATCATCTCGTGAGGAGAGAAGAATGACGCCGTCCTGCCTGGACAGGAAACGGTTGATGGCAAACTCCGCCAGGTTTTCACTGACTGCGTCCGTGGCCGCCGGTATCGATTGAGGCGTCTGCCCCGGCGCGACTGGAGCGGGAACAAAATGCTCCAGGGTAACCCGGATGTTTTCAGGATCCGGACGAGGCTCGGTGAAATCGGTCTGGAACCTGAGCCTCAGTTGTTCACAGGAGTATTCGTAGAGGCTGGGAATATCAAATAGAAAGTCCTTCTTTCCAGCACAGGTCACATAGAAACGCCGTAGGGCATCAATCAGCATAACCTGATCGGCCCTGGACGCTTCGCGGACCCATGAGGGCACGATGGCTTTGTAGATGATGAACTGAATGGCGACCCCCAGATGGCTGAGATTCTGGCGATTTCGGTCATCCCGCTCCCCTGCCCCCAACAGGTTGACAAACAGTTCTGACGGCACCCGCCAGGTCACGGCCTGCTGATAAAGTTCTGCCATCGTGCGCCGCTGACGCTCTATCTCGTCGTGTTGCAAGGCCTCGATGAAATGCCCTTCGATGCGCTGCAATACGACCTTGAGGGTGAGAGCACCCTTCCGGGCACGATAGTCGAGCAACGTCTGCCGGTCAGGCTCGGCAAGAACGCCGGGCAAGTGCGATCCCAGTTCTTTGCCGGTAAACCGCTCAGCAACATACTGTTCCAGTACCTGCAGGGTTTCGAAACATATGAGCCCCTTGTTCACTATCCACAGAGCGGGCTTGTTGCCGGGCAACCTGTTATTGATCACGAATGCATTGGGCACTTTGATCGCGGCTGATTGCGGGTCGTACTCGACCGAGACGGTAAAAGCATCGACACGCGCCTCGCCCAGCGCAGCCCTGAGCGCTGGTAACGGTCTGTCCAGTACTTGCTGGACGTTCGCGATGACCGAATCAGGAAGCGTAGCGATGCGTTTTTCAACCAGCAGTTCCAGACGCAGCGAGTACTCCCGAATCAGACCGCACATCACGTCGGGCCGTAATCGGGTATCCAGATGACGTATCGAGCGTGAATAGAATTCGCTTATCTGCTCGTTGAAGCGGCGAGGGAAATCCACCTGGACGCAGGACAGAATCTGCTCGATCAATGCCAAGGGCAAACGCTGCACCGGTTGATCCATAACCGGCTTCAGCAGCCCGGCTAGAACCACGCCGCCTGACAGCGGTGCCGGTGCATAACCGCAAACGCGGTCAAGCGCCAACGAAAGCAGGCGCACGGGCGGCGCATCGATGGCATCCGGTAACACCCAGAGCATCCATGCATCAAGATGCGGGCCGCCAATCACTGCCAGATAGCGGTTCAGCGCAAGACGCATGCAGCTGTCCACGCCCGTATGCAGGGCATCAACGCGCTCAAGCATCCAGTCGAGCTTTTTCAGTTTGCTGACCCAGTTATAGGACGGCTCGGGAATGAGGCTCGGCTGCACACTGGTGGTCTGCACAGAGGCACCCCAGGCCTGATCAAAGGTCAGACGTTCCGAGCGCCAGCGTCCTGAGTCGTGCAGATTCAGCAATCGGCCGTCCAGCAGCCCCCGAATATCCAGCGCATCATCAACCCGGACGGGAATTTTTGCCGCATCGATCGCCGGCAACGCCAGCGCGTAACGCAGATTGCGCTTTTGCAGGGCGATGAGCGACCCGACGAAATCACTGAAAAACTCTGTGGCGAGCGTATCCTGACGCACCTCCACGGGTCCTTGCATCCGAATGGAAACATGATCGTCCAGCGAAGAATAAAACAGCATTCCGTTACGTGAAGGGTCGCTCAGGACGTGCTCGATGGCGTTGGCCGAATCGCTGAAGCGCAGCAAACCCGATAACGAGGAATAAAGGTATACACCCGCCAGTTCGTCCGCCGGGAACTCGATCAGGGCCACACCGACCAGCTTGACCGGCTCCTGCCCCGCCACAGACACCGACAACCGTCGGACCCTGATCGATTGTGCATCGATCGCTTCAGGGGATGAAGGCAACAGGGTGAGCAAATGGCGATACTCCGCGTCCGTCATCGCGCCATGTGCCCGGCTCGACAGCAGGTGCTGACGAAAGCACTCTGCCAAGGCGCGAGTGGCGAAGTCCTTCACGGTCCGGCCGTCGGGCCTTAGGGACGTCCAGTAGTCAACCAGCAATTGCTCGTAGGCAGCGCTGACTGCGGAAACCGAGTCAGACAATGCTTGCTCGAAGAGCGTTGACTGGGCCTGGGACAGGATATCCCCCCTGGCATCCAGAAACTGCCGCGTCAGACCTGTCGGAATCAACTCGCCGATGAAGACCTGCACAGCGGCATCGATCAGGTATTGGGTGCCCACGACCGATGGCAGTCCCGGATCGGCAGCAGGGGACATTTCCAGGATCTGCACGATCTGAGTGAAGACGTCGATGCCGTCTCCCAACCCACGCGCCAACAGAACCGCCTGCAAAGCCTTGCCACAGGCTGAATACAGATCAGGCAAGTCCTGTAACAGTGTCCACAGGTCTTCCAGGTACCGGGCTTGCTGGCGTATCACCGCGAGACTGCGCGCTTCGAACAACGCATCTTCGACACGATCGGCTTCGACAATCGACATGTCGCTGACCTCGGCCAACCGCTGCTGCAATCCGGCGAGTAGCAAACTACGGCTCGCAAATCGCTCGATCCCGAACGCCAATGTACTCAGAAAAACAGGAGCGTCAGCGTTATCGGGATCACTGATGAACAATGCTCCGGCCAGCTCGGCATTGCCTGCGGAGCCGTCTTCAATTGTCAGCCTGTCGACTCTCGGGAAGGTCGTGCCGGAATCTGCTGAAGTGTCTGTAGCGACCAGTGACCTTAGCCACCGTCCTTCGTCGCTGGTAATTCGAGCCTCATCCGTTGCGTACTGGATGTCCTGTGTAAATCTGCTCCGCAGAGCCTCACTGAAGAAATACGGCAGTGCTGCTGGCATGTACTGTTTCCCTTGGATAACTCCTCGTAGCGCATTGCGCGTGAGCGCATGGCAGAGGAAAAAAGGAAACAGCTTATTGAGGTAGCGCGAAGCGCCTGCGTTAGATAAAGCAATTTATCCGCAGACGCGCTTCGTCAGCGTCAGCGTCAGTTGGCGGAGACTTTGCCGTTCTTTTCGACCCAGGCGGCAAAGGCATCGATGAACTTCTGCAGGAAAGGCCTGGTTTTATCGGACAATGCGCCGGACTCGTCGAAAAAGCTCCCGGCACCGCCCAGGTAGGCTTCGGGCTGCTGGAGACACAGCACGTCCAGAAATACCAGCGACTGGCGCAGGTGATGGTTGGCACCAAAGCCACCGACAGCACCCGGCGAGGCACTGATCACTGCGCCCGGCTTGCCGCTGAAGGCACTTTTGCCATAGGGACGCGAGCCCACATCAATGGCGTTCTTCAGGGCACCGGGCACCGAGCGGTTGTATTCCGGGGTGACAAACAGCACGCCGTCGGCAGCACCCAGCTGCTCGCGAAAGGTGGTGTATGCAGGCGGCGGTGAATCGCCGTCGATGTCCTCGTTGTACAACGGCAAGTCACCGATCTCGACGAGATTCAGTTTCAGACTGGCAGGTGCCAGTTCTGCCAGAGCAAGAGCGATCTTGCGGTTGATGGAGTCTTTTCGCAGACTGCCGACCAATACGGCAATGGTATGAACCTGGCTCATGAAAATATCCGTCATCTGATTCAAGGGAAGGTTAGGTATAGAACAGAAGCCCGGTTTAGACGACCTTTGCGCCGGTCAATTCCCTACGCGCTGGAACAGCAGGGATTATTTTTTCCCCCAAAGGCAAACTCACCTATAGATCAGTGGTCTACTAGCCTCGATGGATTCGTAAACCAGCAGTTATATTCAGTTTCAGAGGTTACAGAGCAAATGGCTTCAGTTCTCGTCGGACAATTTCATGCCAGGGACGCCGAAGGTCGCGTTTATCCGGTTCATGAGTTCCAGGAATCGCAGCCGGATGAGGCGCAGAGCGGGCAACCGGTGATCACCTACAGGCTGGCAATCGGCGACCGGGTCAAGCATCTGGGTGGTGAGGACTTCGAGCTGGTGCAATCGGGCATAAAAATTACCCGCACCCCCACGTAATACCGGCAGCATTCCCGCTTTGGCTGCACGGCCAGCGGGAAGCTGTTAATCCGAAAAGATCAGATACCAGAAAATCGCCGTTTCACGAGTGCTCGGATCGATGCCGCGATAGCGCATGTGATCCACCCCGCCGACCACGTACCCGCAACTCTCGTACAGCCTGCAGGCTCCCAGATTATTGTTCTGGGTTTCCAGAACGATGCCCGGCAGATCGCGCTTGCGAGTCCAGAATTGTGCGGCGTCGAGCAATGAACGTGCGACGCCATGACGGCGCGCCGACTCGTCTACCGCCAGTTCATCGATGTAGGCGAAGCCGCTCCAGTGAGTGCTCATCACGATATGGCCGACGGGGTGGTCATCCAGCCAGGCAACCATCACCGAACTGGTGGCGGCGTCACGATGATCGGCGAACTCCTGAGAGTCGATGCCGTAATTCTTGCTGTGCGGCTCGACCAACTCGACCGGCCATGAATCCACGGGCTCGCCGATGCGCGGTTGGGCGTAGCCAAGCACTGTAAACGTGAATTCGCTATTGAGGATGTAGTCCTCGAAGCATTCGTCTGCAACCCGAATGCTCAAAGCAGGATGTGCCACGTTCAGTCCACCTTTGCCGCTTGCTGTCAGGAAGATGCCTGCGCTCCGGCTTCCAGCATCTGTACCCAGAGCGGAGGAGCACCGCAAGCCTTGGCGATGGTGCTCATACGCACTTCGTGCTCGGCCAGTTCACTTTCAGAAGCGCGAATGATGCGGCAAGGCTTGCGATCGGCCGGCAGGCGGCGAATTTCGCTGCCACGGTTGCCGGAGCCTTCGCCCGAACCATTGCCATCGGAAGCATTGCCGGCCAGCGACAGGCTGGTCTGCCCGCCGGTCATCGCCAGGTAGACGTCAGCCAGAATCTCGGAGTCGAGCAATGCGCCGTGCAACTCACGGCCCGAGTTGTCGACGCCATAGCGCTTGCACAGTGCATCCAGGCTGTTGCGCTGACCCGGGTGGCGCTCTCGCGCCATCATCAGGGTATCGAGAATCGAACAGTGCTGGGTGATATCAGCCCTGTCCTGCGAACCCATCAAGGCAAATTCGTTGTTGATGAAGCCAACGTCGAACGCTGCGTTGTGAATGATCAGCTGCGCGCCCTTGATGAACTCGAAGAATTCATCGGCGACTTCGGCAAACCGCGGCTTGCCGACCAGAAATTCGTTGGTGATACCGTGAACACCGATCGCGCCTTCGTCACTTTCGCGATCGGGTTGCAGGTAAACGTGAAAATGCCGCCCGGTCAGGCGGCGACCGATCAACTCGACACAACCGATCTCGATGATGCGGTGACCATCCGTCACCGGCATACCGGTGGTTTCGGTATCGAGGACGATCGATCTGTTATCCAGGTTTTGCAATGCCATTGACTGTTGCCTCATGTACAGGCCGCGATTCTAGCACGCAGCGGCCGTTGCGAGCCCGTGCGCGTCTAGCCGTGCCGGATGCCGCGCACTTCGTCGACGCCACGGTTGGCGAGCTGGTCGGCACGCTCGTTGCCAGGGTGGCCGATGTGCCCACGCACCCACTGCCATTTCACCGTGTGGCGACTGACCTGTTCATCCAGAAGCTGCCACAGGTCGGCATTTTTGACCGGCTCCTTGGCAGCGGTTTTCCAGCCGCGCTTCTTCCAGTTGACCATCCACTCGGTAATGCCTTTCATCACGTACTGAGAGTCGGTCACCAGCGTCACTTCGCAGGGGCGCTTGAGTTCTTCAAGCCCGCGAATCGCACCGGTCAGTTCCATCCGGTTGTTGGTGGTATTGGCTTCGCCACCCCACAACTCTTTTTCGACGCCCTTGCACACCAGCAGGGCTCCCCACCCGCCCGGGCCAGGATTACCCTTGCAGGCACCGTCGGTGAAGAGTTCAACGCTATCGCTCATTACGACCTTTCCAGAATGATGGGCTTCATTTGCGGCATGGCATTGCTCAAGCCTGATCCTGAGTATTGCGGCTGACCTTGGCCATCGGCATGGGAATCAGCTTGCCGATCGGGTCACGGCGCACTTGGCGCAAAGGCCTGAGGCCTACCACCAGTTTGCGCGCCACCAGTACATAGAAGCCGCCACCGGGGCTCTGACGTCCCTCGCCAAGGCGTTCAAGCCCTGCAAGACGCGACTGCCATGCTGCTGAAGCAAGGGGCGGACGATAGCATCCGAAGCGTCGTTTCTCCAGCGCGAAGCCCAGCAGATTCAGCCAGTCAGCGACCCGCGAGGATGAAATGCAGCGTGCCTTGCGCAGCGCATCCCGGGCGAATACATGGCGTATGCCCCAGGTGCTCCAGGGGTTGATACCGATAATCAGCAAGTGCCCGCCCGGTCGCACGCTGCTGGCCGCTTCGCGCAGCAGGCCGTGGGGCGACAGGCAGAAATCCAGGCCGTGTTGCAGTACCACGACATCGGCCGCGTGCTCACTCAATGGCCACGCCTGTTCTTCACAGACGATCTCGACACCCGGCAATGGCGCACCAAGGCGTACATTGCGCTGCACCTGGGGAGCCACCGGAGGGCTTTGCGCCGACGGGCCGTAATGCACCAGATAGCCACCGAAATACCGCCCCAGTTCCTCGTCGAGAATGCGCCGCTCCTCTTCGAGCAGAAGCTGCCCGAGCGGCCCGGAAAGCCATTCGCGGGCAGCGCGGATCAATGCAAGCCACTCAGGATCAGCCTGAGCGAACGCTTCATCGGTCATGAGTTCTCCTCCAGAGGTGCTCGCATACAGCGGCAACAGACTCTAAGATGCACCATTGTCCGCCGCTATGCGAACTGCGCCATGATACAGATCCACGCCCTTCCTGCTTTCAATGACAACTACATATGGTTGTTACAAGACCTTTCGAGCCAGCAGTGCGCTGTCGTCGATCCGGGCGACGCAAAGCCGGTGCTGGGCTGGCTGGCGCAGAATCCCGACTACCGGCTGACCGATATCCTGATCACGCACCACCACAATGATCATGTGGGCGGTGTTGCGGAACTCAAGCAGTCGACCGCGGCGCGGGTGCTGGGCCCAGCGGCCGAGACCATACCGGCGCGCGATATCGCGCTGGTCGACAATGACCGGCTGACCGTGCTGGGCCTGGAATTTGTGGTGCATGCGGTTCCAGGCCACACGCTGGGGCATATCGCGTTTTATCATGAGGACGCCACGACGCCCCTGCTGTTCAGCGGCGACACGCTGTTTGCCGCCGGCTGTGGACGGCTGTTCGAGGGCACGCCACAACAGATGCACGATTCTCTCGGCCGCCTGGCCGAACTGCCGGACAGCACACTGATCTACTGCGCTCACGAATACACGCTGAGCAACCTGCGCTTTGCCCAGGCCGTCGAGCCCGCCAATGTCGATATTGCCGAACGCCTGGCCGAAGTGACGCGCTGGCGCAGCGAAAATCGCATCAGTCTTCCGTCGAATATGGCACTGGAAAAACGCACCAACCCCTTCCTGCGTACCGGGGAAACATCCGTTAAAGAAAAAGCGGACGAACGGAGCGGCGCGCAAAACACCTCGCAGAGTGCGGTCTTTGCAAGCCTGAGGGCATGGAAAGATAAGTTCTGACCCGACCCTAAAACCGCAATAAAATTCTGAAAGGTTGACCGACGGCAGGCCGCTTCCTAGAATCGCCCGACATTTTCGTCTGGATGTACCCCCCGAACAATGTCGTCATCTACCAGCAAGCCTTCACATTCGGACGCATTGACTCGGTTGGCTCAGGCCATGGCCGTCACCGCGAGTGCCCTTCTGGCCGGTTGCCAGAGCACCGCCAGCGTCGACCCGGCCAGTAATCATCGCGCGCCTAACCTGGCCGCCGGAATCAAGCAAAAACCGATTTTTCTGTCACACAAGCCTGCCACCCCTCTCGCACCTCCACAGGATGTCTGGGAGCGCATGCGTCAGGGCTTTCAACTGCAACAAGGCAACGATCAGAACCCCCGCATCGATCAACAGCGCCTGTGGTTCGCCAACAACCCTTCCTTTCTGGAAAACGCTGGCGAGCGCGGCAGCCTGTACATGCACTACATCGTCGAGCGCCTTGAAGAACGCAACATGCCGCTGGAACTGGCCCTGCTTCCGGTTATCGAAAGCGCCTACAACCCGATGGCCGTTTCACGCAGCCAGGCGGTCGGCCTCTGGCAGTTCATCCCGTCGACCGGGCGTTACTTCAACCTGCGCCAGACCAGCTTTTATGACGGACGTCGCGACATCCAGGCCTCGACTGTTGCGGCACTGGATTACCTGACCCGCCTGCACGACATGTTCAACGGTGACTGGCTGCTGGCCCTGGCTGCCTACAATGCCGGCGAAGGCACGGTGAGCCGCGCCATCGAGCGCAATGACAAGCTCAACCTGCCGACCGACTACTGGAACCTGCCGCTGCCGCAGGAAACCCGCGATTACGTGCCCAAGCTGCTGGCCCTGTCCCAGGTTGTATTGTCGCCGGAAGCTTATGGCGTCAATCTGAACCCGATCGCCAACCAGCCCTATTTCGAAGTCGTCGAGCTGAACAAGCGTGTCGACCTGTCCAAAGTGGCCAGCGCCGCCGACATCGACGAAGACGAACTTATCCAGCTCAACCCCGCCTACAAGAAGCGCCTGACCGTCGATGGCCCCCAGCACCTGCTGGTGCCCACCTCCAAGGCGCAACTGCTGACGGCCAGCCTGCTGACCATGAAACAGGAAGAACTCGTCGCCTGGCAGCCTTACCGGGTGCGCAAGGGCGACACTCTGGAAAGCCTGGCCAGTCGTTATCAGGTCACGGTCAGCTCGCTCAAGGGCAATAACAAGCTGTCCGGCAATCGCCTGAAGGTCGGTCAGTCGCTGAGCATACCGGTCAAGCCGGGCATGCAGAATTCACAGCCTGTGTTCGAAGCGCTGGCCAGCAACGACAAGCCGTCACGTACCCGCAGCTACAAAGTGCGCAGCGGTGACAACCTGACCAACATCGCGCAAGCCAACAAGGTTGACGTCGAAGACCTGCAACGCTGGAACAAGCTGACCGGCAAGAAGCTCAAGGTCGGCCAGACGCTGGTTATGCAGGACACCAGCAAACCTGCCGGTAAAGCCGCCAGCAAGGCGGTCGCCAGCACCAGCGCCAAGGATGGCGAAAAGAAATCCATGCAGTACAAGATCCAGAAAGGCGACTCGATGTACCTGGTCGCCAAGCGCTTCAACGTCGAGATGCAACATCTCAAGCGCTGGAATCCACGTAGCGGGCAGGCCCTCAAACCCGGCCAGACCCTGACCGTTTACCTGCCACATTGATGAGCTCGGCCACTTGCCCTTCGATAACCTTGGGGCGGGTGGCCGATGCAGCACCGGCGACGCCATCACCTGCAGTCTTTTTCCAGCTGGAACAAGCTGTTACTGTTAGCGACCCGAAAGCCCAAGCCGCCTGGATCGTGATACGTCCCTTCCTGCTAACCCTCAGCCTGGCCTTGAGCTTCTGCGCCAACGCAGCCATCACTGAAAGTCATGGTTACGCGCAGTTTGGTGTTCTCAAGTACCCGGCCAGCTTCACTCATTTCGACTGGGTCAATCCCGAGGCGCCGAAAGGTGGCACCCTGAGAATGATGGCCTTCGGCACGTTCGACACGCTCAACCCCTACACATTCAAGGGCATCAGCCCGGTCTCGACCGGCAACTTCCTGCAATATGGCGTCAACGAGCTGAATGAACCGCTGATGGTCGGCACGGGCCAGTACGACCCGTCCGGCGATGAACCGACCTCCAGTTACGGGCTGATCGCCCAGTCCGTGGAATACAGCGAGGACCGCAGCTGGGTGGTGTTCAACCTGCGCCCACAGGCGCGCTTCCATGACGGCAAGCCCATCACCGCCTACGACGTGGCGTTTTCCTACCGGACACTGCTCAAGGACGGTCACCCTCAATACCGCACCGCCCTGCAGGAAGTGCAGCGCGTCGACATCCTCAATCGTCATCGCATCCGCTTTGTCTTCAAGCGCTCCGGCAACCCGTTGCTGATCCTGCGCCTGGGCGAACTGCCGGTGTTGCCGCAGCATTACTGGAAAGACAGGGATTTCAAGGCGACCACCTTCGAGCCGCCGCTTGGCAGTGGTCCCTACCGCATCACCCGCGTGCAGCCGGGTCGGCAACTGGTGTTCGAGCGGGTCAAGGATTACTGGGGCAAGGACTTGCCGGTCAACCGCGGCAAATACAATTTCGACCGGGTCGAGGTCGAGTTCTACCGCGACAGCGACGTGGCGTTCGAAGCGTTCAAGGCGGGTGAATTCGACATCTACATCGAGCATCAGGCCAAGAACTGGGCCAATGGCTATGACTTCCCTGCAGTCGCCAACGGTCAGGTGATCAAGGCGCAGATTCCGCACCGCATACCGACCCAGACCCAGGGCCTGTTCATGAACACGCGGCGCGCCGCCTTCGCCGACATCCGCGTGCGCGAAGCCCTGGGGCTGCTGTTCAATTTCGAATGGACCAACCGCACGCTGTTCAGCGACGCCTATGACCGCTCGACCAGTTACTACCCCAACAGCGAATTTTCCGCGACGGGCCTGCCGACCGGGGCTGAATGGCTGCTCCTGGCGCCCTACCGTGATCAGTTGCCTGCCAGCCTGTTCACCCAGCCGTTCGCCCCGTCGAAAACCGATGGCGGCGGGATCCCGCGCGAGACCTTGCGCAAGGCCCTGAAGCTGCTTGCCGAGGCAGGCTGGACGCTCTCGGACAAGGGTTTGCTCAATGCCGACAAGCAACCGTTGCGCTTCGAGATTCTGCTGGTCAACCCCAACCTTGAACGCATTCTGCAACCCTACATCGAAGACCTGCGCCGCCTGGGAATCAATGCAGGACTGCGTACCGTCGACCGCGCCCAATACAAGCAACGCCTGGACCGTTTCGATTTCGACATGATTCTGATGACCCTGCAACAGACCCTGAGCCCCGGTCTGGAGCAGTGGCAATACTTCCATTCCAGTCAGGCCGCGATCAACGGCAGCAAGAACTACGCGGGTATCGCCAACCCCGTGGTCGATGCCCTGCTGAACAAACTGCTGGCCGCGCAGACCCGCGACGATCAGGTCGCCGCGGCGCGGGCGCTGGACCGCGTACTGCTGTCTCAGCACTACAGCATTCCCAACTGGTATCTGAACAATCATCGGCTTGCCTATCGCAACCGATTCGCCATGGTCACTACCCCGCCCTATACCCTGGGGCTGCGTGCGTGGTGGCTCAAGACTCTGGAGAAGCCCCGATGAACCCTCTGCACTCCCTGCGCTCGCAGGCAGCCGGCCTGCTGCTGGCCAGCCTCGCCTGCACGGTACAGGCTGCGCCTCAGCATGGCGTGACGCTGTACGACGAAGCGCCGAAATACCCGGCTGATTTCAAGCATTTCGACTACGTGAACCCGGATGCCCCCAAGGGCGGCACGCTGCGCCAGGCAGGCTTCGGCGGTTTCGACAGTCTCAACCCGTTCATCAACAAGGGCGTACCGGCAGACGACATTGGTCTGATCTACGACACCCTGGCCCGCGCTAGCCTGGACGAACCCTTCAGTGAATACGGGCTGGTTGCCGGCAAAATCGAGAAAGCGCCGGACAACAGCTGGGTGCGCTTCTACCTGCGGCCTGAAGCACGCTTCCATGACGGCCACCCGATCCGCGCCGAAGATGTGGAATTCAGCTTCAAGACCCTGATGGAACACGGCTCGCCCATGTACAAGGGCTACTACGCCGACGTCGATCAGGTCGTCGTCGAAGACCCGCTGCGGGTGCTGTTCAAATTCAAGCACAAGGGCAGCCGCGAAATGCCGCTGATTCTTGGCCAGTTGCCCGTGCTGCCCAAGCACTTCTGGGCCGACCGCGACTTCAGCAAAAGCAACCTGGACTTCCCGCTGGGCAGCGGGCCGTACAAGGTGGTCGATGTAAAAGCCGGGCGCTCGGTGAGTTATGAGCGGGTCAAGGATTACTGGGCAAAGGATTTGCCGATCAACAAGGGTTTCTACAACTTCGATGTACTGACCACCGACTACTACCGCGACAACACAGTAGCGCTGGAGGCCGGCAAGGCCGGGCAGTTCGACTACTGGATAGAGACCAGCGCCAAGAACTGGGCGACCGCCTACAACACCCCGGCAGTTCGCGATGGCAGGCTGGTCAAGGAAGAGCTGCCCAACGGTAACCCGACCGGTATGCAGGGGTTCGTTTTCAACTTGCGCAAACCGGTATTCCAGGACGCGCGGGTGCGCGAAGCGCTGACCTTGCTGCTGGATTTCGAGTGGACCAACAAACAGCTTTTCAACGGTGCCTACAGCCGTACCAAAAGTTATTTCGACAACTCGGAAATGGCCTCAAGCGGCCTGCCCTCTGCCGAGGAACTGAAAATCCTCGAACCGCTGCGCGGCAAGATTCCGGATCGGGTATTCACCGAGGCTTTTCAGTTACCGGTTAACGACGGCAGCGGCATGATTCGCCCACAACAACGTCGGGCATTCCAGCTGTTGCAGGAAGCGGGCTGGAAGATCGTCGACGACAAGATGGTCGACGCGCAGGGCAACCCGGTAAAACTGGAGTTTCTGATCGCCCAGACCGAGTTCGAGCGCATTCTGCTGCCTTACAAGCGCAACCTGAGTGACCTGGGTATTGAACTGGTGATCCGCCGGGCCGACGTGTCGCAATACATCAACCGCCTGCGCTCGCGGGACTACGACATGATCGTCACGGGCTATCCGCAGTCCAGCTCGCCCGGTAACGAACAGCGCGTGTACTTCGACTCCTCCAGCGCCGACAACCCGGGCAGCCGCAACTTCATGGGCCTCAAGGACCCTGCGGTGGACTCTCTCGTCAACGGCCTGATCAACGCCGACTCACGGCAAAGCCTGATCACCCATACCAAGGCGCTGGACCGCGTGCTGCTGTGGGGCTTTTACGTCGTCCCGAACTGGCACATCAAGACCTGGCGGGTGGCTTACTGGAATCACCTCGACCATCCCAAGGCCGAAGCGCTTTCCGATATCGGCCTGATGACCTGGTGGGCCAAGCCGGATGTCAAACCGGTGACCGCGACCCCGTCAGCCCCTGATCAGGCCAAGCCTGCGAACGCGGAGCAATAAACATGCTGGCTTATATTCTGCGACGGCTGCTGCTGATCATCCCTACCCTGCTGGGCATCCTGATCATCAACTTCGTCATCATTCAGGCCGCCCCCGGTGGCCCGGTCGAACAGATGATCGCCAAGATCGAAGGCTTCGATGGCGCCACCAGCCGGATTGCCGGAGGCGGCGCCGAAGTATCGGTGGCAGGCTCCAACTACCGCGGCGCGCAAGGCCTGGACCCGGCACTGATCAAGGAAATCGAACGCATGTACGGTTTCGACAAGTCGGCGCCGGAACGTCTGTGGATCATGATCAAGAACTACGCCACGCTGGATTTCGGCGACAGCTTCTTTCGTGATGCCAAGGTCATCGACCTGATTGTCGAGAAGATGCCGGTGTCCATTTCCCTCGGGTTGTGGAGCACCCTGATCATGTACCTGGTGTCGATCCCGCTGGGGATTGCCAAGGCCACCCGCCACGGCAGCCAGTTCGACGTATGGACCAGTTCGGCGATCATTGTCGGCTATGCCATCCCGGCGTTCCTGTTCGCCATTCTGCTGATCGTGGTGTTTGCCGGGGGCAGTTACTTCAACTGGTTCCCGCTGCGTGGGCTGACCTCCAACAACTACGACGAACTGAGCACGCTGGGCAAGGTATTCGATTACTTCTGGCATCTGGTATTGCCGGTCACCGCGCTGGTGATCGGCAACTTTGCCACCATGACGCTGCTGACCAAGAACAGCTTTCTCGACGAAATCAGCAAGCAATACGTGACCACGGCCAAAGCCAAGGGTCTGAGCAACCACAAGGTGCTCTACGGCCATGTGTTTCGCAACGCCATGCTGCTGGTCATCGCTGGCTTCCCGTCGGCGTTCATCGGCATCTTCTTCACCGGCTCGCTGCTGGTGGAAGTGATCTTTTCGCTGGACGGCCTGGGCCTGATGAGCTTTGAAGCCGCGATCAACCGCGACTATCCGGTGGTGTTCGGCACGCTGTTCATCTTCACCCTGCTGGGGCTGGTGGTGAAGCTGATCGGCGATATCACCTACACCCTCGTAGACCCGCGCATCGACTTCGAAAGCAGGAAGCATTGATATGAAGCTGTCTCCTCTCAATCGCCGTCGCTTCGAACGCTTCAAGGCCAACAGGCGTGGCTGGTGGTCATTGTGGCTGTTCCTGATTCTGTTCGGTCTGAGCCTGGGCGCCGAACTGATCGCCAACGACAAACCACTGGCCGTGCGTTATGACGGCAGCTGGTACTTCCCGGTATTCGAGCGTTACCCGGAAACCACCTTCGGTGGCGAATTCCCGCTGGAGGCCAACTACAAGAGCCCGTACATCAAGGAACTGCTCGCCGCGAAGGATGGCTGGACCCTGTGGGCGCCCATCCCGTTCAGCTACCAGAGCATCAACTACGACCTGAAAGTCCCTGCACCGGCGCCACCCTCCCGGGAAAACCTGCTGGGTACCGATGACCAGGGCCGTGACGTGCTGGCACGGGTGATCTACGGTTTCAGGATTTCGGTACTGTTCGCCCTGACCCTGACCATCCTCAGCTCGATCATCGGCGTCATCGCCGGTGCCTTGCAGGGCTTCTATGGCGGCTGGGTCGACCTGCTGGGCCAGCGCTTCCTCGAGGTCTGGTCGGGCCTGCCGGTACTGTATCTGCTGATCATCCTCGCCAGCTTCGTACAACCCAACTTCTGGTGGTTGCTGGGCATCATGCTGCTGTTTTCCTGGATGAGCCTGGTGGACGTGGTACGCGCCGAGTTCCTGCGTGGCCGCAATCTGGAATACGTAAGGGCCGCGCGGGCGCTGGGCATGGAGAACGGCGCGATCATGTTCCGCCATATCCTGCCCAACGCCATGGTGTCGACCATGACCTTCCTGCCGTTCATTCTCACCGGGGCCATCGGCACCCTGACGGCGCTGGACTTTCTGGGCTTCGGCCTGCCCGCCGGCTCACCGTCACTGGGCGAGCTGGTAGCGCAGGGCAAATCCAACCTGCAGGCACCCTGGCTGGGCATCAGCGCCTTCGCTGTGCTGGCCATCATGCTGAGCCTGCTGGTGTTCATCGGCGAATCCGCCCGCGATGCTTTCGACCCAAGGAAATAAGATGAACAATGACAATCTGATCGAAATCCGCGATCTGGCGGTCGAGTTCGTGACGGGCGACTCGCGGCAACGCGTGGTCGAGAACATCAGCTTCGATATTCGCCGCGGTGAAACGCTTGCGCTGGTCGGCGAAAGCGGTTCGGGCAAATCAGTCACCGCGCACTCGATCCTGCGCCTGCTGCCCTACCCTATCGCCGGCCACCCGAGCGGCACCATCCGCTATGCCGGTGAAGACCTGCTGAAGGTCGAAGAGAAAAAACTGCGTTCGATCCGTGGCAACCGCATCGCCATGATCTTCCAGGAACCGATGACCTCGCTCAATCCGCTGCATTCGGTGGAAAAACAGATCAACGAGGTACTGGGCCTGCACAAGGGCCTGACCGGCAAGGCGGCCACCGAGCGCACGCTGGAGCTGCTTGAACTGGTTGGCATCCCTGAGCCACACAAGCGCCTCAAAGCGCTGCCACACGAGCTGTCAGGTGGCCAGCGTCAGCGCGTGATGATCGCCATGGCCCTGGCCAACGAACCCGAGCTGCTGATTGCCGATGAACCGACCACCGCGCTGGATGTGACGGTACAGTTGAAGATCCTCGAATTGCTCAAGCAGTTGCAGGCTCGCCTGGGTATGGCACTGCTGCTTATCAGCCACGATCTGAACGTCGTAAGGCAAATAGCCAATCGAGTATGTGTCATGCAGCGCGGTTGCATCGTCGAACAGGCATCGTGCGAAGAATTGTTCCGTTCGCCGCAACACCCTTACACCAAAGTGTTGCTCAGCGCCGAGCCCAGCGGCGGTCCTTCGACCAACCCCGCAGGTGCTCCGCTGCTTGAAATCGAGGACCTGAAAGTCTGGTTCCCGATCAAAAAAGGCCTGCTCAAGCGCACGGTCGACCACGTCAAGGCGGTGGACGGCATACGTTTCAGCCTGCCGGAAGGGCAAACACTGGGTATTGTGGGTGAAAGCGGGTCGGGCAAATCGACGCTGGGCCTGGCGATTCTTCGACTGATCGGCAGTCAGGGCACCATACGGTTCAAGGGCAACGCGCTAGAATCCCTGTCGCAACAGCAGATCCGTCCGCTGCGCAGGCAGATGCAAGTGGTTTTCCAGGACCCGTTTGGCAGTTTGAGCCCGCGCATGTCAGTGGCTGAAATCGTTGGCGAAGGCTTGCGAATCCACGGCATGGGTACGCCCGCCGAACAGCAGACGGCGATCATCGAAGCACTCAGGGAGGTTGGTCTGGACCCGGATACCCGGCACCGCTACCCTCACGAGTTCTCCGGTGGCCAACGCCAGCGGATCGCCATTGCACGTGCGCTGGTCTTGAAGCCGGCGCTGATTTTGCTGGACGAGCCGACCTCGGCCCTCGACCGGACCGTACAGCGTCAGGTCGTCGAGCTGCTTCGCTCACTGCAAACCAAGTACAACCTGACGTATTTGTTCATCAGCCATGACCTGGCTGTCGTCAAAGCGCTGAGCCACCAGTTGATGGTGGTCAAGCAAGGCCAAGTGGTCGAACAGGGTGCAGCGCAGGATATCTTCGCCGCACCGCAACATCCTTATACACAGCAGCTGCTGGAGGCCGCCTTCTTGGCGCCGGTAGCTGTCGATTAACCTGAAGAGGAACAACACATGGGTTTTCTCGCCGGTAAGCGCGTCCTGATCGTCGGTGTCGCCAGTAAACTGTCCATCGCATCCGGTATTGCCGCCGCCATGCATCGTGAAGGCGCAGAGCTTGCCTTCACCTACCAGAACGACAAACTCAAGGGTCGTGTCGAAGAGTTCGCCGCAGGCTGGGGCTCGGGCCCTGAGCTGTGCTTCCCTTGCGACGTGGCCAGCGACGAAGAGATCAACAAGGTCTTCGAAGAGCTGAGCAAGAAGTGGGACGGCCTGGACGTGATCGTTCACTCGGTGGGCTTCGCGCCTGGCGACCAGCTCGATGGCGACTTCACCGAAGCCACCACGCGCGAAGGTTTCCGCATCGCTCATGACATCAGCGCCTACAGCTTCGTGGCCCTGGCCAAGGCCGGTCGCGAGATGATGAAAGGCCGTAACGGCAGCCTGCTGACCCTGTCGTACCTGGGCGCAGAGCGCACCATGCCCAACTACAACGTCATGGGCATGGCCAAGGCCAGCCTGGAAGCCGGCGTTCGTTACCTGGCCGGCAGCCTCGGCCCGGAAGGTACTCGCGTCAATGCTGTATCGGCCGGCCCGATCCGCACTCTGGCCGCGTCAGGCATCAAGAACTTCCGCAAGATGCTGGCTGCCAACGAAGCGCAGACCCCTCTGCGCCGCAACGTCACCATCGACGAAGTCGGCAACGCCGGCGCGTTCCTGTGCTCCGACCTGGCGTCGGGCATCAGCGGTGAAATCATGTACGTCGACGGCGGCTTCAACACCACCGCGATGGGCAGCATGGACGAGTAATACGGTAAACGCCGCTCCTCGCGAGCGGCACTTTCCCGGACTTAAAAAGAAGGCCGCTCAATGAGCGGCCTTTTTGTTGTCCTGAATTATCCGACTGCTTCGCCTTGCCCTTTCACGCTTTGGCAAAAATGGATGAAACTCCACATCAGCTATGAAAATGCCCTTTCGCTGATCCGCGATATCGCTGGAACCTCTGCTGTGATCATTAACCGATTTCCAGTGCACTGATCAGTCCGTCAGTCACTGCGAAGCTGAACCTCACCACGGCAGGGCTTCCAGGAAATGTTCCGCTAAGCCTTACCTTCACGATAACCAGTCCATCGCTTTCCAGGCTCTCGACAGGCTCGACGGTATATTGATATTTGTGTTTCGCCGCTCGCTTCCACGCCTTGATCGCTTCAATCCCGCAGACCGTCACTCCCTCATCAGTGACGCGGGCGTCATGGGTGAACAGGTCCTCCAGCACGTCCACGGCTGTGCCTGCTTCGCTGGCAAAATATGCTTCAATGACCGGGTACCGAGTGATATTCATCGAGATGCCTCATTATCAAATGACGAGACACTCATGATCATCGCCAAGGGGTAACCCCACAAGAACGCACGAAAAAGTAAGTGACAGCAATGAGCCATCGAACGTTGTATACACCGGACTCTGCTGCCGAAGACGTCAACAGCGTACTCGCGCTGTTGCGCGGCAGGTGGAAACTGGTGATTTTGTTCCACCTGTTCGACGGGAAGATTCAGCGCTTTTCAGATCTCGAACGCCGAGTGACAGGCATATCGCAAAAAATGCTCGCTCAACAATTACGTAGCCTGGAAAGCGATGGGTTGGTCATTCGAACCCTCCACGACTTCAAACCCCCTCAGGTTGATTATCGCCTTACGCCATGGGGACAACGGCTTTGTCCAGTGCTGGACAGCATGCTTGGATGGTCAGAGTCTCGTGAGTGAATACGAGTCATGACTTACCCTGACGCAGGTACGTAACTGGCCCACCGCCATCCAAAAAAAAGGCCGCTCAATGAGCGGCCTTCTTTGTTTGCGCGTTTCGAGATTAGAACTTCTCGATCTTCGCCTTGCTTTCCAACTGTGCACGGTACGCCGCGAAATCCTGTTGCCCCTCGCGGGAGGAGAGGAAGCGACGGTATTGCGCCTTCTCGGCGTCAGTCGGTGCAGCCGCCTGATTGACGCCATTGAGACGGACGATCACGAAGCTGCCATCCGAAGCAGTGATGCTGGCGAATTCCGGCTTGTCCTTACCTGTCGGCTTGGGCATGCGGAACAGCGTCTGCAGCACTTGAGGGTCAACCCCTTCCTGACTGCGCGTGACCGCTTCCATCACCTTCCAGTCACGACCTTCCTGCTTGGCAGCCAACGGGATCTTGCCGTCACGCAGACCGGCCAGCAGCGCCTCGCCCTTGGCCTTGGCAGCGGCCGAAGCATGTTCCTTGACCAGTTGAGCGCGAATCGAGCTGGCAACGCTCTCAAGTGGCAACTGCTGCGGCTGCAGGTGCTCTTTGGAGCGCACCACCACAACGGTTTCCGGATCCAGCTCCAGCGTATTGCTGTTGGCGCCCTCTTCCAACACTTCAGGGCTGAATGCCGCCTGGATGACCGCACGGTTGGCCGTCAGGCCTTCGCCGCCTTCACGACCGAACGGTGCAGTGGTCTGAACCTTCAGGCCCAGGTCCTGTGCCGGCTGGGACAGGTCGGACGATTCGAACGCCGAGTCTTCCAGTTGCTTGGTCACTTCGACAAACTTCTGCTCGACCAGCTGCGATTTCAAATCGTTGGTCAGCTTGCCTTTCAGACTGGCAAAGCTCGGCACCGAAGGTGCTTCAACGCCCAGCAGCTTGATCAGGTGCCAGCCGAAGTCGGTGCGCACCGGCTGCGAAACCTGGTCCTTGTTCAAGGCATACAGCGCCTCTTCGAAAGCCGGGTCATAGACACCCTTGCCTGCGTAGCCCAGATCACCGCCCTTGTTCGACGAACCAGGGTCCTGCGAGTATTCCTTGGCCAGTGCCGCGAAATCCTCACCCTTGGCCAGACGCTGTTGAATTTCTTCAATCTTCGCCTTGGCCTGCTCGTCATTCAGCTTGTCGTTCACTTCGATCAGGATGTGTGCCGCACGACGCTGTTCGGACAGATTGGCGATTTCCTTCTGATAAGCCGCCTGCAAGTCCTCGTCCTTGACCTGCACCTTGTCGAAGAAGGACGACTTCTTCAATTCGATGTAGTCGAGTACGACCTGCTCAGGGCTCATGAACTCCTTGGCATGCTCGTCATAGTGAGCCTTGACTTCGTCATCGGTCACTTTGACCGCCGAGGTATCGGCAGGCAGGGTCAGCGAAGCGAAATCACGGGTCTGCTTTTCGAGGCGTGCAAAGGCTTCAACCTGTGCGTCGGTTACAAAGGCGCTGCCGGCAACACCAGCACGCACCTGACCGATGAGCATTTCCTGACCCAGCATCTGGCGGAACTGCAGACGGCTGTAGCCTAGCTGGCGAATCACCTGATCGAAACGGTCTGCGTTGAATTTGCCATCCACCTGAAACTCAGGCGTCTGCAAAAGCTGCTGATCCAGTGCCGCGTCGGAAAACGAGAACTTGGCATCCGCCGCGCCTTGCAGCAGCAGCTTGCGGTCGATCAGGCCTTTGAGGGCTGATTCGCGCAACAGTTTCTCATCCAGCATGGCCGGATCGAAATCCTTGCCCAGCTGTTGCGAGAGCTGTTGAGCCAACTGACGGCGCTGCATGTCCACGGCCTGGCTCAACTCATTCTGAGAGATGTCCTCGCCGTTGACTTCAGCTGCGTTCTGTTTGTTGCTGGTAGCGGTAAACATCGCTTCGATGCCGGTGAAGGCCATCAAGGCGATGATGAGTCCGATAATTGTCTTGGCAATCCAGCCTTGTGAATTGTCCCTGATGTTCTGCAGCATTGCGTCCCCCAAAACGGTTGTACTGACTAACCAACCGCGGAGCGTGGGTAGAAAGCGGATAGAAGAAAGGCGCATCCGAGGATGCGCCTTCTCGTAACTGACGAAGCGGTAGGGCTCGAACCCCTCGGTGTCGCAACCGAATGCACCACCGCTCCGCTACTGGATCAGGACAGGCCCGATCCAGCGGGCAAAGGCATCGAGAGGCTTAGTTGACAGCTTCTTTAAGGGCTTTACCGGCTTTGAAACCTGGTTTCTTGGCAGCAGCGATTTCCAGCGTCTTGCCAGTCTGAGGGTTGCGACCGATGCGAGCGGGACGATCAGTCACGGAGAACGTACCAAAGCCAACCAAAACAACCGAGTCGCCAGCCTTCAGAGCGCCAGTGACGGATTCGATCACTGCGTCCAGCGCACGGCCAGCAGCAGCTTTCGGGATATCAGCAGATGCAGCGATAGCATCAATCAGTTCCGACTTGTTCACTCTAAGTCCCCTTATCTCTATATTGAGTATGTTTCTAAGTTTTAGGTGTTAAGCAAAACGAGCGCTGGAAGGCTTGCCGGTGATTGCTTTAAAGAGCCGCTTTATAACAAGGGCTCCAAAAAGCTGTCAAGGAAGCCTGCCCAGACTTAATGCGTGCTAATTCTGTCCTTAGAGTCAGACTCGCGCTTTTCTTCCTTGGCGACCAGATCTGTAGCCACGTCCGGCAAAGGCTCCGGCGCGTATTGCAGCGCAATTTGCAGGACTTCGTCAATCCATTTAACGGGCTTGATCTGCAGATCCTGCTTGATATTGTCAGGAATCTCCTTCAAATCACGCACGTTTTCTTCTGGAATGATCACCGTCTTGATTCCACCACGGTGTGCGGCCAGAAGTTTTTCCTTCAAACCACCAATCGCCAGCACTTGACCACGCAGGGTAATTTCGCCCGTCATTGCCACATCTGCCCGCACCGGAATCTGTGTAAGCGCCGAGACAAGTGCAGTGCACATGCCCACGCCAGCACTCGGCCCATCCTTCGGCGTAGCACCTTCCGGCATGTGGATATGCGTGTCGTGCTTCTCGTGGAAATCAGCTGGAATGCCCAGGCTGCGCGCACGGCTGCGAACCACGGTCTGGGCTGCGGTAATGGATTCGACCATCACATCACCCAGCGAACCGGTCTTGATCAACTGGCCCTTACCCGATACGACAGCCGCTTCGATGGTCAGCAATTCACCGCCCACCTGGGTCCACGCCAGACCGGTCACCTGACCAATCTGATCCTGCTGCTCTGCCAGCCCGTAGCGGAACTTGCGCACGCCCAGGAAGTGCTCGAGCATGTCGGCCGTGACCTGCACCGCAAAACGTTTTTCCATCGCGTGCTCTTTGACCGCCTTGCGGCAGACCTTGGCAATCTGACGCTCAAGCCCGCGCACGCCCGCTTCACGGGTGTAGTAACGAATGATGTCGCGGATCGCTTCCTCGTCAAAGCTGATCTCGCCTTTCTTCAAGCCATTGGCCTGAATCTGCTTGGGCGAGAGGTATTTGACCGCGATGTTGATCTTTTCGTCTTCGGTGTAGCCCGGCAGGCGAATGACTTCCATCCGGTCCAGCAACGCTGGCGGAATGTTCATCGAGTTCGACGTGCAGAGGAACATCACGTCCGAAAGATCGTAGTCGACCTCAAGGTAGTGATCGTTGAAATTGTGGTTCTGCTCGGGATCAAGCACCTCGAGCAACGCCGACGCCGGGTCGCCACGCATGTCGCTGCCCATCTTGTCGATTTCGTCAAGCAGGAACAGCGGGTTGCGAACGCCCACCTTTGTCATCTTTTGTATCAATCTTCCTGGCATCGAACCGATGTAAGTCCGGCGGTGACCACGAATTTCAGCCTCGTCACGCACGCCACCGAGTGCCATACGCACGAATTTGCGATTGGTCGCGTTGGCGATGGACTCGGCCAGGGAGGTTTTACCCACCCCCGGCGGACCTACCAGACACAGCACAGGGCCGCGAATCTTCTTCACGCGCTTCTGCACGGCGAGGTATTCGAGGATGCGTTCCTTGACCTCGTCCAGACCATAGTGGTCGGCATCGAGAATCGCTTCGGCACGCGCAAGGTCCAGACGTACTTTGCTCTGCGCCTTCCACGGCACCTGAACCAGCCAGTCGATGTAGGAGCGCACCACGGTCGCTTCAGCCGACATCGGCGACATTTGCTTGAGCTTGTTCAGCTCGGCATTCGCCTTGGTCAGAGCATCCTTGGGCAGGCCCGCAGCGTCGATACGCTTTTTCAGCTCTTCGATTTCGTTGTGGCCTTCGTCGCCATCGCCGAGCTCCTTCTGAATGGCCTTCATCTGCTCATTCAGGTAGTACTCGCGCTGGCTGCGCTCCATTTGCTTTTTCACACGACCGCGAATGCGCTTTTCGACCTGCAGCAGGTCGATTTCGGCATCCAGCAAGGCCAGCACGTGCTCGACACGGGCTGACAGGTCGATAATCTCGAGGATTTCCTGCTTCTGCTCGATTTTGAGCGCCATGTGCGCAGCCATGGTGTCAACCAGGCGACCCGGCTCATCGATGCTGTTAAGCGACGACAGGACCTCTGCGGGGACTTTCTTGCCCAGTTGCACGTACTGCTCGAACTGAGCCAGCAGGCTGCGCACGAAGACTTCGGATTCACGGTCCGGCGCATCGATTTCTTCGATCAGCGCGACGTCTGCGCGGTAGTGGCCATCGACTTCGATGAAACGCTCTACCGAACCGCGCTGCTCGCCTTCGACCAGCACCTTGACGGTGCCATCGGGCAGCTTGAGCAATTGCAATACGGTGGCGATGGTGCCGACGCTGTACAGAGCCTTTTCATCAGGATCGTCGTCAGCCGGGTTTCTTTGCGCGAGCAGCAGGATCTGCTTGTCGCCTGTCATTGCCGCTTCAAGGGCTTCGATAGACTTCTCGCGCCCCACGAACAGCGGGATCACCATGTGCGGATAAACCACGACATCACGCAATGGCAAGAGAGGCAATTCAATAGTGGTCTTCATGATTTCGCCTCTACGGCGGCCAATTGGCCGGGACAGATGGAATTAGCTTGAAGCCAAGATGGGGGTAGCGTCCAAAAAAAACAAGCTCTAGAGGCGCGACCCGCCAAGATCAGTTTCTTCATACCAAACGAATGAACGGCTTAAAAATGCAAAAGGGGACCAAAAAGGCCCCCTTCAGTATTACTTCACACGTATATGAACATGCGTTTACGCGTCGGGAGCAACCTTGGCAGGCGGCTCGCTGTTTTCGTATATCAACAGCGGCTTGGACGTGCCATCGATGACGCTTTCGTCGATCACCACCTTGCTCACATCGCTCTGCGACGGGATTTCATACATGGTGTCGAGCAGCACGCCTTCCAGAATCGAACGCAAGCCACGGGCACCGGTCTTGCGCTCCAGCGCGCGACGGGCGACCGATTTCAGCGCATCGGTCCGGAACTCGAGGTCCACACCTTCCATCTCGAACAGCTTGGCATACTGCTTGGTCAGTGCGTTCTTCGGCTCGGTGAGGATCTGAATCAAAGCAGCCTCATCCAGCTCGTCCAGCGTTGCCAGCACCGGCAGACGGCCCACGAACTCGGGGATCAGACCGAACTTGACCAGATCGTCAGGCTCGACTTCACGCAGCGACTCGCCAACCTTCTTGCCCTCCTCCTTGCTGCGAACCTCGGCGTTGAAGCCGATGCCGCCACGGGTGGAACGGTTCTGAATGACCTTTTCCAGGCCCGAGAAGGCGCCACCGCAGATAAAGAGGATATTACGCGTGTCCACCTGCAGGAATTCCTGCTGCGGGTGCTTGCGACCACCTTGCGGCGGAACGGAAGCCACGGTGCCCTCGATCAGTTTCAGCAAGGCTTGCTGCACGCCTTCACCGGACACGTCACGAGTGATCGAAGGGTTGTCGGATTTGCGCGAGATCTTGTCGATTTCGTCGATGTAGACAATACCCATCTGGGCCTTCTCTACATCGTAATCACATTTCTGCAACAGCTTCTGGATAATGTTTTCGACGTCCTCACCCACATAACCGGCTTCGGTCAGGGTGGTGGCGTCAGCGATGGTGAACGGTACGTTGAGCAGGCGGGCCAGTGTTTCGGCCAGCAGCGTCTTGCCGGAGCCCGTAGGGCCGATCAGCAGGATGTTGCTCTTGCCCAACTCCACATCGTCGTTCTTCTTGTCACGCTGGTTCAGACGCTTGTAGTGGTTGTACACCGCTACTGCGAGAACCTTCTTGGCACGTTCCTGACCGATTACGTACTGGTCAAGGATGCCGCTGATTTCTTTGGGCGAAGGCAATTTATGCGCGCTGCTTTCGGCCTGGGCTTCCTGCACCTCCTCACGGATGATGTCATTGCACAGGTCGACGCACTCGTCGCAGATAAAGACCGAGGGGCCGGCAATCAATTTGCGCACTTCATGCTGGCTTTTGCCACAGAAGGAGCAATAGAGCAATTTGCCGTTGTCCTCGCCGTTGCGGGTGTCAGTCATTCGATCGATCCAATCCGGTAGGCTTGCAACACAAGATGAAGGCTATTGCGGGCTTTTTCAAGTCCGCAGGCGGTCAGTTGTGCCGACCCCCTACATTTTGAGCCGCTTAGGCAGGCATTTGACGCTTGTTGATCACCGAGTCGATCAGGCCGTATTCGGCTGCACGCTCTGCGCTCATGAAGTTGTCACGCTCGGTATCGCGCTCGATGGTTTCGAGGCTCTGGCCGGTGTGATGCGCCAGCAGCGAGTTGAGGCGATGACGAATGTGCAGGATTTCCTTGGCATGGATGTCGATGTCCGACGCCTGACCCTGGAAACCGCCCAACGGCTGGTGAATCATCATCCGCGAGTTGGGCAGGCAATGACGCTTGCCTTCTGCACCGCCGGCCAGCAGGAATGCACCCATGCTGCAGGCCTGACCGATACAGATGGTCGAAACGTCCGGCTTGATGAACTGCATGGTGTCGTAGATCGACATGCCAGCAGTCACCGAACCGCCCGGCGAGTTGATGTAGAGATGGATATCCTTGTCCGGGTTTTCCGCTTCAAGGAAAAGCAGTTGCGCCGCGATAAGGTTGGCCATGTAGTCCTCTACCGGACCAACCATAAAGATGACTCGCTCCTTGAGAAGGCGCGAATAGATGTCATAGGCGCGTTCGCCACGGGCGGACTGCTCGATAACCATCGGGACCAGGCCGCCAGCGGCCTGGATGTCAGAGTTCTGCTGAATATAAGAATTGCGGGACATGTCCTGCATTCACTCCCAAATAGTCGAGTCTTGAATACGCACAAGCCAGCGCGAAGGCTGGCTTGTGGGTGTTTTCGCACGAAAAGAGAAATCAGTCGGCTTTTGGAGCTTCCACCGGCTTGACAGCTTCTTCGTAGGAGACCGATTTGTCGGTCACGCTAGCTTTCTGCAAAACAGTATCTACAACTTGCTCTTCAAGCACAACAGAACGTACCTCGTTCATTTGCTGCTCGTTCTTGTAGTACCAGGCTACGACCTGCTCAGGCTCCTGATAGGCGGAGGCCATTTCCTGAATCATTTCGCGAACGCGAGCATCATCAGGCTTGAGGTCGAACTGCTTGACGACCTCGGCAACGATCAGACCCAGCTCGACGCGACGCTTGGCCTGCTCTTCGAACAGCTCTGCCGGCAGCTGGTCAGGCTTGATGTTGCCGCCGAACTGCTGAACGGCCTGCACACGCAGACGGTTGACTTCGTTTTCCAGCAGCGCTTTAGGCACTTCGATCGGGTTGGCGGCCAGCAGACCGTCCATGACCTGATTCTTGACCTTGGACTTGATCGCCTGACGCAGCTCGCGCTCCATGTTCTTGCGAACTTCGGTGCGGAAGCCTTCGATACCGGTTTCCTTGATACCGAACTGCTTGAAGAACTCTTCATTCAGCTCAGGCAGCTTTGGTTCGGACACGGTGTTGACGGTCACGGTGAACTCGGCAGCCTTGCCGGCCAACTCGAGGTTCTGATAGTCCTCAGGGAAGGTCACGTTCAGAACGCGCTCTTCACCGGCCTTGGCGCCAACCAGACCGTCTTCGAAACCAGGGATCATGCGGCCGGAACCCAGAACCAGCTGAGTGCCGGTAGCGGAACCGCCAGCGAACACTTCACCGTCGACCTTGCCGACGAAATCGATGTTCAGCTGGTCTTCGTTCTGGGCAGCACGATCAGTCACTTCGAAACGAACGTTCTGCTTGCGCAGCACTTCAAGCATGTTGTCCAGATCGCTGTCGGCCACATCGGCAGACAGGCGCTCTACGGAGATGCTATCGAAGCCGGCAACGGTGAATTCCGGGAATACTTCGAACGTAGCCACGTATTCCAGATCTTTGCCTTTTTCGAACGACTTGGGCTCTACAGCAGGAGCACCGGCCGGGTTCAGCTTCTGCTCAACCACAGCTTCATAGAAAGTAGCCTGAATCAGATCGCCCAGTGCTTCCTGACGTGCGCCGTCCTCGTAACGCTGACGAATCACGCTCATCGGCACCTTGCCAGGGCGGAAGCCCGGGATCTTGGCTTTGCGCGCGGTCTGTTGCAGACGCTTGTTGACTTCAGTCTCGATGCGCTCGGCAGGTACGCCAATGGTCATGCGGCGCTCAAGAGCGGAAGTGTTTTCAACAGAAACTTGCATGGATATTCCTCGTTGCACAGACGTTAGCCGGCCGTTTCCGACCCCAGAATCAAGGGCATGCATTCTAGTGGGTCAAACTCAAGAAGTCACCCTACTGAAAAAGGGCGGGTTAACAAGAAGGAATCGGCCTACAGCCGGAGGAGAAAGGAAAACACCTCGCATCACTCGCGACGTGTCTGGCACGGCCCCTATATAAGGAAGCATCTGCACCGGACGATGACCGAATCCATCTGCATAGCACGCCTCACTCGACCGGCGGCAACAAGGTCGCCGGACCCGCGAGGCGATGGAACGAATACGCCAAAACAGAAAAAGCCGCACTAGGCGGCTTTCTTTTGTAGCTTTTTGCAACCGAAGCATTGATAGTCGGCTACATTTATCCTGGTGCGGACGGAGAGAACCAAATTTAGGCCCCAACTGCCCGCCCCACTGGGCCAAAATCGTTCAGCCCGGAATCAGTGTACTTTTTGATGTACTGATTTGATAACGCTGGGCCATGTCCAGCCTGACTTGACCCGGCGCGCATCGTACACAACGAAGGCATGCCACGCCACCGCTGGTTCCCTGAGGCGTCCTGCCGACGAACACCACTCCCCAAATCTGAAAGACTCAACTACTGTATGCACATACAGCAATTGAGAATCACCCCCATGAACGAGAGCAACAGCTCGGAAGCCTTGGCCGAATGGCACAAGAGGCTCAACGACAGGAGGCAATGGACGAACCCTCCAGTCACCTATCGGTTTCTGGCCCGCATGGCCGAAGACATGCAGGCCGGTGGCCTGGTTGATCCATTGGAGCGCTTTGAGCTCTTCGAACTAGCCAGCGCCGCTTTCTGCCACTTCACCGAGGAAGGCAACCATGAATGGCGTCATCAGGCGTCGGACTATCTGGCCTACAACAAGGGCGGAATAATAGTCGGCAGCCTGCTGAACTCCCGATACGTGCTTCATGAGGCCGACCAGTCGCCCTATCACGCCGCCCACTTCGCCTTTCTCAACGAGAAAAACGAACTCATCATGAGGGACTACAAGAAGTACGGCGTGCTCGAAGGTCGCTACATCTATACCGAAACCGGCCAGACGCTGACGCTGGTTGAGCAATCCAGGCAGATCAACGGTGTGAGCTATAAACGCCTGAGCGATGAAGACCAGTATCGAGCGCTCATTGACGCCTCGGCGGTAGCTCTCGACCAAGGCGACTTCAAAGGCTACGTGGCGCTATGGGAACGTCATAGCTACTCGATTTTTATCAGATGCCTTAACTGCCTGGATGGATTCGCAGTGCGTGACGATTGCACGCACTGCGACGGGCGAGGCTTTATAGAAGACCCGCAGTGCCCGAACAAGCTGCCGCCTTCGCTCATCAGCCAACGACGCGTACCGAAAGAATAGCGTTGCGCCCTGCTCGCCCATTTATACCTTGCGAATTCCGAACTGCGATACCTTGGCTGTCGAGCTCTGTGCTACTCCAGCGGCCAGGTACAGACCCATGCGCGAGGTGATTACCGTCTCGGTCAGATCGACGGTACCGCGCTGCGTTTCAAGCTGGCCAATGAAGCTTGCGGGAAGCGTGAACGGTTCCTGGTACTTGTCCATTGATCGATAGTAGATCGTGGTGGACGTTCCGCTGACAGGCTTGGTGAATGTCAGCTCTGCTTCCCAGCCAAGTATGCCGCGCGACGACCCCATGATTTCCACCGCCGACACCATTTCGATAACGTCGCCGGCCGCCAGGTTGGTCTGTACCACGTTGGCCGTCGGTTGCATATAGATGTAGCCGCCCGCCGCAGCCATATTGCCACGCAGCTCAATGCACTGCGCCTCACCATAGTCGGCAGGCTCCTTGTACCACCGCGTGGTGATCCCGGCCAGACCAGAGCCCACAGCCTTGTAGCCGTCCGCCAGAACCGATCCCGCAACCGCATTCACTCCAGCCGGAAGCGTGCCGCCAGTACCGGCCAGCAGCGGGTTTGCATTTAGGCAGCCGAACGGGCGAATGGCCGAGTAGATATCGCCAGCGTCCGTCGGCAGCGGAATGCCGGGAAACTCGAAGTTGGCGTTGATGATCGGAACAGTCCGAGAGCTGATGAAGTCGGCGCCCAGAATGTTGGGATGCAGCCCCTCAACCGTCATTGCCTCGGTAAAGCCGTCCCAGATGTTCACGATCGGCACGAACTGGCTGACGTAGCTGATAACCCAATCTTTATAGGCAATCGCGTCAGCCAGTGCCTGGCCATTCAGCGCCTTGCTACCGAAACGCGGCGTGCCGGTGCCGACGATCAGGTACTTGCCGGGCGTGTTCAGGAACGCAGTGACGATCTTCATCACGTTGGCCTTTGTGTCCGCCAGGCTCATTCCGGCCGTGGTGCTGTCGTTGGTCCGCGATAGCAGCATCCAAAGGTCCGCGGTGGACGACGCAATGCAGGCCGGAAGCCTGGCCAGAAACTGACCAGTGTGGTCACCGACCTTGCCCTGGTTGTCGACGTAGCTGGGAAACAGACCGGTGCGAGCCGCAATCATGGCCGCATAGCCGTAGGCCTCGGTGCCGAACGCCGTCGCCGCGATCGTGTGGCAGTTGCCCGAGAAGCTATCACCGAGCAGGCCCATGCCCCTGCGAATCGGTTGGCGGCGCGGAGCTTGATTGACTAAAAGGCTCATCGCGTCACCTCAAAATAAGCGCCGGCAATCGGGGTGATCCTAGTATAGGAACTGCCCAGCTCCAGAAGATAACCGCCGTCTTTGGCGAACGTATCGGTCACCACCCAGCTGTCGCCGGCTTTTTTTTCGACCGTCACAGTGCCACCGTTCGCTTTGACGATCAGCATCGTCCGCCCCATGTCTCTTTGAATCAGCTGCGTCGTGGCCATTTTGTTTTTCCGTTACTCAGGGGTAATCAGGGAGTTGTAAGAGCGCTCACATGCCTGCCCGGCTATTTTGGATTGGTCATAAGCCTTAGCCAGCTCTCGCGCTCGCGCGTCAGCCCTGCCGAGCAAGTCGGAGAGCACCATGGCGGCGCGGGTGGCTGTCTTGCCTCGATCGGAAGCTCCGGTACCGCTGGGCACGCAACTTGCGGTGGCTGCCATCTTTCCGGCTTCGATGCGCATGAGCTCACCAGAAGCATCATCGACAGAGCCATCAGTAAGCGCAGCGGTCTGGTTTTGTCTTGCATCGTTTGCCACCTGGTTGGCCGCTTTCTGGCGGCGTTGCTCTTCGGTTCGGTACTCGGTGGTCGTGGTGGCCACCGCGTCGGATTGGGCGCTGACTTCCTCGGCCCACTTCGCCTTCCAGGCCAGATCGGTGACGGACACGCCGTGCCGGTATGTCCCGTACAACGCACCCGCCAGCGCCAGCAGGATCAGCAGCAGGCCGACTGCCTTCCACGGCAGGACCTTCACGCCAGCACCTCAAGCGCCCGAGCGTAAAGCGCCTGCCGATCTGCCAAGCCGTTCGTGCCGCCGTTGATACGCTTGGTGATGGTCACGAACTCGCGCTTGTCGGCCAGCGTATTGAGCGCGGCCCGGTGCCAGAACCACGCCGCCGACATCGCGGCGTGCTGCGCCAGCTCGAGCAATTCGGGATGGTTGATCAGATCCAGGCCCAGCGCTTCGGCGCACTCGGCATAGTTTGCCCGCCCGGTGATCTGGATCAGGCCGCGCCCACGGTATTTGGAGCCATCGCCCGGCACGGTATTGCCCAGGTCTTTGCGCCCTTCGTACCCCAGCTGCTGCGTAGTCGGCCCCCAGATCTCGCGCACGTAACGCAGCTGACCGGACTCATGGCCGACCTGGGCAATGAATGCCGCAATGCGCAGCGGTGTAACGATCTGGTACTTGCTCATAGCGGTGTTCAGGACAGGTGCGAAAACGCCGGCTCTCTGGCCGGCGTTCGGGAGTATCTGCAGCAACTGCTGCGCTGTGATGGACATTCGTTTTTCTCCGGGCAACAAAAAGCCCGCACTGGGCGGGCCGGGATCTTGCGGTGCGGTTACGCCGACGCTGTATCCGCGCTTGCTTCGCTGACCGGGTCAGCAGATGCCTTGGCGGTCACGGTGACTTTGGCGCTGTAGTCCTTGAGCAACTGAGCGGTGAACACCTGGGCGGTGGGGAACTGGTTCAGAATCTCGCGCGCACGGCTGTCAGCCTCGGCCTCGGTCGCGTATCGGGTATTGTTGGCCATGTCGAAACCGTTGCTGCTATTGACTGCGATGAAAGGCATGGTGAATCTCCGCATTGGATTAGGTTTGTAAAAAGTTAGGCCTGCATCTTGGCGAACAGCGCCGGAAGATAAAAGGCAAAAGGGTTGCTGGAGCCAGTTGTCAATGCATAAAGCTTGCGTGCAGAGAAATCCCACATACAGCTGAGCACCCGCCCTGGCGTGTTTGCAGCCACCATGTTCATAGAGAAGCTGTTGATCATGATGTATTCATTTTCTGGAAAGTCGAACGGAACTGAATAGAAGTTCGTAGAGCCAATCGTAAGCTGCTGATTGAACTCATAGGTCCAGTTTTGAAACGACCTTGTGAACTGGGCGCATGGCACCCCTGTATCAAATATCAGTCCTCCCTGCGCATTAAAAAGTCGCATCCCAAATTTTGCAACAGGCGTCGACTTGAACACGCCAGCAAACCAACGTCCGTTGGGCTGTAAAAACTCCGTGCTTCGAGTTCGAATCTGAAAGCCTGTCCAGTTACCCGGAGAGCCGTAGATGATCACTGACGAGATTACGGCCCGGCCAGATGCCGAAGTATTTGGACGGGCAAAAATCAAAGGTGGCTCTTGTGTCGTGATTGCTGCCGGAAACGTGATGATGGACGTAAGTCCGTTTTCAGCGTTAGGTGAGTAGGTGCCGGACGCAGCAACAGCAAGCCTTGCGAACTCGCTGTCCAGTGTCACGACGTTGCTGTCATTCACAAATCGAAGACCGAAGCTCATGCAAACCTCACGACAAGAAGGCGCATGCTTGTAGCGCTTGACACCACCTTGCCAGCTGGAAACCCTCGGTTATAGTTATAGACTCGCACCACTCCATTAAGCATCTCTGTCTCATACTGAGTTGTGATGTCATTAAATGAGCCAATCGGTATCAGACAGGCTGTGCAGTTATTGGCGTTGCCATCCGCCGCCCACTGCTTGTAGCCTGAGCCGGTAAAAGTTCCGTCAGCTGTCCAGCCTGAGTTATCCACTACCGTGGTAAACACGACGCGCATCGTGAATGATTTCTCATTTATCTGGAGGGCGCCATCGGCACCGAATGTTCTAAGTCCGAATGCCATTATCCTAGATTCCCAAGCTGAACACGAAGCACGTTATTTTCGTCGTATATGTAAACCCCATTCCCATTAATGAGGACCCTGCCCGCTCCTGGTATCGTGCTGTTAATCTCGAAAACTCCATCCTTCTTAAGAAGCCAGCCCGCCCGTTGAGGCTGATAGTTACTGGAAAATATCTGATCTCCGATCTTGGCGTTATCAATCGACCCATTTTTGATAAATGCTTCGTTAATGAACACCTGACCGTTATTAACAGCGAAGGGCGAAAACACTGCTCCGTTATTGGGGTTGGCATTCAAGATGGCGAACGAGTCAGCGCTCACTACAAATCTTGACTGAGTAGTCCCAGAAGAGTTGTCGAGCCCCAGCCCAAAGCCTGATGCGTACTGAATTCCGTTTGCCGTAACTCCCAGTTTTACGGTGTAGGACCCTGACACTTTTCCATCTACGGATGCCGCAGTGTTGATCGCCTGCTGTGCGTAAGCATTGGCGTTGCCCGCCGTCGCTTGCACATCGTCAACGCGCCTAGAAAGAGCGCCAGTCTCAGTCGCCCTGGTGCTCGACTCACTTTGAAGGGCCGCATTTACATTGCCCACCGTTGAGTTGAGCCCATCAATTCTGGACGCTAGAACGCTGTTCACGTTCGCCAGTGCTTGATTGACGCTACTGACATTCGCGTTCGTGTCGCCCAGGCTCGCGTTCAGTCCTTGAATTTGAGTTGACTGCGCGGTAAGCGTTTGCCCTTGCTGGCTTACAGTTGACTGAGTCGAACTCAACGCTGACGCAGAGGCTTTGGTCGCCAGCCCGTTGGTTGTGCTGTTGATGGTGTTTTCAAGGCTGGTCGTGCGCCCGCTCACACTGCTGATCGAGTTGGCCTGTTGTGTCACCGTGGAGCTAAGCCCCGATACCGCGACAGAGGTCGCCGACTGCTCTGACGCGAGCACAGCCGTGTTGTCCCTCCAGCCGGTGACTGTGGTGCCCACCTCGAGCTGCGCCCGTGTGTACTCAGCAAAACCGGAGCCAACCGTGTCCGACCCGTACAGACGGAAATAGGCCTGCACAGAGGCTGTTCCGGCCGGCAGGTTCGGGTAGTCGTAGACGATTCGCTGAGTGCCACCAGTGGCCACAATTAGAGGACCCGAAACGGTCACAGCGTCGGTGCCAGCGGCGTTCACGCCCTGAATGAATATCTTGAACACCAACCCTGCAGTGGCGCGCACGTAGCACGACGCAACCACTGAGTTACCTGCCATGACTTTTGGCCGGTAGTTCGCAGGGGATACCCGGATGCCTCGATAACTGTTTGATAGGTTCAGGCCAGTAACATCAAGGCGCTGGGCTTTCTCGGAACTGACCAACCAAGACGGCACGATCGAAGGCACACTGGTGCCACCTGACGCACCTGAATCAGTGATCCAACCCTCGGCAGTGCCGGCGGACGCGCTTTCCTTGCTGAACGTCGGGTTGAAGAACAGATTCTGCCCGCCCGATGTGCCCACGCTGTTGCTCAGCGAAAACAGCTGGCTGCTGGCGCTGGTAATGCTCGTCTCATTCTGCGTAACGCGGGCGGTGAGCGCGCTGGTGGCCTCGGCTTGTCCGGCAAGATCAGTCTTGACCGTATCGGCATTGTCCTGCCAACCACTGACCACAACGGCCAACTGCGCCTGCACCCGATCAACCTCAAGGAAGCCGGCAGTAGCCGAGTTCACTGTGACTAGCCTGGTGATGCAGTGGACGGTTGCGGTATTGGCTGGCAGCGACGGGATGGTCAGCGTGTGGCGCTGCCATTCCCCGGTAGCAATCAGGGTGCTGGAATTCACCGTCACAACTACCGCACTGGCAGAGTTGAGCGGCTGCAGAAATATCTGAATGCCCAGTCCCGGCGTCGCCCGCACGTAGCAGGAGAAAGTGAACGGCTGACCCGGCCCGGCAGATGGTCGCTTTTCAGGCGCTGGAACCACATCAATGTAGCGCGACGGGTTCAGATTCGTCACGTCGGCCCGCTGCGCTATGCCTTTCGAATCGATGCCCGATTGAACATAGCTGGTGCTGGTAAGGGTGGCTGGTCCACCGATCTGCCAGCCGTCACCGATAAGACCTGCACCGATGGTGCCGCGCTTCTCGAACGACGGGTTGTAGATCAGATTCTGCCCGCCCACTGTAGAAATTGACGCCGCGATGTTGGTCAGCGACTGGCCTTGCGCGGTGATCGCGCCTCCCTGCTGGTTCACCGTGTTGGTCAGTGCATCGACGGTCGCAACGTTGGCCTTTCCTGGTAAAGCATTGGTTAGTCCGGTGATGGCCGAGCTCTGGCTGGTGAGTTTCCCCTCAGCGTCGGTTACCCGGTTGCCGATGGACTGCACGCTGCTGGCCGAGGCCTTACCATCCAGAGACGTCTGCAGGCCGGTGAGCTGTTGTGCCTGCGCAGTGTTGACGCCCTCTATGGACGTGACCTTTGTTTCTACGGTCTGCACCCGAGACGCCAACCCCACAGCCGTGGCCACCGCCTGGCCAACGTTCAGCCAGTAGGTGGTGTTCGGCGGCGGAGTATTGACCGGTACGTTCTGCGTAGCCTGGTAGATAATACCGTCCGTGCCCAGCACCCCCTGCCCTGCCGCGTACGTCTCACCTGGCTTGTAGGGCATGGAATCAGCAAGGTCGGCGATGCTGTCGATCTGCTGCTGCAACTCGGCTTTGACATCCGCCAGCGCACCGTCAACGTCAGCGATCTGCTCGTTCAGCGCTGCTCTGACTATCGCCAAGCGGGCATTGACCGAATCTGGACCGTTTCCGTCGATCTTCTCAAGTTTTGAAAGCAAATCCTTGCCAAACTGGCTTGCGGTTAGCTGGCCAGTCAGCGCCTCCAGGTATGCGGTCACATCGTTCGATGTCGCTGCAGGCACGTACAGGAACGGGCTCTTGCCGTAAGCGTTGGTCGAGCGAACGTAGTAGTAATAGTTTTTGTAGAACCCCAGTCCTGTGTGGGTAAAGCTCAGGCCCTGGCCGATATAGGTGGCATCTGCAACCGGAGCCTGCGGATTTGTGGTGAAGAAATACTCATACGTCCCGCCGTTCAAAGACTGAATGACGTTTTTTGGAATCAGTGTGATGGAGTCCAGCGAAGACTGAACAACGCACGATTCGGGCATAGGCGGGCCGCCAACGTTTACGCTGAGCGTGGCCTCTCCAGACCGTGCCATTGGGCCGATCGCTGCGACGCTCATGGTGTAGGTGCCAGAAACCAACCCACTCAAATTGCACTGGCTGGCGCTCGCAGGAAGCGTCTGAGCCTGGATGGCCTTGCCCGCTTGCCGCACAACAACCGCGTAAGACGTGACGATGCCAGAGGGCGGAACCCAGGAAAGCACGCCCTGAACAACTTCGGCCGTATCGTCTGGCGTCCATTTCAGACCAGTAGGCGATCCAAGCCCGCCGCTGGGCAGGTTGATGAAGCCCAGCGGGTTGTAAGCCTGGCCCACGGCATCATCAAAGATTGCCGCTTCATACTGCTTGACCTGCACCGTGCAGCCTTCGCTGTCGCCCATGGACCAGTCAGAGACGATGAACTCGCCAAGGATGTTCAGGGATGGCAGGTTCACGCGAACGACACGGCCAGGCCGACAGTTGTAGCCCCAGAAGTTCATCGGCAGGCTGATCGCACCGCCAGCCCGGCGTTGGCGCATAGCGATGTTCGCCAGGCGCTGAGGCTGATACGCGTCGGTCACATAAGAGAACGTCATCGTCTCTGCAGCTTCGCCGCCGTCCTCAAGAATCCATTCGGAAACGCTGACCTCTGGGTAATCCGTCTCGGTCCAGGACTGTTCAGGATCGATGAACGTGCCGCGCACCGTGTTAATGGCAGAATCGTTGGTCGACTCGGTGCTGCCGGACACGGTGCCGATGATCATGTCTTCGGTGATCTCGAAGTCATAAGGACCGTAATAGGCACCAGCCTGGAGCATCCAGCGGCCGCCGACGCGAATCAGCTTGCCGGCGCACGACGCTTCCAGCTTCTGCAGTACGCCCGGGCGCTGCTCGTCGGCACCTATCACGCAGGAGGTACGATAGCGCTGGCTGACTGAGCCATCGGCATTGGTAACGGCCTCGTCGCTCACATTGGCGGCACTGGCGAAAGTTTCAAACACAATCTCATCATCTGGCACGTTGCAGCGGTTACGCAGGTACCAGAGGATGTGCAGCGCCGTGTTCTCGGTGTAGGCATTGTTCCCAGTGCGCGGGTCATAAATGTCGTTTCGACCTCGTACTACAGCGCGCATTTCGGGAATTCCCGACGGGAATTTCTCAGCGCTGTACTTCAGAGTGATTCGCAGGAACGACAGGCCGCGCCCGATCTGGCTATCTTTCCAGTCGGGACAGTTGGCCTTCAGAAACGGGTTAACTTCTGTCGGATTGACGATCAGCTCATAACTGGCGAACTCACCGAACGAACCAATCTCTTCCTCTCCCAGGTAAATATTCTCCAGGCCGTCGATCGCGCCTTCACACAGCACGTAGACCAGGTGCAGCTGCTCGCCCTCGGTTGCGGTGCCAGACTGCTCCTGCGCCCAGACCAGCACGCCACCAGTCGACACCCGACCGAGGATGTAACGAACGGGGGCTTTCGACGAGCGTACGGTCTGAGCGGAGGGCTCGTTGTCGCGCAGCGGTGACTTTGTGTTGAGCTTTTCCTGCTGGGATGCCGCGTAAAACGCCAGGCCAGCGCCGATAGCAGCGCCCACCGGGCCGCCTTGCACGAAACCAATCACAGCGCCAACGGCGACCTGGGCAATCTTTTTAACGCCACTGGGCATTATTCAACCCTCCACGCCGCGAGCGGCTCACACACAACTCGGGCAACGCCGTCATCGGTCGTTGCCCAGTAATCACCCGCCCAGAACACGGCCATGCTGCGACCTGCCGGTGCTTCGTACATCACGACGTCGCCGCGCTGGATGAACGGGACTGCCACCCTTGCAAAGCACGCATCCCATGCAGCTTCCAGGCTGCCGTGACGTTTCTTCAGCGCACGCTTGGCGCCCGCCTCGGTCTTGTAGGTGCCTCGGTATTGCTCAGCAGGATCGACACCGCACACGGCGCTCGAGCAGTCGGCGGCGAACAGGCAACAGTCAAATTCGCCCCACAAAAAAGGCCGCCCTTGGGCAGCCTTGATTACTTCGTGCAGACGCGTGGTCCAGTCTCGATGGCGCATAGCTAATTTCCGTAGGTGAAGGTCGGCGCATCCTTGGCAGACCCCCAGTAGATGGGCCATTCGGACATTTGCGCGATTGCGTAGAAGAATCGGTCGCCCTGGTGCCGGGCGCGGTGGTTTTCGTCCGTCCAGCGCTCGGTGCCGGTTCGGCTCCACTCGGCCATGCGGTCAATGACCGGCACGGTGATGGTGTTGCCGTCCTGGCCATTGCCCGCGAACGAGAACTTGGGGGCGTCCATGCGCCCGGAAAACAGGATGTCGGCGGCGTAGTTGCCAGCCTCGTCGAACACCACGAAGATGATCTTGGCCATTCGGCCCCGGCAACCGCGCAAGTTGGTTTCGGACAGGATGTAGGAGTCCAACCCGCTCAACGTCAGGTCGACCGACATTGGCGAACCTGAGTTGTCGCTTTCCTGCGACTGGCTGACCTGGCCAAAATTGCCCACACCTTCATAAGTGATGCCGTCGACAACCAGCTCACCGGTTCCCGTGTGCGCGAAAACCATGCCGTCGGCGAAGTCGAGCTGCACGGCGTACACCGGCATGAATTTGCCAGTGGCGATGATATCCACCACCTTCTGGCTGAAAGGGAAAGCTGAGGGCATCAGAATGCCTCCCTGAATGAGTAACTGCCATTGGCGACCACTGGCCGGCGCGTCATCGACCATGTGTCTGAGGTCATGCGCATTTCCGAGTAGGGGTTCAGGTATTCAACCGCCGCCCCTGGCGTGAGCGTTTTCCGGATACGCTTGTTGAGCGGCACAGTGACCTGGCCCTGAGCGTTCGACGAAACCGGGTCGGTCACTTCAAACATCTCGCCTGCGATGGTGATGTAGTCACCGACGCTGAAGACCGGCGAGCTTGCCGATGCGCCCGCAATGATCATGCTGCGCGCCTGGGCAAAGCCGCTGACCACGCTGAGCGCACCGACACTCACCTCCCGGTATCGGGTGAAGTCCGGCAGGTTGAACGTCCCGAACATCCCGTCCAGCTTGCCGAGGAACGATGAAAGCTCGCGCTCCTGAGCCCGCGTGAGCAGCCCAAAGGTCAGCGTGCACTGCCAGTAAGCGCCGGGGTAGCCAACGATCTGTTGGGCGTTCGAAAGCGACGACGTGAACGCCCGGCTGTTGTTGACGATGCCCCAGCTCATTTCTGACGGGCGCAGCGAAGCAGGCCACGTGAGAGCCATGCGTTACTCCTTATTGATTAGCGCCTGGCTGCGAGCTGGCGGATGGGTCCGTTTATTTTGAAATCGCGCATCACCATCTCGTAGCCGCCCTTCGCGCCCTGGTACGCAGCTTCCTTGACCATGCTGAGGGTCGATTCGTCTGGAGTGCCTTGGAACTGGAACGACTGGTGAATGGGTGGGCCGCTGGCGCCCGGTGATACCGTTTGCTGAGGACTGCTGGACGCTGCTGTCGTAGCAGCCTTGCCGACATAACCGCCGTCGGCGTAGCCCTTCTTGTTGGAGTTCATGCGCTCCAGGAACTGACGATTGCCAGGCTGACTGACCACTTCTTTCTTGATGACAAACTCGCCGCCGTGAACTACGCCTTTTTCGTCGTACTTGCCACCGATGCCAGTAAAGCCGCCACCAGAGAATCCAGTCTGCGAGATCGTCTGGCTTGACCCCGTCATGGTGCCCTGGCCAAGCGCCGCACTACCGCCACTCAGGAAGCTGAACGCTGTGCTCAGAAAACCTGCTGCGGCCTGCCTGAGCTGAATCCTGATCAAGTCAGAAACCACCCCGTCAGCAAAATCCTTGAATGAGGCCTTCCCGGTTTTTACGAAGTTGAGGACAGCATCCTCCATGTTGCTGAAACCGTTGGTGAACAGCTGCTTGGTCTGCCCGGCCACGTCGCGCGACTGCTCGAGGTAGCTCTCAAGCGCCGAACTGGCGCCCAGCGTCCAATCGGACTGGGCTTTGTCGACGTCCGAGTAATACTTCTGCTGCATAGACAGCCGGCTTTGCAGTGCGGCATTCAGCGCATTCGTTTCCTTGCTGTATAGATCCTGGGTGATCTTCCCTTCGTTGCGCTGCTGCAACAGATTGTCCAGCTGGGACTGGTACTGCTCCTGGATGCTGAACTGCTCCTGCAACCGTGCTTTGGCCTGATCGCCCATACCCAAACCGGCCAAGTTATTGCTGAGACCGGTCTGATCCTTGACGAGCTGGCTGCTCAGATTCGCCTGGAAGGCCGCAAGCTTCTGCGTTTCCTCGTAAGCGGTCTTGCGAAGTTCAGTCTCCTTTTCCAGTGCGGCGTTTTGCTTCTGCTGCGCAATGTTCAGTTCGGCCATGGCCAAAACCTGCTTTTGCGCGGTAGTGAGCGTCTTCTTTTCCTTGAACTGGGCGATCTCTGCTTCCAGTTCGACCAATTTCTTTTGCTCGGCACCGATGGACTTGATCGTCCCGTCCTGGTTGATAAGTTCCTTGCTCTGCTGCTGCAGGACCGCGTAACGCTGGCGCGCATCATCCAGCAGCTTTACACCTGCGTCCTCCTGAAATGCTTTCTGCTTTCCAGCATTTTTGTTGACCTTCGTGCCTTCGGTGATCTGGCTCAGCTGCTTGTCTGCGAGCTGTGCCGGCGTCAGTCGGGTAGGCGCAAGCGGTGCAGCGCCGTTGGTCAGTAGATCGTAGCCGGTACGCTTCTTTTGAATGCCAAGGTCAATTTGCGGGCCGCCCTGAATCTTGAGCGCAGCGTTGATAACCCGCTGCATTTCGGCGATCTGCTTATTGGCGCTTTCCTCGGCCGCCTTCGCCGCGTCTTCGTGGCTTTTCTTGACCGCGGCGGTTGCGTCCTCAGCAGCCTGCTGCTGGGTGTAAAGGGCAATCAACTGCGATCTGAGCGCGGTTTGTTGAGCTTTATCAGCCTCCTTTACCGCGTCCTCGTACTTCTTTAGCAGGTCGGTCTGACTGGCAACGATATCGGCCTGGGCGGCCTGTTCCTTGGTCAGGCCCATTTTCCCGGCCCGGTAAGCAGCCTCAGCCTTTTCGTTCGCTCCAACCAGATCGCGCGCTTCGGTCAGCTTCGCGATGTACTTCTGCCACTCCGCGAGCTGGGCTTTCGTTTGGCTGCTTGAACCGGCCTGAGCAGCACTTAGGCCTGACGTGCTGGTGGTAACAGCCTTGTTTGCTGCGTCTACGCCAGCAAGCTTTGCTGCAAAATCTGCCGAGTTTCTGCTGCTGGTCTGCTGTGTTACGGCCAGCTCAGAAAGTGATTTTATGAACGCTGGAGTAGCGTTGCTGTTCTCCTGAATCCACTTGGTCACATCGTCCAAGGGACGTTTACCAGCTTTGACCTCGTCGATCATGGTGCGGAACTGTGCGGCAAAAGGTCCGAGCACGATCCCGGTTTGTATCTTGTAGGTGAAATCATCAAGAGCCGATTCGGCGGTTTTCAACTCTTTGGCTTGCTGCTCGGCCCAGGTTATTTTTTGCAGCCGCTGCTGCTCTGCGGATAGAGCCTTGTACTTCTCTATTGACTCAGCAACGGTTGCGTTATGGCTGACAAGCGATGCCGACGCGTCTTTGGCGCTGTCGCCCACGCTCAGAAATGAGTATGCGACTGCGCCGGTCAAAGCGATAAGGCCAACAGGGCCGGTCAGTAATGCGAGCAACCCACGACCTGCTGCAGCCGTAAGAAGCATTGCCTTGCTGGCGGTGGACGTTGCCGCTGTTGCCATCTCCGACGCTCTGACGGCTGCATTAAGCGCCAAAGTTGTCTCAGCGTAAGATGCAGCAGCAGCCGTCCGGCCCGCGTAAGCCGACTGGATCTGTGCGGAAGTAGCAATGGTTGTTGCTGCGAGAGCGGCCTCGGCTGCCTGTATCTGCCGAATGATGGCCACCTCATCAAGTCGAGCCAGCGCCATGCGGTTCCTGGCTGCAGCACGCCCCTGCTCGCTGATCTGCGCCGCTAACCGCTGCTCTTCTAATACTCGCTCTGCTGCGAGAGTTGTCTGAACAGCCTTTAGGTTGTTGATTTCCGACTGCTGACGAACTCGGTCGGCTGCCACTTTCTGCTCGGCGAGGCCCAGTTCGGCGTTTGCCCTGGCAAGCATGGCAGTAGCATCTGCCTGCTTGGACTGCGCATTTAGCAACGACTGCTTTGCAGCCGCCGCCTCTGCAGCAGCGTTTTTGATGCTCATCGTAGTGGAGTAAGCAAGCGCGCCAGCCTGTGCCAATGATGCTTTCGTGGCAACCACCAAGCTTACTGCGGCCTGGCCTGCCGCGATCGCTAAGCGCCCACCAAGAACATAGGCAAGCGTCTCGGCGACATTGGAAATTCTTGAGAGCAACAGATAGGTCGATGACGAGTCTTTTGTCAGGTCGTCCATCGACTTTGAAACAGAAACCAAGGCGTGCGATATCGAAGCGCTGACGCCGCTGGCCTGGTCCATTTTGCCGACCAGCTGAGTGAACGAGTTGTCCAGCGCGGTGACGCTGTTGCCGATCGTCACGGCAGTCCTGGCGAAAAGCTGGTCGACTGCCTGCTGCTGAGATTGCAGCGCCTTGACTACGGCATCGGCAGTCAGAAGGCCGGCAGCGCCAAGCGTACGGAGCTCTCCAACTGTTTTGCCCATACCTGCTGCGATTGCTTGCGCCAGCGCCGGAGCCTGTTCCATCACGCTGTTCAGCTCTTCGCCGCGCAGTACGCCAGAAGCGAATGCCTGGCCAAGCTGAATCAGGGCTGCGTTGGCAGATGCCGCAGAAGCGCCGGAAATTGCCAACGTCTTGCTGATCGTACCGACGACACCGGCCACACCCTCACCGGTAAGCTTCAGCTCTTTCTGATTGGTCGCAATCCGCTGGTAAAGCTCTGCTGTAGCGTTCAGTGGCTGGTATGAGCTCTGAGATATTGCGAAAACTGCCTTTTGGGCAGCAGCAAGCTCTCCAGCACCGTCAGTTACAAGCTTCATTCGGTTCGTAAGAGTGCTGTAGGCCTCGGCCGCATCGTAAAACGCCTTTACACTGAACGCGCCCGCAAGAGGTCCAGCTATGCCTGCGGCAACGCTACCGAGTGACTTTACCTGCCTCTCAAGGCTCTGAACTTGAGCGGTTGCCGACCTTGCGTTTTGCCCAGCGCCATTGATGGCATTTCCAGCGCCAGAAAAAATCGGCCCCGTCCTCAAGCCTGCGTCGTTCAGCGCCTGTAGGCCTCGGCGAAGATCGTCCACTTTCTGCTCGGCACTACGACTATCGACCTCGATAACTAGGCGTGAGGTAAGGGCCATACTTTTCTCCGGGCATAAAAAAACCCGCCGAAGCGGGTTTTCTATTTGGCAAGTTGTCTATGAGGAAATTTTGTAGAGGATGAGCATGACCAAAACAACGAATCCGAGGATGACAAAGATTCCTTTGCTTGACGTAGGCTCTATCTGCACATTTGAAGGCTGGGGACTGACGTCGACCGTCTCAAGCTGAGGGCTTTCAATTTTGCTTATGTCTTCCCGAAGCTTTGCTGTGCTGGCATTCACTTCTTCCGTGTAGATTTTGTTGAACCTGTCCCGCTGTTCAATGCTCAGGCCTTCCAGAAGCCCCTCAACCACATCCTGCTGATCAAGAATCATCTGATGTATGTTCCCCCCCGCGCGACCAAACGCAGCCAGGGCCTCGCCGTCGATTCGCACGTATTCTCTGATTTCTGATCTGGATGCTGTTGCCGGGTTCATATGGCGCTCCCTGAGTAATGGCAGCAATCTACCATCATCGGGCGCACCAAAAAACGACCATTAATCCTCTTCTTCCGAGTCGTCCTGATCCATGAACAGGCGATCCAGTTCGAAAATCACGTCGTCGACTTCCTCCCTGGGGATTGGTGATGGTCGTGCGTCGAGCCAGTCGGATATTTCACGCGCGGAAAGCGGCATTGGGAATACGCCGCCCATGCCTGAGATGTAGCGCCGCCCACGACACACGCCCCTGAACGTGTTCAACAGGTATGCAGTGATTGGATCTTGCGACGGCTCATCCGGAACGGCCATGCCGAGCTGTCTGAATATCAGTTGGCGCTTCTCTGCCTGCGGGCCGGCCCACTCGCTTTCCCACTGGAAGCGGGCGATGGCTTTTCCAGTGTTTCAGCCTGCTCCACCTTCTTCGAGGCAGCCAGCTCGCCGCTGCGCTCCAACACAAACAAAAACAGGTCGACGTTATCCTCGAGCATCTGAGCACCGACCTGCTCGGTGTATTTGAGTTCGTTGCCATCGCCATCCACTGCGCCGGCCCAGTCCTTCAAGAGAAATGAAGCGATCGCCAAGCAGTGATTGACGTATTCGGTCTTTTCGCCAGCGATCACGCCGATATCGCCTTCCTGGAACTGGGCGTCGTTGCGAGCGACACGGCGGCGCATGCGCTCCATGGCGATCTGGTATTCGGTGTTGTCCAGCGAAACCAACTGGACTTTGGTATCCGCATCGAAATCGAACCACTTCGCAGCGGTATCGACCACTTCTTTGTTCTTCAGCTTGAGAGCCATGATGCAACCTCAACGCCACGCCATAAAAGGACCGCCCCGGTAGGCGTTATCACCGGAGCGGTCAAAAGGATTTACGGTGCTGGGTCAGCAGCGTCACGGGTGATGGTCGGGCTCTGCTTGGCCACGGTGTAGTTCAGCTCGACCTCGATCAAGTCGCGCTTTCCACCGTTCGGCAGTTCGCCATCCACTTCCACGGCCGGAAAGTTGAACGTGTACTTGTTGCCCAGAGAGTCGGTGATGGGGAATTCGACCGCGATCGGCAGCCGGGTGAACGTGTTCTTCCAGATTTGCCAAGCGCGCTTAGACCATGCCAGCGTGATGCTGCCGGTGATGGCCGCTTCGGTCGCGATGTGGGCACCTGGGCCGAGTCGATCCGAACCCAGGCAGCGCTGAGTCTGCAGGCTGTTGTCCAGGTTGATGGTCATGGCCGAGACGCAGGCCACGCCTTCCAACGATTCGCCATTTACCAGAATCGTGCCCACGTTGTTGTTCGACAGGAACGGCGTGGTGGTAGGCGCGTTCGGGGTGACGACAATCGATGCCTCGGAGTCGACGTAATCCAGGCACGCCATATTGAACGTGGCCGTCACCTTACCTTCCGACGGAATCTCCAGTGCGAAGGTGGACACGTGAGCGCCCTTGAAAACGCCGTATACGCCGATATCGGTGAAACCCTTGGCGATGCTGAAGGTGTTGCGAGTATCGCCCACACGCAGCACGTCGTTCGTCCAGACGCCGTAGAAAGCGGCTTCCAGAAGCTGATCGAACGAGCCAAACGAGAATTCGGCCGACAGATCGCCGCCGATATCGATGCTGGTCAGCACCGAGCCCTGGCTCAGCCGGGTGTCGGTGATCTCGTCGCTTACTTCGGTATTGGGTGTCGGGGTCAGCGCGTTACCGGTCAGGCGCAGCGTGTCCCAGGTGCCGTTGGGGGTAACGCCGGGCGTCACCTCTTTGATGATGTGTGAAACGACTTTTGCGCCGGAACTCATGTGAGTCTCCTTTCTGCGGGCATAAAAAACCCGCTCGGGGCGGGGTTGGCGATATTGCTTGGCTGTTACTTGAGCGGCGTGATAGCGGAACCTTGCTGAGTGATACGGGATTCTTCAGCATTGATTCGAGCTTCGAGCGCGCCGATGCGGGCAGAAAGCTGAGTGTCGGCGCTGGCTCGGGTCGTAACCTCATGCTTGATATCGGTCTTAAGGCCTTCGACCCCCAGGCCGATACACCCAGCGAAATAGTGACCCTGTTGGGTGCCTCTCATCTTGATGGAGATTTTTGGCACCACTGAATCACTGAATCCAGGACGCGGGGCCATCTTGTCGGTGATCATGCCGTCCGCTATTAGGAACTCATTGATAAAGACCTGATCACCTTCCACAACGAAAGGCGTATCGGGCTTTTCGGTTGCCTTATCGAGGTCGCCCAAAACGATGTGGGGCACGCCATTATGGAAAAAGGTGAATTTGTCACCTTCTTTTTTGATGGAGCAGCCCGAGCTTCTAGACGCCTTAATGCGCGCCGCCATCTCTTCAGCGGTTTCGGGCCGCTGGTACGTCAGCTTCGTGCGGATGTCCACGAAACCCGGCTCATAAGAATCATCAAAAGTGCCGATCTCGGCACTGGCTCGATACTCGCCTGGGATTTTTGATATTTCCGAACCGATGAAGGCGTAATGCTCGATCGCGCTTTCTGGAAGATCTTGCGCAGCCCATTCGCCAGCGGTAACGGTAATCATCTGAGGCTGCTCAGACAGGCCTCCGACAGAAATCTTGGCCGAGTTGATTTCAAACTCACCGGTTACTTTGTCAAGCTTCCAGCCAGATATATTTGGCACGTAGTTGTGACTCTGCATAAATCCTCTCAACCGGCGCGGAACCGGATATTCACGTTGATCTGATAGAAGCCTTCGTACTCACCTGCGTCGACCTGGCTGGCCTCGATGCACTCAAGGTCGCCTTCAGTCCAGTAGGCAAAGTGCGCCTCCAGTGCGTCGGCCAGTTCGTTCAGGCCGCGCATGCCGGTGCGAAGCCGGGCAAAGCACTGCACGACGATGATGCCGGGCTTGCGGGTGTAGGGCTGGTCCGCCATCCCCGCCATGAACGCGGTGGCGTGCTGGATGGTCAGGCGGCACCAGAGGCCGTCGGCGGGAGGCTTGAATACGCCAGAGCTGTCTTGGTTCTGCGCCGGGTACTGAGCGTTTGGGTAGAAGATTCGCTCCTGCTCAATACCGGTGAAGGCCACCATGCGCGCCGTGATGGCTCTGCGTATTTGCTCATAGGTCATGATGCATACGCCGCTGCGACACCAGCGAAGGCGAGCCCAAAGACGCCGGACGGCGCGTGCTTGGAGTGACCGTTCTCCAGTTTCTCCGCATACGGCAGATTGTTCTGGATGTAAATGATCGAAAAAGGCTTGAGGCCAGCCAGAACCGAAGCACCCTTGCTGATCGTGGCCGCTCCGGTCGGGTCCAGGGTCTGGCTGTTCGAGAATACGGGCGAGCCAATCGTGACCGTTGTGTTCCCGCGGAACCTTCCGGTGTCCACCGGGGAGCGGCTGACGATCTCACCCAGGAGCGCCATTGCGATGATTCGCAGCTGCTTGGTCATATCGCCTTCAATCTGGGCGATGAATGCTGTGGGGGGCGTGCTCCATCCGGCCATCAGATTTGCCTCAGTTGGATTTGATAGATGCAGTCAGCCGGGTCCGTCTGGACGTTGATCACGTCGAAACCGTTGATCTTGTGGCCGGCCTGCGGGACGCCGCCAATCACCTCATTTGTGAGGGCAATCAACTGCTGGTCGGTGGCCTTGATGCTTTCACCATCGATCAGGTCGATTCGGTAGTCGGCGAAAACCCCTCGCCCGCTGTACGCAACCACTACGCCCGGAGTAGAAGCCTCTGTGACTGGATCAACCGTTCCGGGCAGCGTGATCCCGCCGCTAAACGTCTTTACCGCATCTGCCAAGTCAGTGTCGAAGGCCTCAGCCATATCAGCCTGGATTTCATCTCGAATGCCCATGGCTCACCTGTAGACGTTGAAGCTGAATGCGCTGGATTGCCACGGGGCCAGCAGCGCCAGAGCGAACTGCAGGCCATCCGGAAGCGAAGTGGATTTGCTGGTATCGATGGATGCAAATGTTTTGCTGGTGGTCACCGGACCAGCCTTGACCGTTTTGGATGCTAACGCGCCCTCAGTCTGCTGCTGATAAAGCTTCCCAGAAGCAGCGACCTGGGCAAGCTCTACGCCGGCCTGCACAACCTCTTCAGGGATCGCTTTCATATCGACGCCTGCAAGGCTCAGAGATGTCATATAGGCATTGGCCTGCATGACTGCTCGGGCCTTTTGGCTCTCGGGGGCCCAACTGGCACCCAGCGCGGCGTCAACGTCTGCCACGGTGATGTAGGTAGCCATCTGGCCTCCGAATGAATGAGTGGGGCCGAAGCCCCGGTGATGCTTTTGCGTTACGCCTTGCTCAACTCGTCGACCTGCTTTTGCAGCGACTCTTTCGAGGCGTTGGAGCGATAGGTGACGCTGGCCGCGTCCAGCTTGGCCTTGAGTTCGGCAATTACCTTTGCCTCTGCGTCCGCCTGACGCGCTTGCTCAGCTTGGGCCAGCAGATCGTCGACCTGCTTTTGCAACTGGTCGGCTTTATCGACCGCCTCGTCGCGGCTTTGGGCCAGGCGCTGAGTGCTTTGCTGAATTCCCGTCAGGGCTGCGTGCAGCCGAGCGGCAGCGCCATCGCCTTCAACTGGATTCAGCACGCCGGATTCCAGACCGGCGGCCAGACGGTTTACAGCGTCGAGCTCCAGCGTCTGGCGAGTCGCTTCGGCACCACCGCCATTGCCATTCGCGCCACCAGGCTCGTTACGGGTACGGGCATGGTCAACGCCGCCCGTCTCGCCCACAGTTTCTGGGCCTACGGTGATTTTCCCTGCTTCACCACCGAAGCCCCAGCGCGCTTTCAGCTCGGGATCGATGTGATTGTCTTTTTTTACAGTCATGATTTTCTCCATCGGATGTGCCGGCCCCATACAGAGCCGGCTTTAGGTCAGCTGCCCAGCTTGGAGGTCACGAAGGCGATCGGCACCTGCTTGCGGCTGAACTTGCGTTCCCAGTTGAGCGCCAAGGCCAGGTCGGACCAGTTGGCAGAGATCGGTCGAGTCGTGGATGGCGTGCCGGTGATGGTGGTGCTGTTGAACGAGTAGCCAAGTGGATGCACAACGAAGTTGCGACGAGTCCACAAGGTTTCTGCACCACCGCCGTTGCCGCGATCCGGCGTACGGTCGTACTCGACGTCGTCCTCACCCTGCTCCTCGGCATAACCGATAGCGCCAGGGCCGAAGATGATCGACAGGTATTTGGCATCAGCACCGGTGCCGATGACTGGCAAGCCGTCGTCCAGCACCACCAGCATGTTCTGGAAGCGACCGAATTCAGGGGTTTGATCGGCGACCGGTGTGAAGTCGATCAGATTGAGGATCGAGAGCTCGGTGTGAACCGCCGAGTGCATGGCGATCACGCTGAGTGCCTTGGTGCCTGATGGCGTGATGATCTGAGGGCTGTAGTCGCCCATAGTCGCTCGGGCGCGGATGATTGCCGCTGCGCTGATGACCCCGCCAGCATCAACGACCATGTCACCGCCATTGCTGGCCACGTTGTCGTTGTACACGCCGACCACCGTAGCAATCGCACGGCGCTGGGCTTGACGCTCCCAGTAGTTGGCCAAGCGGCCGGCAACGAACTCCAGCGGGTCCTGTTTGGTGATGTTCTTCACCAAGTTCATGCAGTTCCAGCCCTCGTTGAGGTACGCGGCGCGTGCCTGCATGGAAGCACTGGTGACGGACAGTGGTACCGCGATGTCGGTGTATACGTCGTTCGAGTAGTTCGGCTCGATGGACGCATCCAAGTCGACCCACCACGGGATGGTGAAGGTGTTGGAGGGGCTGGACAGCAGCGTCGACATGTCGCTGTTGTTGGTCAGGATGCCCGACTGAAAGAACGCGGTGCGCTCGACCGTGTTTACGGTCATGTAGTCGCGCAGCTCGTCGCGGAAGACTACGTCGGCGAGAATGGTTGGCATTGCTTAATTTCCTTTTTACTTGGCCTCAGCAGCGGCTTTCATGCGCGCATGCTCGGCGGGGTTGGTTCGGCGAAGCTCTACGCGCTCCATACCGGTCATTTGGTCCCACGTTTTGGTGGCCCCGCCACCCTTACCCCCGGTAGCCCCGCCACCGTTCGCTTGCGTGCCGCGCACCAGTGATGCGTAGCGTGGTGTTTGTTCGAACTCTTTCGCCAGGTCCTCCAGAGTGGCGATGGTCAGACTGCCCTGGGCATCCGTGACCTTGACCTGGCCTTCAACGACTTTCAGCCGGCGCTGGATGAACTCGGCCAGGATCTCGGCGTTTTCACCATCAGCTATGACGGTTGCAACCTTCGATGCTGCTGAGGACAGATCGCGGCGCTCGATGGTGCTGGTCAGTTCGGCCAGCTTGGCGCGCTCAGCTGCCAGTGCTTGTTCGCTGCTGGTGAACAGCTGCTCGAAGTCACCGCGGGCCTTTGCTGCTTCCTGCTCGCGCAGTTGCTGGGCCTGCTCGGCATCTCGGGCGCGCTGCTTGGCAGCCTTGGCCTCGTCCAGCAGGGTCTGGTTCTGGCGCTTCAGGCCTTCCAGGTCCTCGCCACCGCTGGGGAGGCCTTCAATTGCCAAGACGTAATCCTCGCCCTGCGCCCTGTAGAACGCCTGCATGGATGGCTCGAGCGCGTCATATGCTGTTTTGTCGATCTTGTACTTCATGTCATCCCCCGGATGATTTGCCGTTGGCACAGCCTCGGGCGTAAAAAAACCGGCTCATGGCCGGTCGGTTCAAAGTCCTGCGCGCTCGAAGGCTGCAGGCTGTTTGGCTTTCAGTTGGTCAAGGGTCAGTGTTCGCCCGTTGTCGTCGACGAATCGGTCGAGGGTCAGTTCGCCCTTTGAGAACAAGGCATAACGGCTCGGGCCGAGAACATCCTTCTGAAACGCGGCGGGCTGGCGCTCCAGCCATGACTGGTACGTGACCTTGCTCGATACTGGCTCTGTTCCGTCAGAGCCTTTTGAGGGCCTCGTCGAGCCTGGTATTTCGCGAGCATATTGGTCTTTCAGCACCGGCAGAGCGCTTGACCTGCAATTCCAGTGGCCGGGCGGTCTGGGGTCATCCCATCCGTACAGCTGCTGATCACGGGCCTGGCACATATGCGAGGTGCGGCTATCAAGGGTTGATATCCACCGCCAGCCCTTGAGGATGTCGTCGTTCGCCTTGAGCGTCTCCATGCGTGCCGTGCTGGCCACATGGTTTGTCACGGTGCGAACAAGTGAGGTCGCCTGATCACGCTGGAGCATTTCCAGACCACTGATGCGCCTGGCAATGGCCTGCGTAGGCTCACCCAGCGCAGCACCGATCTGGATCTCGCTGATGATCTCGGCGGCCTTCTTGCTGCCGAACTGATCAAGCGCGCCACTGATGCTGATTTTCTGGACGCCCTTCTTTCGGGCTTCCAGCGCCATAGGCCTTGTCAGTGCGGACGAAACGACCATCTGAGCCGACGGCGTGCTGACCTGAACGCCGACACTTACCGTCGCACCGAGCATTGCTGCACTGAAAGCAGACTCATGAACCGCAAAGTCGCTCAGGTCGGCTTGCGCACGCCCTTTCATCTCAGCGTAGATGCCCCGCAAATCACTTTGCAGCACTTCTATCTGCTTCTCGTACCGCTTGGTGCCGTAGACACTCAATCCAGCTGATACGCGCTCCTTGGCGGTCGCAATGGCAAGCGTGATGAACTTCGCCACCTCCTTGAGATTGCTACCCGCGTGCCGCTGGACGTAGATCTGATGTCGGGTCGTGGCGTCGATCAGATAGCCTTCACTGCTCATTGCCTTCACCGGTCATTGGTGGCTCATCCGGCTCACTGCCCAGTACAGGCGCTTCAGACTCGCGGTCCTCGTCGATATCGTCGTCGGTGCGGTCCGACTCCAGCACGCCGGCTTGACGCAGGTTGGTGCGCAAGTCCTTCTTCGCGATGATCCCCTGCTGCCAGAGCTGCATCTGAGCCAGGATCGCCTGCGCGTCCATGACCTGATCGAAGAATTCCTGATTGAGCCAGAACACCGTTCCCTTGATGTCCGCGGCATCCATCATGAAGCGCTGGGCGTCGAACAGGGCCAACTTGATAGCCTCGGACACGTTGCCAGCAATCGTGCCCAGAACTGAGTTGTCAGAGCTGTAACGGATGCGAACAGCTTCTGCCGTCTCGGCACCATTGCCCTGCTGGACGATCCGAGCACCGATCATAAGCATCTGCTCTTCCTTGTCCTTCATCAGCTCCCGCGCCAGCTGGGTTTCCTTGGCCTGCAGCATGATTGCCGAACCAGACTTACCCAGGTTGTGCCCTCGCCTCGACCCGATGTGCATACCGTTCGGGTTCAGCTTGATGAACTCGTCAGGCTGAATGTCCGTGGTGATGAACAGGGTTGGCTGAGAAGCGATGAATCCAGCCTCTTCCACCGTGGCGCTGTTGCCATAGTGAAGGATGTTCACGTCGGCAAGGTCTTCAAGCGGGGCCTTGTCGATGCTAGCGTCATTGTTCTGAGCGCCGAAGAAATGGAACGGAATGTGATCGAAGGGCTTGCCGGTCTTGTCGGTGGGCTCGCTCTCATCACCTTCGGGGTTGTCCGATGTGTGGACGCTCTGTACGTATTTGCCGTCCTTGAGCATCAGCGCGCGATATTGATCCTTGGCTGTGAACTCGAAGCCGTCGAGCGATCGCTCGTTGATTTTCTCATGCAGCACGACCAGAACCAGACGCTTAACGCCGTTGATTACGTCCTCGAGCCAGTTGATGATCGACTCAGCCGGGTAGAAGTGGATGAACGCTTGAGCCCCTACCGCCTGGGCCTTGGTGAGCGACTTCTGCCCCTCTGGCAGCTCAACCTTCGGGAAGTCCACCAGAAAGCCTCCACGGCCCGTGTCCATGCACTCGCCTACCGATTCCTTGCTCAGCTGCTCAAGGCTTGCACCGTCGCCGCTGGCGTTCTCCAGCAGGTACTGGATAGGTGCTGGCAGCTCAACCTCAGCAGTCTTGCGGAATACTGCACCCAACAGGCCGGTGCGCGTCCGCCCAACCACGTTCAGGAACATGGCGCGCTTCTTGAGTTGCTGATACCGGGCCTTGTTCTCTTCCGACTGGTTGAGCGGGTCCGGCATAGGAAGGTACTCGTCGTACTTGCGGACCTCGCGCGGGCCAGCTACGCAGCGCTTGACCAGCTGCCAACCGGGCAAGGCATCGCTGTACTCCTGCCGTTTGGCGCTGTAGTTGGGCATTGCGTATAGCCTCAGAAGGTAAATGTGACTGGGATGTGGGTCATGGTTGCGCGCTTGGTCTTGGCTACAGCGAAGTAGCGGAATGCGTCAGCAGCGTGGGATGACCAGTCGTGAAGTGGCCGGTCTTTCCAGCAACCCTTTTTGTCGTCCCATTCCTTGCGGTAGTTTTCCAGGCAGGTGATGCCCTCTTCGCACTTGGCCTCGTCGAACGCACAGTGCGGCAGTATCTCGCGCACCTGGTCGATGCCGTCGTCCACGCCGATCTTTGGCACAACCTGGAAGGTCATCCGATAGTGCTGTCCGTCGATCTCGTAGCCCTCACGCGCCATTTCGCGCCGGGTCTTGGCATCGCTGCTGAATTCCCGGTTATCGATGTCGTGTGGCCCCCAGTGCTCGCCGTAGACGTAGCCGCGATCTTTCAGGACCTTCATGTAATGGCGTAGGCCTTCACCGCTGTTCTGGTAGAAGTCGATGACGTGGTATTCCTCGCCCACCATCCGGACGAACCAGATTGAGGTCGAGTCGCCCACGCCGATATCCCAGAACGTGTGAACTGGCTGATGGCTATTGTCGGGCAGCACGCCGATGCGCTGGGCGCCGTAGAGCTTGGTGAATTGCTTGGCGTAGTACGCGCCTTCAATCGACTGCTGGAAGGCTTCGGCGGGTATCGACGGATATTCCCGCTTCATGTCGTCGCCGAGCGTCTTCTCCTTGGCTGAGTACCACGCTCGCTGGCCTGGGTTCGTCGCGATCCCGTGCTTGGCCTGCAGCTCGTTGAAGTAGTTGGTCAGCCGGTCAGGAATGATGACGTCGGTCGGGTCCAGCCAGTACAGCGGGTTGCGCCACCAGCTGAAGAAGAAGAATTTCCAGTCCAGCTTGCCCAGCGGCACGCCGGACAGTTGCTGTTTCTCAGCGCTCTGCGAGTAATCGAAGAAGTACCCCGCCCGCCCCTCTGCCGTCGACTCGATGGTAACGAAGCAATCGGCGGCGACCGCCTCGAATGCCCCGGTGACGATCTCTCTGGCCTTGTGGGGAAACTTGGCACAGATCTTCCCGAACTCGGATACGTGCAGATACCGTAGAGTCCCGCCCCGGAAGGATGTGGACACGTAGAGCGATCCGCCCTTGCTGAACACAAGCTCACCAGCAGCATCGTTAGAAGCAGGGTTTGCAGCGCGTATCTCCTTGGGAAGGTTGTCATACGCATACTTGATCTTCTCGCGGAACAGGCGCTTGGCGTCGTTCAGGGTGTGGGCGATCAGCGCGCACTTGGCGGACTCGAACAGAGCCGCGTCGAGCTGGACAATGCAGACCAGCGTCGTGAAGCCCAGCTGACGCGCCTTCAGGATGATGTTGCGGGTGTGCATGCCTTGGAAGTAGTCGATCTGCTCCTGCGTCATGCGGAAGCGGACTTTCTTCCCGTTCTTGTCAGTGATGAAGTACAGGTTATTCAGTCGCCAGAACCGATCCCTGAGCAGCTTCATGTGCTCGGGCTTCATGTCAGGCGTCCTTCGATAACTCGTCCATCAGCTTGGAAAGTTCGTCGGCGTCGTTGCCGCCCTGCTTGCTGTCGAGGTCGTAAGCCTGTCGCTCAAGGCTGATCAAGGTCTTCAGCGTTTCCGCCATTTCCTTCATCGTCTTGGAGCGGCCCGGAAGGTCAATGATCTTCTGGTACAGGTCGTTACGCTTGTCCTGCCCGTTGTCGTCCTCGGAGCGCATTAACTCGCCCAACTCTTCGAACAGTTGGCGGTTGTCAGTCAGCCCTTCCAGTTCATCCAGCAGCTTGTTGGTCAGCCGCCGGCCGCGAGATATATCACCTCGGTGAGCCATGCGGATGCTGGCAATGACCTCAGCGTTTACCTCGATAATCTCTCTTTCGGTATCCGCCTGTTTGGTGGATACCAGAGTGGATACCGTGCGTTTGGATACCAGCGCATCAGCCTTGGCCTGAATCTTTGCCTTGAGGTTTCGCTCCCAGCCATCCCGCTTGGCGCGCTTATTGATTGCGCCGTGAGTAATTCCCTGGGTCGATGCGATCTCTCGGATGGAAAGCAATCCGGCCCGGTAGGCACGTTCAATCGCCTCCCAGTCGGGTTGCTTGGTTGTCATAGCTAAATCTCAGGAAACGAAGGTGGTATTGAATTAGTGCTTGGTTGCCGGTATTGGTGGACTTCAATTGAGCAGATGCGCGGCGGCGGGAATATGAGACAGATGTTCAATCTATGTATCGGAGCAGCATCAATTTTGTTAATGGCCGGCTGCGATGGGGATAGTGTTAAAGATACAAGCGTCAACGAGAGAATGACTAGGGAATCTCTTTGTGTGGTTGCCTCTGAGCGTTTCGCACTCTACAAAGAGGCCGAGCGCCATATAAAACATGGGCTTGAGGCGGCGAAAGACGGCTTTGAACAGACAGGCAAGGAATTTCAATTTCTCCCAAGGCTGAATACATCTAGAGCACTTCTGGTCGGTGAGCCTAACGACTTTGTCGCACGATTTCTTGCGGATAAATGCGATACCTACCCGACCGTCGGGCAGGTGCAAGATTTCTAGAGCAGTGACTCCTATGGTTTAAAGAGAGTCATAGACAGCCACGCCAACCCCGTAAGCAATAGTCGTCACATGAGATCTCGGATGCTGGCTTGCATAGGTAGCTTGTTACAGGTATGGATAGGGGAATAAATTCTTAGGGCACTGCTAATGGATATCGTCTACATCGTTCAGCAAAAACAACGCGCAAGGGTTGTAGTGCAGGGAAAACGCTTAGGGCAACCCGTGGACCCTCTTCCTCTACCGACTTACTGCTTCAAGGCGGTGCACACCATAACTGGCGACTATGTCGCTGAGTATGAGGATGAAGCATCGGCACAAGAGCTTTGCGACAAGCTGAATTCACAGTTACCTCAGAATCAGAACAAGTAGCTGTGCATCGTCGCGCCACAAAATGGCAGTGCTTGATTTTGTGGCGCGCTAAGGCGTCTGCCGCTCTACCGCCTCGTTGACCTTGTCGGCTGCCTTGCTGGCTGCCTCAGCCGCTTCGGTGGCCTTGCCGGCTGCGCCCTCAACCTTTACAGCTGCGTCGGTCGCGGTCTTGGCCAGCTTGTTCAGTCGCATGTCGCGCTGCACTGTGGCCTCGTCATAACCCCGGCGCACTTCGGCGACCTGGGCGCTGTACCAGCTTGCAAGCGACCACTGAGAAGCACCGAAGCCCAGCGCGAACGAGCCGGTAACCAGCAGCGAGGCAATCACCCACACTTCCAGCCGACGCCACCAGCGCCGGGCGATGAAGTCTCTTACGCATCTTTCCATCAGTTGATACCTCCGAGGCGCGAACGCAGCCGAGCGATCTCGTCACTCTGCGTGGTCACCTTGTCAGTAAGCTGGGCTACCTGGCTGGTCAGGGCTTCAATTTTCCCTTCCATTCGGCCGACAGCGGCAGCGAGCTCGTTACGTTCTTTGGCGAACTGATCGGCGCGGGCCTCCGCTTCTTTGCGGGCCACACGTTCAGAGTCGAGCAGTTCGTTCAGCCTGCGGACGGTGCCGATATCGGCGTTGTCCATGGCGCGGTCGGTCGCGTCCCTGGAGAGGAATTTCCTCAACCACAGGAAGCCACCCAGCAGGATTGTGCCCGTACCGCCCAGCCAGGTAGCTGTGCCTGGGCCGAGGTCGGTTGGGTCCATCTTTACTCCGGAATAAAAAGGGCCGTCAGGGCGGCCAATGAGGAACGAGGTACGAATGAGCCCTCGCTGAACTTGGCGGTCAGAGGTTCCGAAGGCGTTGGGCGAATCGCAGGCACAAAAAAAGCCCGACCGTTAAGCCGGGCTTTTGTGGTCAATCCCCTATGTGCGCAGGAATGACAGGATGGGGTGGATAATGGCTCACTGGCTCAGTCGCCGTCAAACGCAATCTGCAATCAAAATGCCTTCAGCCTCCAAAATGTGCTGAGCTTCGGTCAGGGCCACGTCTACCGCGCGCTCAAGCCCCTTGCGAATGTCACGCCTCCAACGCTCCTGCGTTTTGATGGGATGCGGGTCCTCGCTCCAGTTGTCCATCTCGTACCAGGCGGCTGGAAGAACATTTGTACTGCGCTTGCCATCAACGCCAGGCAGCTTTGGCATGGCCCAGGTGACGATGGCGCAATGACGAAACCGCTCTGGCGCCGGAGACCGGTACTGCTTGGTGATTTCCGTGATCGCCGCGTGCTTGCGATCTGTGTGCGTGGAGAACTTCGCCACCAGCGCGCGCCAGTGCTCTGGGCTCAGCGCCTTGTGCAGGCGGCCGAAAACCCAGCAGTCGGTCAGGAAAGCCGCCTCTTTGCCGACGATCTCACCCTTCTGCTTGGCGCATTGAACCTTCTGATCAAAGTCACAGCCACCGGCCGAGTTTATGGTTTCCGCAGCAAGTGCCCGGACCACTGCTGCTACAACGTTCCGATACATCATGCCGCTTCTCCCTTCTTCAATTCTTTGTTCAGTACCGGGCACTTGCCCGTGATTTGCTTGATTTCTTCCGCGGTGCTTGTGTGCGCCTCGTCCGGTCCGCCGATCTGAGTCACTGCATCGATGCTCATGACGGCAACCCCTTGTGGCACGCTAAACATGTCATCAAGCACAAAGACCACGACGGCGCGGCAAGCCATGGTCTATCGCACTTCGCCCCGCTGCCCCCCACATAATCGCGTTAGTCATTTCAGCGATGACATGCGTAAACGCTATAACTGGTTCGCTGGCCTCGTCGAATTGGAACGGGTGTACGGCGCGCTTAACACCGAGCGTTGTCGCAGGCTCTCCTGAATGCTCGAAGTTGGCGTCGACACACACCTGCACCCAGCCATAGGCGAGGCTTTTCGTGGTCCATATCAGTTTGGGGATTGTCATGATGGCAACGCCTCGAGGGGAACAACACGCACGTACACGCCGGGCGATGAGCTGAAACGCTTGCTCAGGGAGACGTTCACAACCTGCACGTCGTCCTTGAACACGATGCCGTTGATACCGTCGCATATGGCTTTCAGGACGTTGTCAGCGTCGGGCTTCTTGGTGGGCATGACCTGGCCTGCAAGCGCCTGGGCGGTTTTCTTCTTCGACCATGACGCGGCGATAGGAACCATGATGCGCAGTTCCATCAAGACCGGTCCGGCCAGCAGCTCGCGTTCGGCCATGACCTCATGTGCCGCGATGGCAATGCGGGATTCGTAGTCGGCGGTCTTGGTCGGCGTGAACGAGCGCGCGTGGCCGTTGATGGTGGTCATACGCGGCCTACCCTTGCCGATCGGCTCACCGGGAACGAGGAAGGTAACGGGCTTCTGGTCAGACATTCGCGTTTCTCCGGATGCCGAGCTTCGCCAGCAGCATGGCGCGGCAGACCTTGGGGTCTTTGGGGATTTCAAGGACATCGAGGATGCGGTCGGCTTCCTTTCGGGAATGCTCGAGCTGGACCTGTCGCGGGTCGCGCATGCTGTCGTGGCCGACGCCGTGGGCAATCCGCCCTTCCAGCGGTTGGCCTGTCTGTGCCCGGCGCATGACGATGGCGTAGTTGCGTTCGAAGCGTTGGCGCAGCGCCTTGTCGTTGCTGTCTGATCCGTGCAAGTCAAACGTGCTGGTGGCTTCTGCAGCAATTCGAACGGCTTCGTGGGTGTACGCTCCTGACCTGGCTTCGTCCCATGCCTGCGCCTCACTCGGCAAGCCCTTGACCTGCACACACATCGCCCGAAACACGTTTACTGGTGGCGGCCAGTCGAATTCATCACCGCGCTCCATCAAGGCGTGCATACCGTTGGCGATCTGGTCCCCAGTGATGCCTGTCAAAGCCCTGGCCCATGTGTGCCCTGGCTCAGCGATCACGCCAAAGTTCGACGTCCAGCGGTGACCGTAGAATTCAGCCATCTTGATCCAAAGCTTGTCGAGCAGCGTTCTCGAGAGCATTGCGCTCTGCGATTGCGGCTCGGACACGGTCTGGAGCAGAGAGGGGGCCCTGTCGAGCAGGTCGTGGGTTGCGATCTTGGGGACCACGGCCTTGATGGCCTTGGGGATTTCCCGATAGTTCGGCGTTTTGGTTTCCATCGGTAGATCTCCCGTTGGCCTGCTGGTGGCGAAGGTCACGTTTCAAATGCTGGGCAAGTGCGTGTTCCCACTTGGCCTGGGTGCGGTGTTCGTCAGGGGATGCGATCCAGAACGACTTGAATTCGAGCAATTGCTCTTCGTCGAACTGTTGGTTGGCCATGCCGTTCATGGTCAGCATGGCGGCGAATGTCTTTTCGCAAGGGAGCCAATCCGAGTGCATGCTGAACTTGGCCCGAGATTCGAAAACGTCCTGCGCGTAGAGTGGTGGTGTATCTCTTATCTCTTCTCTTCTCTTCTCTTCTATATTCGTTGAGTTTTCGTTCAACGAGATTTCAACGGGCGTTGAACGGGCGTTCGCAGCCTTTGGTTTACGTGGCTTCGCGGCCTGCTTGCGAGCCTCTGCCGAAGCTTTTCCGGCTGCAATTCGCTGCTCTTGAACTGCTCGGAGCGCATCAAGATCTCGCTCAATTCGGTCGTGGAACCATTCGTTATCACGCTCGTTGAAAAACTCGTTCAACGACCGTTCAACGTCCGTCCAACGCTCGTTGGAAAGTCGTGCGATACGGGCAAGTCGAGACACTGGTATGGGCTTGCCGGTCTGCCAGTAGTTGAAGATCAGCAACAGGTACGCGCCATGCTCTTCGGTGGTCAGATGCATGGTGTCAGCGAGGTAGTCAGCGACGTAGAGCTGCATGTACGGGAGGGCGGCCATGATCAATCCCACCCGAGCGGGCCCGGCCGCTTTTTCTCAGCCTTCAACCCGATCTCTGCCAGAGTTTCCAGCGAGTGCAGATAGGCAGGCGTGACGAGCATCGCGGACTGAGGAACGACGCGCAGGCCGAGGAACGAAAGAACCTTGGCCCATCTTGCATACTCTCCCTCGTTCCACCTCGAAACCGTTGACTCACTCAACCCGGTTTCACGGGCTATCTCTTTCTGACCCACGGACAAAACCCGCTGCAAGATCAGGGTTTCTGTCTCCCGTGCGGTTTCGTCGCCTTCTTGGCTTAATGAGTTCGTAGACATGGTCAGGCCGCCGACTGCGATGCGCTATCCGCACCTGCTTTCAGCTTCCCGTTGGTGAGTTTTTCCAGCTGGTACTGGCGTAACTCCGGAATCTCCTCCCCCCACTGCCGCACGGCCTCATAAGTGATCTTGAGGGCCTTGGCGAGGGCGGGGATGGAGCCATAAAAATCGATAGCTTCTTGACGTTTCATAGGCACCTCCAATGCTCGTGCGTCAAATTCAAGCATGCTTGTACTTAATAAGCAAGCATGCTTGGCAAGCTAACTTGTAGATTGGCCTCATGAACATCACTGATCGAATGACAAAGCTTGTCCTGTCCCGAAAGCCTGAAACCGGCGTGCGTGGCGTTAAGAGGCTGATATCCAACTCATGTGGAGTCAGTTACGAAGCCGTGCGCCAGTGGTTCGCGGGAGACACAGGAAACATCAAGAACGAAAACTTGCTCGCCATCGCTCGCGGCCTGGACACGACTGTCGATTGGCTCCTGGATGGCACAGGTGAGCCACCGAGGCGGAATGCCATGGATAACGTCGTGCAGGGTGACTTCAAACGTCACCGAAGAGACGATGAAATTGATATCCCTCAGTACGACGTCGTTGCGTCAATGGGCCCAGGCCAGGTGCGACCGAAGGAATACATCGAGACGGTACGCAACATCACGGTGCGAACTGAGTACCTGAGAGAACAAGGGATCACGTACACGACCGGCGACAACCTTTCAGTTATCACCGGGTTCGGCGAAAGCATGGGCGCCACGTTTTCCAGCGGTGACCCGCTGATCGTTGATCAAGGTGTCAACGAAGTGGTCGTCGATGGCGTGTATGTATTCACTCTCGACGGGATGCTCTACATCAAACGCCTGCAGCGCCTGCCCAAGATGCTCCGCATGATCTCCGACAACGAAACGTTCCCGCCGTATGACATCAAAGGCGTGGAGCTGGAAACCCTCGTCATCCATGCCAGGGTGTTGCTGGCCTGGAACGCGAAGAAGCTGTGATGGGACTCATATCGAGGTGGTTTTCGCGAATAATTGTTTCAACACAGAAGAAGGAAATTCAGGCATTTATCGACGGTTTGTCGAGCATGGACAGTCAAGAGATAGGGTTTTTGCTCGCAGTAGCAACGCATCAAAGGAACATACTCGAAGAGGAAGGATTCAGGCTGATGGATCCGCTGGTTGACTACCCTAGCAATCCAACAATCGTAATTCGGTTGAGGGGCTTCATCCGAGCGTATCAGAAAGCCAGCCAGCCTACAGATGCGGCTGGAACAATGGTTTGGTTGCATACCATGCGCGTAGGCGGCCAGCACGAACTGCGAGCACTTGCTCGAAATATGTGGCGTGAGTTAGCACGTGGCATGCCTCACGTTGAGTACGCGGCCACCCAGATTTATTTGATTACGAGAAATTATCCCATCACAGCCGGTTATGAAGACTTCCCGAAAGGCCTAACCCCGGACCCCTGTTAACCCCCCCAGAGAATGCCCGCCATTGAGCGGGTTTTTTTTCGTCCCGAGGAAATAAATACAAGGATACTTGCACATGAACCACAAGCATGCTTTTATATATGCAAGTCCGCTTGCATTAGCGGAATCCGGCGAAAGCCAGCGCTCTTTAAAAACCAAACGATTCACCGCTGATGGCTTGGAAAGGCTTTGACGCGCTGGGCGTGGGCGATACCCACACTGGCTGCGCCGTATAGACCTCGGGGCCGTTGGCAATAAACGAATGCATCACCTCTGCCCGTTCGATGTTGAGCGGGTTTTGGGATGCAAACAAACGCCACATTGGAGGGCGAACACATGATCCATGAAGTGATTGTTGAGGGGTTTGTCCTTCAAGTGGACGTAACCCATTGCGAGAACAGCCCGCCCCAGCCGAACAACCGCGACAGCGACAGCGACAGCGATTGGGACTGCATGGGCACCCGAGAACTTGAATACAAGCTGCTGTCCGGCATCACCTATGACAGCAACGGTGTACGCATTGACTGCTCTGGCTGGGATTTGCGCGAGGCCGCACGGCTGCACGATGCACAGATCAGCACCGCGCTTTGGTATGAGATTGACGTCGGCGTGTTCCGGCAGCGGTGGGCAGCATGAGCCGCCAAGCCGATGCGGTGGTGATGATCGAGCGCCAGATAGCGCAGATCGGCACCTCGCAGTACCCCGATGCCGAGTTCGCCAAGGGGATGATTCAAGCCAACTACGCCCACGGCTTCATCGATGAGCGCCAGTTGGTGGATTTTGAAGACCGGGCAAACGAGGCCGCATCAAGGCGCCGCCTGGCGCTGCGCCGCGAAAGCATGGGTCGCCGACTCGGTGCCCTCAACTTGTTACACGGGGGTGCGCAGTGACGATCGTTGCCAGAGACATGAAAGGAATCATCCAAGCCCTGCATCGTCGGGGCATTTTTTTGGTCGCTGATTTGCCTGGGCCTATGCGGCTCAAGCTGAGCAAGCGCGGGATGCTTATTGCGAGGTGTGTATGAATTTCGAACGGAAAATTGTCATCACTCTTGCTGCACACGAAACCGCGCTGCAGCAGATCAAGGCGCAAACGACAGAGATTGGCGTCCACATCAATCTTTGCGAGAACGGCTACGACAAGATCGGCCCGAACGGAATCGAAGAACACTCGAAAGATCTGTCGGACGAAAAAGGCAATCGGAAAACCCATATCTGGGAAGCTTTCCAGCATCGTGAGGCTTCCAGCTGCGGCTACGGAATGGTCGGTTTGCACGTAGAAGAAATCGCCGACTTCCTTGCTGATGAGGGCTGCATCCACTGCATTAGGGCCTGGAACATCATTCTGGAGCGCAAGAAGGTAAAGCAGGAACTTCGTGGTTTCCGGCTTTCGCTTCGGGCGCTAGGAAAATCAGCAATTAAGGCCCTGATGCCATGACCCGCCACCAGCGCATCACCCGCCGCCGTATCTGGTGGGTGTCGGCTCTGACTGGCGCCCTCTTCTGCGCAATCACCCTCTTCGGCCCCGCAATCGGCGGCCTGATCACTCAATAGGTAAACCCATGCCAATCGATCGTCGGGCAAACGCCCCCGAGCGTATTGCTGCACCTGCGCCACTGCCTCACGTCAGTCGCCGTGCACTTAAACGCGTAAAAAACCCTCTTCCAGCGCCTACCCAGTGCCGCTACTGCGGCGGCGACGTGTCGCTGGTGTGCAACAGCGAAATCTATAACGGGCGCTCATACGGGGAATGGCCTTACGCCTATCTCTGCACTGATTGCAAAGCCTACGTCGGCCTGCATCCCTCGACGGATATTCCGCTGGGCACGCTGGCTACCGCCCAGCTTCGCAAGGACCGCAACACCAGCAAGGATCTGTTCCACAAGTTCAAGGAAGCCCGTGGGTTCACGCGCACGCTGGCTTATGAGTGGCTGGCGAAGGAAATGGGAATACCCGTTGACCAATGCCATTTCGGATGGTTTGAGCAAGATGACTGCGCCAACGCGGTAAGGGTTTGTGTCGATGCTCTGCCCTCTACATCTGCCATGCGTCAGGCGTTCGCGAAAGCGAGGTCCAGAGCATGAACAGAGTAACCACCGTCCGAGCCTCGTCGTGGGGCTCGTTGTTCGACTGCGCCTACAAATGGGAAGGCGTTCACCTGCTTGGCATCAAAAGCCCGAGCAGCCCACGCGCCCACCTGGGAACGTCGATCCACGCCAGCACCGCGGCGTTCGACGTGTCCCGCATGAACGGCAGCAACCTGAGCGCTTACGACACCGCCGAGCTGCTCATCCACACGCTGCGCAACCCTGACCGTGAAGTCGATTGGAAGGCCGACAAGCTGACCATTCAGGAGGCCGAGCGCATCGCCCTGCCCTTGCACACGAAGTACTGCAACGAGGTCAGCCCGCGCTACGAATACCTAGCAGTCGAGCGCACAGCCACGCCGCTGGAGATTGATTGCGGCGGTGGCCAGATCATCCGCCTGACCGGCCAACTTGACCGGGCGCGAATCTGCAAGACCGGCGACGGCAAGGGCATCGCTGACGTGAAGACGGGCGGCGCCGCCGTCAGTGAGGGTGTGGCGAAGACGAAAGGCCACGCCGCGCAGATCGGCACCTACGAAATTCTTGAAGAACACACGACCGGCGAACCCTGCACCGCACCGGCCCACATCATCGGGCTGAAAACGAAGGGCAAACCGGAAGTCGGCATCGGCGAGATTCGTAGCGCCAAGCAAATGATGGTCGGCAACGAAGACTTTCCCGGCCTGATCCAGATCGGCGCCGAAATGTTCCGCACCGGCCTGTTCCCACCCAACCCCCAGAGTTTCCTATGCAGCGCGAAGTATTGCCCGCGCTGGTCAACCTGCCCCTACCACGAATGAGGTCCACCATGACGCAACCCACCCAACTGGCGCAGATGCAGACCAGCGCTGTCGCCGCGCCAAAGAATGATGCCCCGATGTCGCTGCTGACCGGCTCCGGCTTCGAACAACTGCAGCGTGTTGCCAAAGCGCTCGCCGGTTCCACGTTGGTGCCAGTCCAGTACCGCGCCTTTGCCGAAACAAAGGAATACGGCCGCGTCACTGGCCATGTGCCGAACCCTGCTGGCCTGCCCAATTGCGTGGTAGCGCTGAACATGGCGTTGCGCATGGGCGCTGACCCGCTGATGGTCATGCAGAACCTTTACGTGATCGAGGGCCGGCCGTCTTGGTCAAGCCAGTTCATCATCGCGATGCTCAACAGCTGCGGTCGTTTCAGCCCGCTGCGCTTTGACCTGAGCGAACCAGGAAAGGCTGAGGAGCTGACCTACAGCGCCACGTTCTGGAAAGAAGGCAAGAAGGTCACAGAGCAGCGCAAGGCGAAGATCAAGCACCAGACCTGCACCGCCTGGGTGATCGAAAAGGAAACCGGCGACCGGCTCAACGGCCCGACCATTTCCATGCAGATGGCCATTGATGAAGGCTGGCTGACCAAGAACGGCAGCAAGTGGCTGACGATGCCGGAAGTGATGTTGCGCTACCGGGCAGCAAGCATGCTGGGTCGGCTCTACGCGCCCGAGCTGCTGATGGGCCTGCAGTCGCGCGAAGAGGTCGAGGACTTCATCGACGCCACTGCAGATGGATCTGGCACCTACTCGGTGGACATGAACGACCTGCGCAACAAAGAGCCCGAAGCGCCTTCGATCGTTGAAGAGGACGGCGAATCGGTTGACAGAGAAACCGGCGAAATCGTTACAGACGCGGCGGAAAACGCGACAGAAACCGCTGATCCTGCAACAGAAACCGCCGAAACCGCGACATCCGAGCCTGCCGACACTGACGGCCTGGCTTTCGAGTAACCCGCCATGGCCGCCCTATCCGTCGAAGAACAATACGACCGGGTTGAGGAATTCGCCGTGCTGTTGGCCGCCGCCGAATTGCTGGCGGCCAATGACTGGGAAGTGACCTTTACCGACGACATTCGGGCCGGCTTCAAGCGCCACGGCCCGCGCACCCACCTGAGCCCAGCACAGCGCCAGACGCTGGAGCGCATCGCCAATAACTGAGGAACACCCATGAAGATGGAACACAAAGACATCATCGATCGCGCCCGCATGCACGGAGTAATGCCGTCTATGTTGGCGCACGAACTGTTGGTGCACGACCTGGTCAACGCGGCCATGTTCGAACTGACCAACATTCACTCCCCTTACAGCAAGCTGAATCAGGGTCAGCAGCAGGAAGTGATCGACCGCATCACCGACAAGGCCAAAGAGGCCGCGCACACGGCGGTGGCAATTATCGCCTCGCGTAACGTCATCACCATCCCCTGCAAGATGAAGCAGATTCAGGTTACTGAAAAGACCCTGACAGTTACGTCGCTGGTTGATGCCAAAGACCCCGCCCGCCACGGGCTGACTGACAGCGCCGGGCACCTGTGCCTACTGGTGCTGGCCCCCGACGATTATGAGGAAGGACTCGACTTCATCAACCCGGATCGCGATCAGAGCGAACTGCCGCTGCATGCCAGCGACTTGACGGGCAACCTGTTTGATCGCGGTACCGGGCCTGATGAAGGCGCAAAAACGGACTACACGCCGCTGGCTGATCCGTTCTATGACAAGGCGGTGACCTTTGTTCTGTCCACCCGCCGCGCAACAGCATCGTCTATCCAGCGCGCGCTGGATATTGGCTTTACCCGTGCCGCCGCGCTGCTGGACAAGATGGAACAGGCTGGTGTCGTCAGCCCTATCGATCACACCGGCGACCGGGTCGTGCTGCTGAACCCCGCGGGAGAGCAGAAGCTCAGCGTTGTTGATGCCGATCTGCCCGACGACGTTGTAGACGCCTCGTTCGATCAGAACAGCCAGGCAAGCAAGTTCGCAGAGGTCGGCAAGGAGTTCGGCGATTACACCTACGAAGACGCCAGCCAGCTGGTTGTGCTGCACGCCACTACCGTGGACGTGGCATGGCTGCAGCGTCGTCTGGCCATTGATAGCGATCAAGCCACCACCCTGCTGCTGCGCCTCGTCGACAACCAAGTCATCGAGCTGGAAACCGAAGCCGAGCAGTCCATTGATAACACCTACAAGGTCATTGCCGAACTCGGCAGCCTTTGCGTGGAGTAACGCCAGCATGAAAATCGAATCGATCTACATCGAGAACTTCCAAGGTCTGAGCAACGCCAATCTGGAGCTGACTGCGCCCATCACCATGGTGTGCGGTCATAACGGTGCTGGTAAATCCAGCCTGAAAGAGGCCATCGGCCTGGCACTTGGCGAAGCCGCGCGCGTCGCCAAGAAGGGCGACTACAAGATGCTGATCACCGAGGGCCAGAAGAAAGGCCAGATCATCATCGGGCACGACGGCGCGGCCAGCACCATCACCCTGCCCACCGGCAAGGGCGAGCGCACCGACGTGGATGGCCAGGAGTATCTGCCCTTCGTGCTGAACCCGGACGCATTCGCCAAGTTGGACGACAAAGCCAAGCGTTCGCTGTTGTTCGCGCTGACCAAATCCAGCGCCAAACCTGCGGTCGTGGCCGAGAAGCTGCTGGCCAAGGGTGCCGACGCGAAGAAGGTCGAAGCCATCAAGCCGTTGCTGTTGAGCGGCTTTGCTGCTGCTCAGGAACAGGCCAAATCGAACACCAGCGAAAGCCGGGGCGCGTGGAAAGCCATCACCGGCGAGGCTTACGGCACTGAAAAGGCTGAATGCTGGGCTGTCTTCATCGACGAAATGCCAGAGGGCGTGGCTGAGGTGACTCAAGCGGACCTTGAAGCGGCGCAGGCAGAACAGGGCAAGGCCGCGATAGAGATCGACAAAGGCAACCAGTACCTGGGCGAGCTCAAGGCGAACCTGAATGCCAGTGCCAACTGGGCTACGCGTAAAACAGACCTTGAAGAGAAAGCGAAACTGCTGGACCGAGAGCGCGCGAAGCTGATCGCAACCGAGGAATCACTGGCAGAGTGGCAGCCAAAGCTCAAGCAATGGCAGGACGCTGTCCAGGCGTACAACGGCGAATCACCGTGTGAGTGCCCGAGCTGTCACGTCAAGTTGAAGGTCGTGGGCCAGCAAGTTGAAGTGTTCAAGGGCAAAACTGCCGACGCCAAAAAGCTGACCGAGGCTCAGGCGGAAGTGAAAAAGGCCGCCGAGGCCGTTAGGCTTCTTGAAAGCACGCGTAACAATGACCGGCTGCGCATCGACGCCGCCCTTGCCGCTCAGCGAGACTTGGCGGCTCACATCGCGATCACGCCGCAAAGCTCCAGCGAAGCCGATATTACTCGTTGCGAAAAAGCCATTCAGGCGCAGCGCGATGTCCGAACCCGCGCCGAAGCAAAAGCGACTATGGTCCGGGATCGCCTGAACACCATCGCCAACGCGAGCAAAATTGCTGCTGATGCTGCCAGGCACCATAAAGACGTGCTGGACTGGATTCTGATCGAGAAGGCCCTTGCGCCTGACGGCATCCCCGGTGAAATCCTTGCCGGTGCGCTGCAGCCGATCAACAACAGCCTGAAACGTCTGTCCACGCTCGCTGGCTGGCCGGTCACTGCTATCGGCGGCGACATGGCAATCACTGCAGGTGGCCGCGCTTACGTGCTGCTTTCCGAGTCTGAGCGCTGGCGGTGTGATGCGCTTATCGGCACGGCCATCACCATCGCGTGCGGCCTCAAGCTGATCGTGCTGGACCGCTTCGACGTACTGCTGCCAACCGTTCGCGGCCAGCTGTTCGGCATGCTCATGTCCCTGGCTAAGTCCGGCGATATCGAAACCGCCATCGTTTGCGGCTCGCTCAAAGAGAAACCCGCCAAGCTGCCCGCGGAAATCAACGCGGTATGGATCGAAGGCGGCGTTGCCGGCGGCGACATCCAGTTGCAGCAAGCCAGCTAATCCAACCCACGCAACACCACAGAGCGCCTACGGGCGCTTTCTTTTCGCCTGGAGAAAATTAAATGTCCCAACTGATCGCTTTTTACGACACCGAAACCACCGGCCTGCCGCTCTTCAAAAACCCAAGCGATGATCCGCGCCAGCCGCACCTGGTCGACATCTGCATCCTGCTCTACACCCCTCAAGGCGAACTGGTTGACTCGTTTGAAACGATGATCAAGCCGGAGGGCTGGGTGATCCCCGACGAAGTGGCCGCGATCCACGGCATCACCACGGAAATGGCGCTCGAGCATGGCATCCCTGAACAGGAAGCGCTTGGCGGTTTTCTGCGCGTCTACGAACAGGCCGGACTACGGGTCGCGCACAACGTCAGCTTCGATGACCGAATCATGCGGATCGCCATCAAGCGGTTCATCGGCGAGCAGGCAGCGGACGAGTTCAAGGCCCTGCCGAACTACTGCACCTGTCAGTCGAGCAAGAACATCGTCAAGTGCCCGCCCACCGCCAAGATGATCCGTGCAGGCTTCGACAAACAGTTCAAGGTTCCGACCGTGGCCGAGGCCCTGCGCCACTTCACCGGCGAAGAACTGGTCGGTGGCCACCGCGCGCGCCCGGACACCGAGGCCTGTGCCCGCATCTACTTCGCAATGAACCCGCCTGCGCAGGTGGCTTGACCTGAAAGCAGTGCGCTGGCCGCGCCAGCGCACAGTCGATCGAGAAGAAAATGACAATCACCGCCCCGGTAATGCGCTACCACGGTGCCAAGTTCCGGTTGGCGTCGTGGGTCATCAAGCACTTTCCGCCCCACACTTGTTACGTCGAATCGTTTGGCGGCGCCGCTGGAGTGCTTATTCAAAAGCCTCGAGCCTACGCCGAGGTTTACAACGACCTCGATGGAGACGTGGTCAATCTATTCAGGGTCCTGCAGAACCCCATTACCCGCGCCGAGCTGCATGAACAGTTGGTTCTTACACCATATGCCAGGGCCGAGCTTGAACAGGCATGGCTGCCTACTGATAACCCGATCGAACGAGCGCGCCGAGTAGTTATCCGCGCAGAAATGGGATTTGGATCAGCAGGCGCCACGAAAGGCCATACCGGTTTTCGTGTCGACACCAAACGAAAATACGGAACCGCCCAGGCTCTATGGGCAAGTTATCCGGAACGAATCGCCGCGATCGGTGAGCGTTTGACAGGCGTCCTCATTGAGAATCGCCCTGCCGCTGAGGTGATGCAGGCTCACGACGGCGTAAAGACTCTTCACTTTGTTGACCCGCCATACCTGCATGAGACACGCCATATCGGCGCGAACTACGGCAGGGCCTACCGCCACGAAATGGACAATGACCAGCACGTCGAGCTGCTGGCCACCGTCCGCGACTTGAAAGGGATGGTTGCTCTGTCCGGATATTCAAGCGAGATCTACAACGACACGCTGGAAGGCTGGACTTGCCATAGCACCTCATCGCGCATCAGTTCTGGTCGAGGGTCCGCTGTTCGACAGGAATGTATTTGGCTCAACCCCTCCTGCTCCCGATCAATCAGCCAGCCAGGACTGTTTGGCGAACTCGCATAACCATTGAGGCAACCCCATGAACCCCATCGCACGACAGGCCCTATCCATGGCCCTACACCACCTTGCGCCTGCGAGTAAGCCAGCGCCGAAGCCCGCCCCCGTGGAAGCGGTACGCGCAGAAATAACCACGCTTGCAGTACCGGGCCGCCCTGCTGTGAGCCAGCCGCCAGACCGATTCGGCTTTGTCGAGGGCAGGCAGTACGCCATCGAAACAATCAACACAATGCCCGCGATGGCTCGATCAGTGCGCGGGCGCAACGACCTTATCCAGACACTCAAACGCTCGGCGGCCGGCAAGCCGGTCAGTCAGGCGCTGGGCATCTGGTCAGTTATCGACGTGATAGAGGAAGCGCAGCAATGAAACAGTCCAAAGCAGATCTGGACGCCGTACTTTTCTGGCGTCGTAAAGCAGTGGCACAGGCGTCTAGCCTTCGTCCAGCGATCGAGCTGCTCAACCTTGCCGACGACGCACTTGCGGAAAACTCCCTGAACAACGTCGGCGCGGTGGTCGAGCACACCCAAGATCGTCGCGATCATCTTCGTGTGCAGATTCAGGCATTCTTGCGCGGAACGGAAATGCCGTCAGCGCTCAAAGAGTGCGGCGCATGCAGCGGCTGTGAAGGCGAGTGCCGCCTGGATGCGGATAGCCCGCCAGCGCTTGGCGGGGAACCGGTGCATATCGAAGCGGTGGCAGTAACACGCGAAGACAAAGACGGGCAGCTGTATCTGGATTGGCTGATAGAGGGTGGTATTTGCGCTCTTGAATCCGCAGGCCAAGTTTTGCTCGTAGCGGGCTCAGCCATCACCGACGACGAAGGCAGTGGCGAGGTATACCGCCACGCTCAGCCCGCCAAAGCGAAGGTGGTGCTGCCTGAGCGCCTTGACCTACCGCATCGTGACGAGTTTGAGAGCGCTGACCAGCATGCAGCGGCGGTTGGCGAGGCAAAGAATTGGAACGCCTGCCTTGATGAAGTCGCCAAGCTGAACACCCCGCAGTAACCCCCCTACTTTCAACGACTCACGGCGCACAGCCGAGGATGAACTATGTCCGCTCACCAGAAGAAACACCCCTTCGATTTCAAAACCCAGTACGGCCTTGGCTTCAATCCGCAAGACGATGAGATCGTTGTGGACTTCTTCTGCGGTGGCGGCGGCGCCGGTACCGGGCTGGAAATGGGCCTTGGGCGCACCGTCAGCGTGGCCAAGAACCACAGCCCGGCTGCAATCAGCATGCACACCGTGAATCACCCGGGTGCGACTCACTTCACGACCGATGTTTTCGACGGCGATCCGGATACCGAATGCGGTGGCAAGGCCGTGGGCTGGTTCCACATGAGCCCGGATTGCACCCACCACAGCCAGGCCGCTGGCGGGCAGCCGCGCAAGCGCGAGATCCGCAACCTGTCGTGGATCGGCTTGAAGTGGGCAGGCAAGAAGAAACCCCGCGTCATCAGCCTGGAGAACGTAAAGCAGATCCTGCAATGGGGGCCGCTGGTGGCCAAGCGCGATAAAGCGACCGGAAGGATCATCAAGCTGGTGCCAGGCGTGAACAAAAAGGGCAAAGAAGTGCTGGTGAAGGTGGTTGCCTCACCCGGCGAAATAGTTCCTGTCGGTGAGCAGTACCTCGTCCCAAACCCCGAGCGCAAAGGCAGCACCTGGAAACGTTTTGTGGCGCTCCTAGAGCAGCACGGTTACGTGGTCGAATGGCGAGTGATTAAGGCGTGCGACTTCGGCGCGCCTACCAGCCGGGAACGCCTGTTCATGATTGCCCGCTGCGACGGACAGCCGATCGTGTGGCCAGAGCCGACGCACGCCAAGCGCCCCGCCAAAGGCCAGAAGCCTTGGAGGACAGCCGCCGAATGCATCGACTTCACCGACCTGGGCAAAAGCATATTCGGACGCAAGAAAGACCTGGCGCCGGCCACACTGCGCCGGGTCGCCAAGGGCATGAAGAAGTTCGTCATCGTCAACCCGGACCCCTTCATCGTCCCGATCGCGAACTGGTCGGGCGAGACGGTGCAATCGGCCAACGAGCCGCTGCGCACGGTGACTTCATATCCCAAAGGCGGCGCTTTCTCGGTCGTCAGCCCAGTCATTGCGCCAGCGACCCACCAAGGCAGCGATCGCATCAACGATCCACTTGAGCCGCTGCCAACGGTGACGTGCGCCAACCGCGGCGAACTGACACTGATCAGCCCTACCCTGATCCAGTCTGGCTACGGTGAGCGCGAAGGCCAACAGCCTCGCGTGCCGGGTATCGATCAGCCATTAGGGACGGTCGTTGCCGGTGGCGTTAAGCATGCGCTCACAAGCTCGATTCTGGTGGGTGCTGGCGGGCCAGTTTATGCAGGCAAGCCAGTAGCAGCAGATCAGCCGGTTGGCACGTTGATGACTCAGAACCACCGAGCACTCGCTTCAGCATGCATCGTCCAGGCAGGTCACGGCGAAGGATCCGGCGCAACGAAACGCCGCTCCCATGGTGTGAACGATATTCTTGGACCGGTCGGCACGGTAACAGCCAGCGGTGGCGGTCAGTCAATCGCTTCGGCGCACTTGGTGAAGTTCCGGTTTGATGATGCGGGCAAAGCGCTCGATGAGCCTCTGCCAACTATCACCGGCGGCGGCAACTACCAGCGGCCTGCAGGTGCTGCCCACGCGATGGGAGTGTCTACGGTGTTCATGGCTCAGATGAACGGCGGCTTCAACACGACGCACGCCAAGGGCGTCGACGAGCCAATGACGACGGTCACCAACACCGGAAGCCAGCAGCAACTGGTGGCCGCAAGCCTGGTTCACCTACGCGGCAACTGTGACGCGCGGGACCCTGCCGATCCGCTGCACACCATCAGCGCTGGCGGCCAGCACCACGGACTGGTCACCGCGTTCATGGAAAGGCAGTTCGGCGCCAGTGTCGGTCAGCCTCTGGATGAACCTGCGCCTACCGTTACGGCAGGTGGCGGCGGTAAAAGCTCTGTCGTATCTCTCAGGCTATCGCCAGAGCATGAGGAAGGTGCACTGCGGGTCGCCGCGTTCCTGATCAGCTATTACGGGACTGAGAACGTCAGCGGTGCAGGCGAACCGGCCCCAACCATCACGACCAAGGATCGCTTGGCGCTGGTCACCGTCATGGTCAAGGGCACGCCCTACGTGATCGTCGACATCTGCCTGCGGATGCTCAAGCCGTCCGAGCTGTACAAGGCCCAGGGCTTCCCAGCCGACTACGTCATCACCCACGGCGCCGACGGCAAGCCATTTACCAAAACCCAGCAGGTTCACATGTGCGGCAACAGCGTTAGCCCGCCCCCTATGGCAGCTCTCGCTCGAGCGAACGATCCGTGGCGAGTCAAGGCAGATCGGGCGGTAGCAGCATGACCAAGCTACGCCGCACCGCCAAACCCAAAATCCTCCCAACACCCTGGCTGGCACGCGATGGTCTTTGCGATATCTGCAACGGCTACCGCGCCCGAGGAAACCACAAGGCCTGCTCCAGAGAGCGTCAGGCCCGTTATGCGAACAGCGCGAAGGAATCGAAATAATGAGCGACAAACCGAACAGCGCCGCCTACGACGGCTTTGATAACGGGGTGGACTGATGGCCCAACTACGTCGAACCCTGCATGGGCTCAAAAGCAAAGGCACGCTGCAAAAGTGGCGGGCCGAACAAGGCCATCGACCTGTACGAATTTGGTCAGGCGAATGGCAGTGTTACTGGCGTGCGGATGGGTGTGGTTACACGACGGTGAAGTCAGAAGCGGGAATTTACACTTTTGATGACGCTGTGAAGCATTCCGGACATTGCAGTCACGAAAAACAAATCTCCTACCTCTTCCTGCCAGAGACAGAACAACCAAACGAGGATCAACCATGAACACCGCACGCAACGACGAAACAGTTGAATTCATCCGCCTGCCGGAAGTAATCAAACTGGTCGGCTACAAGACCAGCAAAATCTATGAAATGGCAAAGACCGGCGAGTTTCCCAAACAGGTCAGACTGGGCGGGCGCTCGGTGGCCTGGGTCAAATCCGAGGTCATCGCCTGGAACAGGGCGCAGGTCGAGGCCGCCAGAGCTGATCAGGAAGCCTCGACCGAATCCAAGTAATCAGCCCAGTCCTGCATCATCCCCCGCCGCTGCTCCACGTATGCGGCATGGTTGTAAGCCCTGCGCACCTTGTTCTCCCCCGCATGTGATAGCTGCGCTTCGATCCAATCGGGGTTGTAGCCCATCTCGTTCAAGGCAGTCGACAGCGTGGCCCTCAGGCCGTGACCAGTCAGCTTGCCCTTGTATCCCATCCTGCTTATTGCGTCGTTGACCGTGTTTTCGCTCATTGGAGTGTTGGGGTTATTGCGCCCCGGTATGAGTAGCTTGCACTGCCCGGTCATCGACATAAGCTGGCGCGCAACATCAACCGCCTGCCGCGACAGTGGCACCAGATAGGGCGGTATATCCCCTGATCCATCCTTCACCTTCAATGCAAGTTGCTTCACGTTCTCCGGTGGGATCGTCCACAAGGCAGCGTCCAGGTCAAACTGACCCGGCGTTGCCGCCCTCACCTCACCAGTTCGAACACCGGTAAGCATCAGCAGCCGGATGGCCAGCAGCGTGAAGACAGAACCGTCGTACTCACGAAGTTTCAGCAAGAAGGGTTTCAGCTCTTCCCGCTTGAGGTACGGGTTATGCCTGACTGGCGGCTGAACAGCAGCGACGATATCCATGTCTGCAGCGGGATTCGTCTCAATCACGCCCTCGGCAATGGCAAAGCGGAATATCTGGTTGAGCCAGGTTCTGCACTTCTCGGCAACGTTCAGCGCCCCGCGTTTTTCAACACGACGTACAGCGGCTAGTACATCGGCGCGGCGAATGTCAGCAATAGGCAGCTTGCCTAGGGCGGGCAACAGATCCTTGTCGAGGTACAGCCGTGATTGGTGGCGTCCGCCCTTAGCCGCGCTGCTCAGGCGTGGCGAACGGAACGCATACCAGCGTTCGGCGACAGCTTCAAAGGTGTTTTGCTGGGACGCTGCGCTCGCCTGCTGTGCCTGCCGACGCTCTGACCTTGGGTCAATGCCTCGAGCAACCATCGTGCGAGCCTGGTCGCGTAACTCGCGGGCATCGCGCAGACCAATCTCTGGGTATGTTCCGAGGGAAATACGCGGCTGCTTGCCGTGCCAGGAGTAACGGAAGTGCCAAGACTTCGTGCCGTTGGCAGACACGAACAGTGCAAGCCCATCACCATCGGTGACGCTGTAATCTTTTTCCTTGGCCTTTGCTTGCCGGACAGCGGTATCAGTCAGGGGCATTAGTACATCACCAGTCAGCTCGAATTCACGATGGACTGACTAATGTACTAAAAATGTGCGGAAGACGCTGGAGTCTTGCGGAACTCTACGCAATAAAAAGCCCGCGCTAGGCGGGCTTCTCTAGACTTTCGCGGTTCTCAGTGGAACCCGGCGAAAGTACAAATGGTGCGGACGGAGAGACTCGAACTCTCACACCTTGCGGCGCTGGAACCTAAATCCAGTGTGTCTACCAATTCCACCACATCCGCATTTCAGACTTTTAAAGCAAAGGCGCCAGACTATGAATCTGGCGCCCTTCTTAATATGGGGTGGACGATGGGGTTCGAACCCACGACCGCAGGAGTCACAATCCTGTGCTCTACCAACTGAGCTACGCCCACCATATTGCGCGTGACGATGCAACTTACTTGCTGTGCCAAAGCTGCCTTGAATGGCGCACCCGGCAGGACTCGAACCTGCGACCATCCGCTTAGAAGGCGGATGCTCTATCCAGCTGAGCTACGGGCACTTATATAATTTGTACTCTTGCGATAACAAACTAAAAGGCTTTCAATCGATCACACCGAGCTGATTTGCAACTCTGCCTGACCGAATCAACCAGTGCTAGCTTAACCAGTGCTGGGCTCTGCCCGGCAAGTGCGACGAATCTTATAGACGCCCCCTGGGGTCGTCAACCTTTTTTTGAAAAAAATTCAGCTAGATAAAGGAGTTAGCTGAATATGCAAAGCAATCGCCTTTGCCCTCGCGCCATGTCATGAGAGAATGCGCGCTCATTTTTTCCTCTCGATGGTTAATCACGCGTCATGACTGCAAAACTAATCGACGGCAAGGCGATCGCCGCCAGCCTGCGCCAGCAGATCGCCAAACGTGTCGCCGAACGTAGCCAGCAAGGTCTGCGTACGCCGGGCCTCGCGGTGATTCTGGTCGGCAGCGACCCCGCCTCCCAAGTCTATGTCTCTCACAAGCGCAAGGACTGCGAGGAAGTCGGCTTTATCTCGCAGGCTTATGACTTGCCCGCTGATACCACTCAGGCAGCACTGACCGATCTGATCGACCGTCTCAATGAAGATGCCGCTGTCGACGGCGTCCTGCTGCAACTGCCCTTGCCCGCGCACCTCGACGCTTCGCTGCTGCTGGAGCGCATTCGCCCGGACAAGGACGTGGACGGCTTCCATCCTTATAACGTGGGTCGCCTCGCTCAACGCATTCCGCTGCTGCGCCCGTGCACTCCCAAAGGCATCATGACCCTGCTGGAAAGCACCGGTGTCGACCTGTACGGCCTGGATGCCGTCGTCGTCGGCGCATCCAACATCGTCGGCCGCCCGATGGCAATGGAACTGCTGCTGGCGGGCTGCACCGTCACGGTGACCCATCGTTTCACCAGGGATCTGGCAGGCCACGTGGGTCGTGCCGATCTGGTGGTGGTTGCCGCCGGCAAGCCGGGCCTTGTCAAAGGCGAATGGATCAAGCCGGGCGCGATCGTCATCGACGTCGGCATCAACCGCCAGGAAGACGGCAAGCTGGTAGGCGATGTGGTTTACGAGACCGCCCTGCCCCGCGCTGGCTGGATCACTCCGGTTCCGGGCGGCGTCGGCCCCATGACCCGCGCCTGCCTGCTGGAAAACACGCTGTACGCGGCAGAAACCCTGCACGACTGATCAGGCTGTTCTGCTCCCATAAAAAACGGCACCTGAGGTGCCGTTTTTTCATTCCCGAAAAAACTTACTTCCTGGCTGCTTCCCAGCTTTTCAGCAAGTCCGCATAGGCGATGGTTTCACCCTTGGGTTTCTCGTTGGCCAGCTTGCGCTGTGGCGCGAGGAACTCGCCGTTGCTCTCTTCGGCCTTCTTGTACCAGACTTCCGCAGTGGTTTCCTTATTCATCTTCGGTGCACATTTGCTGGGTTCCTGCACCTCAGAACGCTGGATGCGCATCATGATCGCATCCTGGTCCTTGGCCAGACCGTCGAGGGCCTCCTGCGCAGTCTTCTCGCCAGTGACCGCCTCGGCCACATGGCTCCACCACAGCTGTGCCAGCTTCGGATAGTCAGGCACGTTGGTGCCGGTAGGCGACCATTGCACGCGGGCCGGGCTGCGATAGAACTCCACCAGACCACCCAGCTTCGGCGCCAGCGCGGTCATTTCCTTGGAGTTGATGTCCGACTCGCGAATCGGCGTCAGGCCGACGATGGTTTTCTTCAGTGAAACGCTCTTCGAGGTCACGAATTGCGCATACAGCCAGGCCGCCAAACGTTTTTTCTCGTCGGACGACTTCAGGAAGGTCCACGAACCGACGTCCTGATAGCCGAGCTTCATGCCTTCTTTCCAGTAAGGGCCTTTTGGCGACGGTGCCATGCGCCACTTCGGCGTGCCGTCAGCATTCATCACCGGCAGGCCTGGCTTGGTCATGTCGGCGGTAAAGGCGGTGTACCAGAAGATCTGTTGCGCGACGTTACCCTGCGAAGGCACCGGACCGGATTCGGAGAAGGTCATGCCCGCCGCTTCCGGCGGTGCATAGGCTTTCAGCCAGTCGATGTATTTCTGCGTGGCGAAGACTGCCGCTGGCCCGTTGGTGTCGCCACCGCGGGTGATGCTGGAACCGACCGGATGGCAATCCTCGACGCGGATGCCCCACTCGTCCACCGGCAGACCGTTAGGCAGGCCCTTGTCGCCGCTGCCCGCCATGGAGAACCAGGCATCGGTGAAACGCCAGCCCAGTGACGGGTCTTTCTTGCCATAGTCCATGTGCCCGAAGACTTTCTTGCCGTCGATCTCCTTGACGTCCTCGCTGAAGAATTTGGCGATGTCTTCATAAGCCGACCAGTTGACCGGAACACCCAGCTCGTAACCGTATTTGTCCTTGAATTTCTTTTTCAGATCAGGACGCTCGAACCAGTCGGCACGGAACCAGTACAGGTTGGCGAACTGCTGATCGGGCAATTGGTACAGCTTCGATTCGACAATGACTTTACCCGAAGCGTTCTTGACTTCGGGAGAGGTGGTAAACGAAGTGCCGATGAAGTCTTTCAGGTCCAGCGTCGGCGAGGTGACTTTACTGCCTTCCGGACTGGCCATCAGGTCGGTCAGAGACAGGGCCTTGCCGTAGCGGAAGTGCGTACCGATCAGGTCCGAGTCGTTGACCCAGCCGTCGTAGATGCTTTTGTCAGACTGCATGGCGGTCTGCAGCTTCTCGATGACATCACCTTCCTGCAGCAAGTCATGGGTGACTTTGATACCGGTGATTTCGGTGAACGCCTTGGCCAGGGTCTTGGACTCGTATTCATGAGTGGTCAGAGTTTCCGACACCACCTTGATGTCCATGCCACGAAACGGCTTGGCCGCTTCGATGAACCACTCCAGCTCTTTCAACTGCTCGGCATCGGAGAGCGTGCTCGGCTTGAACTCGCTCGCCGCCCACTTCTTCGCCGCATCTTCGTACTGATCCGCCCATGCCGACACACTCAACCCGCTGAGCATGATCATGGTTGCCAGCGTCACGCTATGTTGCAGCTTGTTTTTCTTATTGAACATAGTCATCTCCAGGTTGCTTTCATGTAGTCCCGCTTTTTCAATACTGCCGACCGGATCACCCCGGCAACCACGCCCGGCCGCTCTCTACCCCCAACGCATCACCACCAACAGCCACACCAGGGAAGCCCCCGAAGCGATCCAGATGCTCCAGTCCGTCGCGCCGATCACCAGCAGATGCAGATAAGCGCTGCCTAGAAGCCCGATGAAAAGACGGTCGCCACGCGTGGTGGCAATCGGCAGAAAACCGCGACGCTCGATGCTCGCCGAGCGCAATTCCCATACCGTCATACCCACCAGCAACAACCCGATACTGATGAAGAACGCCGCAGTGGGCAGTGTCCAGGACATCCACTCCATTTTTTCGACTCCTCAGACACGACCAAGAGCAAAGCCCTTGACCACATGGTTGCGAACGAACCAGATCACCAGCATGCCCGGCAGAATGGTCAACACCCCTGCCGCCGCCAGCACCCCCCAATCGATACCCGATGCCGACACGGTGCGGGTCATCACCGCAGCGATCGGCTTGGCGTTCACCGAAGTCAGGGTGCGCGCCAGCAACAGCTCGACCCAGGAGAACATGAAGCAGAAAAAGGCGGTGACACCGATACCCGAGCCAATCAGTGGAATGAAAATCTTCACGAAAAACTTGGGAAAGCTGTAACCGTCGATGTAGGCCGTTTCATCGATCTCCTTCGGAACGCCGGACATGAAGCCCTCCAGAATCCATACGGCCAGCGGAACGTTGAACAGACAGTGCGCCAGTGCCACGGCGATGTGCGTGTCAAACAGGCCGATGGACGAATACAGCTGGAAAAACGGCAGCAGGAATACTGCCGGTGGCGCCATGCGGTTGGTCAGCAGCCAGAAGAACAGGTGCTTGTCGCCGAGAAAACGATAGCGTGAAAACGCGTAGGCTGCCGGCAGTGCGACGCTCAGCGATATCACGGTATTGAGGCACACGTAATACAACGAGTTGAGGTAGCCGCTGTACCAGCTTTCGTCGGTGAAGATCACCTTGTAATTGGCCAGGGTGAAATCCTGCGGCCACAGGGTCAGACCACCGAGGATCTCGGTATTGGTCTTGAACGACATGTTGATCAGCCAGTAGATCGGCACCAGCAGAAACAACAGGTAAATCCACAGCGGTATGATTTTGCGCAGACTCATGACCAGCCCCTCAATTCTTTTCGCTGTGAGTCATGGCGGTGTAGAACACCCATGACACCAACAGAATGATCAGGAAATACACCAGCGAGAACGCCGCCGCAGGCCCCAGGTCGAACTGCCCGAGCGCCATGGTGGTCAGGGTCTGACTGAGGAAGGTGGTGGAGTTGCCCGGCCCGCCACCGGTCAGTACGAACGGCTCGGTGTAGATCATGAAGCTGTCCATGAAGCGCAACATCACCGCAATCAGCAGCACGCTTTTCATCTTCGGCAACTGGATATGCCGGAAGATCGCCCAGCCGGACGCCCGATCGATGCGTGCCGCCTGGTAATACACATCCGGAATCGCCCGCAGCCCTGAATAGCAAAGCAGAGCCACCAGCGAGGTCCAGTGCCAGACGTCGATGACCAGCACCGTCACCCAGGCGTCCGAGGCATTGGCGGCGTAGTTGTAGTTGATGCCCAGCACGTTGTTCAGCGTGTAACCCAGCAAGCCGATATCACCACGGCCGAAGATCTGCCAGATCGTGCCGACCACGTTCCACGGGATCAGCAGTGGAATGGTCATCACGATCAGGCACAGCGACGACCAGCGGCCCTTGGTCGGCATGGTCAGGGCAATCGCGATACCCAGCGGGATCTCGATCAGCAGTACACAGCCCGAATAAATGAACTGACGCAGCAGCGAGTCGTGCAGACGCGGGTCCTGCAGGACCTGCCGGAACCAGTCGGTGCCGACGAAATAGCGACTGGACTGGTCGAAGATGTCCTGCACCGAATAGTTGACCACGGTCATCATCGGGATAATCGCGCTGAATGCCACCAGCAGAAACACCGGCATCACCAGCCACCAGGCCTTGTTGTTCTGAACCTTACGCATGGGACACCTCACTGGCAGGGCCGGCTTCGAGCAGGTAATCATCTGCATAGAGCATCAGCCATTGCCCCGGAAAGCTGATCCAGGCCTGGCCTTGCGGTACCGGTTTGTCTTCCTGCAGACGCACCTTCAGCAGTTGTCCGGCCAGTTTCAGAGTGATGATCTTGTAGGTGCCGAGGTCTTCCACATAGGTCACGTCGGCGCACATCGCATCGTCGTAAGGTCCGTCCCAGACATGCACGAACTCAGGACGAATACCCACTTTCAGAGTTTTCCACGGCGTATTGGCCAGTTTTTGCTGCAACGACTCAGGCAACGGCAGGTGAATATCGGAAAAACCGACACCGCCCGGCTGCGGCGTAACGTCAATCAGATTCATCCCCGGGCTGCCGATGAAATAGCCGACAAAAGTGTGCGACGGCTTTTCGAACAGCTCCCGCGGCGTGCCGAACTGGACGATCTGTCCGCCATACATCACGGCGATCTTGTCGGCGAAGGTCGACGCCTCCAGTTGATCGTGGGTGACGTAAACCATGGTGATATTGAACTGCTCGTGGATCTGCTTGAGCTTGCGCCGCAGTTTCCACTTCAGGTGCGGATCGATCACGGTCAGCGGCTCGTCGAAGAGGATCGCCGACACGTCATCGCGCACCAGCCCGCGACCCATGGAGACTTTCTGCTTTTCATCCGCGCTGAGGTTGCGCGCCTTCTTTTTCAGCAGCGGCTGCAGGTCCAGGACATCGGCAATTTCGTTGACCTTGATGAGAATCCGCGCCTCGTCCATGCCCTGATTGCGCAGCGGAAAGGCCAGATTGTCGAACACGGTCATGGTGTCGTAGATCACCGGAAACTGGAAAACCTGAGCGATGTTACGGCGTTCCGGGGGCAGCTCATTGACGACTTTCGAGTCGAACAGCACCTGGCCCTGCGACGGACTGAGCAGACCGGAAATGATGTTGAGCAGGGTTGACTTGCCACACCCGGAAGGCCCGAGCAGCGCGTAAGCACCACCCTGCTCCCAGACGTGGCTCATCTCGCGAATTGCATAGTCGTCAGGACCAGGCTTGGTACTGTAGCTGTGCGCAAGGTTCTGCAAGCGGATCTCGGCCATCAGGCAACCCTCGCCATACGCAGGCCCGGCGCCTGAATCAGGCCGCCCTGCTGATCGAATACAAACAATTTGTGGGTCGGGATGTACACCCGAATCGCCGCATCGACGTCATAGGCATGCACGCCTGGCAGATGCAGGACCAGCGAGAACAGCTCGTTGCGCACATGCAGGAAGGTTTCCGAGCCGCTGATTTCCGCCAGTTCGACAGTAACCGCCAGTTCCAGGTCGTCATCGTTGGACGGCACCAGGCTCAAATGGCTGGGGCGCACGCCGAAACGATACTCGCCATCGCCGACGGCCCGCAGGTCGACGTTGAGCGGGAAATGCACGAAGTTGGCGAAGCTGACTTCATTGCCTTCTATACGGCCCGGCATGAGGTTGATCGGCGGTTCGGAGAACAACTCGGCGGCCAGCACAGTCGCGGGTCGATGATAAACCTCGGGGGTCTTGCCGCTCTGCACCACCCGCCCTTCATGCAGGATGGTGGTGGTGCCGCCCAGCGCCAGCGCTTCATTGGGCTCGGTAGTCGCGTAGATAGCGATGGTATGGCGCGCGGCAAACAGCTCGCGCATTTCCTGGCGCAGCTCTTCGCGCAGCTTGTAATCGAGGTTGACCAACGGTTCGTCGAAGAGGATCAGTTCGGCGTCCTTGACCAGCGCCCTGGCCATCGCGGTGCGCTGCTGCTGCCCGCCGGACAGTTCGAGGGGGTGGCGTTGCAGGAATTTTTCGATGCGCAGCATCTTCGCGGTTTCCTGCACCCGGCTGTGGATCACGTCTTTGGAAAGACCCGCCTGACGCAGCGGCGAAGCGATGTTTTCGAACACCGTCATGCTCGGGTAATTGATGAACTGCTGATAAACCATCGAGACGTTGCGCAGGCGAACCGGACGATGGGTGACATCGACCCCGTTCATCAGCACTCGCCCGCTGTCCGGCTTGTCCAGCCCGGCCATCAGGCGCATCAGGCTGGTTTTGCCGGACAGGGTGCGCCCCAGCAGAACGTTGAATGATCCCGGCTCAAAGCTCAGGGAAGCGTCGTCGATCCAGACCTGGCCATCGACGGCGCGACTGACATGCTCCAGCGTGAGTGACATGGCGTGCCCTTTGTTGTTTTTTTCTTAAGGGTGAATGCGTGACTGTTTGCAGATAGCGACATTCGTGCCAGCTCAGCCAGCTTGCCGGTGAAGCCCGGGACAGAGCGTTCGCCCGTATTCAGGGGACGAAACGCCTTTCACAGCTGAACAATAATGAACAGAAAATACTGAACACTTGAACAAAATGAACATTGACTTTGAACACAACTGAACGACACTGGACTGACGTTGCGGGCAAGGATGGTCACGCCGACGGGACCTAAAAACAAAAACAATACGTCACATTCGCAGGCATCCTCATGTCTCAAACCAGCGCTTCGCTTGCTCACGACATCATCATTCAGGATTCATGGACCCGCTGCCGGGACTTCGGCCTCAATCATCAGACGCGCCCCTCATTCGGCCAATTGCCGGGGACGGAGGTTTCCAGGCTGCTGGAGCGCCATCACGGACTGGTACAGACCACCCATCAGGAGGTCCTGCCGGTCTACGAAAACATTCTCAGCAACTCCAGCTGTCTGATTCTGCTGGCCGACCCTCAAGGTCAGTTGCTCAAGTCATGGGGTGCACAACGCTTCGTCGAATCGTCCCAGGCTCAAGGCTTCATGCCAGGTGCCAGCTGGAACGAACGCGGCACGGGCACCAACGCCATCGGCACGGCGCTGGCCTGCGAAGAGGCCATCCATATTGAACCGGACGAGCATTTCCTCAAGGCCAACCGTTTCATGACCGGTTCGGCCTCACCGATCTTCGACGCAGACAGGCGCATCATCGCCGTGCTGGATGTGTCCAGCGACAGCTTCCTGCCACCCTCGCACACGCTGGGCATGGTCAAAATGATGAGCCAGTCGGTGGAAAACCGCCTGATCCTCGACCAGTTTCGCGATTCCCACTTCCAGCTGATCTTCAATACCGGCCTGAACAACCTCGACAGCCAATGGGCTGGCCTGCTGATTTTTGACGAAAGCGGCCAGATCCTGTGCGCCAATCGGCGTGCCGACGCCTTGCTGGGGACGACTCCGGCCGGTGCCAGCATCGAGACGCTGTTCAAGTGTCCGATCCTGCAACTGCTCAGCGAGACCGAAGCGCGTCCGTTTGCGCTGCATGCATTTGGCAACAATCGCTTTCAGTGCCTGCTCAAACGCCCGACTCGCAAACCATTGAAGCTGCATTGCGTCCAGGCTGCGCAGGTGCCTGCAGCACCATCACGAAACCTTGACCTGCAGGCCATCAGCATGGGCGATGCGAAAGTCGAGAAGGCTGTGCGTCAGGCCCAACGGCTGCTGGAAAAAGACATCCCGCTGCTCATTCATGGTGAAACCGGGGTCGGCAAGGAAGTGTTTGTCAAAGCCCTGCATCAGGCCAGTGTGCGCGCCAGCCAGCCGCTGATCGCGGTCAACTGTGCAGCGATCCCGGCCGACCTGGTCGAGGCCGAGCTGTTTGGCTATGAAAGAGGCGCCTTCACCGGGGCCAACCAGAAAGGCAGCATCGGCCTGATCCGCAAGGCCGACAAAGGCACGCTGTTTCTCGACGAAGTGGGCGACATGCCGATGCCGGTACAGGCGCGACTGCTGCGTGTGCTGCAAGAGCGCTGCGTTCAGCCATTGGGCAGCAGCGAGCTGTATCCGGTCGATATACGGCTGATTTCAGCCACCAACCGGGGCCTGCGCGATCAGGTCCAGGCGGGGCTTTTTCGCCAGGATCTTTATTATCGGATCAGCGGCCTGAGCATCGAACTCCCGCCCCTGCGCGAGCGGACTGACAAACATGCGCTGATCCAGCGAATCTGGGAGCGGCACCGTGATGCTCACCAGCGCGCGGGCTTTTCCAGAGAAGTGCTTGAATTATTCGAGCATCACCCCTGGCCGGGCAACCTGCGCCAGCTCAACAGTGTGATTCAGGTAGCGCTGGCACTGGCCGACGAACAGCCGATCGGCACTGACCATCTGCCCGAGGACTTTCTGCTCGACGCTCACGCGGATGAGGAATGCCGTGCCCCGGTCAGGACTCAGGAGTCGGCCACGCGCCTTCACTCGAGCGAAGACCTCGGCCAATTGTTTCAAGCGGCAGGCGGGAATATTTCACAGCTGGCCAAACGTCTGGGCGTCAGCCGCAACACGCTGTACAAGCGGTTGCGGGAGCAGCGGATCGTTTAGTGTTTGACGCTCGGCAGGCAGCACATCATCGAGGACAGGACGCGGAGCGTCCAGAACAGCATGCCCATGCGGAGCATGGGCACGATAGTATTTCAGGGATAGTCCTTGATCAGTCCGCCAGACGCCAGGTCGTGCCGCCCTTGCCGTCCTCCAGCAGCACGCCCATGGCGGTGATCCGGTCGCGGATACGGTCGGACTCGGCCCAGTCTTTCGCGGCACGCGCCGCCAGACGCGCCTGAATCAGCGCCTCCACTTCAGCCGCATCGACCCGTCCTTCCGCGCCAGCGCGCAAAAAGTCGTCGGCTTCGAGCTGCAGAACACCCAGCACGCTGGCCAGTTGCTTCAAACGTGCCGCCAGACCCGCCGCCGCTGCCACATCGGATTCGCGCAGACGATTGATCTCGCGGACCATCTCGAACAGCACCGCACAGGCTTCAGGCGTACCGAAGTCATCGTTCATCGCCGTGCTGAAACGCTCGACGAACGCCTCGCCACCCGCAGGTTCGGCGACCGGCAGGCCCTTGAGCGCGTGATAGAACCGCTCCAGTGCCGCCTTCGACTCACGCAGGCTGTCTTCGGAATAGTTGATCGCGCTGCGGTAGTGGCTCGACACCAGCAGGTAACGCACCACTTCAGGGTGGTATTTCTCCAGCACGTCGCGAATAGTGAAGAAGTTGTTCAGGGACTTGGACATCTTCTCGCCATTGATACGAATCATGCCGCAGTGCAACCAGGCATTGGCGTAGGTCTTGCCGGTGGCCGCTTCGCTCTGGGCGATTTCGTTTTCATGGTGCGGAAACTCAAGGTCGCTGCCGCCGCCATGAATATCGAAGGTCTCGCCCAGGCAGCAGGTCGACATCACCGAGCACTCGATATGCCAGCCGGGGCGTCCTGCACCCCAAGGCGATTCCCAGCTTGGCTCGCCCGGCTTGACGCCTTTCCAGAGCACGAAGTCCAGCGGATCTTCCTTGGACTCGTCCACTTCGATGCGTGCGCCGATGCGCAGGTCTTCGATCTTCTTGCGCGACAGCTTGCCGTAACCCTGAAACTTGCCGACCCGATAATACACATCGCCATTACCCGGCGCGTAGGCATAGCCCTTGTCGATAAGGGTCTGGATCATGGCGTGCATGCCAGGGATATGATCGGTGGCACGCGGCTCCATGTCCGGCTTGAGGATGTTGAGGCGCGCCTCGTCCTCGTGCATGGCCTCGATCATGCGCGCGGTCAGTGCGTCGAACGACTCACCGTTTTCCCGCGCCCGGTTGATGATCTTGTCGTCGATATCGGTAATGTTGCGCACATAGGTCAGTTCATAACCGCTGAAGCGCAACCAGCGCGTCACCAGATCGAACGCAACCATGCTGCGGCCATGGCCCAGGTGGCAGTAGTCGTACACGGTCATCCCGCAGACGTACATGCGCACCTTGTTGCCATCCAGCGGCTTGAAAACTTCTTTGCTCTTGGTGAGCGTGTTGTAGATAGAAAGCACGTGCTCCCCCTCAAACGTACAGCATCAGGTCCAGGAATCCCGCAACGTCACGGTGCGGTTGAAGACAGGTCGACCGGGTCTGGAGTCCTTGATGTCCGCGCAGAAATAACCTTCGCGTTCGAACTGGAAACGGTCTTCCGGTTGCGCTTGTGCCAATGAAGGCTCGGCGCGACAACCGGTCAGTACTTGCAGGGAGTCCGGGTTGATGTTGTCCAGAAAGCTTGCGCCCTCTTCGGCTTTTTCAGGGTTCGGCGAACGGAACAGACGATCGTACAAACGCACTTCGCACTCTACGCTCTCGGCTGCCGGCACCCAGTGCACGACGCCCTTGACCTTGCGGCCTTCAGGGTTCTTGCCCAACGTTTCCGGGTCGTAGGAGCAACGCAGCTCGATGATGTTGCCGTCGGCATCCTTGATCGCCTCATCGGCACGGATCACATAGCTGCCGCGCAAACGCACTTCACCATTGGGCTCAAGACGCTTGTAGCCCTTCGGCGGCTCTTCCATGTAATCGTCGCGATCGATGTAAAGCTCCCGCGAGAACGGCAGCTCGCGCATGCCCAGGTCTTCTTTCGGGTGGCGCGGCAGCTCCAGCTTCTCGACCTGGCCTTCCGGGTAGTTGGTGATGACCACTTTCAGCGGGCGCAGCACGCACATGGCGCGCGGCGCGCTGTGGTCCAGGTCGTCGCGGATGCTGAATTCGAGCATGCCGAAATCGACAACGCCGTCAGAGCGGTTGGTGCCGATCATTTCGCAGAAATTGCGAATCGATTTCGGCGTGTAGCCACGGCGACGGAAGCCCGACAGCGTCGACATGCGCGGGTCATCCCAGCCATTGACGTGTTTCTCGTCAACCAGTTGCTTGAGCTTGCGCTTGCTGGTGATGGTGTAGTTCAGGTTCAGGCGCGAAAACTCATACTGACGCGGCTTGCACGGCACCGGCAGGTTGTCGAGAAACCAGTCGTACAGCGGACGATGGCTTTCGAACTCCAGGGTGCAGATCGAGTGGGTGATGCCTTCGAGGGCATCCGACTGACCGTGGGTGAAGTCATAGATCGGATAGATGCACCACTTGTCGCCGGTCTGATGGTGATGCGCATGGCGAATGCGGTAGATGATCGGGTCACGCAGGTTCATGTTCGGCGAGGCCATGTCGATTTTGGCGCGCAGTACGCGAGCGCCATCCTCGAACTCACCGGCTTTCATGCGCGCGAACAGGTCGAGGTTTTCCTCGACGCCACGCTCGCGGAACGGACTGTTCTTGCCCGGCTCGGTCAGGGTGCCGCGATATTCGCGCGCCTGCTCAGGGGTCAGATCGTCCACATAAGCCTTGCCTGCCTTGATCAGCTCGACCGCCCAGTCGTGCAACTGGTCGAAATACTGCGAGGCGTAGCGCACTTCGCCCGCCCACTCGAAGCCCAGCCACTTGACGTCACTCATGATGGCGTCGATGTATTCCTGGTCTTCCTTGGCCGGGTTGGTGTCATCGAAACGCAGGTGCGTATCGCCACCGAACTCCTGGGCCAGACCGAAGTTCACGCAGATCGACTTGGCGTGACCGATGTGCAGGTAGCCGTTGGGCTCCGGCGGAAAGCGGGTCACGATTTTGCTGTGCTTGCCCGAGTCCAGGTCTGCCTGCACGATAGGACGCAGGAAATTGGTCGGTACGGCTGGACCTGCCTTTGAATGGGCAGCGGGTTCTGGAGTGGGCTTGCTCATAGGATCCTTGGACATACGTGCGCGGCCAGGGTAGGCCGACTAAATCAAAGCGCTTATCATAGCCGAAGCTGTCAAGTCCCTGACAACAGACTGCGTATTTGAAGGCATAAAAGCTGCAAAAGCGCTGAAAAATGTAACCTCGTCTGTAAACTGCGCGTCAGGGTCATAATCCGCCCATTCATGCATGACTAGAGAGCGACTTCCCAAATGCCTAATGTAAAGCTGACTACCAACCACGGCGACATCGTGCTGCAACTGAACGAAGAAAAAGCGCCGCTGACCGTTGCCAACTTCATCGAATACGTTAAAGCCGGCCACTACGAAAACACGGTTTTCCACCGTGTGATCGGCAATTTCATGGTTCAGGGCGGCGGTTTCGAGCCTGGCATGAAAGAAAAGAAAGACAAGCGCCCGAGCATCCAGAACGAAGCCGACAACGGTCTGCCGAACAAGAAGTACAGCGTCGCCATGGCCCGTACCATGGAACCGCATTCGGCCTCTGCGCAGTTCTTCATCAACGTCGCTGACAACGCCTTTCTGAACCACAGCGCCAAGACCGTTCAGGGCTGGGGTTACGCTGTGTTCGGTGAAGTGATCGAAGGCACCGACGTGGTCGACAAGATCAAAGGCGTGGCGACTTCCAGCAAGGCCGGCCATCAGGACGTCCCGGTAGAAGACGTGATCATCGAGAAAGCCGAGATCGTTGAGTGATACTGCTGATCTCCGATCTGCATCTTGAACAGGAGCGCCCGGACATTACCCGGGCGTTTCTGGATCTGCTCGCAGGACGCGCTCGCGAAGCCGAGTCGCTGTATATCCTCGGGGATTTCTTTGAAGTCTGGATCGGTGACGACGCGATGTCGCCGTTCCAGCTTTCGATCTGCAAGGCCCTGCGCGAATTGAGCGACAGCGGCACACGAATTTTTCTGATGCACGGCAACCGTGATTTCATGCTCGGCAAGGGCTTCTGCAAGGCAGCGGGCTGCACGCTGCTGAGCGACCCGAGCGTTGTGCAACTGAACGGTGAGCCGGTGCTGCTGATGCACGGCGACAGTCTGTGCACCCGCGATGAAGGCTATATCCGGATGCGTCGCTATCTGCGCCATCCGCTGACGCTGTTTATTTTGCGCCATTTGCCGCTGGGCACTCGGCACAAGTTGGCGCGCAAGTTGCGTAATGAGAGCCGTGCGCAAACCCGTATGAAGGCCAATGATATTGTCGATGTGACGCCGGACGAGGTGCCGCGAATCATGCAGCAGTTCGGTGTGCGTACGTTGGTCCACGGCCACACTCATCGTCCGGCTATTCATAAATTGCAGATTGGCGATCAGGCGGCCAGGCGCATTGTGCTGGGTGACTGGGATCGTCAGGGCTGGGTGTTGCAGGTGGATGAGCAGGGTTTCAATCTGAGTTCGTTCGACTTTGTGCCCGAGACGGTTGCGCTGTTGAATTGATGGTGCGGGATCGCGTGAACTGACCCCGAAAAGCTGGACGGTTGACTATCGTTCCCATGCTCCGCGTGGGAATGCAGTTCGTGACGCTCTGCGTCACACAGCGGTTCTGCGATGTCAGGTGGATTGGGGTTCGGCTCAGGTCACCTTTGGATTGGGGCTCGACACAGACTCTCGTTCCCACGCTCCGCGTGGTAATGCCTTTCGTGACGCTCTGCGTCACACGGCGGTTCTGCGATATCAGGTAGATTGGCAGTAGGCTCAGGTCACCTTTTCGCCCCTCGGCGACTCACTTTGAGGGACCAAAGTGAGCAAAGTCCCCGCTCCTGTTTCCGGCCCGACTTCGTCGGGTTCCTTCGTCCTGACACTGATCCGGGGGTCGCTGCAACGGGCCATCCCTGGCCCGGTGCAGCTAACTCGGCATCCTTGCCGAGTTTCCCCCGGATCAATGTCAGGACTCAGCCGTCACTTACGTCGCAATCTGTGTCGTCAGTGCCATCGTGGTTGAAAAACACTTTTGCGGCAGTGGCTGCGGGTAAGGCATGAGATTGTTTTGAATATCGTTCCCATGCTCCGCGTGGGAATGCAGTTCGTGACGCTCTGCGTCACACAGCGGTTCTGCGTCGTCTGTGCCATCGTGGTTGAAAAAGCACTTTAGAGCAGTTTGGCCATAGACACGGTTCAGATAGGCGCACAAGAAACTAGTGCCCGCCGCCTGCCGCAGGCCCGGCCTTGGCGGCGAATGGGGGTTTGGCCAGCCAGACGAGCAGGATCAGTCCGGCGAATATCCAGCCCAGCAGGTAGAAGTAATCCACGGTGGACATCATGTAGGCCTGTGCGTTGAGGGTCTGCTCCAGTTGCGCGTAGGCTTGCGGGCTGGCGCCGCCCAGGCTGTCGAGGGCGTGGCGGGTGGCGGGGTCGAAGGTGCTGATGTTTTCGCTCAGGTAGGCATGATGCTGGTTGGCGCGGCGGATCCAGATCCAGGTGGTCAGCGATGCTGCGAAGCTGCCGCCCAGGGTGCGCAGGAAGGTTGCCAGTCCGGAGCCATCGGCGATCTGATCAGGCGGCAGGTCGGACAGCAGAATGCTCAGGGTCGGCATGAAGAACAGTGCCACGCCGATGCCCATGAACAACTGCACCATCGCCACGTGTTCGAAATCCACGTCGGTGTTGAAGCCTGCACGCATGAAGCAGCTCAGCCCCATCGCCAGGAACGCCAGCCCGGCCAGCAGACGCAGGTCGAACTTGTGCGCGTACTTGCCGACAAAGGGCGACATCAGTACCGGCAGGATGCCAATCGGCGCGACAGCCAGCCCCGCCCAGGTCGCGGTATAGCCCATCTGGGTCTGCAACCACTGCGGCAATATCAGGTTGATGCCGAAGAAGCCGGAATAGCCGCCGATCATGACCAGCGTGCCGATGCGGAAATTGCGGTAGGCAAACAGGCGCAGGTTGACGATCGGGTGCTTGTCGGTCATTTCCCAGATGACGAAGAAAACCAGCGCCACCAGCGAAATCAGCGAGCCGAAGATGATGAAATTCGACTCGAACCAGTCCAGATCATTACCCTTGTCGAGCACTACCTGCAGCGCGCCCACACCGACGATCAGCGCCAGCAGGCCAATGTAGTCCAGCGGTTGGCGAGCCGTACTGACCGGTCTCTTGGCCAGCTGCGTACGCACTACCAGCACAGCGAACAGACCGATGGGAATGTTGATGAAGAAGATCCACGGCCAGCTGTAACTGTCGGTAATCCAGCCACCGAGGATCGGCCCGGCAATGGGCGCCACCACCGTCACCATCGCCAGCAACGCCAGGGCCATGCCCCTTTTGGCGGGCGGGTACACCGCAATCAGCAGGGTCTGACTCATCGGATACAGCGGCCCGGCGACCATCCCCTGCAGCGCGCGGAAGCCCACCAGCTCCGGCATGGACTGGGAAATGCCGCACAGAAACGAAGCCATGACGAACAGAATGGTGGCCCACAGGAACAGCTTGACCTCACCGAAGCGGCGACTGAGCCAGCCGGTCAGTGGCAAGGCAATCGCGTTGCTGACCGCAAACGAGGTGATCACCCAGGTGCTCTGCTCTGAACTGACTCCCAGGTTGCCGGCGATGGTCGGCAGCGCCACGTTGGCAATCGTGGTATCGAGCACCTGCATGAAGGTTGCCAGCGACAGACCGATGGTGCACAGCAACAGGCTTGGCGGGGTAAAAGAAGCGGGGGCGTTGTTGCTCATCGCGAATCCCTGAAGACGAATGCGACACCCCGGCCAGCAGGCCGGGGCTCACGGATTAGCGGTTCAGCGCTGAACGGCAGTCTTGCCACCGGGCGCACTGTTCTCATGAATCAGGCGGGCGATCAGCGCGTCGGCGTCAGCCAGCTGCTCGGTGTACACCTGAGTGCTGAAAGCGGCCTGCTTGCGCGGCTGTTGCGCCAGGACCGGACCGCTCTGGTCATGCAGGTTGACTTCAACCGTGGTCGACAGGCCGATACGCAATGGGTACTTCGCCAGTTCTTCAGGGTTGATATGCACCCGCACCGGCACGCGCTGGACGATCTTGATCCAGTTGCCGGTGGCGTTCTGCGCAGGCAGCAACGCAAAGGCACTGCCGGTACCGGCCCCCAGGCTGTCGATGGTGCCGCTGTACTTCACATCGCTGCCATACAGGTCGGAGCTGATCTCCACCGGCTGACCGATGCGCATCTTGCCCAACTGGGTCTCCTTGAAGTTGGCATCGATCCACAACTGATCCAGCGGGATGACCGCCATGGTAGCGGTGCCCGGCTGAATGCGTTGCCCCAGTTGCACGGTGCGCTTGGCCACGTAGCCGGTGACCGGTGCCACGAGTGTTGAACGTGCGTTGGTCAGGTAGGCCTGACGCAACTGCGCAGCCGCTGCCTTGACGTCCGGGTGCGAGGACACCACGGTGTCATCGACCAGCGCCACGCTGGTGCTCAATTGCTGCTGAATATTGTTCAGGGCGCTCTGCGCGCTGGTCAGGCTGTCCCTGGCGTGCGACAGCTCTTCCTGGGAAATCGCCCCGCCGGCTGCGAGGCTGCGACGGCGGTTATAGTTGTCCTGAGCGGTCTGCACGGCAGCACGCTGCGCGGCCAGTTGCGCCCTCATGCCATCGACATTGCTATAGAGGCCACGTACCTGGCGCACGACCTTGCCCAGATTGGCCTCGGCGCTTTGCAGCGAGACTTCGGCATCGCTCGGGTCGAACTTGAGCAGAACCTGCCCTTCGTGCACCAGATCACCATCGTCCGCACCAATACTGATGACGGTTCCGGTGACCAGCGGGGTGATTTCGACCACGTTGCCATTCACATAGGCGTCGTCGGTCTCTTCGCTCCATTGGCCGTAGATCTCGTACCAGGCCCAGATGCCCAGTGCGAGGATCACCACGACAATGGCAAGCCCGATCAGCATGAACGTGCGCTTGCCGGACTTCGGCTCCTGTTCAGGAGCCGGGGCAGATGTGTTTTCAGCGGCAGCAGTGGCCATGGCAGTTACCTTTAATCAGCGAAGCGACGGAACGACGGCGATCAGGCTCACGCCTGCCAACACGTCGGCCGCTCAGCGTTTAGCTTTGGGGTTGAAGCTCAAACGAGTCAGAGTGATGTGGTCATCAGCAGCCACCAGCACTTTGGTGAGAATTCTTTTCAGGCTCTCGACCTCTTCACTGTCGAGCGCCGCGAACGTGTCGTTCATCGCGTCCGCGCCAATCTGCGGCAGCAGATCGGAGAGCGCCTGCCCCTGCTCGGTCAGCGCCAGACGCACCTGACGGCGATCGGTCGCGGAGCGCTGGCGCACCACCAGCCCCTTCTGTTCCAGGCGATCGAGCATGCGGGTCATCGAACCACTGTCCAGCGACAGGTGCCGACACAATTCCACGGGGGTATCGGTAGAAAACTGGGCAATGATGATCAGCACCTTGAACTGCGCGAACGTTACGTCATAGGGCAGCAGGTACTTGTCGAGCATGCGGTCTTTGAGCGCATTGGTACGACCGACCAGCAGCCCGATGAGGCTGGATTCGAAATTGTCGGGGCTGAAATGTTTCATGGATTGACCCAGATAGCTGCCTAGGCAGTGATTGCAAAATATTACTGCCTAGGCAGCCGTTGTCAAAGCATTTATTAGCTTGCTTACTAAATCCCCATAAAAAAACGACCGCTGGCAAGGCGGTCGTTTTTGAAGGGAACGCGAGAGCAATCAGGCGGCGACAGGTACGCCACTGTGAAAGCGGAACTCTTCGTCAGGGCTTTCGATCAGCTCACGCTCGGCCAGACGGACCTCCTCGATCTTGGCATCGACATCAGCCTTGTCGCCGTAGCTGTAAGCCAGCTTGAGGTAGTCCTGAAAGTGCCGCGCTTCGGACTTCAGCAGGCCGCCATAGAACTTGGCCAGCTCTTCGTCCAGATGCGGCACCAGCACGGCGAAGCGTTCGCAGGAACGCGCCTCGACGATGGCACCGACGATCAGCGCATCGGTCAGCCGGTACGGGTTGTGATTGCGCACCAGCTTGCGCAGCGCTCCGGCATAACGGGCCGAGCTGATATTGGCCATGGGGATCTGGCGCTTTCTGATGATGCTGATGACTTGCTCGAAATGGCGCAGTTCTTCCCGGGCCAGACGTGACATCTTGCTCAACAGGTCGAACTTGTCGTTGTACTGAAACATGAACTGGAACGCGGCCCCGGCGGCCTTCTTCTCGTTGTTCGCATGATCGATCAGCAGGATGTCCAGATTGCGCAGCGCGGCCTGGACCCAGCTGTCGGGGGTGCGGCAAAGCAGGAAGGCTTCGATTTCAGGGATCGGGTACATAGGCTCACAGGATGACGGAGAGGCACGGCCGGGCATTATACGAGGAGCCACGATGCCCCGCGACACAAAAGCATGCCGGGTTTGTCAGGCGCCGAAGGCGTCGCGCAAAAAGCCTGGCGCGATGTAACGCTGATAGTGCGCCTCGGACAGCAGGAAAAACTCGCGGTCGATCGCATCGCGCAGTTCCGGCAGCGTCCAGTCGCGGAACTCCGGCAACAGCACAAAACCATAGGCCTCGACCTGGCTGATGACCCGGGCACCACGGGCGATCAACTGGTAAGCCCAGCAATATTCGGACTGGTGCGGCACAAAGCGGATCTTGCGCTGGGTGAGCTGCGCACGCAGCCTGTCGGCATCGAAGACTTCGAGCTTGGCAGTCATCACCTGGACCAGCAGTTGCTCCAGACGCAGCCAGACGGCTCTTTTTTCGTCTTCGTTATAGCCGTTCCAGTGGATGACCTCGTGGTGGAACCGCTTGCAGCCACGGCACACCAGATCCCCGTAAACAGTGGAGCAGAGGCCGACGCAGGGAGTTTTGATAATGTAATCGGGCATGTCAGGCAGAACTGCGGAAGGCGAAACAGGGACTCATGTTAGCCCTTTGTCTAAGCAAGTTCACCCCCGAAGATGTAGGGGCTAACTTACCTTTGGCAAAGTTTTGGCGTAGAATCAGCGAGCCTTTTAAGGCGCCAATGTCCGTTGGAAGCTGTTTTCAAAGCGTCACGAGCACAGTCAAGTTAATCCCGCAGTGCGGCGTCGACAGGCCATTCCCTCATCACGAATGGCCGTGTCGACCGCCACACCCCCCCGCCCTGCAGGCGTAAAACTTTGAAAACAGCTTCTGTTAGGAATCACCGATACCCTGCCAACAAGGCTCAATAAGCCTTGCGTGGGTACGGGCGATTTCTGGATGAGCGTCCCGGACACCCATTTGGGACCACTGATGAGGGTTAATACTGTGCTTGAAGCCTACCGTAAACATATCGAAGAGCGTGCCGCCCAGGGCATCGTGCCCCAGCCGCTTAACGCCGAACAAACTGCAGGCCTGGTCGAGCTGCTGAAGAATCCCCCGGCTGGCGAAGAAGCTTTCCTTGTCGATCTGATCACCAATCGCGTTCCGCCAGGCGTTGACGAAGCTGCCTACGTCAAGGCCGGTTTCCTGTCTGCCCTGGCCAAGGGCGAAGCCACTTCTCCCCTGATCGACAAAAAACGCGCTACCGAACTGCTCGGCACCATGCAAGGTGGCTACAACATCGTCACCCTGGTTGAACTGCTCGACGACGCCACCCTCGCGCCAGTCGCTGCCGAACAACTCAAGCACACCCTGCTGATGTTCGACGCCTTCCACGACGTGGCCGAAAAAGCCAAGAACGGCAATGCCCACGCCAAGGCTGTGCTGCAGTCCTGGGCTGACGGCGAGTGGTTCAAGAAGCGCCCGACGCTGGCCGACAAGATCAGCCTGCGCGTCTTCAAGGTCACCGGCGAAACCAACACCGACGACCTGTCCCCTGCCCCTGATGCCTGGTCGCGTCCGGACATCCCGCTGCACGCCCTGGCCATGCTGAAAATGGCCCGTGACGGCATCGTCCCTGACGTTCAGGGCGCCATCGGCCCGATGAAGCAGATCGAAGAAATGCGCGGTCAGGGCTTCCCGATTGCCTACGTCGGTGACGTGGTCGGTACCGGTTCCTCGCGTAAATCGGCAACCAACTCGGTACTCTGGTTCTTCGGCGACGACGTCCCTTACGTCCCGAACAAGCGTGCCGGCGGTTTCTGCTTCGGCAGCAAAATTGCTCCGATCTTCTACAACACCATGGAAGATGCCGGCGCTCTGCCAATCGAATTCGATGTCTCGAACATCAACATGGGTGACGTGATCGACGTCTACCCCTACGCCGGCAAGGTCTGCAAGCACGACAGCGACGAAGTCATCACCACCTTCGAAATGAAGACCCCGGTGCTGCTCGACGAAGTCCGCGCTGGCGGCCGTATTCCGCTGATCATCGGTCGTGGCCTGACCAGCAAGGCGCGCGCCGAACTGGGCCTGCCGGAGTTCGACCTGTTCAAGACCCCTGACCAGCCAGCCGAAAGCACCAAGGGTTACACCCTGGCGCAGAAGATGGTCGGCAAGGCATGCGGCGTAGCGGGCGTTCGTCCGGGCACCTACTGCGAACCGAAGATGACCACCGTCGGCTCCCAGGACACCACTGGCCCGATGACCCGCGACGAACTGAAAGACCTGGCGTGCCTGGGCTTCTCGACCGATCTGGTCATGCAGTCGTTCTGCCACACCGCGGCCTATCCGAAGCCGATCGACGTCAAGACGCACCACACGCTGCCTGACTTCATCATGACCCGCGGTGGCGTTTCCCTGCGTCCGGGCGACGGCATCATCCACAGCTGGCTGAACCGCATGCTGCTGCCGGACACCGTCGGCACCGGTGGCGACTCGCACACCCGCTTCCCGATCGGTATCTCCTTCCCGGCCGGTTCCGGCCTGGTGGCGTTCGCTGCTGCAACGGGCGTCATGCCGCTGGACATGCCTGAATCGATCCTGGTTCGCTTCAAGGGCAAGATGCAACCTGGCATCACCCTGCGCGACCTGGTTCACGCCATTCCTTACTACGCGATTCAGGCTGGCCTGCTGACCGTAGAGAAGAAAGGCAAGAAGAACGCATTCTCCGGTCGCATCCTGGAGATCGAAGGCCTCGACAACCTGAGCATCGAACAGGCTTTCGAGCTGTCCGACGCCTCTGCCGAGCGTTCGGCTGCCGGTTGCACCATCAAGCTGGCCAAAGAGCCAATCATCGAATACCTGAATTCGAACATCACCCTGCTGCGCTGGATGATCGAACAGGGTTACGGTGATCCTCGCACCCTGGAGCGTCGTGCTCAGGCGATGGAAGCCTGGGTTGCCAACCCGGAGCTGCTGGAAGCCGACAAGGACGCCGAGTACGCCGAAATCATCGAAATCGATCTGGCCGACGTCAAGGAGCCTGTGCTCTGCGCGCCGAACGACCCGGACGATGCCCGCCTGCTGTCTTCGGTACAGGGCGAGAAGATCGACGAAGTGTTCATCGGTTCCTGCATGACCAACATCGGCCACTTCCGCGCTGCGGGCAAGTTGCTGGATCAGGTCAAGGGCCAGCTGCCAACGCGTCTGTGGCTGTCGCCACCGACCAAGATGGATGCTCACCAACTGACCGAAGAAGGCTACTACGGCATCTATGGCAAGGCTGGCGCACGCATGGAAATGCCGGGCTGCTCGCTGTGCATGGGTAACCAGGCACGCGTTGAACCGAACGCGACCGTGGTGTCGACCTCGACCCGTAACTTCCCGAACCGTCTGGGTGACGGCGCGAACGTCTACCTGGCCTCGGCCGAGCTGGCGTCCGTTGCCTCGATTCTGGGTCGTCTGCCGACGGTCGAAGAGTACATGGGCTACGCCAACCAGATCGACACCATGGCAGCGGACGTGTACCGCTACCTGAGCTTCGATCAAATCGCCGAGTTCCGTGAAGCCGCAGCGAACGCCAACATCCCGGCCGTTCAAGTGTAAGCACGAAAGCAGGCATCAGAAGAACCCCATCCTCGTGATGGGGTTTTTTTGCTTTCGAGCATGCCCGTACATATATTTTTCACATTCACATGGCTATAGTGGCGGCCCTTGTTGGGGAGTAGCCTGCTCGTGACTCCGGTCACAGAGCGTTCGTATCAACATTCTCGGCAGCATGCCGTGGTGCGAACACCTTCTGGTTGGCGAGACCAACGATGCATCCATGCCTAAAGTCGGGCGTGTGGTTGCGTCGTTGACTCATAGCCCGACTGGATATAACCGTGAACCCGATTTCCCTCCTCTTTCTCGCGCTTGCCATGTCCACGGACGCCTTTGCTGCGGCCCTTGGTAAAGGAGCAAGCCTGCATAAACCGCGCTTTCTCGAAGCGTTGCGCACGGGCCTCATATTCGGCGCCATCGAAACCATCACGCCGGTCATCGGCTGGGGCATTGGCCAGGTGGCTGCGCGCTTCGCCGAGAGCTGGGATCACTGGATCGCCTTCACCCTGTTGCTGGTGCTAGGCCTGCACATGATCTACAACGGCATCAAGCACGACGATGACGAAGAGCAGGAAAAGCCGGGGCAGCATTCTTTCTGGATTCTCGCCGTCACCGCATTCGCCACCAGTATCGATGCACTGGCGGTCGGCGTAGGCCTGGCGTTTGTCGACGTCAATATCGTGGTTGCCGCCCTGGCCATCGGCCTGGCGACCACGGTCATGGTCACCATCGGCGTGATGCTGGGCCGGGTGCTGGGCACCATGGTCGGCAAACGCGCTGAAATCATTGGCGGTATCGTGTTGATCGTGGTGGGTGCGACGATTCTTTATGAGCACCTGTCTGCGGCGGCCTGATTGACGGCCCGAGACCTATAAACGCAGAATCGAGTAGGGGGCGGGTTCACACCCGCCGTCCTCTCACACCACCTTCCCCCCCACGGCCAGCCAGACTCTTTCAGGCACTAAGATTTGCTACCACTACGACGATGTCACCCACCACAGCCAGAAATATAGATGAGATCCCGATCAGATTCTCAGGGCACCACGCGAAAATTAAGACTTCTCCTACAGACCGCCTTTCACGTCTCCGATAGCCTCCCATCCGTCAATTAAACGCTGATTATTGTCAACGGATCAAAGACACAAGGACGGCCTGCAATGATTTCTTCAGCTCGATTGGGCGACAAGCACGCCTGCCCATTGCCGGGTCACGGTACAACGCCGATCGCTTCTGCATCCGGTGACGTCAACATCAACGGCATGGGCGCGGCACGCGTGGGTGATACCTGTGGGTGCGGGGCGGTCATCACTTCAGGTTTCCCATCTATTCAGGTGAATGGCCGTCCTATGGCCCACTTGGGAAGCCCAACCAGTCACGGCGGGACAATCATCACGGGCTCCAGTAATGTCGGTGGCGGCTTCGTCATGGGTGACCCTGGTGGCGCGACCATTATTAACTTCATGGCGCTGGGGGCCTTCCGGCCAGACGGTTCCGTGGACGACGAGAAGATGGCGACCTTGTTGGCTGACCCGAAGCTCACGGAGAAAGCCTTGGCGGCAAACGCTTTGGTAAATCCAAATGCGGCCCGTGAGAAACCTGAAGAGGAAGCTGTACCAAATGATGGACCTGAAGGCTGTACGCATCCGAACATGATGGAGAAGCTGGCGACCTACATCGCAGACGAGATGAACAACAATATCCACCACTCCTCCGTCTTGAAGATGAATGAGCTGCTCAGCTATGACGTTGCGGAAGAGACTCGTAAAAAAATGGACCTGCCTTGGTACGCCCAAATAGGGAACACCAGCCCTCAAGCTATCGGCGCTTCAAACATGGCGGCAGCCATGATCCTTTGGACTGAGCGAGTAGGCCAGGGTCGTGATTGGGACCACAAACCAAAGATCCACGCGAAGTTTGGCAGGTATCGCCATAGGCAAGGCAAGTACGACTACTACTACGATATTTGGTCCAACATTCATTACGGCTATGTGGGCATGGCCGGAGGACTCAGTGAGAGCGTCCTTTTAGACGGCGCGGGTGTCGAGCAGATTGTTTCAGATCAATTACGACGGTGGGGAGAGCAGATATTCGAAGCCAAAGAAGATCAGAGACTCAAAGGACCTCATGCCACTGAGGGCGTGGAAGGGATGCGCGCATGGGATGACGTCCCGGATCGGATTTCTATTAGCATTGGCGTTAAACTCTTCTATGAGAATCCAAACGGAGGCGTCACGGCAAGAATGATCATGGACAAAGTACTCGCGGTCACACCGTCAGAATGGGGAGATGGCGCCAGTGTCCATGTCTGTGAAAAATATTAAGGCCCGGTATCTTATTGGGGCATTCATAATTCTTCCAGCGCTGTTCTGGTACGTGGCGACCCCTATCGTTCGTGTCCATTATTCTAAAGAAGCTACAGACGAGCTTCGTGTGATCTGGAACACCCAGCACAACACTCATAAAGAAGGAATGCTTCCGGGTCAAGGCACATACGATATCGGGCATATCTTCCCCAATGAGAAGTTTTTTATGAACTTTGATTGGTGGAATGAAAAGAGTCTGCGGAGGTGTATAGCAATTACGCCAAAATGGGGCAGCGTGATAGACATCTACCTCGATGACAGAGGCCGCATCGAAACTGCTAAAACTGGCCCTGACGTTATTGCTCGCTTGAAGAGATGTGAGGGTGACGCTGATCCTTTCCGGCCTTAAGGTGCCCAACCAGCCGCTCAAGAATAGGTAGCACATGTTATTGAGCACAAATGCAAAGAAAATTAAGGCCCGTTACTTGTTCCTTTTCCTATTGATAGCTCCGCTGGTGGCTTGGTACCTTGCTGCTCCAGGCGTAATTGTCCACTACCCTAAAGAAGCCACGGACGAACTGCGCTTAATTTGGAACACTCACGACCAGATTACACGGCAGCGAATGCTACCGGGGGAAGCGACATCGGAGTTTGGTCATGTATTCCCTGATGAGAACTTCTTCATGGTGTTCTTTTGGTGGACCGACAGAGGTTTACGAAAATGCATGGACATCACACCTAAGCGCTGGGCAACGATAGACATCTACCTTGATAGGGCTGGTAGGGTCGATATCGAAAAAACATCCCCTAAGGTTATTGCCCGGTTGAAGCAATGCGTGGGTGAATCTGCCCCCTTTCGGTCCTAAAGCGCCCTGCCAGCAACACAAAAAAGACAATCAGCACGGCCACCATGCAGACCGAGACGACTTACTTACGGAAACATTACGCACGACGGCAACAAGTGAGTTTCTTGCAATAACGCGAGGAGAATGGGGGGAAAGGCACCAGTGAAAAAAAGGCGAATAACGCTAAGTTCAGATATGGCCGATGGGTGCTTGGCGCCTTATTAGTCTGCCCAATTGCATTTTGGTACTTGGCATCTCCAGTCGTAGCTGTCAATTTTTCACATGAAGGAAAGGAAGAATTTCGGTACATCTGGAACACGCAGCATCGAATCTATAAGGGTGACATGCCCAAAGGGGGCGGTTCAGCCGTTGAGTTCAGCTACATATTCCCTGACAAGGACTTTTTCATGATGTTCGATTGGTGGACCGACAAGGGTTTTCAGAGGTGCATCGACATCACGCCTGAATGGGGAAGTACGATAGACATCTATCTTGATGATATCGGCAGGATCGACACAGCCAAAACAGCGCCTGACGTCATTGCTCGTCTGAAACAGTGTGTGGGGCGACCAGCCCCCTTCCGACCTTAACCGGCACTCCAGAACCGCAAGTGTCAAACGTTATGGTCCCCGAGGCGTGCCCATAGCCCCGAATTCACTGGGTTAGCCTGCGTCTTCCACAAGTATCCGGACACCGATTCCACGGCCATCCGGACGCTTTCAGGCAGGCAGCAACGCAGGATTATTCATTACCATCGACCTCTTTTATAGCCGGCAGCCACCAAGTAGCACGCAGACCACATCCTAAAGGAAGCGTCACGGCCAAGATGATCATGGACGAAGTGCTTACAGTACCGCCCCAGACATGGGGTGAAGGCCTACTGGCGGCATAACCTGTTCAGCCCTTGATGACGGGGTTATTCGTCACTTAATAGGCTTCAGCTGACTCCTGCACGCTCATCCCGTCGCCTCTCGACGCTCGGTAGCACAATGGCAAGCGTGCAGATCTCCCAAGGTAATTCGCGCGACCTTTCTGCTTGTGCCTGTCGGAGTCACAGCGTCCGTGCAAGTATCGGGCTTTGACGATTGTGGCCGCCTTACCCCGCTGTGCCGCCCCATCCGCCTCCTGTTCATCAGGCCAGCATTTTGCCTCGGGCTTCCTTCAGATTCGCAGTCACCCGCGACACCCTTGCCTCCGACTAACACTTCCCCTTGCCGGGTGTGTAGAGAACTTGCACCTTAAAGTCACCAGCGTGGTCACCACAGCCAAGCTGGTTGCGCTTAGGCGCAACGCGCCATGCTTGGCGCACCACAAAAAAACCGCATCTCTCGATGCGGTTTTTTATGGATCAACCTGTTACAAGCGGATCAGACCGTGATGCCCTGCCCGCTCATAGCCAGGTCCAGCAGTTCGCGGTTGGCAACGGCGTACATGGCGTAATCCGTGCCGCTTGCCGCACGCAGCTCGACCAGCATGGCACGCCAGCGCTCGACCATCAGTGTGTGCTGCTCCAGCCACAGAGCCAGACGCGCATCGATTTCCGAAGGACCGTCGGCCATCTGCAGAACCGACACGGTGATTGCCCGCTGTTGCCAGTCGACATCGTCACGGAACGCTTCACGCGCAAGCGCCTGCCAGTTGTTTTCCACCGGCAGACTGCTGATCTGCTGCAAGTACCAGGTAATGTCCAGTGCGCTGCCGACGGCGAAGTACGCCTTGGCCACGTCCGCAGCGTTCTGCCCGGTCACGTCGGAGGCTTCGATGATCGGCAACAGCGTATACAGGTGCGTCGTACCGGCGACCATGCGCGCCAGCAGTTCCGGCACACCGGCTTCGACATAGGCCTGATAACGGGTCTGCCAGATCTCGCGGGTCGGGCCTTCCAGCAGTTCGTCAAGCTTGAGACCCAGTGCAGCGAGGTGCGGACCGAAGTGCGCTACGTCACGGCCGGCGTCCAGCTCGTTGCGACGGCTGCGCAGGAACCAGCGTGTGGCACGACGCCCCAGGCGCATCAGCTCATCCATCAACGCCAGCTGGATTTCGGCCGAAACCTTGTAGTCCAGCGCCTCGATCTGACGGAACCAGTGCGGCAGGTGGAAGATGTCACGCACGATCACGTAGGCACCGGCCACCGCAGCAGCGCTCATGCCGGTCGACTCCTTGAGCCGCTGCACGAAGGTAATGCCCATGTGGTTGACCAGATCGTTGGCGATCTGCGTGCTGACGATCTCGCGTTTCAGGCGATGGCCGCGCATGGCCGTGGAAAACTTGGCGCCCAGCGAAGGCGGGAACGCGGTTTCCATGTCTCGCGCCAGATAATCGTCATCCGGCACACGGGATTCCAGCAACGCTTCCTTGAGGTCTATCTTGCTGTACGAGATCAACACCGACAGCTCGGCACGACTCAAGCCCTGCTTGGCCGCAATCCGCTCGGCAATCTGCTCTTCAGCAGGCAGGAACTCAATGGCACGATCAAGCTTGCCACGTGCCTCCAGGTCACTCATCAGGCGCTTGTATTCGGCAATCCGCTCGTAAGCACGACGGGCTGCCAGCGACAACGCCTGGGTCTGTTTGTAGTTGTTGCCCAGCACCAGGTGGCCGACCTCGTCGGTCATACTTTCGAGCAGCTGATTGCGCTGCTTCTCGGTCATGTCACCGGCCTGCACCACTTCGTTGAGCAGGATCTTGATGTTCACTTCGTGGTCGGAACAGTCCACACCGCCCGCGTTGTCGATGAAGTCGGTGTTGGTCGCGCCGCCATTGAGGCCGAACTCGACACGGCCCAGTTGGGTCATGCCCAGGTTGCCGCCCTCACCCACTACCTTGCAGCGCAGCTCGTTGCCGTCGACGCGCAGCGCATCGTTGGCCTTGTCGCCCACATCGGCGTGCGACTCTTCGCTGGACTTCACGTAGGTGCCGATACCGCCGTTCCACAACAGATCGACCGGTGCCTTGAGCAGCGCATGCAGCAGTTCGGTCGGGGTCAGCTTGTCGGCCTTGATGTCGAAGCGCGCCTTCATCTGTTCGGTGATGGCGATACTCTTCAGGCTGCGCGGGAAGATCCCGCCGCCGGCGGACATTATGCTGGTGTCGTAGTCGGTCCAGGACGAGCGCGGCAGATTGAACAGGCGCTGACGCTCTGCAAAGCTGCTGGCCGGGTCCGGATTCGGATCGATAAAGATGTGCAGGTGGTTGAACGCTGCGACCAGCTGCAGCTTGTCAGACATCAACAGGCCGTTGCCGAACACGTCACCGGCCATGTCGCCGATACCGATCACGCTGATGCTGTCCTGCTGCACATTGATGTCGCGTTCACGGAAGTGACGCTGCACGCCCACCCATGCGCCCTTGGCGGTGATGCCCATCTTCTTGTGATCGTAACCGGCAGAACCACCGGAAGCGAAGGCGTCACCCAGCCAGAAACCGTAGTCGATGGCAATGCCGTTGGCGATGTCGGAGAACGTCGCCGTGCCCTTGTCGGCTGCCACCACCAGATACGGGTCATCGTCGTCATGACGCACAACGTTGACCGGCGGCACCAGCGCGCCTTCCTTGAGGTTGTCGGTGATGTCCAGCAGCCCGGAGATGAAGATGCGGTAGCAGGCGATTGCCTCGGCCTGCACTTCGTCGCGGTTGCCGGTGGTCGGCAGGCGACGCGGCACGAAGCCGCCCTTGGCACCTACCGGCACAATCACCGAGTTCTTCACCTGCTGGGCTTTTACCAGGCCCAGCACTTCGGTACGGAAGTCTTCCTCGCGGTCCGACCAGCGCAGGCCGCCACGCGCCACGTTGCCGAAGCGCAGATGCACACCTTCGACACGCGGCGAATAGACGAAGATTTCAAACTTGGGCACCGGCTTGGGCAGTTCGGGAATCAGGCGCGGGTTGAACTTGAAACTGAAGTAGCTCTTGCTCTGCCCGTTGGCATCGGACTGATAGAAGTTGGTCCGCAGCGTGGCTTTGATCAGGTCCAGATAGCGACGCAGGATGCGGTCTTCGTTGAGCACCTGCACGTCATCCAGCGCAGTCAGAATCGCCTGCTCCAGACGCAATTGCTTGTCGTCGAGATCGTCGGAACCGAGCTTGCGCGCCAGATAGAACCGGGTCTTGAACAGACGCGTCAGCTCGCGGGCAATGTCAGTGTGGTTGTTCAGTGTGGTGGCGATGTAGCCCAGATCGAAGCCCAGACGAATCTGCTTCAGATAACGCGCATAAGCCCGCAGCAGCGCCACGTCGCGCCACGGCAGGCCGGCGGTGAGTACCAGACGGTTGAACGCATCGTTTTCGGCATCACCGCGCACGATGTGTACGAACGCGTCCTGCAGGGTGTCGTTGAGCTGCTGGATATCGAGGCTCAGGCCTTCGCCGTAGGTGAAGGCGAAATCGTGAATCCAGAACTCGCGACCATTGGCATGGTGCAAGCGGTACGGGAACTCGCCCAGCACGCGCAGGCCGAGGTTTTCCAGAATCGGCAACACGTCGGACAGGGCCAGCGGTGTATCGGCGTGATACAGCTTGCAATGCAATTGCTGGCGGCCACCGGCCAGTGGCTGGTAGAAGCTCATCACCAGCGGATTGGCTTCGCTGAGGCTCAGCACGTGCTGCATGTCGACGACTGCAGAATGCGCCGCAAAGCGCTCGCGGTAACCGGCCGGGAAACCTTTCGGGAAGTCGGCCAGCACGTTGGTGCCGTGCGCTTCACCGAAGCTTTCGACGACCAGACTGGCGTAGTCGTCCTTCCACGAACGGCACGCCTGAATGACTTCGTTTTCCAGCTGGGCGACGTCGATGTCCAGATTGATCTTCGGGTCCACGCGCAGAATCAGCTGCACCCGCGCCAGCACCGATTCGGAGAAGAACGTCCAGAACTCGCAATCGCTGGCCTTGAGGCGGTCCATCAGGACCTGCTGAATCTTCTGGCGTACTTCGGTGGAATATACGTCGCGTGGCACATAGGCCAGGCAGTAGCAGAACCGGCCGTACGGGTCCTTGCGCAGGAACACGCGAATCTTGTTGCGCTCCTGAATCTGCACGATGGACATGACCGTGGTGAACAATTCGTCCACCGGCGTCTGGAACAGGTCGTCACGTGGCAGCACTTCGACCACCTGCGCCAGCTCCTTGCCCAGGTGCGCCTTGGCGTCGAAGCCGGAGCGACGCTCGACCTCGGCGACCTTGCGACGGATGTACGGAATCTGCCGCACGCTCTCGCCATACACCGACGAGGTGTACAGGCCCATGAAGCGACATTCCTTGATGACCTTGCCCGACGCGTCGATCTGCCGGATCGAAACGTAATCCGGATAAGCCGGGCGGTGCACGCGGCTTGGATGCGCCGCCTTGGCAAACGAAAGCAGCACCGGTTCCTGCAGGTATTTCACCGCGTAGTCTTCGATGTGCAGTTCTTCGCGGGTAAGGCCGGGGCGCAGCAGTCGGGTCAGCCCCAGGAAAGACGACTCGTCGTAGACCAGCTGGCCGCCTTCGGCGTCGTTGCGCACTTCGAACTCTTCGTAGCCGAGGAAGGTGAAGTGGTTGTCTACCAGCCATTGCAGGAAGACCTTGATCTCGGCCTTTTCCTCGACATCGGTGTTCGACTCGTTGGCATCGATACTGGCCAGCAGTTCGTGCAGACGCGCTTTCATCGGCCCGAAATCTTCGACGACGGCGCGTACTTCGCCAAGCACCTGCTCCAGCTCGCGCGCCAGCACGTTCAACTCGCTGACATTGGCGCAGCGGTCGATCTCCAGGTACATCAGCGATTCCTGCAGCACGTCTTCGCCGGTGGTGCCTTTGGGCAGCAGCTCGAGCAATTCGCCAGCAGCGCCGCGACGCACGCTCAGCACGGTGGTCTGCAGGGTGTGGATGCTGTAGCCGCGGCGGTTCAGCTCGGTACGTACGGAGTCGACCAGAAACGGCAGGTCATGATGCAGCACTTCAACGGCAGTATGAGTCGATTGCCAGCCGTGGCGCTCGTAATCGGGGTTGTAGACACGGACCTGCGGGTGAGCATGTTCGAAACGCTCCAGCAGGCGCCACGCGGACAAGGTGCAGCCTGCCAGGTCGGAAAGCCGCCGCTGGGTGAGTTCGTCGAGAGAAATGATGCCGAAGAATTGCTCGGCAAACAGCGCCACTTGTGGCAGTGCCTGTTCGCTGATGTGCTGAGCCAGTGCCGCTTGCAGTTGATGCTGGAAGTCGGCCTTGCTGGCTGCGGTGAAGAACGCCATCTGTGGTACTCCGCTTTGGCTTTTATTGGGGAGGCTTGAAGAAGGTGTTGAAACCGGTGTGCCCTTGCAGTCAATCGCGTGGGCATCACCTGATCGAGTGTAAAGCTAAAGTAGTAACGCGCGCTGTGTCAGGGTAGTCACATTTGTATATCGCGGTGAAAAAACGCTACGCGCACCCGACACCGTACACCACTCGTCTGTCATGCAGCTTAACGAGAGCTGAGCGCACACTGCTTACGAGGCTGCGACATATTCGGTCATCAGGTCGCGATACACTGCGTACGATGGTGCCAATATCGCCCGACATAATTTGCCCGGGACTGGCAAAATCCCCTCACGCCTTACCTGGACAGACCCGGAGCCCCCCATGCAAATCAAGACCGCCAGCCTCATCGCCAACCCGTGCGACGACGAATACGACGATATGGCACTGCTCTGCTGCCACGCAGAAAACGGCATGCTGTTTTCCCTGACCCGTTTCCCGGACGAGAACGAAGTGGAAATCACCGTCAGCGACGACAAGTCACTGAACGTGTCCAGCCTGAAGGTCACCTTCAGTGCCGAGCGCCTGCTGGTGGAAATCGAACCGCAGGACGCCAAGCAGCTCGATGGCCACCATCAGTACGAAATTCTCCATGCCACCGACGCAGGCGAGTTGCAGGACGTTCACCAGACGTTACAGATCATTCTCGAAAACGTCGGTGAGTACACCAGCACAATCAGCTGATGGGCAAAAAGCGCTAAAGTGAGCACTTCGCCAAACAGGAGTGTGTCATGAACCGCATTTTCGACGCCCACTGCCACATCATCGATCCTGGTTTCCCGCTGATCGCCAATAACGGTTATCTGCCGGAGCCGTTCGCTGTCAGTGACTACCTTGCGACGGTCCAGCCGCTGGGCGTTCAGGGCGGCGCGGTGGTATCGGGCTCCTTTCAGGGTTTTGATCAGGGCTATCTGCTTCAGGCGCTGCGTCTGCTGGGACCGGGCTTCGTCGGTGTCACGCAACTGCCCGCCAGCGTCACCGATGCGGAACTGGACACCCTGAATGCCGCAGGCGTGCGCGCCTTGCGCTTCAACCTCAAGCGCGGCGGCTCGGAGCAGCTCGACCAGCTGGAGGCACTGGCCGTGCGTGTCCATGAGCACGCAGGCTGGCACTCCGAGCTGTACATCGACTCGCGGGAACTGGCGCCCATCGAAACACGCCTGCGCAAACTCCCGGCCATCAGTATCGATCATCTGGGGCTGAGTGCCGAAGGGCTGCCCGTGGTCCTGCGCCTTGCCGAGCACGGCGTACGAGTCAAGGCCTGTGGTTTCGGGCGTGTGGACTTTCCGGTGCGCGAGGCCCTCAGGGATATCCACGCCGCCAACCCGAATGCCCTGATGTTCGGCACCGACCTCCCGTCGACCCGCGCACCCCGCCCCTTCCGGCCCGACGATATCGACCTGTTGATCGACGCACTGGGCGAAAGCGGCGCTCGTCAGGCGCTGTGGGATAACGCGGCGAGCTTCTATCGACTCTGACGCCGCGGCTCCGGGAGCCCGAGCCAGTCGTCCTACATGGACACCCATGGATCATGTAGGACAATACCTGCATAAATGACAGGCACTTCTCTAAATGCAATAAAAAACGCGGGAGTCGTTAGTCGATACCTGCCTGGATGGATTAAAGTATCGCCCCCAGCTCAGCAGTCATCAGACACCGCTGTTCGCCCTGCCAGGAACCGTCACCGATGGAACATCGTGAAGCGCTGATTGCGCTGCGAACTTTTCTTTCAACGCAGATCCTTGGCCAGGAAAAGCTGATCGAACGCCTGCTCATCGCCCTGCTTGCCGACGGCCACATGCTGGTCGAAGGCGCTCCCGGCCTGGCCAAGACCAAGGCCATCAAGGAGCTGGCAGAAGGCATCGAAGCCCAGTTCCACCGCATTCAATTCACCCCCGACCTGCTGCCTGCCGACATCACCGGTACGGAAATCTATCGCCCGGAAACCGGCAGCTTCGTGTTCCAGCAAGGGCCGATCTTCCACAACCTGGTGCTGGCCGACGAAATCAACCGTGCGCCGGCCAAGGTCCAGTCGGCGCTGCTCGAGGCCATGGCCGAACGGCAGGTCAGTGTCGGGCGCAGCACCTACGACCTGTCGCCGCTGTTTCTGGTCATGGCGACCCAGAACCCTATCGAGCAGGAAGGCACCTACCCGCTGCCCGAAGCCCAGCTCGACCGTTTTCTGATGCACGTCAAGATCGGCTTCCCGGATGCCGCCGTCGAACGCAAGATCCTTCAACAGGCGCGTGGCGAAGCCTTGAATGGCGAAACCAAGCCGGAGCGCCGCGTCAGCCAGCAGGCGATCTTCGCCGCACGCAAGGAAATCCTTGGCCTGTACATGGCCGATGCGGTCGAGGAATACCTGGTGCAACTGGTCATGGCCACCCGCACCCCGGCCAAGTTCGACCCGGAACTGGCCGAATGGATTGCCTACGGTGCCAGCCCGCGGGGTTCCATCTCGCTGGACCGCTGCGCCCGTGCGCATGCCTGGCTGGCCGGACGTGACTTCGTCAGCCCTGAAGACATTCAGGCGGTGCTGTTCGATGTCTTGCGCCACCGGGTCATCCTGTCGTTCGAGGCCGAAGCTGCGGGTATCGATCAGGATCGCGTGATTCAGCGCATCCTCGACGTCGTGGCCGTCGCCTGAGCCCATGCAACCCTACCTGATCCCCCAGCCGGGCATCCGCGTCAGCCTCAGCGAGCTGATCGAGATGCGTCATCGGGTGCGGGAAGTGCAGCTGTTTTCCACCCCGAGCCAGCGCAGCCCGCTGATCGGCCTGCACCATTCCAAGCTGCGCGGGCGTGGCGTGGATTTCGATCAGGTGCGGGTCTATCAGGCCGGTGACGACGTGCGCAGCATCGACTGGCGCGTGACGGCACGTACGCAGGAGCCGCACACCAAGCTGTTTCATGAGGAACGCGAACGGCCCATTTTTATCCTGGTGGAACAGAGCCGACGGCTGTTCTTCGGCTCCGGCCTGATGTTCAAGTCGGTACTCGCCGCTCAAGCGGCGGCGCTGATCGGCTGGGCGGCGCTGGAACACAATGACCGGGTCGGCGGGTTAGTGTTCGGCGATAACGAACACTACGAGATCAAGCCCCGGCGCAGCAAACAAAGCCTGCTGCAACTGCTCAACCGGCTGGTGCGGGTCAATCAGTCGTTGCATACCGAGATTCCGCCAGACCGCGATGCGTTCGGCACTGCGCTGCGTCGTGCCCGGGAAGTGCTGCGCCCCGGCAGTCTGGTCATCGTCCTGTGCGACGAGCGCGCCCTGTCCGATGCCGCCGAACAACAACTGAGCCTGCTGTCTCGCCACAGCGACCTGCTGTTGCTGCCGCTGTCCGACCCACTGGACCGCGCCCTGCCCGCTGCCGGTCTGCTGCGCTTTGCCGAGCGCGGCGCGCAACTGGAGATCGATACGCTCAACCCCGAGCTGCGCCGCGCCTATCGGCAACAGGGCGAGGAGCGCACGGCGCGTTGGGAGTTGCTGGCGCAGAAGCTGCGGGTATTGCTCATGCCATTGAGCACTCAGGCGGAGCTCGTCGAACAACTGCGCGAATACCTCAATGCGCGTCGTCCGGTGAAGCGCAAATGAATCCCCTCGATCAGCTGGAGCCACTGATTGCGCCCGAAGCCGTCGGCTTCTGGCCGCTTGCGCCGGGCTGGTGGCTGCTGCTGTTGCTGATCCCCGTGGCGGGCTGGGGCCTGTGGCGCTTGCGCAAACTGCTGCCGGCCAAGGCCCGCAAGGTGCGTAGCGAACAGCCGTTGGACCCGGTTCGCCTCGCCGCGCTGGCAGAACTGGCGAGCCTGCCGAAACCCTACGACGGCGCGCCGGCCGGTGCCTGGCTGCAGCAGATCAACGGCCTGCTCAAGCGCCTGTGCCGTAACCACTACCCGCACAGCCAGAGCCATACCCTCAACGGCCGTAAATGGCTGGCGTTCCTCGACAACCGCTGCCCGGCTGCCGGTCTGACGCGCTGGATGATCCTGGTCGAAGGCGCTTACAAGCCCGAGTGCAAACTGGACGACAAGGCCATCACCGGCTTGACTCAGGCGGTCGATACCTGGATCCGCAAACATGTTTGAGTTCGCCTGGCCGTGGGCTTTCGTGCTGCTGCCATTGCCGTGGCTGATGCGCGCCCTGCTGCCCATGGCCGACAGCGGCGAGCCGGCGCTCAAGGTCAGCTTTCTCAGTGAACTCGAAGGCCTGAGCGGTCGCCGCGCCAAAGCCAATCTGCCGGTCTGGAGACAGCGTGCGCCGTTTCTGTTGATCTGGCTGTTGCTGCTGATCACCACAGCGCGACCGCAGTGGCTGGGCGAGCCACTGCCGGTCGCCGCCAGTGGCCGCGACCTGCTGGTGGCGGTCGACGTGTCCGGGTCGATGGACTACCCGGACATGCAATGGAAAAGCGATGAAGTCAGCCGACTGGTGCTGGTGCAACAACTGCTCGGTGACTTTCTCGAGGGCCGCAAGGGCGACAGGGTCGGCCTGATCCTGTTCGGCACCCAGGCGTTTGTCCAGGCGCCACTCACCTATGACCGCCGCACCGTGCGGGTCTGGCTCGACGAGGCGAGGATAGGCATTGCCGGCAAGAACACTGCGCTGGGCGATGCGATCGGCCTGGCCCTGAAACGTCTGCGTATGCGTCCGGCCACCAGTCGTGCGCTGGTGCTGGTCACCGACGGCGCCAACAACGCCGGTCAGATCGATCCGGTCACCGCTGCACGACTGGCTGCCGAAGAAGGCGTAAAAATCTACGCCATCGGCATCGGCTCGGACCCGGACAAAGACGCGCTGCAAAGCGTGCTGGGCCTCAACCCCAGCCTTGATCTGGACGAACCGACGCTCAAGGAAATCGCCAGCCTCAGCGGTGGCCAGTACTTCCGCGCGCGCGATGGCGACCAGCTGGAAAAGATCCGCGCCACCCTCGATGCCTTGGAGCCGGTTGCACAGCAGCCCACCCAGGCGCGCCCGGCGCAAGCGCTTTATCAATGGCCACTGGCGACAGCCCTGTTGTTGAGTGTGCTGCTGGTGCTGCGCGAGTTATGGCCGAACAACGCACTGCAACGCCTGCTGGCGGTGGTGCGTTCCATCAACTGGCGCGAGCGCTGCAAAAGCCTGTGGAGGTCGCGATGATCAGCGGACTCTGGCCGCACTGGTTTCGCCCGGAATGGCTGCTGATCACGCCCTTGCTGGCGCTGCTGATCTGGCGACTCTGGCACCGGCAGAAACGCGCCGGACGCTGGCAAATGCTGCTGCCCACTCACTTTCATGAGGTGTTGCTCAACGGCGGGCGCGGCAGCAACAGCAAACTGCCATGGATCGCGCTGGGGCTCGCCTGGTTGCTGGCCCTTTTCGCCTTGCTGGGCCCCAGTTGGCAGCGCGTCGAACAGATCAGCCAGAAACCGGTCGATCCGTTGGTGGTGATTCTCGAGCTCACCCCGCAGATGCTCGCCACCGACACGCCGCCTACCCGCCTGGAACAGGCCAGACGCAAGCTGCTGGACCTGTTGCAAAAACGCAGCGATGCACAGACCGCCATCGTCGTCTACGCAGGCAGCGCACACACCCTGGTGCCGCTGTCCGATGATCTGGTCACCAGCCACAACCTGCTGGAAGCCATCAGACCGTCGATCATGCCGGTGACCGGCCAGCGCGCCGATCTGGCCGTGCAGAAAGCGCTGCACCTGCTCAAACAGGGCGCATTGGGTCAGGGGCGGATTCTGCTGATCACCTCGTCGCTGAGCGAACAGGAACGTCAGGGCATCCGCGCCGCGTTGCGCGGGCAATCGCCGCCGCTGTTGATTCTCGGGGTCGGCACAGCGGAAGGCGCACCGGTCACGCAGGAAAACGGCAGCCTGCTCAAGGATGATCAAGGTGCGATTCTGGTGCCGCGTCTGGACAGTACCAGCCTCAACGACTTCGCCGATCAGGTGGGTGGCAGCTATCGTCAGGCACGCGGCGATGAAGAAGACTTGCGCAGCCTCGGTCTGCTGGCCAGCCCCCGACACATGACCCGCGACGGTCAGGTCGTGCAGCTCGACACTTGGGCTGACCAGGGCCACTGGTTGCTGCTGCCGCTGTTGCTGATCGCGGCACTGGCCGGCCGGCGCGGCTGGCTGTTCTGCCTGCCGCTGCTGTTCATGTTTCCGCAGAACAGCCAGGCGTTCGAGTTTCAGGACCTGTGGCTGCGTCCCGACCAACAGGGCCAGCGCCTGCTGGAACAGCATCGGCCGGCCGAGGCCGCGCAGCGCTTCGAAGACTCGCGCTGGAAAGGCGTGGCGTTGTACCAGGCGCAAGACTACGCCAGCGCCGCCCGGCAGTTTGCCGAAGGCAATAGCGCCGCCGACCACTACAATCGTGGCAATGCCCTGGCCCGCAGCGGTGAGCTGGCAGCGGCACTGGATGCCTACGAGCAGGCCCTGGACCGACAACCCGACTTCCCTGCGGCGCAAACCAATCGGGCACTGGTGCAAGGCCTGCTGGATCAGGCCGATGAGCAGAAGCCTGCCCAGGATGAACAGAACAAGGCCGATCAGGGCGAAGAAGGTCAACAGGCGTCGCAAGACCCCAACAGCAGCGCATCACCCGCCGAGCAGAACCCGTCCCGATCGGATCAACCCGGCACCAGCGAAAGCCTGCCGCCAGACACCAGTGGTAAGGCCACCTCGGGCGAGTCGACCGACGACGAACAGACCACCCGCCCGCCGCTACAGTCCGCCGACAGCCCCATGACCGGCGAGCGGCGTCAGGAACTGGAGCAGTGGCTGAGGCAGATTCCGGATGATCCGGGCGAACTGTTGCGGCGCAAATTTCGCTACGAACAGCAACATCAGGAAAAGACCCGATGAGTCGCGTGTACACCTTATTGATCAGCCTGCTGCTGAGCCTGGTCACCTTGTCGCTGCAGGCTGCGCAACTGACCGCCAGCGTTGACCGCACGCGCCTCAACGCCGGGGAAACCGTCGAACTGACGCTGGAAACAGACGATGTGACGCAGTTCGGCAAACCGGACATGAGCGCGCTGGAAAGCAGTTTCGAGGTGCGTGACACGCGTCAGCTCAACAGCCTGAAAACCCTGGATGGCAGCAGCCAGGCCACGACGCGCTGGATCGTCACTCTGCTGCCCCGCGAGACCGGAAGCGTGTTGATTCCGTCGCTGCAACTGGGCGAACTGAAAAGCCAGCCGCTGACCCTGCAGGTCCTGCAGAGCGAACCCCAGGAGCCAGGCAACCATCTGGCATCGATCTTCATCGAAGCGAGCCTGGATCAGGACAGCGTGTATGTTCAGGCCCAGGCCGTGCTGACCCTGCGCGTCTACCACTCGGTGTCACTGTTCGACGACAGCAGCCTGAGCCCTCTGCAAGTGCCGGACGCACGGGTCGAAAAACTGGGTGATTCGCGCACCTACGAAAAGCTGATCAACGGTGTGCGCCATGGGGTGATCGAGACACGCTACGCGATCTACCCGCAGCAGAGCGGCGTACTGAAGATACCGGCGCAAGTGTTCAGTGCCACGCTGGTGCAGACGCCTGCCGAGGGTTCGCAAGCCCAGGACGCCAATCCGTTCGGCCCGCAGCCGGGCCGGTCGGTGCGGGTCAAATCCGCCGAAGTGCCGTTGACCGTCAAGCCCAAGCCTGCCGACTACCCGGCCGATGTCGCCTGGCTGCCGGCACGCAGTATCAATCTGGAAGAAAACTGGAGCCCGGAGCCCGGTACTACGCAGGTCGGCGATTCGCTGACCCGCACCCTGACGCTCAAGGCCGAAGGGCTGGCCGGCGCGCAACTGCCGCCCCTGCCGCCCACGGAAGTACCCGGCCTGCGGCGTTACCCGGATCAGCCACAACTGCGCAACCTGCCCAGCGAACGCGGCCTGATCGGCACGCGCGAAGAACGCGAGGCCCTGGTGCCCGCCCGCGCCGGCGCAATCGACCTTCCTGCGGTTGAAGTGACCTGGTGGAACACCCGCGAAGATCATCTGGAGCACAGCAGCCTGCCCGCGCGCACCCTGCAGATCAGCAGCAACCCCGGTCTGGCGGTGGACACACCGGTGAACAACGACATGAGCGGTGTGACCGTGATCGGCCCGCCAGTCTGGCCGTGGCAGATGAGCACATTGCTGCTGGCCTGCACCACCCTGCTCGGTTTCGGCCTGTGGTGGCGCGCCCGTGGACAGCCGGCAATCGCCCGGGCCGTGCAGACCGGGCCCAGCCCGCGTACCGTACTCGATGACCTCAAACGCGCCTGCCTGGCCAACGACCCGCAGGGCACCCGTCAGGCGCTCGACGCCTGGGCACGTCAGCAGCCGGAAACCCTGGCCGAAATGGCCGCGCGTTTCGTGCCGCTGTCCGATGCTCTGGACGGTCTCAACGGTGCGCTGTACAGCGAAACCGGCAAGCTGTGGCTGGGCGAGGACCTCTGGCGCGCGGTGCGCAAACTGCCCGCCGCCGAACATATTCAGGACCCGGCAGGTGATGCCGGGTTGCCGCCGCTGTATCCCAAATAAGGATGCAGCTCAGGCAACACCCCCTATACGACAAGGTAAACCAATGCGTCTGTTTCACACCTCTGACTGGCACCTGGGTCAGAACCTGCACGGCCAGGAGCGGGATTTCGAACACGCCTGCTTCCTGACCTGGCTGCTGGCCCGTCTGGCCGACCGTAAACCGGATGTACTGTTGATCGCAGGCGACATCTTCGACACCGTCAACCCGCCGGTCAAAGCGCAGGAGCGCCTGTACGACTTCATCGTCAACGCCCACGAAAAGCAACCCTTGCTGACCATCGTGATGATCGCCGGCAACCACGACTCCGGCTCGCGTATCGAACTTCCCGCCCCGCTGATGCGCCGCTTGCGCACTCACGCGCTGGGCAGGGTGATGTGGCTGGACGACGGCGTGCTGGATGCCGAACGTCTGCTGTTGCCGTTACCAGACGCCAATGGCGACATCAAGGCCTGGTGCCTGGCGCTGCCCTTTCTGCGTCCCGCCGAAGTCACCGGCCCGACCCTGGGCGATGACTATCTGCGAGGCATCGGCCGGGTGCATGAGCTGCTGATCGCGGCGGCTGACCTCAAGCGCCAGCCCGGTCAGGCATTGATCGCCATCAGTCACGCCCATATGGCAGGCGGCTCGGTCTCGGAAGACTCCGAGCGCAGCCTGATCATCGGCAACGCCGAAGCCCTGCCGGCCAGCCTGTTCGGGCCGAGCATCACCTATGTTGCGCTGGGCCACCTGCACAAACCGCAGCGGGTCAACGGCGAAGAGCGCATTCGCTACAGCGGCTCGCCGATCCCGCTGTCCTTTTCGGAAATCAGCTATCAGCACCAGATTCTGGAGATCAATTGCGACGGCGAGACGCTGACCAGTGTCGAGCCGTTGCTGATCCCTCGCGCCGTCAACCTGCAACGCCTCGGGCCTGCACCATTGGCCGACCTGCTGGTGCAGCTCAAAGCATTGCCCGACATCGACCTGCTTGCCGACCCGGACCGCCAGCCGTGGCTGGAAGTGCGCGTGCGTCTGGATGAACCCCAGCCGGACCTGCGCAACCAGATCGAAAACGCCCTACAGGGCAAGGCCGTGCGGCTGGTGCGCATCGGTGCCGAATACGCCGGCAAAGGCAGCGCGGACGGCAGCGAGGGTGACGCCACGCTGATCGAACTGGACCAGCTCACGCCTCAGGAACTGTTCAGCCGTGCCTGGCAGGACAACTTCGGCAGCGAGGTCGACGAACAGACGCTGACCGATTTCGCCACGCTGCTGCGTGAAGTCCAGCAGGAGAGCGAGCAGCCATGAAAATTCTCGCCATTCGCCTGAAAAACCTCGCCTCGCTGGCCGGCCCCTTTGAAATCGATTTTACTGCAGAGCCGCTGGCCAGCGCCGGACTGTTTGCCATCACCGGCCCGACTGGCGCGGGCAAAAGCACGCTGCTCGATGCCCTGTGCCTGGCGCTGTTCGGGGCGATTCCGCGGCTGAGTAATATCGGTCAGTCAAAGGTCCCGGACATCGACGGCGACATCACCACCAGCGACCCACGTACCCTGCTGCGCCGCGGCACGGGCAGCGGTTACGCCGAGGTGGACTTCATCGGCATTGATCAGCGGCGTTATCGCGCGCGCTGGGAAACCAATCGCGCGCGCGACAATGCGACTAAAAAGCTGCAGGCCAGCCGCCAGACCCTCACCGATCTGGACAGCGAGCAAATCCTCAGTAACCAGAGCAAACGCGAATTCGAGCAACTGATCGAAAACCGCCTGGGCCTGAACTTCGAGCAGTTCACCCGTGCCGTAATGCTTGCCCAGAGTGAATTCAGCGCATTCCTCAAGGCGGATGACAAGGAACGCAGCGAACTGCTGGAAAAGCTCACCAACACCGCGATCTACAGCCAGCTCGGTCGACGCGCCTACAGTAAAAGCAAGGAAGCCGAAGACGCCCTGAAAACCCTGACCGCGCAGGCCAGCAACATCATCCCGCTGGCCCCGGAACTGCTGGCGGAACTGGAGCAGCGCCTGAGCGACGCGCAGCAACAGCTCAAGGCCCATCAGACACAGCAACGACAACTGGAAATCAAACAGCAGTGGCTGACCGAGCTGCACCGCCTGCGTGACGAACAGCTCGCTGCCCAGGAAGCCCTGAACAGTGCGCAACAGGCCTGGGACGAGCACAGCGGTGCACGCCAGACCCTCGGCCAGCTGGAACGCCTGGGCCCGCAGCGCCATCGCTTCGCGCGTCGGGTCACACTGAACGCTCAGCTTGATCCGCTGGCTGAACAGATTCGCCAGCATCAGCAACAGCAGGCCTCGCTGCACGACCAGCAGCAACAGCTGGAAAGCCGCCGTACTCAGGCGCAGACCAGTCTGCTGGAAGCACAGCAAGCGCACAGCAGCGCCAAACCGCTGTTGCTGCAGGCTTTCGAAGCACAGAACACTCTGAACCACCTGGCCCAGGAACTGGCCAAGGCGTCCGACCTGCACCAGCAGAGCGAGCAGCTCTGCATCCAGGGCCAGACCAGCCTGCAAACCCTGCTCGATCAGCAACAGCAGGTGGCTCAACGTCTGGAGCGTATTGCCGGGCAACTGCAGCACAGCAGCGAACTGGCACCGCTGGCTCAGGCCTGGAACGCGTGGCGTGACCGGCTGAAATCCCTCACGCTGATCGCCAATCGTCTCAAGCACGGCCACAGTGAGCTGCCGGCGCTGCAGCAGCGTGCCAGCACTGCCGATCAGCAGTTGACCGAGCAACGCAGCGCGCTGGAGTTGCTGTACCGCGAAGCCGATTGCGAAGTAGAGGCAGTGGCCGAGCAGGTGCAGATTCTCGGCAGCCTGCTGCAGGACAACCGCAAACAGCAACGTGCATTCGAGGAGCTGGCCCGTCTATGGGCCAGTCAGCAAGACGTCGACCGCCAGCTTGCCGACCTCTCCCAGCAACAGCAGAGCGCCCAGCAGCAACGCGAACAGCTCAACAGCGAAGGCCTTCGCGTTCGTGATGAACTGACCGTCGCCGAACAGACCCTGACCGTCACCCGGCAACTGCTGGAGCGCCAACGGCTGGCCCGCAGCGCCAGTGTCGAAGAGTTGCGCGTGCAGTTGCAGGACGACCAGCCCTGCCCGGTCTGTGGCAGCATTGAACACCCCTGGCATCAGCCGGAGGCGCTGCTCGAAAGCCTCACGCAACACGACGACAACGAGCAGGCCAGCGCGCAGAAAGCCGTGGACCTGCTGACCGAGCAACGCAATCAGTTGCGTGAACAGGTCGGCGGCGTAATCGCCCGGCAGAAAGAGCTGCTGCGCCAGCATGAGCAGCTCACCGTGCGCCATCAGGCTTTGGCACCGGACCTGGAGTCACACCCCCTCGCCGCCCAATTGCTCGACCGCGACGCCGACAAGCGCGACGCCTGGTTGAGCCAGCAATTGAGTCAACTGAGCGAAGTCATCATCCGTGACGAGCAACGTCAGCAAGCCTTGTTGACCCTGCAAAAAGACGCCGCCCGCCTGCAGCAGCAGCTTCAGGCGGCGACCGAAGCCAGCCAGACCGCTGCGGGTCATGTTGCCGAGCAGCTCAAACAACTGGAGGCCGACGGGCAGCGACTGGAAGAAGAACTGACGGCATTCACGCCGCTGGTATCACCGCAGGTGCTTGAAGGGCTGCGCAGTGATGCATCGGCGACCGTGCTGCAGCTCGAACAGCAGGTGACCCAGCGTCTCGATCAGCTGGAGCAGCAACACGAAGAGCAGCAAGAGCAAACCGAGCGTCAGCAGAAGATCGAGAAGCAGCAGGTCGAGCAGCAGACTCGTCTGCACCGCCAGACCGAACTGGCGCAGGAACTCACCCGGCTCGGCGAGCAACAGCAGACCAGTCAGCAGACGCTTGCCGGTCTGCTGGGCGACCACGCCAGCGCAGAGCAATGGCAGCAGGCGCTGGAGCAGACCATCGAGCAGGCCAGGCAGGCGGAAAGTCTGGCGGCGCAGGCGCTGCAGGACATCCACAATCAGCTGATTCAACTGGCTGCCGAACTCAAGTCCGGACAGCAACAACAGCAGTCCCTGCAACAGGAACTGGCTGAACTTGATGTGCAGATCAGCGAATGGCGCGCTCAGCATCCTCAGCTGGACGATAGCGCGCTGGACACCTTGCTGACCTACGACGATGCGCATGTCGAGCAACTGCGTGTGCAATTGAATAGCACCGACAAGGCGCTGGAACAGGCAAAAGTGTTGCTGCAGGAACGCGATCAGCGTCTGCAACAGCATCAGGCGCAACACAGTGACCTGACCGACAGTGCGCAACTGGCGACAGCGCTGCAACAGGTCCTTGAACAGTCGGCGCTCAGCGAGCAGCACTGCGCCGACCTGCGGGCCGAGCTCAGTGAAGATCAGCGCCGCCGCAATGCCAACAGCGAACTGCAGGCGCGCATCGCCGACGCCAACAGCGAATACCTGCGCTGGGCACGTCTGGCGTCTTTAATCGGCTCGGCAGAAGGCGACAGGTTTCGCAAAATCGCCCAGGCCTATAACCTCGACTTGCTGGTCCATCACGCCAATGCGCAGCTCAGGCAACTGGTGCGCCGCTACCGCCTGAAACGCGGCGGCAGCATGCTCGGTCTACTGGTCATGGACACGGAAATGGGCGACGAACTGCGCTCGGTTCACTCGCTGTCCGGCGGGGAAACCTTCCTTGTCTCGCTGGCACTGGCGCTGGGCCTCGCTTCCATGGCATCCAGCACCTTGCGCATCGAGTCACTGTTCATCGACGAAGGTTTCGGCAGCCTCGACCCGGAGTCGCTGCAACTGGCGATGGACGCTCTCGACGGCTTGCAGGCACAGGGTCGCAAGGTCGGCGTGATCTCCCACGTCCAGGAAATGCACGAACGAATCCCGGTGCAGATCAAGGTGCGTCGTCAGGGCAATGGATTGAGCACCATCGAGGTGGGGCACTGAGAGACCTGTGACGCGGAACGTGAGGCACGGCAGTTGACTATCGTTCCTCACGCTCCGCGTGGGAATGCCGTTCTGGACGCTCTGCGTCCGCTCTTGAATGTTGTGCCATCAGCGCTTTCGCGAACAGGCTCGCCTGACAGTCTTCAGCTTTTGATTCTGCCCGGGAGGGCGTAGGAGTGGACCGGGCGACGCTTCGCTTGTTCGCGAAAGGGACGTTAAATTCAGAGAAAATGTAGCGCCCGAAGTACCGCCTTCGCGAACAAGTTCGCTCCTACGCCCGCTGGGCAGAAGCCTTGTTTCCAGGCGCGGATGTGCCGCCACCAGCGCTTTCGCGAACAGGCTCGCCTGACATTCCGTGCCTGGTCTGCCGCGCATTGGGCAGTAAGTCGCAGGGACCTGTGTGGGCGAACATGCTCGCGAAAGCGTGACGGCTGATCAATCATTGAGCGGATTTGTGGTCCAGCGCTGCGTAGAAATTAGCGCTCTGTTGCAGGTATTTGGTGGTGTAGGTCTGAGTCGAGTGGGCTTTCTTGTCGTTCACTTCGACGCTGGCGCTGGCCGGGAGAGCGACGCTTGCCGAGATAGCAGATGCAGCGATGATGGAGAAAAGATTGAAATTCATGTCGGTCACCCCTCTTGTCTGTCTGTACGCTGGTTTGAAGTCCTGACCGTTATGGCCGTGACTCAAACTTACGCCCGAGGGTGGTTCAGCAGAAATCTTTTGTAGCACTAACCCATATCATCAAGAATGATAACGGCCCCAGCCCTTGTATCGTGCGGGCTGGAGCCGAAGCGGATTACTTGTCGGTCAGAAAACGCAGGTAAGAAGGTGCATCTGCATCGAATTTCTGTACCGTTTCACCGATCTTGCCGCTCTGCGGATCACGGCGTACGGTCACGATCTGGTTGCTCTTCTGATTGGCGAACAGCATGAACTGGCCAGTCGGATCGAAAGCGAACTCGCGGGGCTCCTTGCCTTCCAGGGAACGACGCTGAATTTCTTCAAGCTTGCCGCTGGCCTGATCGATGCGGAACACCACGACCTGATTCGCATCACCCCGATTGGTCACGTACAGAAATTTGCCATCCGGTGAAGTGTGCAAGGCGCCACCACCGTTTTTCTCGTCCACGCCCTTGTTCTTCATGTCGACCAGTTGGGTCTGCTTGAAGACGCCGTCGTGGTAGTCGAACACCGCGACCTGAGCCGTCATTTCCAGCACCAGCCAGGCATGCTTGCCATCAGCGCTGAAGAGCGTATGACGGGGTCCGGAGCCGCCCGGCAACTGCACGAACGGCACCTTGGCTGGCTGCAATGGCTTGGCCTGGCTCGCGTCGTAGTGATAAACGAACAGCTTGTCAGCGCCCAGGTCGGCAGTCACTACGTACTTGTCATCCGGCGTCGGCACGGCCAGGTGCACATGTGAGGACATCTGCCGCTCACTGTTGACCTTGCTTCCAGGCCCCAGCGGCAGGACCTGAACGGCTTCGCTCAAGGTGCCGTCCTTGCCTACCGGCACCACGGTCAGCGCGCCGCCCGGGTCAGGGTTTACTGCGTAGTTGGCCACGAACAGGTAGCGGCCGTCGTAGCTCAGGCTGGAGTGCGTCGGTTCTTCACCGCGGCTTTGAACCTGATTGATCGGCGTGATCTGACGGGTTTTCGGGTCGATCGCAAAGCTGCTGACCTTACCGACCACGTCTTTCTGTCCGGGGCCGTTTTCATTGACTGCGAACAGATAGCGCTGGTCTCTGGAGACGGTCAGCCACGACGGGTTTTCGGCTTTGACCACTTGCAGCGGCTTGGCGCCGATCATTCCGGTTTCGCTGTCGAAGGCAAAACGATAGATCCCTTCACTCTTGCCTTGCGTGTAGGAACCGATCAGCAATTCAGTATCTGGCATGGCTTGGGCCTGCAGGGTAAATGTGCTCATGGCACTGGCAATCGCCAGCCACGGCAGAAATTTATGGGGCATGGGGGCATCCATCTTGTTGAGGTTATTGATGCCTGTTACGGCACGGTCGGGTCTATGACAGCGCCAGCCCGCATTTACTCAATCCTGCGCGGAATCATCTTCATCGGAGGGGGTAAAGGCATCCAGGCAGCAGATGATCCGGTGATCGGCGTTGCCGTCATTGATCACCCAGCTTTGCAGGGATTCATCGAAGGTCGCAGCGTCGATTTGCGCCGTGGTGAAACGCCATACCTTGCGCTCGCGGCCGTCCATGCATTCGACGTTCAGTTCCTCGCCCAGAGAGAAGTCCCAGGCGTGCAGGCCGTCGATTTCCAGCATGGTGGTGGCTTTGAGCGCGGCAAACAGTGTGGTGGGCGTGGTAGTCATGAAATTCATCCGGCCAGCAAAAGCGCGAATGATAGGGCAAAACGCGGGCACAGATACACTGGTGATCGCCGTCACACAGTCAGGAGAGGACGCAGAGCCGTACCAACGCCGAGCGCTGGCACGGTGAGCAATCCGCGTCTGCGCTTACAGCTTGCCGATGCCGCCCGGCTGAAACACCGGCTCGCTCGGTGCCAGGCCGTTGACCAGCGGCTGACCGAACTCGGCCTGACTGATCTCGAAACGATCGCCCGGCTGGGTGCGCACGCCATCGGCGAACGACAGGGTGGCGGTGCCGAAGAAATGCACATGCACGTCACCCGGCCTGAGGAATTGCGCGTACTTGAAGTGGTGGTATTCAAGGTTTTCCAGACTGTGGCACATGTTCGCTTCGCCACTGAGGAACTCTTTCTCCCACAGTACCTTGCCATCGCGCCAGACCCGACTGGTGCCCGACAGGCTTTGCGGCAAGTCGCCCACGCGCAACTCCGGCCCGAACGAACAGGCGCGCAGTTTCGAATGCGCCAGATACAGGTAGTTACGACGCTCCATGACGTGATCGGAGTATTCATTACCGATGGCGAAGCCCAGGCGATAAGGCTTGCGGTCATGACCGATCACATACAGGCCGCTCAGCTCGGGCTCTTCCCCGCCGTCTTCGGCAAAGGGCGGCAGCGAAAACGAATGTCCGGGACGCACGACAATGCTGCCGTCACCCTTGTAGAACCACTCGGGCTGAACACCGGCCTGCCCCGCCGTCGGCTTGCCGCCTTCGACGCCCCATTTGAAGATACGCATGGTGTCGGTCATCGTGGCTTCGTCGCCGGACTGCTGGTGCATCTTGTCGCGTGCCGACGCACTGCCCAGATGTGTCAGCCCGGTGCCGCTGACCAGCAGGTGCGCCGGATCAGGATGGTCGAGCGGCGGCAGGATCCGCAACTCCTCAAGCAACTGCAAATAGTCGTGCGTCTCGCCAACGCCACGCTGCTCGACCTGATGCGCCAGAGCCGACCCTGCCTCGATAGCCACCAGCGCCAGCTCGCGAACACTTTCGACACCCTGGACCTCACGCACCTGATCACCATCGACCAGCCCGACCCGGCGCTGACCGTCGCTCAATTCAAACTGTACTAACCGCATGAAATTCTCCTTCCAGATAATGGGCCGCTGAAAACCTATCTCGCCCTGGCACTCGCCGCGAAGTCGGACGCTGGCAGCGCATGCTTGCGCTCCAGCACGTGATAAACGATGCCGGTCAGCAGCAGCCCGAAGACCATGACGCCCGACAGGAAATAGAGTCCCGATGCCAGGCTGCCGGTGATTTCCTTCAACGCGCCGATCACGAACGGACCGATGTAGCCGCCCAGGTTGCCGACCGAGTTGATCAGCGCGATACCGGCTGCGGCACTGGCACCGGCGAAGAACCGCCCCGGCAAGGTCCAGAACACCGCCGTGCAGGAAAACAGCGCGAACGCCACGACGCACAATGCAGCCAGCTGCGCCACCGGCATGGTCAGCCAGGCACTGCAGAACAGGCCGATGGCACCCAGCACATAGAGCACGGCCAGATGCCCGTAACGATCGTTGAGGCGATCGGAACTGCGCGGCACGATCAGCAGGCCGATGATGCCGAAAATGTAAGGCACCGATGACACGAAGCCGGTGGTCAGGTCACTGCCGCCAAACTGTTTGATCAGCGTCGGCAGCCACAGGCCCAGACCGTAGATGCTCAAGGTCACCGGCAGGTAGAACAGCGTCAGCAACAGCACGCGTTTGTCTTTCAAGGCATGCAACGGATTGCCGTGGCGAGTCTGGCCGTACTCTTCAAGGTCCTTTTTCAGCTCACCGGTCAGCCAGTCCTTCTCGGCCTGGTCCATCCATTTGACCTGCTGCGGACCATCCGGCAACCAGCGCAGCACCGGCCAGGTCAGCAGAATCGCCGGCGTGCCGATGACGATGAACAGCCATTGCCAGCCATGCAGGCCGAGTATGCCGTCCATGCCCAGCAAACCGCCGGACACGGGCCCGGTGATCATCATGGCGATGGGTTGCGAGAGGATGAAAAGGCCAAGGATCTTGCCGCGATGGCGCACCGGAAACCACTGGGTGATGTAGTACAGCACACCGGGAAAGAAGCCCGCCTCGGCAGCGCCCAGCAAAAACCTCATCACATAGAAGCTGTGCGGCCCCTGGACGAAGGCCATGCCGATGGTGATCGCGCCCCAGGTGATCATGATCCGCGCGAACCAGCGACGTGCGCCGAAACGCTCGAGCATCAGGTTGCTGGGGATCTCCAGCAGGAAGTAACCGATAAAGAACAGCCCGGCACCCAGCCCGTAGGCGGCGTCGCCGATACCGATGTCCGCGCCCATGTGCAGCTTGGCAAAGCCCACGGCAGAGCGGTCTACATAAGCGATCAGGTACAGCAGGATGAGGAAAGGAATCAGTTTGAACGTGATGCGGCGTATAAGCCGCAGTTCCTGGCTCATGTAGGCGGTCTCCCATTGTTTTTGTTATGGAACCTGCGGGGATCGCCTCTGTGCCTGGGGGCTGAATAACACTGCACATGCGCCAGGATGATCCCTCGTCTACGACCGACTATATAGTAATACTATTTAAACTGACAACTCTTCCAATACGCGTTTTTTAGGCTTACCTTAGCCAGCAGTATCGCCATTAAGTCTTACAATAAGAGAGCCGATCATGTCTGACTCCGATAAAAAACCGACCCTCCGTTCTGCCCAGTGGTTTGGCACTGCCGACAAGAATGGCTTCATGTACCGCAGCTGGATGAAGAATCAGGGTATTGCCGACCACCAGTTTCAGGGCAAGCCGATCATCGGCATCTGCAATACCTGGTCGGAGTTGACCCCCTGCAACGCGCATTTCCGGCAGATCGCCGAGCATGTCAAACGTGGCGTGATCGAAGCAGGCGGCTGGCCGGTCGAGTTTCCGGTGTTTTCCAACGGCGAATCCAACCTGCGCCCTACCGCTATGTTCACCCGCAACCTGGCGAGCATGGACGTTGAAGAAGCGATTCGCGGCAACCCCATCGATGGCGTCGTGCTGTTGACCGGCTGTGACAAGACCACCCCTGCCCTGTTGATGGGGGCTGCCAGCTGTGACATCCCCGCCATCGTCGTCACCGGCGGACCGATGCTCAACGGCAAGCATGAAGGCAAGGACATCGGCGCCGGCACCATCGTCTGGCAGATGCACGAGTCCTACAAGGCCGGGACCATCAGCCTGGATGAATTCCTCTCCGCCGAAGCAGGCATGTCGCGCTCGGCAGGCACCTGCAACACCATGGGCACGGCCTCGACCATGGCCTGCATGGCCGAAGCGCTGGGCACTTCGCTGCCGCACAACGCGGCCATTCCGGCGGTGGATTCGCGGCGTTACGTGCTGGCGCACATGTCCGGCATGCGCGCCGTCGATATGGTCCGTGAAGACCTGCGCCTGTCGAAGATTCTCACCAAGGCCGCATTCGAAAACGCCATCAGGGTCAACGCGGCCATCGGTGGCTCGACCAACGCCGTGATTCACCTGAAGGCCATCGCCGGACGCATCGGCGTCGATCTGGACCTGGATGACTGGTCACGCATGGGCCGGGGCATGCCGACGATTGTCGACCTGCAACCGTCGGGGCGCTTCCTGATGGAAGAGTTCTATTACGCCGGCGGCCTGCCCGCCGTGCTGCGCCGTATGAACGAAGCCAGGCTGCTGCCCAACCCGGATGCCTTGACCGTCAATGGCAAGAGCATCGGCGAAAACACCTGCAACTCACCGATCTATGGTGAAGATCAGGTAATCCGCGCGCTGGACAACCCGATCCGCGCCGACGGCGGGATTTGCGTGCTGCGCGGCAACCTCGCGCCGCTGGGTGCCGTGCTCAAGCCCTCGGCCGCGACGCCGGCGCTGATGCAGCACCGTGGCCGCGCAGTGGTGTTCGAGAATTTCGAGATGTACAAGTCACGGATCAACGACCCGGATCTGGACATCGATGCCAACTCGGTCATGGTGCTGAAGAACTGCGGCCCCAAGGGTTATCCGGGCATGGCCGAGGTCGGCAACATGGGCTTGCCAGCCAAGCTGCTGGCGCAGGGCGTGACTGACATGGTGCGCATTTCCGATGCGCGCATGAGCGGCACAGCTTACGGCACCGTGGTTCTGCATGTGGCGCCGGAAGCCGCAGCGGGCGGCCCGCTGGCGGTGGTCAAGGAAGGCGACTGGATCGAGCTCGACTGCGCTGGCGGGCGTCTGCATCTGGACATCCCGGAAGCCGAACTGGCGGCGCGCCTCGCCGACTGGCAGGCTCCGCCTCAATTGCTGTTGGGTGGCTATCGTCAGCTGTACGTAGACCGGGTGATGCAGGCAGACCAGGGCTGTGATTTCGACTTCCTGGTCGGTTGCAGAGGTTCCGAAGTGCCCCGCCACTCGCACTGACCAAAGCGGCGGTTTACCTGACGCAGGCAGCCGCCGCAAGTGTTACGCAATGGTATGATGCCCAGCAATTACCGCCAGGACCGACCAGCGTTCCCATGGATTATCGAAAGCCTTCCGACCGAAAAAGCATGCACGCCCGTATTGTCCAGGAACTGGGCATGCAAATCGTGTCCGGCCGTTTCAAGCCTGACGAAAAGCTGCCTGCCGAAGCGTTGCTCTGCGAAGAGTATGCCGTCAGCCGCCCGGTCCTGCGTGAAGCCACGCGGGTTCTGGTGGCCAAGGGTCTGGTTTATTCGCGGCCGCGTGTCGGCACGGTGGTCAAGGCGCGTCGCGAATGGCATCTGCTGGACCCGGACGTACTGCACTGGGTCATGCAAAGCTCGCCGCAGAATGATTTCTTCAATCTGCTGACCAGCGTACGCGCTGTCATCGAACCAGCAGTTGCAGCACTGGCCGCGCAGCATGCCACCGACGCAGAGATCGAGTCGATCCACGAAGCCTACCTGCGCATGGAAGCCGCACCGACGCCGGAAGACCTGTTGCAACCCGATCTCGACTTCCACAGCCGCATCGCCGACGCCACCCACAACGACTTGCTGGCTCACCTGTGCAACATGCTGTCACTGGCGTTGCGCGAAGCGCTCAAATACTCCAACAAGCGTCCCAACCTGCACGAACTGGCCATGCCGCGTCACAAGGCGATCCTCACCGCCATCCAGAACCGCGACGCGCTGGGCGCACGCCACGCCTCGCTGGTGCAACTGGACGATGCACGCAACGCGCTGAGTGTGGTGCTCGGCGGAGGCTGATGGGTTACCAGCGCGAGGATCAACCGTTACAGGCGGCTGAAGTTCTCCCCCTCTGGATGCAGCCTATCGCCAGCACGTACATCAACAGGCTGACCAGAAAGGGAGCGCCCAGCCACAGGACATGCTGGCCTGAGCCAACGTTACCCGCAAATATCAGGGCGCCAATCACTGGCGCTACACCGCCCACCAGACTCAACAGGGATGTCAGCCCGCCCTGCAACTCGCCCTGATGCCCTGCACTGGCATGACGCGAGAGCTCACTGCGCAATGCCGGCTCGGCGATCAGTCCGACAGCATGGAAACACATGCCCACCACCGTCAGCCAGACGCTTGCAGCAGCCGTATAGAAACCATAACCCAGCAGGCAACAGGCATAACCTGTAACGATGATCCGCTGGTTGGACATGATTGGCGTCAGCTTGCGTACCAGTACGCGCTGCGCGAACGCCATGCCCAGAGCGAGTACCGCCAATGCGTACGACACTTCAAGCATGCTCCAGCCATAACGCATCTGATTGGCCAGCACAAAGCAGCTTTGAAATATCCCGTAGGCGAACCAGGAGCACGTCGCAGCCAGCAGATACGGCCGCAGGCCTTGCGTACTCCAGAGTCCTCGCAGGCTGCCAAACGGGTTGGTTCGCCGCCATTCGAAGGCACGCCGATGCTCGGCCGCAAGGCTTTCCGGCAACCTCATGTAGCCATACAGCAGGTTGATTGCCGCCAGGCCGCCAGCGACCAGAAAGGGCAAGTGCGGTCCGTAAGACGCAAGTCCCCCGCCTATGACCGGGCCGAAAACAAGCGCTATGGCGATGACACTGCCCGCTGCACCGTAGAAATGCGTGCGCTGCTCACCCTCACTGATGTCCGCAATATAGGCCATCGCAGTGGCGATATTGGCGGCAGTGATTCCTGCGATGGCACGGCCTATCAGCAAGACCGTCAGGCTGCCGGCGAAGCCAGCCATCAGATTGCCCAGGCACATGCCGGCCAGCGCCAGAAGCAATATCGGTCGACGCCCATGGCAGTCGCTCAGCGCCCCCAGCAGCGGCGCACACAGAAACTGCATCGCTGAATAAAGTGTCAACGCCACACCCAGCGCCAACGAGACATGCTCGGTAGACGATGGCCAGATAGTCGCGATCAGCGTCGGCATGACAGGGATCGCCAGACCGATGCCAAGCACATCGAGCCCCAATATCAGAAGAATGAAGCGCATGGGTGGACGGGTGTCACCTTTTGAGTAACCTCCAGACATATGTAGACCTCAGACTGATTAATGTAGGCGAGCAGGCGCTGAGCCTGCTCGCCATGTTCCGCAAAGAACGGGTTATCGATCACACTCGGCGAGTTGCTCGATCAATACATCGGCAATTTGCCGGGCGTGGACGGACAGGCAGGTAAAGTGGTCTCCCGAGACATCGACCGTTCTTACCTTCGCCGCACTGAACGACTCCCAGCCCCAGGCATCCGTGTCGCGGATCTCGGGCAGGTTGATGCCGGAGGGCATCGAGTCGACCGCGCGAAACAGCACCAGCGAGGCATCAAGCGCAACTTTGGGCGGGTCATAGCGCATACCGAATGCGGCAGCAGCCTTGTACACGTTGAACAGCCCCCGGATGCTTCCCTCATCGCCACGCGCATCCAGCAACCCGTGACTTTCCAGTGTGTCTTTCAGGTAGCGGATCTTTTCCTCATCATCCAGATGCTCGAGCGCCTGCAACTCCTCGCGGCTAAGCTTGATCGGCTTGTCGAAGTAATGCCCGAAGATACTCAGCAGCGAACCCAGTACCTGAGCATCAGTGGGCACCTGCATTTGCGTATAGGGAGGTGCCGCCGAGTCGAACAGCGCCAGCAAGCCCACCTGGTCGCCACGCGCTTCGAGACGCCTGGCGATTTCATACGCTACTTTTCCGCCAAGTGAATGCCCGCCCAACAGATACGGCCCGTGCGCCTGAACCGATTTCATGCAGCGAATATAGTGTTCGGCCATATCCTCGACGCTGAGGTGAGGCTCAGCCTTGCCATCGAGCCCAAGGCATTGCAGACCGTAAAAAGGCCGCTGCGTACCCATGGCCTTGGCCAACCCAAGCACTTGATTGACGTTGCCCCCCATGCCCGGCAGACAGAAGAATGGTCTCCCCTCGCCGTTTCGCTGCACCGGCACCAGACAGTAGCGGACGGCGGCTTCATCGGCATCGATGGGCGTATCGTCGGCGCCACTGCCCAATGAACGGGCGATTCGCTCGATGGTCGGCTCATCGAGAAACTCGGCCAACGTCAGGCACTGCTGAAAGCGCGAACGAATTCGCGAAATCAGCTGTGAGCCCAACAGCGAGTGCCCGCCCAGATCGAAGAAGTTATCCAGCACACCCGGCATATCGCCGCCTAGCAGCTCTTGCCACAACTGCGCGACTTCCTGTTCCACCGCATTGCGTGGCGCAACACGCTCGGCCCCGGAGTCGAACAGCGGTGTTGCACGGCCAGCCGATGTCGCACCGCCGCGCTGCAGTTGCTCGATCAGTTGTTGCAGATCCTGCGCCTTGCTCACGATGACCTGAGCCGTGTTCTGCGCCAGGGCCAGCTCGAACAGCTGGCAACCTTCTGCGTTGGTCAGCCCGCGCACATTATCAATCGGCGCCTGCTCGGGGTGTGCCCTGTCATAGGCAACACGCATACCTGCCTGCGCCCATGCATCCCAGTTGAGCGAAACCACAGGTATGCCCTCCTGACGACACGCCTGCGCCCGAGCATCCAGGTAAGCGTTGGCGGCGGCGTAATCCGCCTGGCCCAGACCACCCAGCACCGACGCCAACGACGAACACAGGAATATGAAATCGACAGGTTCCTGGCGCAAAACCTCTATCAGCACATCGGTGCCGACTACCTTGCTGCCCATGACCTGTGCCCATGCAGTTGCCTGGCTCAGTTGAATGAGACCGCTGGCTTGCACGCCTGCCGCGTGTATGGCTCCAGAGATACGTCCATGCTGAAGTCTGACCTGGTGCAGCGCTGCAGTGAAAGCCTCGCGATCAGCGCAATCGACCGCCATGTGTTGAATCCGCGCGCCCTGCTGTTCCAACGCCTGCAGCGCTTGCCCGACCTCATCCGTGACTGTCGCAGAACGGGACATCAGGACTAACGTGACGGCTTTTGCCTTCGCAGCCAGATGACTGGCCAGCGCAAGCCCCATGCCGCCCAGACCACCGGTAACCACGTAGGTCCCGCCCTCCTCGAACGGCTGCGAAGGTGGCGAGACTTGCAGCGCTCGCAGGCAAGGCTCATGGAACGTCTGTTTGCGCAACGCCAGGGTCGAAGCAAGCGGAGATGCCTGGTCTGGATCGATGTGCTGGAGTGCCTGAAGCAGCAGCGTCTCGTTCTCCGCCGCATTGGCAAGCGGCAGATCGAAATGACGGCACTGAATCTGTGGCAGCTCCCACGCAAGTGTGCGAACCACACCAGACAAGGTCGCTACACAGCTGTTGACCGGCTCATCGTCATCCACCTGGCAGGCACCTTCGGTCACCAGTGACAACACAGTGGTGTTTGCGGCATGAGGGATGTACGCCTGTACCAGCGACATAAGATCGGTAAACAGCCTGATGGCAGCGTGTTCGCCGTGCGTCGGTTGCGCCTGACCAGCCATGTAAATGATCTGACTCGGCAAGGCATCTTGCGCCGCCAGTGTATTGAACAGTTGCTCATACGCCTGAGCATCGCCGCGAGCAATTGTCGCGACCGCAGTGCCGGAATCACCGGCATCTGCTATGCAGACACTGTCCGGCGGCAGCGAGAAAAGCATGCTGTTATCGGCTGCAACGCCGCGCATCACAACCAGCCAGGGCCCTTGTAATGGCGAGTCGCTCCTCGGCGGCAATGCCGGGCGCCATGCAGGCGCCTGGCACCAGTCCAGGGGCTCAGTGCGCTGTGCTTCCGATGCCACTCGCTCCTCGCGCAAAGTGAAGCCTGTCACCTCGGCCAGCAGCGCCCCGACTCCGCCGTCGCTGTCGACTTCGAACATCTGCACATCATAAACATTACTGCGAACCCGCCGTGCATGGCTGTAAAGCCGGGAGCGCAGTGGTGCATGAATAGTCAGGCGCTGGTAATGGAACGGCAATCTGCGGGCGCGGTTTTCCATGATCGAGAGAAAACCAGTCGCCATGTCGAGCAACGCCGGATGCAGCGCAAAGTGCTCAACATCAGCGGCAAACGCCTGATCGAGTTCCAGGAGCGCCAACCCCTCATCCTCACTAAGCCAGATAGAACGAAAGCACTTCCAGCGAGGCCCGAACAAGCCGAGACGCGTGTTCAATGCCGCATGTTCGACTTCATCGGCAAGACAGTCAGCATGGTCGGCCTGAAGCTGCATCAACGCTGTGGGTACGGAACGCTCCCGGTCGTGGCGCTTGATGAAGCCCTGGGCATGCAGCATCGTGCGCTGCTGCGGACCGTTACCCTCGTCCGATACCGACTCGAGGAAAAACTCGGTGCTCTCGGCGTGATCCTTGAACGTAATCAGCACGCGTTGCGAGGCCTGCTCATCTTCCAGAACCAGAGGGGTCGGGAAGTAAACATCACTCAGCTCGATCGACTCGACACCTTCCATACGCGCATAGGCATTGCGTACCAGTTCGACGCATCCGGTGCCGGAAAGCACTGGCCTTCCTTCGAAAACCCGGTGTTCGTCCACCAGCCAGAGTTGTGGCGAAAGGCTCAACCGGAACTGCCGGCGATTACCATGCATACGCTGCCAATGCAGGAACAACGGTGCCTCGTGCTGCGCTGAAGAAGCCGTCCCGGCAGCCTCGATCCAGTGGCTGTCCCGCGCGAACGGATAGGTCGGCAGCGGCACGCGTGCGCCGTCTGTACACCCTGTGGCCTGCGCCCAACCGAAACGTGCCCCCTGCCTCCACAATGACGCGATGCCTTGCGCCAATGCCGCCTCGTCCGACCGGCTGTCCCGTGCATGCCGAGTGCAACCAAGCACGCACAAGGGATCAGCATAGGATTTCAATGCACTCTGAAGAGCACGGCCCGGGCCGACTTCGAGAAAAATCGGCTCTTCCAGTTCGTCGGCAAGCAGCGCGATACCGTCAGAAAAGCGCACGGTTTCCAGTAGATGAGACGCCCAGTAATCACTCTGGCTGCTCGAATCGATCGAGAACCAACCACCGTTGTGGTTGGACACGAGCGCGATAGTCGGGGGCTGAACAGAGAACCCGTTAACAACGGCCTTCAACGCGTGCGCAGCCGGAGCCATCATGCGGGAATGAAAAGCGTGCGAGGTATCCAGTACACGCCCTACGAGCCCTTCCTCGGCCAGTTGTCGCTCGACCCGCGCAATAGCTTCAAAATCACCCGCCAGGACACATTGCAGCGGCCCATTGACGGCAGCCAGTTCCACGCCGGGCTCCAGAAAACGCGCGCAGTCTGCTTCCGAGAGGCCAACGGCAAGCATCGCACCGGGCGCTTGACGTTGCATCAGGCGGCCCCGCTCGACAACCAGTTTCAAGCTGTCTTCAACACTGTAGACCCCGGCAAAACAGGCAGCCACCAGCTCCCCAAGGCTATGGCCTATGAGCGCCTGCGGGTGGATACCGCGGCTTTGCAACAACAGGGCGCACGCGTACTCGACCACAAAAAGTGCCGGCTGCGCGATCTCCGTCCGGCTCAGGGCGTCGCCTGTTTTGCTACCCGCTGGCGGGTACAGACAGGCCAGAATGTCGACGCCATAACGCTGCAATATGACTGCACAGCGGTCAACTGTCTGCCGAAATACTGCCTCACTGTCGTAGAGGCCCTTGAACATTCCCGCGTACTGGCTGCCCTGCCCGGAGAACATGAACACGATCGGACGGTCCTGCCTGCGTTCCATTAGCGCTGTGGACGAAGGCGCCTGCAGCGCGTGCAAGGCTCCGGCAATACTCTGGCTGACGACGCTGTCCCTGAAGGCAAAACGTGTACGACCCTCTCCCAGCGTGAAGGCGATATCGCGTAGATCGGCTGCGGGATTCTGCAGACAGGTGATCAGTTGCCGACGCTGATGATCCAGCGCTGCTGCGGAGCGTGCAGAGAACGGCAGTATGTACCAGCGTTCGCTATCGTCATGCGGGCGTACCGACGGTTGAGGAGGTTCCTCGACAATGACATGCGCATTGGTCCCGCCGATGCCGAAGGAGCTGACGCCTGCCCGACGTGGCGAGGCCGCTGCCGGCCACGGCCTGGAGGTCGTGTTGACATAAAACGGGCTGTCGCTGAAATCGATTTCGGGATTGGCCCGCGTGAAGTTCAGGCTTGCAGGCAGCACGTTGTGTTGCACGGCAAGTATGGCTTTGACCAGCCCGGCGATGCCTGAGGCCGCATCAAGATGACCGATGTTGCTCTTCAACGAACCAAGGGCACAAAAGCCCGGCGTGAAATGTGGCAAAGCGCTGGTATAGGCCTGCGTCAGCGCACGGACTTCTACCGGGTCACCCAGACGAGTGCCGGTGCCATGCGCCTCGACGTAACCAATGGAATCTGCGCTGATATTCGCTGCATCGAGTGCAGCGCTCACCACCTGGGCCTGCCCATGAACACTGGGCGCGGTGTAACTGACCTTACTGGAGCCATCGTTATTGATCGCCCCGCCCTTGATCAAGGCATGAATATGGTCGCGATCTTCGATTGCCCTGTCAGCCAGTTTGAGGACCAACACTGCACAACCGCTGCCGCCAGTGGTGCCACTGGCCTGGGCATCGAACGGCCGGCAATGGCCATCGACGGAAATGATGCTGCCCGGTGCCGCCTGGTAACCGTAGTATTGAGCTTCGACCGAAGCACCGCCGACGATCACCATATCCGACTCGCCTCGCAGCAAGCTTTCGCAGGCCATCTGGACCGCCACCAGTGACGAGGAGCAAGCCGTTTCGACGGTAATCGCAGGTCCCGCGAGATTGAGTTTGTAAGCCACACGCGAAGCCATGAAATCGCGGCCATTACCCAACAACCACTGGATGTTCTCCAGTTGCAGCTCCTGGCGCCTCGGGTAAACGTGATCGAGCAGGTAATGGCTGGTGCTCGCGCTTGCAAATACGCCCACACGCAAATCGTTCAGAGCGCCGCCGTAACCGGCGGCTTCCATCGCGGCCCACGCGCATTGAAGAAAGATGCGCTGCTGAGGATCCATCAGCTGTGCTTCACGCGGTGAAAAGCCGAAGAACTCGGCATCGAACTTGTCGACGTCCTCGAGACGATTGCCACACTTGACGAAATCGGCACGCTCCAGCAGATCAGGGTTTACGCCATGCGCGAGCATGACCTCATCACTGAAGTAAAGAGTCGACTCCACCCCTTCGGTGATGTTCTGCCAGAACTCGCTCAGGTCAGCGGCGCCCGGAAAGCGCCCGGCCATGCCGACGACCGCCAGCGTGCGATTCCCTGGATCAATGGCAGGTGATGCCTCGCTGGCTTGGCGAACCTCCGGCAGCGGCCCATGCAAGCGTTCCAGGTGAGCGACCAGACCACGCAGCGTCGGGTATTCGAAAAGGTCTGTCATGGCCACGGGCGCCTGCAAAAGCTCGCTCAAACGTTTTTGCGTCTCGACGATGCGTAACGAGTGGCCACCGAGATCGAAAAAATTGTCGTCCGAATCGATTTCCTGGCAATCGAGCACTTCCTGCCAGATCGTTCTGACCGTGTTGTGCAGACGTTTTCCAGCAGGCCTGACGGCTGCAGGAAGGGTCGCCGGCGTCCCGACCGCAGTGCCTTCCTGAGCGCGCTGATCAACGCGATTTTCGAGCGACTTGCGATCGACTTTGCCAGTACGGCTAAGCGGCAGCTCGGGCAAGCAGACAAGACGCTCCGGCACACTATGTGCCGGCAGCACCCTGGCCAGCTCTGCACGTACCTGTGCCACGCTCGGTTTGCCGACGTAATACCCCACCAGAGCCTTGTGCCCCTGGTCATCCTGTTTGACCACCACGACCGCCTGCTCCAGCCCGGCTATCGCGTTCAAGCGCGTTTCGACGTCGCCCAGCTCAATGCGAAAACCGCGAATCTTGACCTGATTATCGATACGCCCGACATAGCTCAGGCTTCCGTTGAACTGACGCACGACAAAGTCGCCAGTGCGGTACAGCCGCGCCTCGGGCGAAACGCCGTATGGGTCGGGAAGAAACGCTTGCGCGGTGCGCTCATCCAGATTCAGATAACCCTGTGCCACCCCGCTCCCGCCAATGTAAAGCTCGCCGGGTACACCGCAGGGAAGAGGGTTCAGATACCGGTCAAGGACATACATTCTGACGTTGTCCAGAGGCCGCAATACCAAGGCACCTCGTTCATCCCAGTAATCCCGGGCAGATGCATACACCGTGGTTTCGGTCGGACCGTAACCATTGAGGAAACGTCTGCCGGCTGCCCAGGTCTGGGCGACATTGGCCGGACAGGCTTCACCGGCGCTGATGATGACTTTCAGTTCGGCAAGCTCGGCATGGGGGAGCAAGCGCAGGGCCGTCGGCGTGATCTGCAGATGGGTGATACGTTGCTCGCGCAGAAGCGTCACCAGATCCGGCCCCGGGAGCAGCTGTTCAGAGGCTGCAAATACCAGTGTGGCGCCGCTGATCAGTACCGGAAACACCTCGCCACAAACCCCGTCGAAGACTGGCGAAAAGTACTGCAGCTGGCGCGACTGACCAGTCAGTTCCAGTGTTCGCGCAAATGCATTCGCAGTGTTATCGATATTGCGCTGCGAAACCATTACCCCCTTGGGCTGCCCGGTCGAGCCAGAGGTGTAAAGAATATAGGCCAGATCCTGAGGCTCACGCTGGCAGGCCGGAGCAGACCATTCGCCCTGGTCACCTTCGAAGTCGTCGACCAGCAACGTCTCCAGCCCCAGAGCGGCAAGCTCGTGTGCCAAGCCTCGATGACCCACCACGCGGTGCAATGCTGCGTCTTTGATCATGTAGCCCAGCGCACCTTCCATCGAATCCTGCGGATTCAAGGGGACAAAGGCACAGCGCGCCTTGAGGATGCCAAGCATGCCTGCCACCAGATAGGGATGCCGTCCAGTGAACAGGCCGATGTGCTCACCGGCTTGCACACCCTTCTTTATCAACGCGTGGGCGATGCCGTTGGCTAACCGGTCCAGTTCGGCGTATGTCCAGCAGCGTTGTTGCAACTGAAGGGCCATAGCCTGGGGAGTCTGACGTACACGCTGTTCAAAACGGCTGACGACATCGCCATCGCCAAAGTCGCGCGCCGTATCGTTGAACTGGCTGATCAGCCTCTGCTGTTCGGTTGCAGACAGCATCTTCACCTGCGCGACGGTCTGCTCGTCATTAGCCAGCATATTTTCCAGCAGACACTGGAAATGCCCTGCCATGCCCGAGATAACAGAACGCTCGAACAGCGACGTGCGATATTTGAATACCCCACTCACCCCTTCGCCTTTGACAGCACGCAACTCCAGCATCAGGTCCAGCTTCACCTCAGTGGAGGCCAAGGAGATTTCTTCCGATTTCACGTGCGGCAAGCTAAGCGGTACGGCCGTCGTACTCTGCACCACCAGGCCTGCCTGGAAAAAAGGATGCTTGCCCGGCAGCCGCTGCGGGTTGAGCACTTGCGCCAGGTAATCGATCGGCACCGACTGATTTGCCTCGGCGGCAAGCAGGGCCTGACGACTCTGTTCGATAACCTGCGCCACACGCAGAGGGCCTCGCAAACGCAGCCGTAACGGAAGCAGGTTAACGAAAAACCCGATCAGGTTCGTACTTTCATCATGGTCCCTTCCCGAGAATGGCATGCCGATCAAAATGTCGTCCTGCCCGGTGTAGCGATGCAATAGCAGCGCGAACGCGGCGTGCATGACCATGGCCGGCGTGCATTGCAGACGCAGGCAAAGCTGATCGAGCCTTGCCGAGCAGTCGCCAGGCAGAGTCAGCGCAACGTAGTCGCCAGCCAACGGATTTCCTTCTCGCGGACTGGAACGTACAGGCAGTACCAGAGGCGGCGGCAAGTCCTGCAGCGATGCCTTCCAGGCATCGATTTGAGTCGTGAAGGCCCCGGTTTCGAGTTGATTTCGTTGCCAGGCCGCATAGTCCTGATACTGAGCCTCCAGTGGGCTCAGTGTGATGCGCTCACCTTGCGTCAAGTGCCGATAGAACACTGCCAGCTCCTGACGAAGCAAGGCACTCGACCAGCCGTCGTAGGCGATGTGATGCAGCGTCAGGCACAGAACATGCTCATCCGACGCCGTCTGCAGAAGCAACGCGCGTATCGGCAGTTCCTTGTCCAGCACGAACGGCGTGTGCACCTCCACCTCCAGCGCAGCCGTGAGCGCTTCGCGAGCGATGGTTTGCAGCCTGAACGGTACACGTGCGCTGTCAGCGTGGCTTGTCACAACCAACGGCTCTTTCTGCGTGACGCCCTGCGTGTCTACAAACGTTTCAAGCTCACGGGTGAAATGCGTGCGCAAGACTTCATGGCGCTCAAGCAGCAGATTCAATGCACCTTCCAGCGCAGGAATATCCAGTTGCCCGGTCAGCCGGCATATTTCCGGCATGTTGTAGGCAGTGCCCGGTTCACTGTGCTGGGTCAACCACAGTCGGCGTTGGGCAAACGACAGACGTTGACGCTCGATACCGCTGCTGCGACCGATCGCGGCCGGCCTGGAAGCGACACTGGCCCCTTGGGAGATCTGGATCATACTCAGCATAATCTTTTCGGCGACCTGGGCGACGGTAGGCCCTTCGAACAGGTTGGCAATGCTGAGCGCCACACCAAAGCGTTTTTTGATCTGCGCAATGACCTGGGTGACCAGCAGAGAATGCCCGCCACTCTCGAAAAAATTGTCGTCAATGCCCACACGCGGCACGTTGAGCAGGTGTTGCCAGTCTTCGACAAGCTGCTCTTCCAGACTGTTACGCGGTGCGGCATAGGCGCGTGAGTCCTGCGTCCAATCGGGCTCCGGCAGGCTCTTGCGATCGATCTTGCCGTTTGCGGTCAAGGGCAGTGCCGCCAGGACCACCAACAGGCGCGGCACCATGTGGCCCGGCAGGCGCTCGCCAAGGTAGGCATTGAGTTGCTGCGCTGTAGCGCGGGTTTGTACATAACCGATCAGCTCGGCCTCAGCGCCTGGTGACTGGCGGGTCACCACCGCGCATTCATTCACGTCCGGATGGTCGGCAAGTACGCTCTCGACTTCCCCCAACTCGATGCGGAAGCCACGAATCTTGACCTGGTTGTCACTGCGGCCCAGAAACTCGATGGTGCCGTCGCGCATGTGCCGACACAGATCGCCGGTGCGATAGAACCGCTGCTCGCCGACGCCAGGTAAAAACCGTCCGCTGGCCGAGAACGAACCTGTCAGGAAGCTTTTCTCGTTCAGTTCAGGGCGATTCATGTAACCGGACGCCACTGCGCCGCCACCAATCAACAATTCGCCGGGGACAGTGCGCGGTACCAGATTCAGCGTTGCGTCGACCAGGTACAGGGACGTGTTCGGCAACGGACCGCCGATTGGCAAGCTGCGCTCAGGGTCATACCACCCCGCATCGGGCTCGAACGTAGCGCTTTCGCAGGTTGCCTCGGTGACTCCGTAAACACTGACAACCCTGGTCTGCGGTCCACACAGCGTCTGCATTTTCCGATACTCGTGGACGAACCAGACATCCGCGCCACAGGTCAGCGTACGCAGGGTATCCAGACGCCGTCCCGTCTCTTCCAGGTAACGTATCATCTGCCGCAGGACCGCCGGCACGAACTCGAGCAACGTCACCCGTTCAGCCGTGATCAGCTCATAGAGTTGTTCAGGGTCAGCCAGACTCTGCCGCGGGCACATTATCAACCGTGCGCCAACCGCCAGCGCGCGGACCACATCGCTCATGAATACGTCAAACGTGAAATTGGCCATCTGCAAAATGCCGGTGACACCTGGCTCGGTCTGACCGTAAGTCTGCTCCAGCGCCTGGAGCAGACTTACCCAACTGCCGTGGGAGACACTGACGCCCTTGGGACGCCCGGTAGAACCGGAGGTAAAAATAATGTAGGCGATGTCTTCCGGCTGTGTGTTGCGCCCCTCGAATTCGTTCTCGTGCAGTGTGCCGGTGGCCTGCGGCAAATCATCCTGCACAAGGCATGGATAACCCCTCAGTTGCTCCTGACAGGCGCTCAGTGTGAGCACCAGTCTGGGCTCGATGTCCTTGAGCAGATCAGCATGACGGGCATCGTCGATCGCCAGCGGCACATAAATGCCCCCGACCTGATGCACCGCCAGTAACGCGATGATGACCTCTGGCCCATAGCGTTGCACCACTGCAACCCGGTCACCACGCCGAACGCCGGCAGCATGCAGGTGGCCCGCCAGTACCCGGGCCTCTGCATCCAGTTGCGCATAGCTGTAACGACGGTTTTCATAGACCAGCGCATCCGCCTCGCCCCATTGCGCGGCACTGCGTTTGAACCATTGATGAAAAGGTGCAAAGGGCGCCTGCGGCGCTGCGGGCTGATGATTGGCCAGGCGCAACGCCTGCTCCACAGCTTCGCACGACAATAGCGAAAAATCGTCAATGGCCCCGTCAGGGTTGCGCGACACCTGCTCCATGATGATCAGCAGGCTATCGATCATCCCCTGCACTGCGCGCTCATCCAGCAATGCGGTGTCATACTCGATTGCGCCGCTCATGCCGTGCGCAGTCAGTGCCAGGGTAAGACTCAGGTCATATTTGGCGGTACAGGAGTCGAGCGTATAAACACGAGTGCGCAGGTTTTCCAGCTCGACCGAAAAATCTTCGTTGGCCATATCGAACAGCACCTGAAACACCGGCGCATGGCTCAGGGAACGTGGGGGCTGAATGGCCTCGACAATCTGATCGAAGGGCACATGGGCATGCTCGAACGTATCGAGCACCGAGGCACGAACTCTTTTTAGCAACTCGACGAAAGAAGGAGAACCCGATGCATCGATCCGGTTTGGCAGCGTATTGACGAAGAAACCGATCACGCCTTCCAGGTCAGAGGACTGCCGATTCGACATCGGCGATCCGATGACCAGATCCGCCTCTTGCGTATAGCGATACAGCAGCACGGAAAAGGCCGCGAGCCCTACCATATAGGGCGTGACGCGACACTCCCTTGCCAGGTTTTTCAGCGCGTCCGAGACGGCTTCAGGCACTTGAAAATGACAACGCTGGCCTGCGTAACGCTGAACGGCCGGACGCTTGTTATCCAGCGGTAATGGCAATACCGGCGGCGCACCGACCAATCGCCGCTGCCAGTGGTCGATATCGGGAGCCCGTTCAGCGTTCGATGGGCTCAGACTCAAATAATCGCCAAAGTCGAAGTTCAACGGCTCCGCGTTTACCTCGCTGCCCCGCACCAGCGCCGAATAGGCTGAGGCCACTTCGGAGAGGAAGATCTGCATCGACCAACCGTCGAAAACGATGTGATGAACATTGATCAACAGAACATGCTCGTCGGTCGCACAGTGCAGCAACGTCGCGCGCAGAAGCGCTTCATGCTCAAGATCGAAAACATAACGCGCTTCGCTTTGCTCGAACGCTTTCAGCGCGGCTTCGCTGTCCGGTTCGGCTCGCAGGTCAACCTTGCGAATCAGCAGTTGCTCATCGACAAGGCGAATCACCGGCTGCCCATCGATACAGGGAAAACGATAGCGCAGTGCACTCTGGCGCTGATAGACACTGTCCACTGCCCGCTCGAGGGCCGCGCGATCCAGTGCCCCGTCAATACGCAGCGCAAAAGGCACATTGTACGTGGCGCTGGCATCTTCCATCTGGTGCATGAACCAGAGGCTTTTTTGCGCAGGCGATAAATTCAGGAAACCTCCGGCTGCCGGGGTCGGCATCCTGACAGCGGACTCGGTGGTTGAAGTGACCGGCTTTTTTTGAGACATGACCATCTCCACCTCGACAGCGACCGATGTCGCTGCGAGGAAGGTAAATTGGGAGGCTTAGAGGTGAGAAAGCGCGTGGGGGTGCTGTTGCTACCCACCACGCGCCTGAAAAACGGTCAGGCCGTCAACGGCTCGGCCGAGCGTTCGATAGCACCTGCAAGCGTCTCGACGCTGGGATACTCGAAGAGCAGATTCAGCGACAGACGAGTGCCAAATTGCTTGCTCAGCCTCGACATGATCCGCATACCGGCCAACGAGTGTCCGCCGATGGAGAAGAAGTCTTCATTTCTACCCACGTCCGGCACGTTGAGGATGTGCGCCCAGACCTCGGCAATGGATTTTTCCAGAGCCGTCGACGGTCGCTCGCTGGTAACCCTTGCACGGCCGTTTTGAGTCGCCAGTTCAAGCAAGGCACGCTTGTCGACCTTGCCGCTCGCATTGACCGGCAGTTGCTCGATCACATGCACTTCGGCAGGCACCATGTAGTCGGGCAGGCATTCTCTCAACGCCACACGAATCTGTTGCTCATCCAGTGCAACGCTTCCGTCCAGACTGACGAAGGCGACCAGCTGTTTGTCCAGGTTCAATGTGCGCAGAATCAGTGAGCACGCTGTGACACCCGGCAATTGACGTATCGCCTGCTCGACCTCACCCGGTTCTATACGCAAGCCACGGATCTTTATCTGACTGTCACTGCGTCCAAGGAACTCGATACCGCGGCCCGGGGTCCAGCGCGCCAGATCACCGGTGCGGAAGAGTGTTTTGCCGGGGAACCGCTCCAGCGTCACAAACCGCTCCTGGCTCAGTTCCGGACGCTTGAGGTAGGCACCGGTGATCCCTGTGCCGCCGATGAATAACTCCCCTGGAACACCGGGCTCGGCAAGCTGCCCGAAAACATCCACGATGTAGGCATCGGCCTGTGCAATCGGCCATCCGATCAAGGGTTTGTCAGTCACTTGTTCGACCTTGTCCATGCTGTAGGCCGTGGTAAAGACCGTGCCTTCAGTCGGGCCGTAACAGATGGTGAGCGTCCCGGTGGAGCGTGCCAGCAAACTGCGCATGCTTTGCGGCGAAACAACGTCACCGCCGGTCAGTATATGCCTGACGCCAGCCATCGCCTGAGGATATTGATCGACCATCTCCTGGAACAATGCGGACGTCAGCCAGAGCACACTGACCTGCTGATTTTCCAGTGTGTGTGCCAGGTCATCCAGTCCGCCGGCTTCGCCAGGCTGAACCACCAACTGCGCGCCGTTCAGCAAGGCGCCCCAGATTTCAAAGGTCGACGCATCGAACGCGAGGGGCGCGAAAAACAGGAAGCGGTCGTCACCCTTGATATCGATATAGTCCGTACCCTTGACCAGACTCACCACCGCGCGGTGGGTACTGGCCGTGGCCTTCGGAGTGCCCGTGGAACCCGATGTAAACATGTAATAGCAGCGAGCATCCGCGCTGATGACAGGTTTGGCCAGCGGCGACACGCGTGGGTCGTCCTGCTCATTCACCAACTGCCCTATCAACAGTGTTGAGGTTGCATCACGTAAAGCCGGAGCACTCTCATCGATCAGTGCCCACTTGACGTCCGCCTCCTCCAGAAGCCAATTACGACGCTCTGCAGGCAATGCACAGTCGATCGAGAGGTAGCATGCACCGGCCTTGAGCACGCCCAACAGCGCCGCAACCAGCAATTCGGAGCGCATCATGCAGATGCCCACGACGTCACCCGGCTGCACGCCCTTGCGAAGCAATGTGTCGGCAACTTTGTCGGCGGATTCATTGAGCTGAGCGTACGTCAGCACTGCATCGCCGCACCGCACAGCGATGGCCTCGGGCTGTGTGGCCGCAAAGGCCTCGACGATGGCGTGCAGGGACGTTTCAGGATAGCTCGAGTCAAGCCCTTCACACTGTGTCTGAATGGCAGCCTGGTGCTCGGCCGATAGACTTTGCGCCAGCGTTTCGTCCAGTGATTCGCTGGCCTTTTCCAGCAACTGGACGTAATGCCCGGCCATTGAAGTGGCTGTTTCCTGAGCGAACAGATCAGCAGCATAGCCGAGTGACAACGAGGCCTTTGTGCTGGAACGGTCCAGGACGAATTCGAGAGGCGAGTGCAGACTGCCCGACGCGCCTCCCTGCTCTGCACGCGCGGAAACACCGTCGCAGAATACCGACTGTATCAATGACTGCGGCGCTCTTCCCGAGGCCGCAACACTGTCATCAAGCGCTTGTTCCAGACCCTGGGCAGAAGATGCGTGCCAGTGACGAGCCTGATCGCAGTGCTGTTGTGCGCGCAGGAAGACATCGGCAAACGTGTCATGCGCAGCGAGCGTCAACTTGAGTGGCAACGGTATGGCCAGACGCTGTCCATCGGCAGCAGTACCCAGACCGGCCACTACGGTTTGATGCCCGCCATAACGAGCCATGGTCACGGCATAGAGAGAAAAAAGCGCTGCTTCAGGTTCAATGTTGCGCTGCTCACACGCTTGAAACAGGCGCGCAAGGCTTTCATCCGGAAGAGGGATTTCATGACGCGCAAGCGGCCCGCTGACTGCGCGATTAAGCGCATGGTCAGGCAGAAGCCCCGAAGCTTCGAGGTCGAGTGATTGTTTCCAGAATTCCACACCAGGATTGACAGAAGAACTGCCTGACGGCGCGGCCAGCACAGCAGCCTTGCGTACATTGGCGAGACTTTCTGCAGGTTGCTCGAGCCAGGCGCCAGCCAGGTGAAGAAAATCGGCCATCAGCGCTCTGACATCTGCCTCTTTGGCGACAGCGGTGGAGTACTCAAGCATGAAGCGACCACCAGCGGCCGGGTTCACTTCGTCATCGAAAACGCAAATGACGTTGAGGTCGAATTTCGCAGAACCGTTTGCCAGCCCTTCCACCACCTCGACATCAATGTCCGCAAAGTCCAGGGTGCGGGACATGGAGTTATGAAAGCTGAAAGCAACCTGGATGTACGGCAATTGCTGAGTGACACGATCCGGACTCAGATCGGCAACCATTGTTGAAAACGGTACATGCGACTGCAGGCAAGCCGTGCGGATTTCTTCTTTCACGGCTGCCAGTAGAGGCGCCCAGGACGTATTCGCATCAATGTCGATGCGCAGCGGCAACATGTTGACCAGCATACCGATGGTGTTTTCGATGCCCGGCAAGTCACGGTTGGCGACGGCGGTGCCTATCAGCTGTTGCGTCTGACCCGAACGCGCCGCTACCACGCAGGCAAACAGCGAAAACATGGTCTCGAACAGGGTGGATTTATTTTCCGACCCATACGCCTGCAGTGCGCTGATCAACTTACCCGGCAGCGGCACCGACACCGAACTTCCGACAAAATCCAATGCGGCTTGCGCGTCCTTCTCTGCCGGAAACGGCGAATGCGTGTAGGCCGGCCAGGTTTCAAGACGTCCGTACCAGAAGTCTCGGCCTTGACGGCCTTCAGCCGAATCCAGCCAGTCGCGCTCCCATTGGCAGTAATCGATGAACTGGATCACCGGCTCAAGGGGCTCCTGATTCACGCGGCCCTTTTCTTCATTGTAAAAATGATTCAGCTCTTTGAGAAACAGCCGGAATGACCAGCCGTCATGAATGAGGTGGTGTTCGATATGCAGCAATACGTGGAACTGATCGCTGAATTTGAACAGTACCCAGCGAATCAGCGGAAGTTTCGCCACTTCGATCTTCTGGGCAATTTCAGCTTTCACAATAGAATTCATGTAGGTCTGCCGTACCGCTTCACTGCTGGCAGACAGGTCAACGATCGGAATGTTCACGGACCAGGCATCCTGGATAGTTTGCCGTGGTTCTCCGTCAACCTCATCAAAAACAGTGGACAGTGACTGATGGCGTTCAACCACCCTGCTCAGCGCACGTTCAAGCACGTTGATATCAAGGTTGCCGCGAATGTTCAGCATGGCCTGAAAGTTATAAGCAATACTCTCGGGTACTAACGTCTCAAGAAACCAGGCTTGCTCCTGAGACATGGAGAGTGGCCCTTCAGTACCGGTTATATGCTGTGCGCCGGCCCGCATAGCGAGATCTTGAGAGCGTGACGGTGCGGTATTATTTTTCTCAAAACTGTTCATGACGGCCTCGGATAACATATTGATCAGGTGACATCAACCTCGTAAAAAAACCGGTGTATCCGTTTTTGTTAGCGGTGATTGACTTCTTTAAAAAGACCACACGCCACCGCCAACTGTCTACCTGTAAAAAATAGCAGCTTACGCGGCTCCCCGCCCCTCTCTAGTCTATATAACGCCCTAATTACCAACGCATTGCAGAGCACAACCTGTCGAGGTAAACGATGCAGACCGTCCAACGATTTCACTGTACAAATGCACTAAAACTTGAACTGACGTGTCTTTATAAAAAGAATAACTGGCGATGGCTATTGGGGTGGTCGGGGGATGTTCTTGTCATTGCTTCCGCTGTCGCACTCACCCAATGGTCATTGTATGCTTACCCCCTCAGTGTGCTGATTATCGGTTCACGGCAACGCGCCCTTGCCTCTCTCGTTCATGAAGCAGCCCATTTAACCCTGACCCAAAGCCGCCGCCTCAATTATGCCATTGGCCACTACCTGACCGGATTACCCATCTTTCAGGATTACGAGGCTTATCGACATTCGCATGTGCACATGCATCACCATCATCTCGGTGACGCCGACAAGGACCCGGACTATCGTTACTATATTGAATCCGGGCTGCAGGCGACCGAAGATCGATTCGACTTCATGTTCAACCACCTGCTTAGAACCGTGCTGTTTCTGAATATATTCAGCTACCTGCGCTACCTCGTCATTCATCGGTTGGGCGCACTGTTGAAATCCCCTCGCAAAGCCCTGACACTGATCGCGGTACACGCTGTTTTATTCTCGCTTTTCTATGCCACCACGGGCGTGTACGGTTACTTGATGTTCTGGCTCGTTCCTTATCTGACGGCCTTTCAGGTCATCGGCTGGCTGTCGGAAGTTTCTGAACATTTTGGATTATTCGGCAGGGAGCAGGAGGCCTTGCGTATCACCCGCAACCGTTTTCCCTCCTGGTGGGAGAGGCTGTTTATCGGCATGCACGGGGACAACCTGCACCTGACCCATCACCTGTTCGCAGGCATCCCCTACTGGAACCTGCACAAGGCACACTCCATTCTCCTGCAAGACCCTGACTATGCCGAAGCCAATCTGGCCAAGGGTGGCATCATCTCGGGTCGTCGCGATACGCAATCGGTCATGCGCCAGATACTGAGTATTTATCGCCTGCAAAACAGACGTCATTCGCCATACGGCACTGCACCGCAGACACTGTGCGAACAGTCGGCACGAGAAGGTACGCAGACCACGAATGGCGATGACCGATAGCCATCGCGCGGGCATCCAGATGGGGTCAATGAGCATTCCGATCGGCCTCGCGCTGTGTCGGAATCGCACAAGAAGAATCCAGGCTCACTCAACGCGTTGACTGCCTTGGCGCCCGCCACTCAACCCAGTCGTCATGGGTTCCAAAAACCCCTTACAAAATTCCCATCTTGGTCAGTTGTATGCAGGCCTGGAGTTTGGTTCTGACACCCAACTTCGAGATGACATTGGAAATATGAAAATCTACCGTTCTTTTGGATATATTTAGAATGACGGCAATTTCATTACAGGTCTTGCCGATGGCTGTCCATATGTACACCTCCTTTTCACGGTCCGTAATAGTGAAGGTTTCGTCCGACTCATTTACGCCCATGACCAGGCCCGTCAACTTATGATGAAACTCACGAACCAGCGACTTCACCTCTGCCGCAAGACTGTACTCGCCTTGCGTACTTCCTGTTCCGGTTTCTTTATTTGCAAACCGCAGTAAACTGAATGCCTTCTCTTCGCCGAGGTAGAACGCCGTCATCCCGTCAGAGGTGGTACCGGCGTCGATCATTTCGCCGCGGTCATTTGATGATGTCGGCCTGTTCAGTAAACCGGTAAATAGTGGCTCAGAGCAAGCAACGTCCCAAATCGCATCCGCGACGTCCTGCCGCTCTGCGCAATGACTATTATTTTTCCCTGCCTCCGGACCGCTGACCAGAACAAAGCCATGTTGCCGTAACGCTGGCGCGTGATGATAAAAAAAATAGGTATAGTGATGAACACCCCGCTCACTTGCACTCTGTTCGAACTCCCATTCCAGCTTTTGTCTGCCGGTGCTTTTTTCATGGCCAACCGTATCACCGCGCAATGAAAGTGCCATCACTCTACTCCATGAACTACTTGAAATGGCTAACTCTCAAGTGAGAAGCCCATGCAAATTATGATAACTATGCACCACCCTTCACGCAACTTAAGTAACTCTCAGACTTTAAATACCGGCACATTGCCCCACACTATCACTCGCTTTGCGCGATTATAGTATTTCTTACGACATGTTATTAAGCCGCACACTAATAGCCCCGCCCGACAGAACAATATCTTGATGTTTCTGATAGGCGTCTCATAAAAACCTTAACTCTATCACCCTAAAAACTCTATTTTTCGCCCTTTTTTTCACCCCCTTGTCCCCCTTTTCCAGTGCAAGGCAACCTTGACCCGACACAAGCCGTTCAGCAAAGCAACCGCGCGCTGCGAAACGTTCAGCACAGAGCGAAGACACGTCACCAAGAAGAGGATGGATAACCTCATGTGTGTCTCAATGTGAAAACAACGAATTCCCCACCTTCCCCGCCATCTTCTCCGGCCTGATCAGAAACCGCGCCAGCGCAGGCAGCAGCCACAGTGCGCCGAACATGTTCCACAGCAGCATGAAGGTCAGCATCAGGCCCATGTCGGCCTGGAACTTGATCGCCGAGAAGATCCAGGTGCACACACCGATGGCCAGACACAGGCCAGTGAACAGCACGGCCTTGCCGGTGGATTTGAGGGTTTCGTAATAGGCTTCCTGCAATGGCAGTCCGGCGCGCAGGAAACTCTCGAGACGGCTGTAAATGTAGATGCCGTAATCGACGCCGATGCCAACGCCCAGCGCCACCACCGGCAGGGTCGCGACCTTGACGCCGATGCCCATGAAGGCCATCAGGGCGTTGCCCAGCACCGAGGTCAGCACCAGCGGCAGGACGATGCACAGCGTGGCGGCCCATGAGCGGAAGGTGATCATGCACATCGCGGCCACGCAGAGGTAGACCAGCAGCAGAATCACCCACTCGGACTGCCTGATCACTTCGTTGGTCGCGGCCTCGATGCCGGCATTGCCGGCGGCCAGCAGAAATTGCCGGTCCGGCGTATCGTTCTGTCTGGCGAAGTCCTGCACTGCATGCACCGCCCGGTCGAGGGTTTCGGCTTTATGGTCGTTGAGGAACACCAGCAGCGGCGCCAGCGAACAATCGGTGTTGTACAGGCCGTCGGCGCGGGCGATGGAGTTGTTCAGCACGTCTTTGTTACGCGACAGACTCTCCCATTTCAGGTTGCCCTCGTTCATGCCCTTGATCATCTGTCTCGACACCGTGACCAGGGAAATGGCCGACTGCACGCCCTGGGTGTTCTCCATCTTCCAGGCCAGCTCGTTGATCGCTGACATTGTCGAATACGCCGAGCAACCCTCGGGGCCTGTCTTGACCATGACCACCAGCACATCGGAACTGGTCGAGTAATGGTTGATGATGAACGCGTTGTCCCTGTTGTAACGCGAGTCGGGGCGCAGTTCGGGCGCGCCCTGATCCAGGTCGCCGATCTTCAGGTTCTGGCTATACCAAAGCCCCCCTCCGAAGGCCAGCAGCGCCAGCACAATCGACACCGGCGCGACTCTGGCGCTGGCAAAGTTCGCCAGCAATCGCCAGAAAGGATGCTCGGAGACCGCATCCTGCTTGCTGCGGCTCACTGCCTTTTTGCTGATGCCCACGTAGGAAATCGCCACCGGCAGCAGGATCAGGTTGGTGAACACGATCACCGCCACACCAATGGAAGCGCCGATGGCCAGCTCGCGGATCACCCCGATGTCGATAATCAGCAGCGTGATAAAGCCCACCGCATCGGCCAGAATCGCAATCATGCCGGGCAGAAACAGCTGACGAAACGTCCGCCGCGCAGCGGTCAGGGCGTTGTCGGCCTCGCTGGATTGCAGGGCAATACCGTTGATTTTCTGCACACCGTGAGAGATGCCGATGGCGAAAATCAGAAACGGCACCAGCATCGAATACGGGTCGATACCGAAGCCGACCACATGCATCAGCCCCAATTGCCAGATCACCGCGATCAGCGTGGTGCTCAGTACTGCCACCGTGCTGCGGATACACCGGGTGAACCAGATCAGCAGCACCAGCGTGATCAGAAAGGCGATGCCAAAGAACATCACCACCATGAACAGACCGTCGATCAGGTCGCCGACCTTCTTGGCGAAGCCGACGATGTGAATCCTGATGTCGGGGTTTTGCGCCTGATACTTGTCGCGGATCTTTTCTTCGAGCTGGTGGGAGAATTGCTGATAGTCCAGCGCCAGTAATTTGCCCTGGTCTGCCGGGTCCGGGTAGGACTCCTGCAGCGGAACATCAATGATGCTCGACCTGAAATCATTGGCGACCAGGCGCCCGACCTGTCCGGACTTGAGCACGTTGTTGCGCAACTGGTCCAGACTGGCCTCCGAGCCGTCGTAGCTCTGCGGGATCACCTCGCCTCCCGCAAAGCCCTCTTCCGTCACTTCGGTCCAGCGCACGCTGGGGCTCCACAGCGACTTGAGCCCGGAGCGGTCCACGCCGGGGATGTAAAACACTTCGTCGCTGATCTGGCGCAGGGTCTCCATGTACTCCTTGGAGAAGATGTCGCCGTCCACCGCTTCGACCGATATGCGCACCGTGTTACCAAGGTTCGCCAGATCGTTACGATGCTTGAGCATGTTCTGAACGAACGGATGAGACAGCGGGATCATCTTCTCGAAACTGGTGGAAGGCCGCACCTGCGTGGCCTGCCAGAACAGAAACAGGCTGGCCAGCAGGCAGAGGAGAATCACTGCCGGGCGATGGTTGAAAATCAGGCGTTCAAGGAAGGTTGCCTTTTCATCCGGATCTTGCGCGTGCTGGTGCGTGCTCATGCCTGAATATCCCGCCCTGAAAGGTCTTATTGTTGGGTCGTATCGGCGCCCGTCGACGAGGTGAGGCGAACGCCGCCCTGTCCTACCAGAATCAGATTGCCCTGAGAATTGCCGGTAACCCCGGCCAGCGAGATGCGATCAGGTCGATTGAAGACCGCGAATGTTTCCCCGTCATCGGTGCTGCGCATGACACTGCCGCCATTGCCGACCAGCACCAGCGAGCCATCGGCCAGCAGCGTAGCGCTGGCCAGGCCGAACTCGAGCGGCCCGCGCGCGCCCTTCAGTTCGATCGGCTGCCAGCTGTCACCAAAATCGCTGGAGCGAAACAGATTGCCGCGCAGACCATAGGCCAGCAACGTGGACGGCTGAGCCGTGCCGATCACGCCGAATAACGAGCCTTGATACGGGCCGGCGATTTTTTCCCAGGTCTGCCCCTCGTCGCGGGAGCGAAACATGCTGCCTGCTTCGCCGACAATAAACAGGCCGGCGTCCTTGACCTGAGCGATGCCGTTCAGGTGGTATTGGTCTTCGTTGTCCAGCCGGTCGCTGACATCTTCCCAGTGCTGCCCGCCATCGGCCGTGCTCAGCAGCAGGCCGTAGGCACCGATGGCCAGGCCGTTGTCGAGGTCCTTGAACCAGACATCCAGCAGCGGAGCCTCGCGCTTCAAGTCCTCGAACTGCTTGTTCCAGCTCTTGCCCCCATCGCTGCTGGCCAGTACCTGCGCGTCGTGACCGACCGCCCAGCCATGCTGTTCATCCACAAAAAATACGGCCGTCAACAACTGCCGGGTAGGCACGCGGGCCTGACTCCAGGTCTTGCCCTGATCATCGGAAAGCAGAATATGCCCATGGTCACCCACCACGACCAGCCGCGCCCCCGCATGGGCGACGTCCAGCAACAACGTGCGAGAGGCTTTGGCCGACTCGATGGCGTAAACAGGCGTATCTGCAGCGGCGGCAGGGGCTGGCGCCTCGGAACCGGCCATGGCTGGCAGCGCAAACACGGATGACGCAACGGCAGCCAGAAACATGCCCGCGCATAACCGGGTGCGACGATGGAAAGACTCACGCATGGACTTTTCCGCTCTTATTATTATCAGGTGGCTGTTATCGGGTGCGGGTGCCGGATAACTCATATCGATGTCGACGCCCGCAGCGCTATGGCGTTACCTGTCTGGAAGCTCGGCCATCCTAGGCAGCTTTGCAAATGCCTGACAATCGACATGTCGTTATCTTTTGTTAAGCGTGCTGAATGTGATTGATGAAACATAACGACGGTTGATCGGACAGATTGACCAGACGCCGGTCAGCGAATGCTCCTGCGCCGCAAGGCCGCTGGTTTGAAGGCGTTCACGCTGGGTACCGGCTGAGAGAAGTCACTGGTGCCAGGCTCCTGATTGTCGAGGTTCTGCACGTGATAACGCCGCGCCTGCAAGTCATGGAAAACGTCCAGTGCGGACCAGGTGGTCGGCAGTTCGTAATAGTTCTTCAGGTACGCCATGGAGACGCGCCACAACTGCCCCCGAGCGTCGTACTGATCGACGATTGCAGCCTGCCAACTGTCCTCGTCCAGGTACAGCGTGCGTCTTGAATAGACATGACGCGCGGTCGGTTTGAGCGTGCCCTCCACCACCCATACGCGATGCAGCTCATGGCGCGTATAGGCCGGGTTAAGATGCCCTACCTGCAATAATTGGCGATAGGTAATGTCAGGACTGGAAATCCGGTAGTTGTTGTAGGGAATATAGACCTCGCGTTTGCCCAGTAACCTCCAGTCGTAACGATCCGGCGAGCCATTGAACATGTCGGTGTCGTCGGCCGTGCGCAAGCCTTCAGAGGCCGGGATCGGCATGTCGTAAGCCAGACTCGGCGCGCGGCGTACCCGACGCTGCCGCGCACTGTAGGTCCACGCCTGCCGCGGCTCCTGGATCTGGTCCAGTGTTTCGTGGACCAGCACGGCAGAACCGGCCATGCGCGTCGGGCACTGGATAAACGACAGGTAATAGAACAGCACGTTATCCAGACTGGCAAAGCTGCCCGCAGGATCATAGAAACGAAACAGCACTTCCTGACGCGAAGTGTTCAGTTTGAAACTGCCGTCGCGCTGTATGGCAACTTCCGAAGTACGTCGCACCGCATAATGGCCGCGATACCGTGCAATGTGGTTCCACACGGCCTGAATGCCCTTTTCCGGAAGCGGAAATGGAATGCCGCCGTAGGCATCGACAAAACCGTTGCCGCCGCCGATCAACCGGGCTTTCTGCGCATTGCGGCGGGTGTTGTCGTAGACCCATTGCGGCGCCGATCCGGAACGTCGCGTGGGGTATACCGGCATCCGGTAGCTGTCGGGGTAGGTGTCGAACATCGCTACCTGCCCAGGCGTCAGGCGCGTGCGGTAGTGCTGCATATTGGCGTGAGTAATGGTGAACAGGGGTTTGTCAGCGGAATACGGATCGACATGCCGAGTGCCCGAGCCTTTGTACCCGGGCGGGGGCCGGGTGATTCCGCCTGTCCAGGGTGGAATGGTCCCCGTGGCATTACCTGCCATCTCGCCTCCCAGTGGGGTCAAACGACTCCCGAGCAACGTGGCATCCACTGCCTGGCAGGTGTCGATCGCGAACAGCAGCGTCAGCGCGCCGCCCAGCCGAAGTTTCATGAGCATGTGGGCTCTCCTTGCATGGCCACGTCGGGACGCGTGTCTGGCGTCCAGGCCGGGAATAGTTCCGTGTAAACGGCAGGTTGTAAGGGCGACACGGTTATTGACGTTCGGCCAATAACCGTTTGTTTAACAGGCAAACCGAATTGCCCACGTATTCTTACCGCGAACAGGTTATCTATCGGGAATATGTCTGTAGGAAACTTCACAGAACAAGAAGAATCGACAACGCGCTGTTAAACACCAATGAAGCAGGCACCCGGAATAGCCCACAGTAATGCAACGTGAATGCCAACAGGCGATAAAGAACAGATCACACCTTATATAAGGTACAGATCTGAAACGTCGTGCCCCCGCGTTATGACCAGGATTAAAAACAACAACATCGTCTGTTTGATTGTCAGACAGCACACTCATAAAACCACTTATTATCGCTGCTTGATGGCGGGTATATGAACGTGTGGTAACAACAAGAGTGTTACTTGCTTCAAGCCAGTAACACCGGGTGATGACAGGCAGGGCTCAGTCGATGACGACGTGTGGCAGGAAGCGGCTGGTGTCCTTGGTGATCAGGCTGTCGTCTTCACGAATGCCGATCCCGGACGCAAGATCGCCGATGACCCAGGAGCCGATCAGCGTGTAGCTGTCGCCGAATCGCGGAAGCGGCGAGTACGCCTGCAGAATGTAGGGCGCATCGGTGTAGGGCCCATCGACCGAGATCACCTGATCGCCAGGCGTGCGCATTTCGATATTGGCGCCCTCACGGGAAAAGTACGGTTTGCGTACCCAGCCTTTGGGGACCGCTTTGTTCGCGTCCTGGTCGACATGCGCGGGCAGCAGGTTCGGATGGCCTTCGTTGAACTGCCACAACAACGGCAGAATACCCTTGTTGCTGAGAATCGCCTTCCACGCCGGTTCGACAAACTGAGTGCCGCTCGCTGACACGTGCTGACCGAATTCCTCGTGAAAGATATGCTCCCACGCGTGCAGCTTGAACAAGCGCTCGATCCAGCGCCCGTCCAGATCGACAAAACGCCCGTCAGCGCCGAGCCCGATGTCTTCGATATCGATATGCCTCGCATCGATGCCGACGTGTGCCGCCATACGCCGCAGAAAATCGGTGGTGCCCCGGTCTTCGATGGAACCGGACATCGCCGAGAAGTAGAACGGAGTCGTACCGGGAAACTCGGCAAAGGCCCGAACCAGATCCTCGGCAATCGAGTTGAACTGGGTGGCATGCGCAGGCAGCACGCCGCGCGCCATCTGCTCTTCCAGCCAGAGCAGTTGCACCGCCCCGGCTTCCATCAGACTGGTCGGCGTATCGGCATTGATTTCGTACATCTTTGCCGGGCCCGTGCCGTCGTAGGCAAAATCGAAGCGTCCGTACAGATGCGGATGTCCCTCCTTCCATGAGCTCTGGATCAGGTCGAAGAACGCTTCCGGGATCGCCAGTTGATGGAGCAGCGCTTCGCTGTCCACCACTCGCGCCACGGCATCCATGCACATCTGGTGAAGCTCCTGGGTGGGCGCTTCAAGATCGCGGGTAATCTGCTGTTCGCTGAACAGGTAATACCCGCGCTCGTCCCAGTAACGCTCGCCATCGATGGTGTGAAAGTTGAACCCTTCACGCTCGGCGGTGGTGCGCCAGTCCGGACGTTCCTCGATGCTGATCTTTTTCATGCCGCGAACCGTCAGCCTCCGAAACTGCTGCTGCCACTGCTGCTCTTGCCGCCCCAGCCACTGCGTGCCGAGGCCTGGCTGCCGAAGCCGCCGCGCGAGATGGTCGATGACACCGAAGACGAGCCGGAACCCGAGCTGCCCAGGTTGCGCCCCAGGGTGCTCTTGCCGTAGCTGCGATCCGGGCTGGATTGCGCCTGGGTCGAGCGCCCGAAGGTCTTGCCGCGATCGATCTGACTCGGCAGGGACGAGCTGTAATAACCGCCCCGGTCATCGCGCGTCTGGTAAATGGGCTGCGAGTAATAGCGGTTATTGCCGAAGCCGTTGCTGAGCAGATTGCCGATCAGCAGGCCGGCCATCAGCCCGGTGGTGCCGCTCATGCCCGACGGAGCAGACTGGGTGACTTCCTGATTGGCGCGGTCCAGCGCCTCTTTCGGCACTTGCCCGGAAAAGCCCAGTTCGAAGCCGCCGAGTTTAGGCATGTACTTGCCGTCAGAGGTGACCTGGCAATAATCCGGGACGAAGTCCGCGTCGCAGGACGCCTTGTCATCATAGGTCGGCGCAATGCGGCGATGGTCGGACAGCGCCTGCATGTAGGCATCCGAACAGATATTTACCGGCACCTTGGCATCGACGCATTCCTGCACCGAACTGAAATTGGCCTTGGCGTTGACGGTGTCCTTTTTCTCGGACGGACCGCAACCGGCAAGGGCCAGCGGCAGCGCACCGGCGAGTACCAGTTTTACTGAACTACGTCTCATCGTGAGTCTCCTTGTTCAAGGCTGCCGTCAGACCGACGGGGTCATGCAGGCCGCGTTGAGAAGACCGACGCTGATCGCGACGCTGGCCGAATAGATGGCTGCCGCCATTTCACCCTTGGCGATACGCGTCGACAGGCCCTTGAGCACCAGGCTGGTAACGCCGAACGCCAGCAGTTGCACGACGGCGGCGATCACTGCCCAGACGACCACGTCCAGAATGCTGATGCTGTAGCTGATAATGTTACTGGCCGGCAGCGCGAAACCGATCAGCGAGCCACCGAGGGCAACTGCCGCTGCGCTGTTATTCTCGCGAATCAGCGCAAATTCCTTGTGCGGCGTGATCCGGCTGTAGATGAGCTGGAACAGCGCGAACAGAATCGCCGCCACCAGGATGTACATGACGAAGCCGAATACAGCAGTGGCATTGAGCGACATACGCAGCGCGTCGATCATGAGGATTTCCTTGTCAAAGAACGTTGATATCAGTGGATTGCAGCGTTATGCCGACCGCCGTGGTGAGCGTGATGCTGCCCTCCTCGTCTTCCTCTACGGAAAACAGCAGAAACTCACGGCGGTTGATCAGTCCTGTTTCGCGGGCGTACAGCATGCTCAGGTGCTTGACACGATAAGTCGCGTCAGGACTGACGATGTTTTCATCGAGTGGCGTCAGCTCGGTCTGGCCGGGTGAAGTCCCCCATTGCCGCTCGAAGACCTCGCCATCGTGCTCGTAGGTCGGCAGGCCGATCTTCGACGACGGGCCGGTCAGGCGCAGCAACTCATCCTCGCTGGTGATCGGCTCGGCGCCGTAGTAGCCGAACAGGATGATGTCCTGTACGTCTTCCGGGTTGGGGCCAGTGCTGACCACTTGCAGAAAATAGTCCTCGTTATCGAGGTAGAAACGATGCAGCGCCATGGACTGGCCGAGATCGATATGCCCCACGGACCAGACCTTTTCATCGCCCGGAACGACCACTTCCGAGTGACCGTCGAGCAACAGTTTCAGCGAACTGTCCAGGCACAGCATCCGTCCGGACGCCAGCCCCAGCGGACTGACCGTGCTGACCGGTTGTGTGCCGTCCCGGCCTGATGCCTTGGGGGCTTCCAGGCCCATGGCCCGTTTGAACCAACTCATAATCCGTTTCCTTGCAGTGACGGGTGACGATATATAACGCTCTTCAAGCGCAACAGGCGCACTGCCTGCGAGCGCGAGACTGACTCATTTCTGCGCCAGCAATGCCCTGGAATGCATCAGCCAGGCCACACAAACGCCTGCAAGTGCACCCGCGATATGTGATTCGAACGACACACCGGCCACCGGAACGAAGCCGAACACCAGCCCGCTGTAAGCGGCCAGCACCAGCAGCGCGATCAGCACACTGGCGATACTGCGCTGATACCACGCCCGCGCCAGCAGATAAGCCCACAAACCAAAAATCAGACCGCTTGCGCCGACATGAATATTGCTGCGACCGAAGCTCCAGACCAGCAAACCGCCCAGCAGGCAGACCAGCCCGGCGACCCATGCATACCGCCTGACACCCTCGGTCGCCACCAGCCAGCTCAGCACAATGAACGGCAACAGATTGCTGAGCAAGTGCTGAATCGACCCGTGCAAAAAGGGGGCAAACACAATGCCGCGCAACCCGGTGAGGCTGCGCGGCATGATACCGAACTGCAGCAGACTGTTGCTGGTCATCGAGTTGATTGCCTGTACCGCAATCAACACGGCCGACAGGACGAGGATGACCTTGAGTCGTCGGGAAAACGCCATGCACCACCCTCGCCTGCCTTGTTGCAGCGCTTACTGAGCCGGCGTCTGACTTTTAGCTTTCAGGCGCGCCAGTACATCTTGCGCACCGCCGCTTTTGGCACCGATTCCGGCATCCTGCAGACGACGCTCCAGATCGCTGCCGCTGGACTGGGTGGCCAGCTCTTCAGCCGCTTCGAGCTTGGCGTCCTGTTCATCCTGGCGCTGCTTGAGACGTGCCAGCGAGCCGACTGCGGTTTCGACGGCGCCGCTGGCACCACCGGTTGCAGTAGCCGTTGCAACGCGGGCCTTTTGCACGGTTTCACGGGCCTTGGCCATCTCGACCTGCTGCTTGAGGCTCTTGATTCGCGATTCGGCCTTGATCACCTGATCCTGCAGCAGGTTGACCTGCTTGCTGAACTGGTCGGCCAGTTCCTGCTCCTGATCACGCAGGGCTTCGATTTCGGCGATCTTGTTCGCGCATTCTACGGCCAGGGCTTCTTCACCCTTGTTCAGGGCCTGCATGGCGCGGCCTTCCCAGTTGGCAATGCTGGTAGCGTGCTCTTCAAGACGCTGTGCCGAAAGTTTGTGCTTGGCCTTGATGGTGATCAGCCCGTCGCGGGCCTTGACCAGCGCGTTCTCGGCGTCGCGGATTTCCTGGTCCAGAATGCGGATGGCATTGGCGTCGGCAATCGACTCGCCCACTTCGGAAGCGCCGCCACGAACAGCGGTCACCAGTTTTTTCCAGATACTTGTAGTCATGAATGTTCTCCGCCTGACAGCGCTGTTCAGTAGATGAAATGATCTTCAAAAGCATCGGCCGCACGGATCACGTTGTCCGCGAGGGTGAGAATTTCCTGCACCACGACCGTGAGCGACGATGCCGCGCTCAATGCGCCGAACAGGCAGTAGACTTCCTGACCGCCGCCCAGCTTTTCGATGCCGACCGACGACAGCGGAAACAGGTCGCGGCTGCGCAGGACAACGTCGTTGAACGCTTGCACGTTCTTGATCTTGTTCACTTCGATCAAGGTCGCGTCGGCGAGAATCTGCTCGCCTTCTACGGCGATGTAGATCGGCAGGTCGCCGTAGTCAGCCATGGTCAGCCTGATCCCCGAGGCATCGCCCTCGGTCACGTCGAGCTCGATCTTGCCGTTCGTCACCAGTTCCAGTTCGCTGAGTGCCTTCTGCAGAGAGCTGATGGTCCAGTGGGTATTCTCGGTCATGAAGTCCTCCAGTTTTATTCTGTCGCCCAAAAAGGGCTGTCTTAAGGCTTTTTCGATACCCCGCAGGGCATCGACATTTTCCGGCCGGATCCAGAATTCGCGCTTCACCAGCCCCGCCTCCTTGAGCCGCAGGCGCATTTCACGCATGTAATCGGTGGAACTCTTGGAAACCTTGGCCGGGACCGCTGCGTTATCGCCCTGGGTTTTACGAGGCATTGGCGCTTCCCCTTGCTGCTGGCCGTGAATCAGGTAAGCAACGTAGCAGATGTTTCTGAAGATAGATATGCATCACATGTGAGATTTTTTATAGGAAGGACCGTCCTTTTTGAATAGCACTACGCCGCAGCACTCTGTACGTGCTGATTGATCGCGAGGAGGTAAAGCCCTGACCGTGCAACTGCTGACCGCAGGCACCCGTATTGGCAACTTATTTCAGCGCCAACGTCATTTGAAAACGCCCGAGCGGGCGGAAGGTTCGAACAAGGTTAGAGACAGGAAGGCGGGGAAGAAAAGACCTTCCTGTCGATGGTGTGACCCAGCCTGGTCGTTAACGGACTTGGGGTATCCAGTCGTTGATAGCGGCATTCTTATTGTGAACCTGCATACCTACCGATTCGCCACGAATAAGAAATGCCTCGGCCCCCATAAGCGAGACGATATTATTCTTGAACGTGTTCAGTGCCTGCTGCCTCTCGTTGATGGAAGTGTTGGCTTTATCAAGAAAACCGCCGAGGTACATTTCAATATTACTCACGTACATTCCGGATACGCCATGCGGGGCCAGCCCGGCCAACTCTGTTGCGCTGTCACTGGCCATATCTGCCTGGACGATGCTGACGCCTCCGCGATGCAGGCGCTGCTTTAACGAGTCGAATGACAGATGCTCCTGATTGCGTTGTATCAATAGTTCAAGATGATCTGCATAGCCGGACTTATGCTGGCGTTTCACCTCTCTCAACCATGCCTCTTGACTGCCAGATGATTGAGCAATTGCGAGGACTGATTGCACGCCGGCAAGGTGTGCCTTATCCAGGTCGGCGACAATAACATTACCGTGCCCTTGCCCCATTGCAGCAAGGACTGCCATTGAGTTTGCTACGGATATAACGTCGCCCTGGAACGTCGCGTTGCTTAGAAGGCAAGGAATCTGATTGGCGGCCTTGGTACCCACATAATCAGTGACCTTTGTGGTGTTGGCCCTTACATTTAAATTATCATGCAAACCATACGATTTTACGCCCTCAGAACCTTCATAGGATGCGGAACTTTGAACATTATATGACGACGATCCGGTATTGATCCTGAACACTTTTCACCTTATTTAAAGTCAGTTTAACGGGAGTGAGCGAAAGTACTTTTTCCGCACCAGGCACCGCTGAAAACAGACCTCCGTGATCTTGATTACTTTCAAGACAGGACGGCCTCTACAGCGCTGCCAACACTGTGTGGCCTTGTCCCGAAGACGGTTCCATTACCTAAATTTCATCTAAAAAGACTTATTTTTTGTCCATGAGCCATAAGAACTTTAGCGAGTGCTGAATAAGGCGTGATGCGCGGATAGCAGACAATCGCCCCCCCATCAACGGGACGCAAAAAAGGCGCTGTCCGCATCAGCAGACAGCGCCTTTATCACCCATGCAGTTCAGGCAATAGGCACAGCACAAACCCTCATTCAGCCAGGCTTTTGCTCACCACTTCATACACGTCCGCCGACAGTTTTCCGGAGGCGAGGATGCGTTCCAGCTCGGCTTTCATCCGCGCCTGACGGGCGCTGTCGTATTTGCGCCAGCGGGTCAGTGGTGCCAATTGACGAGAAGCGATCTGCGGGTTCAGCGCGTTCAGCTCGATCACCAGGTCTGCCAGGAAGCGATAGCCGGAGCCATCTGCCGCATGGAAGTTGACCAGGTTCTGCCCGGCAAAGGCACCGATCAAGGCACGCACCTTGTTCGGATTCTTGATGCTGAAGGCTGGGTGCTTCATGAGTTCCTGAACACGCTGCAGGCCGCCCGGCAACGTGCTCGCCGCCTGAACGCTGAACCACTGATCCATGACCAGCGCATTGCTCTTGAAGTTCTCGGCAAACACGTCAAGCGCCTTGTCGCGCTCGGCAGTGAACGGCGAATTGACCAGCACGGCCAGCGCGGTGAGGCGCTCGGTCATGTTGTCGCTGGTGTCGAACTGGTCGATAGTGGCTGCCAGTACCTCCGGCTTGCCGCTGAGCATCAGGTACGACAGCGCGATGTTCTGCAGGGCACGACGGGCGAAGTGCGCGGCTTCGGCCACATAAGGCGTGACCTTCGACACTTCGCGGTTGGCCTGATAGCGCGCCAGCAGCCCATCGAACAGCCCCTCTGCGAGCTGCTGACGGGCAAATTCGCGAGCGGCGTGAATCGCATCGACATCGGCCACTTCGCTGATTTCGGTCAGATAAGCCTCGCCCGGCAACGACAGCATTTCTGCGACCATCGCCTGATCCAGGCCATCATCCGCCAGCACGGTGCCCAGCGCAGTGATCAGGCGCTGATCCATGAGCAGCGCCTGGCCTTGCTGATGCTGGCCGATCAGTTCCTGTAACACCTGAACCGACAGTTGCTGGCCCGCATCCCAACGGTTGAAGCCGTCGCTGTCGTGCTGCATCAGGAACATCAACTGATCGCGGTCGTACGGGAAGCTCAGCTTGACCGGTGCCGAGAAGCCACGCAGCAAGGACGGCAGTGGCTTTTCAGCGACATCGACAAAGGTGAACGTCTGCTCGGCCTCAGTCACCGAAAGCACCCGCGTGCTGCCGGTTGCGGCGGTTTCGTTGGCCAGACGCAGGGCGATCTCGCCACCTTTGCTGTCTAGCAAGCCCAGCTCGACCGGAATCACGAAAGGCTGTTTCTGATCACCAGGCTGGCCCGGTGTGGTCGGGCAGCTCTGGCGGAAGGTCAGGCTGTAGGTCTTGGCCGCAGCGTCGTAAGACTCGCTGACCGCCAGACGCGGCGTGCCCGCCTGACTGTACCAGCGCTTGAACTGAGTCAGATCGACGCCATTGGCGTCTTCCATGGCCTTGATGAAGTCATCGCAGGTCACGGCCTGGCCGTCGTGGCGCTCGAAATACAGATCGCTGCCCTTGCGGAAGCCTTCGGCCCCCAGCAGGGTGTGAAGCATGCCGACCACTTCCGAGCCCTTTTCGTACACGGTCAGGGTGTAGAAGTTGGAGATTTCGATAAAGCTGTCCGGGCGCACAGCGTGAGCCATCGGCCCCGCATCTTCGGCGAACTGGTGAGTACGCAGATAGGCAACGTCCTGGATACGCTTGACCGTGGCCGAGTTCATGTCGGCCGAGAAACCGGCGTCGCGGTACACCGTGAAGCCTTCCTTGAGCGACAGCTGGAACCAGTCACGGCAGGTCACGCGGTTGCCCGACCAGTTGTGGAAGTATTCGTGGGCGACGATCGCTTCGACACGCTGGTGTGCGGCATCGGTCGCCGTCTCGGCACGCGCCAGCACGGCGCTGGAGTTGAAGATATTGAGGCCCTTGTTCTCCATCGCGCCCATGTTGAAATCGTTGACCGCGACAATCATGAAGATGTCCAGGTCGTACTCGCGACCGTAGGTCTCTTCGTCCCAGCGCATGGACTTCTTCAGGCTGGTCATGGCGTGCTGGCACTTGTCGATGTTTTCCGGCTCGACGTAGATACGCAGGGTCACGTTCCGCTCATTCATGGTGGTGAACGTGTCTTCGATACACCACAGATCGCCGGCCACCAGCGCAAACAGGTAGGCCGGTTTCATGAACGGATCTTCCCACGTCGCCCAGTGCCGGCCATCCTCTTCTTCGCCGCTGGCCACCGGGTTACCGTTGGACAGCAGGATCGGGAAGCCCTGCTTGTCGGCGCTGACGGTGGTGGTGAACTTGCTCATCACGTCAGGACGGTCGAGGTAATAGGTGATCTTGCGGAAGCCTTCGGCCTCGCACTGGGTGCAGAACATGCCGCTGGACTTGTACAGCCCTTCCAGTGCGGTGTTGGATTCCGGATGGATGCGCACGGTGCTGTCGACCGTAAAGCTGTCAGCCTGCGGGTGCAGGGTCAGGTGGTCGTCGGTCAGCTGATAATCGGCAGCGCCAAGCTCCACATCGCCCAGCTTGACCGAAAGCAGTTCCAGATGCTGCCCATCCAGCACCAGCGCTGGCAGGCCTGCACCGCGCTCCGGGTTGCGGCGCATGACCAGCTGCGCGTGGACCAGCGAGTGGTCGTCGAACAGTTCGAAGGTCAGGTTCGTCTCATCGATGAGGTACTCGGGAGCCTGGTAATCCTTCAGGTAAATCATTTTCGGTTGTTCGGTGCGCATGCTGGAATCCTTCTACTGATGCACGGCCAACTGATAGGCCGTGTATTTGCGAATATTGATCACGCCCGTGTCGAAAATCAGGTATTGGCCCTTGATCCCCAGCAGCGTGCCTTCGGCAATCGGGTTCTTGTCCAGATTGAAGCTGACAATCTTGGTCGGATACGCCTCGACCGGGTAACGAAACTCGACAGGCTCGGCGTCATGTAGCAATTGGATGGCCTGCAGCCCGAATCGTTCTTGCAATCCCAGCAGCCCTGCGCCGCAACTGTCGAACAGCTCCTGGCGAATGGCCTTGAGGTCGACGGGTTGAGCGTCGCCCTTGAGCAAGGCACGCCAGTTGGTGCGATCGGCCACCTGGCTGCGCAGCAGGTCTTCGACGAAGCCGGACTGTTGACGGGTTGCCACACGCAGGATCGGCAGTGCCTGGCTTGCGCCCTGATCCAGCCAGCGGGTCGGCAACTGCGTTGAGCGGGTAATACCGACTTTCACGCCTGACGAATTGGCCAGGTAAACGATGTGATCGGTCATGCAGAACTGCTCGCCCCACGCCGGATCACGGCAGGTACCCTGATCGTGATGGCATTTCTCCGGGCTCATGATGCACAGGTCGCACTGCGCCAGCTTGAGCATGCACGGGTAGCAGTAACCCTGGCTGTAGCTGGACTTGGTCTTGCGCCCGCAATGACTGCAATGAATGGCGCCGAGAAACTCCAGACGCAGCGTCTTGCCGATCAGCGGGTTGACCGCGATCTCGGTGTCGCCCAGGCGAAAAGCGTATTGCACACACGACGTGTCATCCTGACGCGCCGACATTTTGTTGACTGCTCCGCGACCAATTTCGATCAATGAATTGCATCCGATTTGAACAGGATATTGGGCACCGGGGCCGATTTGGAGGCGCATTCCTGCGGCCCCATGTAGCCGGTGCGCTGGTCTTCCGGCAGGTTCTGCGCTTCCCAGGCAATCAGCGCCTGCAGGGACAGCTCGCGTTGTTCCTGAGTGAGCTTGCGACCGTCGGACCATTTGCCGATTTCCACAGCCAGTTTCAGGCTCTCGTAGATATCCGGGGTGATGTTTTCGATCATTTCTATAAAAGACGACATGGCGCACTCCAGAAAATAGCGGGTAATTCTAGGCCTTGCGGCGCGCAATCGCACCACCCAGCAGCCCGGTGACACAACCGATGATCAGCCCGCCGACATGCGCACCGTTGGCGATTTCGCCGAAGCCGAGCATGCTCACCAGCCCGGACAGGCACAGTGCCAGCCAGACCAGCATCATGATCAACACGCCGCGCGGCAGGCGGTAGACCGGGTTGGGTGCCAGCATCTGGAAAATCCAGCAATGCCCGAGCAGGCCATACAGCACTCCGGACAGTCCGCCAAACAGGCTTGGGCCGCTGAACAGGTATTGCACGTAATTTGAAACCGACGAGAACAGCAAGGTCAGCAACAGCAGCGACAGGCTGCCCTGACGAATTTCAATCCGCCGCCCCAGCTCCCAGAACCACATGCCGTTCATGGCCAGGTGCAGGATGCCGAAGTGGATCAGCATGGGCGAGATGATCCGCCACCACTGCCCGGACGCCAGGTTTTCGGACAACGGCAGAAACGTTGCGTACTCGCCATTGATGCGGAAATCCTGAAAGGTCAGCCAGCGGACGGCTTCGAGGTTATCGCCCAGCAGCGTCAGGCCGGCCACCAGCAAGGTGACCAGCAATACCAAAGCCGTCACGGGGCTGTTGCGTAACTGCTCGATCAGGCCGGGCGGCTTGTAAGTGGAGCTCGCGCTGTCCTGCGCCAGTTGAACGTGCTCGTCGCCTTCGGGAAAGCGCGTGTACAACTCGCGCACTTCTTCGACCAGTCGCGGCGCGTCCGGCACCCACAGGACTTGCTCGCCAGCCTCTTCACTGACCCGGTGAGGAATCTGCAAGCGCAGCAACAGCCTGACAAAACCGCTCAGGTCGGTGGTCAGCGGCAAACGCAGGACAGCTACAGGACTCATTCTCAAACCTCGGGACGCTGCACGTCGACCCAGACGAATTTGTCCGGATCGATCTGTGTTTCCTGGTCCAGCCGATAGGCGACCAGTTTGCCGTAGAGCACGGCGCTGTAATCCAGACAGGCCAGGTTCGGCCGGATAGGCGCAGGGATGCCGCTGCGCCAGTAATGACCGACAAACAGCAGCGGCTCATTGATGCCATACCGCAGCAAGGCGTTCTTTTCCGACGTGGTCAATGGCGTCTTGGCAACCCCTTCGGGCAAGGCGTCCGGCTGAAAGACCACGTCGCCGTAAGTCTGCGGATCATCCTCCCAGAACTTGGTGCGGAAGAATTCGCGGGTCAGGCCATCACCGCCAGTCAGGGTCAGGCCGTGCGGCAGGCGCATGTCGGTGCCACGCAGCAGACGATTGAAGACATTACTGGCGAAGCTGCCGGGCACTGCCGATGCCTGGACGAAATGCTTGTCGATACACCCCGTACCATGCAGGCCACGCAGCGGATCGATCAGGGTCGCATCCCAGCAGGCGTGCACCACCCTGAAGCGACCGGCATCAAGGTACAGCGGTAACTCGTAGAACCAGTTGACGAACTCGCTCCACTCATCCGGATATTGCTCGAACTGCGCCAGGGTCTCGCCGATCAGCCGCGCATGACGCGGGGTGTGCTCGCGCACGAACTGATGACCGCTTTCGGAAAGGGCCGGGGTCACCCAGCCCAGCGCGTTGAACTCATGGTTGCCCATGATGCACAACGCCTGACCGGCCTGGACCATGTCGCGGACGATGTGCAGCGCTTCACGAATACGCGGGCCGCGGTCGATGATGTCGCCGAGGAAGATGACGATGCGCTCAGGATGGCGCCACACGCCAGCCTGCAGACGGTAACCGAGAAGCTCCAGCAAGTGCTCGAGGGTATGGGCGCACCCGTGCACGTCACCGATCAGATCATAGCCACGCGCCGGATCGAGCATTAATCGCCCCCGCCGCCGAGCTTGCTGCCCCAGCCGAGCTTGGTGCGGCAGACCTCGTAATAGTTGTGATCCAGCGGATGGATCAGACGCAGTTTCTGCGGTTTCTTGCTGACCGTAATGGTGTCACCCGGCGCGCAGGTGAAGTGATTCTGGCCGTCGCACGACACTTGCGGGTAAATGGTCATGTCCTTGGACACCACGATTTTCAGCTCGCTGTTGCCGTCGACCACGATGGGCCGCCCGGACAAGGTATGCGGGTACATCGGCACAATGACGATGGCATCGAGCTTGGGGTGCATGATCGGCCCGCCTGCCGACAGCGCGTAGGCGGTCGAACCGGTCGGTGTGGCGACGATCAGGCCGTCGGCCTTCTGACTGCACACGAACTGACCGTCGATGTAGATCTCGAACTCGATCATGCGCGTGGACTTGCCGGGGTGCAGCACCACGTCGTTGAGCGCATCGCCCTGACCGATGGCCTCGCCGTGGCGACGCACTTCGGCCTGGAGCAGAAAGCGGTTTTCCACCAGGTAATGCCCGTCGAGCACTTCGGCGCATTTGACCTCCAGCTCGTCGGGGCGGATGTCGGTCAGAAAGCCCAGGCTGCCACGGTTGATGCCCAGCACCGGAACGTTATGCCGGGCCAGTGCCCGCGCCGCGCCCAGCAGGCTGCCGTCGCCGCCGACCACAATGACCATGTCGCAGACCTCGCCGAGCATCTTGCGCGATGAGGTCTGCAGGCCATGACCGGGCAGGACCTCGGCGATCGTTTCTTCGAGAATGACGTGCAGGTGGCGGTCCAGCAGGAATCTCTTGAGTCGGCGAACGGTCTCGAGCACCTGAACACTGCCCAGGCGACCGATGATGCCGATATTGCGAAATTGCTCCATGAGGCTCCTGCTGCGGGTTCGATACGACTTTAAAAACGTGATTATGGGCGAAAGGGCCTGACAGCAGCAAACCGGGGTTAAAAAAGGGTTTCGCGGACCTTGCAACAGGGTACGGGCGGCGCGATGAAGTCCGATGGCCGCCTATCGTGTCAGGGCGCGGGTTTTGTCGCATTCCACACTCCCGTGCGCCTGCTGGCCGCCTATCTGCGCACCTCGCCAGAATGCCCGGTCCTTGCCGCCCCGCTTGGCCTGATACAAATTGATGTCGGCGGTCTTGAGCACTGCCGAGCTGTCCGCTGCCGCAGGGATGTCGGCCAGCCCGGCACTGCAGGTCAGCGGGCTGACAGCGAGGGATTTTCTGATGCACTCCAACAGGTCCAGCACATAATCACGAGCGTCGTCTTCACTGCACATTGGCAGGATCACGCCGAACTCCTCTCCGCCCATGCGTCCGAAGGCGAGACTGCCCACGGTCTTTTGCAGGCAGCCAGCCATCACCCGAAGCGCCTGATCACCGGCGTCGTGGCCGAATTGATCATTGATGGTTTTGAAGTCATCAATGTCGAGCATCAGAAAATAACCCGCGGAATTATTCAGCACATGATTATCCAGTGCCTGCATCAGTGCACGGCGATTCAATATAGCGGTCAGGTCATCGGTCATCGACAATTCGCGAAACTGATGCTCCAGACTCAATACCGTACGAAGTGTGCGCGTGTAAGTATGATTCAGCACACTGCCCAGACTGACCGACGTGATAAAGAACAGTGTCATGAACAGCGTCGCGACACTGTCGGTATCGATCCCCTGAGCGGGAGAAAGAATACACCAGGCGAGTACCGCCACCAGCAGATAATCCCGGGTATACACCACTAACAATGTCGAACACAGAATAATCATTACGGCGACCGAGAGTGACCAGTTGATGTCCGTTCCGGTGCGTAAATGGCCCGCCCTTGAAAAGCACAGTGCCACAATGATCACGAAGGCCATGCCCATACATCGCCAGACCCGGAAGTCGACTGCGCGATATTGCCAGGCGCACGCGCCCAGCAGGCCAAGGGTCAGCAGTACTTCCAGCAGACCGAATTGCAGATACGGCGTGACCGACAGAACAACCAGCCAACAAACGATGGCAATACATTGCACACGTGCAATGGCGGGTGAGAGCAGTTGTTTTATCCGGGTCTGCATGTCACCGTTCATAGAAAACTCCAGGCATCCGATTTGCCGAGTCGAATATCCGCCGCATGAAGACCACCTATATAAAGCAGCCCACGAGTCGACCGACTGATTGAATGACGTTCACCACACGGTGACCACCATTGAGAAACACCGGCCAATGAACATCCTTGACTGGCGCCTGAACTGTTTGACGCCAACAATATACTGGATATGAATGACAGTGTGCACAAAGAGAAGGCGCCTGATAATTATCAATAACCTTTTTATATTCGATGATCATCCTGTCGCACATCGTACGTCATACGTTGTCGTCGAAAGCAAAAACACCGGCGTGCATATGCTGTTTGCGCAACACGCTGTTTGTCGGCGGCGACTCACGCTATCCTCGACACATGACTCTATTCCCCGACCTGATCGATCTCCCCCGCCAATTGCGGCATTCCGAAGTGCGCGACCTTGCCTGGGTGATCCTCGCGCCGCCCATGCTTGAAACCGCGCCCTGGCCGCAGCGCCATCCACTGGCGGGCAGCGACTGGGTAAAAGCGCCACAGCAACTGGCGGACTTTCTCTGGCAACTGGACCGCGACAGCCGCCCGCTCGAAGACTGGCTGGCGCAGGCCACCACACGAAGACTGGGCCGCTATTACGAACGGCTCTGGCAATTCGCCCTGCAGCATGCGCCGGGGGTGGAAATAATCGCCGCCAACCTGCCGATCAGGCTTGGCAGCCAGACCCTGGGCGAGCTGGACATGCTGCTGCGTGATCGCGAAGGCGTGCACCACGTCGAACTGGCGATCAAGCTCTACCTGGGGCCACAGGACGGCGATGGCAGCGACCCGGCGCACTGGCTGGGGCCTGGCTGTCAGGACCGGCTGGACCGCAAACTGACGCATCTGAGCCAGCATCAGTTGCCGATGTCGGCACGCCCGGAAAGCCGGGCGACGCTGGCAGCGCTGGGGGTCGAAGCGTTCACTGCGCGGTTGTGGCTGGGCGGCTACCTGTTGTATCCGTGGCCAGGCTCATGCCAGTCCCCTGCCGGCGTTCATCCGCAGCACCTCAAGGGTCGCTGGCTACATCAACGTGACTGGAAGTCGTTCCTGGCGCAAAGCCAACCGGGACGCTGGCAGCCCCTGCCGCGCCATGCCTGGCTGGCGCCGGCACTCTATAACGAGGCATGGAGCGATCAACAATTGCACGAATGGCTGAGTGAACTCGACCCGCTGGCCCCGGCGCAGCTATTGGTGCGCCTCAGGGAGAATGCCGAGGGCCACTGGGGAGAAGCCGAACGGCTGTTTCTGGTGTCGGACATGTGGCCGAACCTCGCCGATACCAGTCATCCGCTCAACTCAACCGCAATGCCAGCGCAGCCAGTGTGACCAGCAGCACAGGCACGGTCAGCACGATACCGACCTTGAAGTAGTAGCCCCAGCTGATAGTGATGCCCTTGCGCTGCAGCACATGCAGCCAGAGCAGCGTGGCCAGGCTGCCGATGGGGGTGATTTTCGGGCCGAGGTCGCTACCGATCACGTTGGCGTAGATCATGGCTTCCTGGATCGCACCGCTGGCATGACTTGCGTCGATGGACAGCAGCCCGATGAGTACCGTGGGCATGTTGTTCATGATCGAAGACAGGAACGCAGTCATCACGCCGGTGCCCATCGCCGCGCCCCAGATGCCATAGCCCGCGAACCAGTCCAGCAGATTGGCCAGGTAATCGGTCAGCCCGGCGTTACGCAGGCCATAGACCACCAGGTACATGCCCAGCGAAAAGACCACGATGTGCCACGGTGCTTCTTTCATCACCTTGCGGGTCTTGATCGTATGCCCTTTGGCGGCGATGCCCAGCAGCAACACTGCACACACCGACGAGATCGCGCTGATCGGGATGCCCAGCGGTTCAAGGGCGAAACAGCCCACCAGCAGAATCACCAGCACCGCCCAACCGGCCAGAAACGTGGCGCGGTCATGGATGACCGTTTCCGGCTTGTCCAGCTGTTCGGGCTCGAACTCGGCGGGAATATCCCGACGGAAATACCACATCAGCACGGCCAGGGTGGCGGCGACACTGGCCAGATTCACCGGCACCATGACGGCTGCGTAACGGTTGAAACCGATCTTGAAGTAATCCGCCGACACGATGTTCACCAGGTTCGAGACCACCAGCGGCAGGCTGGCCGTATCGGCGATGAAACCGGCCGCCATGACGAACGCCAGCGTCGACGCAGGCGAGAAACGCAACGCCAGCATCATGGCAATGACGATCGGGGTGAGGATCAGCACCGCGCCATCGTTGGCGAACAAGGCGGACACCAGCGCACCGAATAGCACGAACAGGGCAAACAAACGGCGCCCGTTGCCCTTGCCCCAGCGCGCCACATGCAGCGCTGCCCAGGCGAAGAAACCGGCCTCATCGAGCAGCAGCGTGATGATGATCAGCGAAATGAACGTCGCCGTGGCATTCCAGATGATGCCCCACACCACAGCGATGTCACTGATGTGCACGACGCCTGTCAGCAACGCCAGAATTGCCCCCAATACGGCACTCCAGCCTACGCCAAGGCCCTTGGGTTGCCAGATGACCAGCGTGATGGTGAACAGGAAAATCAGCGTTGCTATCAGCATTATTTGGTCCGAGGCAGAAGAATCGCGAGGATGCCGAGCAGCGGCAGGTACGAGCACAGCGTGTAGACGAACAGGATGCCGTGGCTGTCAGCCAGATAGCCGAGCAAGGCAGCGCCGATGCCGCCGAAGCCGAACATCAGGCCGAAGAACAGCCCGGCGATCATGCCCACGTTGCCAGGCACCAGCTCCTGGGCGTAGACCACGATGGCGGAAAACGCCGAGGCCAGGACGAAGCCAATGATCACACTGAGTACGCTGGTCCAGAACAGATCGGCATAGGGCAGCGCCAGGGTGAACGGCGCGGCACCAAGAATCGAGAACCAGATCACCGCCTTGCGGCCAATGCGGTCACCGATCGGCCCGCCGAAAAAGGTCCCCGCCGCCACGGCGCCCAGAAACAGGAACAGGTGCAACTGCGAGCTGGCGACCGACAGGCCAAATTTCTCGATCAGGTAGAAGGTGAAATAGCTGGTCAGGCTGGTCATGTAGAAGAACTTGGAAAACACCAGGAACGCCAGCACTGCCAACGAGGCGATCACGCGTTTTCTGGACAGGCCATGAGTGGCTGCCTGACCGGCCTTGAGCTTGAACAGGTTGAGGTGCGCGCGATACCAGCGGCTGATCGCATACAGCAGCCCCAGCGAGAACAACGCAAATAGCCCGATCCAGGCGACATTGCCCTGGCCGAACGGGATGATGATCGCCGCCGCCAGCAACGGTCCGAATGCCGTGCCTGTGTTGCCACCGACCTGAAAGGTCGATTGCGCGAGCCCGTAACGACCACCGGAGGCCAGCCGCGCGATACGCGAGGCTTCCGGGTGGAACGTTGACGAGCCGATGCCGATCAGCGCGGCGGCCAGCAGGATCAAGGGGAAGCTGCCGACCATCGACATCATGACGATGCCGATCAGCGTGCAGATCGATCCGACGGGCAGTACCAGCGGGTTGGGATGGCGGTCAGTGTAATAACCGACCCAGGGCTGCAGCAGCGAGGCTGTGATCTGAAATGTCAGGGTAATCAGGCCGATCTGGGTGAAGCTCAGGTCGTAGCTGGCCTTGAGCATCGGGTAGATCGACGGGAGGATGGCTTGAATCAGGTCGTTGACCAGGTGCGCGAGGGCAACAGCACCGATGATGCGCATCACCAGCGGGCTGGCTTGAGGGGTGGTCGAGGCCTTCGCCGTCGCGGGCGGAGCACTGGTCGCCATGGTATTTATCCGTAAAAGGGTTCGCGGGCCGCCCGGTACGAATGATTACAAGATGTGTCACGCGTACCGGGGCGCGCCAATGTGCCATTTTTCGGGGCGACTGTGCCACGTTTTGTTGCATTTTTGCTGACGGAAATGCCTTTCGTGACGCTCTGCGTCACACGGCGGTTCTGCGACATCAGCTGGATTGAGGTTCGACTCAGATTCTCGTTCCCACGCTCCGCGTGGTAATGCCTTTCGTGACGCTCTGCGTCACACAGCAGTTCTGCGACATCAGCTGGATTGACGTTCGGCTCAGGTCACCTTTTCGCCCCTCGGCGACCTACTTTGATGGGGCCAAAGTAGGCAAACCCCCTCGCTCCGGTTTCCGGCCCGACTTCGTCGGGTTCCTTCGCCCTGTCACTGATCCGGGGGTCGCCGCAACGGACCATCCATGGTCCGGTGCGGCTAGCCTGGCGTCCTGCCAGGCTACCCCCGGATCAGCGCCAGGACTCAGCCGTCACTAACGTCGCACTCTGCGTCGTCAGTGACATCGCGGTTGAAAAGCGCTTTTGCGCCAGTGGCTGCGGGTAAGACATGGGATTCTGTTGACTATCGTTCCAACGCTCCGCGTTGGAATGCAGTTCGTGACGCTCTGCGTCACACAGCGCTCTGCGATGCGAGCCATGTTCGTTTCCGGCCTTTGCCCTCAGGCAATTGACCCCACCACCGGTTCCTCGCCTGTAACAGGTACATCATGCAACGATATTTTCGAGGTTTCCGGCAGGGCCATGCCGCCGGCCATTGCCAGTGCTGCCACGGCGATGAGGTAGAACGCGGGCGACAGGTTGCTGCCGGTCATGCTGATCAGCCAGGTTGCCATCAGCGGCGCGGTGCCGCCGAACAGGGTGTAGGCCATGTTGTAGGTGATCGCCGAGGCGGTGTAGCGGGTACGGGTGGGAAAGGTTTCCGACAGCAGTGCGGCTGTTACCACGCCGCACAGCACTGCGCCCACGGCGAGCAGCATGACGCCGATGATCGAGGCGATGAACGAGCCGGAGCTGGCCATCAGGAATGATGGAACCACCACGACCATCAACAGAATGCAGGCCGTTGCCATGGTGACCCGGCGCCCTACCCGATCCGAATAGGCACCGGCCAGTGGGCAGAGGGCGGCGGCGAAGGCCAGCGCGATCAACGAGACCAGCAGCGCCGTTGCCCTGCTCAGTCCACCGGCCACTTGCAGGTAGGTCGCGAAGTAGGTGGTGAACATGTAGAACGACAACGCCGTCAGTGACACGAATGCGCCCAGACAGCACATCGCCGCGGCGTGATGGCGCAAGGTATCCTTGAGCGGCGAGTGAGCCACGGCGTGTTCTTGAGCAACCGCCTGAAACGCCGGGGTTTCATCGAGCTTCCAGCGCAGGTACAGCCCGACCAGCCCCAGCGGCGCAGCAATCAGAAACGGCAGACGCCAGCCCCAGTTGCCCATGGCCTCGGTCGACAGCAACGACTCAAGCGCGTAGGCCACTACTGCTGCGGCAGCGAATGCGGAGAACGTCGAGACCGGAACGAAGCTGCCGTACCAGGCACGTTGCGTGCGCGGCGCGTGCTCCATGAGGTACGCGCAGGCACCGGCATACTCGCCGCCGGCCGAGAAACCCTGCCCACAGCGAATGATGGTCAGCAGCACCGGTGCCATCACACCGATCGCGGCATAGGTCGGCAACAGGCCGATCAGTGTGGTGGCGCCGGCCATCAGCAGGATGGTCATGGCCAGGGTTTTCTTGCGCCCGATCCGGTCACCCAGCATGCCGAAGAAAATCCCGCCCAGCGGTCTGAATGCAAAGGCCACGGCGAACACGGCAAAGGTTTTCAACAACGCTGCACTGCTGTCGCCGCTGGGGAAAAACTGCAGCGCGATCGTCGTCGCCAGAAATCCATAGACGGCAAAATCGAACCACTCGACGAAGTTGCCGATGGCCGCAGCGACGATGACTTTTTTCAGCGTGGCAGGGTCGACTTGCTCTACGGTAGTAGTGGTCATGGCGGGCCTCGGCGTGTTGATCTGGAATGGATCGATTATCGAGACAGCGACCCGGATGCCCCTCTCCAGAAGTGTCATCCACGTAGTCAGGGCCGACGTCTCGCATCGTTCTGCGCAGAATTCATGCCAAAGGCTCTGCCACGTGGCTTACAGGCCCATCGCACGCCGCCCCTGAAGGCCGCCGGTGTGGACGAAGACCAGCCGGGTGCCGGGCGCGAAACGACCGGCCAGCACTTCATCATGCAGGGCCAGCAACGCCTTGCCGGTGTACAGCGGCTCCAGAGGTACACCGCTCTGTGCCTCGCTGTCGGCAATGAAACCGAGCAGCGCCGCGTCGGTTCTGGCGAAACCGCCGCGGCTGGCATCGAGCAGAACACAAGTGGGTGGCAGGCGCGGCGCGACATCGGTTTGCGCACCGGCCGCCTTATTCAGCACCGCGATGATGTTTTGTGCGACCCCGTGATCCTCGGGCACAGCCATCGCCCCATACACCGGACGAGCGCCCGCCTCTGCCAATAGCAAGCCGGCCAGCGTGGTGCCGGTGCCTGCCGCCAACCACCATCCGTGGTAATCGTCCCAGCCCAGATGCCCGAGCTGCGCGTCGAGCATTGCCCGCAACCGACCGCAACCCAATGCACCGGCAAGCCCGCCACCGCCTTCGGCAATCGGATAAAGACCGGGATAGCGGGCCTGCCACGGCGACCAGAAGCCCGCAGCATGCCGCTCACGATAGCCGGCATAACCCAGCCAGTGCAGTTGCATGCCGAAAGCCTGCAGATCGAGCACCGTTGGCGTCTGCTGGGTATGACCGCGCAACAGGCCGACCGTCGGGAAACCGAAGCGTTTGCCTGCAGCGGCCAGGGCATGCAGATGATTGGAATGTGCGCCGCCGAGGCTGATCAACCCCTCGGCACCCGAATCAACAGCCAGACTGAGGTGCTCGCTGAGCTTGAACCATTTGTTACCGCTGATCAGCGCGTCGATAAGGTCCAGGCGCAGGATCGCAACCTCGACCCCGGCGTCTTGCAGCCAGGGCAGGTTCAAGCGTTCCAGGGGAGCAGTGGGTTGCCAGCCGAGGGCGTCGAGCATCATGCGCCGCAGTTTACAGACAAGCCGTTTCAGGGTCTTCGCCGGTCAGCAGGCGGCGTTGCAAAACCCTTGATCAGGCATTGTCTGTCACAGAGTGGCGGCCAGCCGTGAGCCCTGGTCGATGGCCCGCTTGGCGTCCAGCTCTGCGGCAACATCCGCGCCGCCGATCAGGTGCACGCTTTGCCCGGCATTGAGCAGATCGTCATACAGCTCACGCAACGGGTCCTGCCCGGCACAGATCACCACGTTATCCACCGCCAGCAGCTTTTCCTCGCCGTCTTCGCCGATGCGAATATGCAGCCCTGCATCGTCGATTTTCAGGTACTGAACGGCATTGAGCATCTGCACCTGTTTGTTCTTGAGCCCCGTGCGGTGAATCCAGCCGGTGGTTTTGCCCAGGCCGTCGCCCACCTTGGAGCTCTTGCGCTGCAACAGAAACACCTGGCGTGCCGGCGCGTGGACTTCGGGTTTGACCCCGGCGACACCGCCGCGAGCCTGCAACGTCGTATCGATGCCCCACTCTTTCCAGAAAGCCTCGCGATCCAGACTGGTGGCCACACCCTGATGCACGAGAAATTCCGACACATCGAAACCGATACCACCCGCGCCTATCACCGCCACGCGGCGTCCGACCGGCTTGCGCTGCAATATGACGTCCAGATAGCTCAACACCATGGGGTTATCGATGCCGGGGATGGCCGGTGTGCGCGGCGCGATGCCGGTCGCCAGAATCACCTCGTCAAAGCCTGCGTCCAGCAGGTCTGCAGCCTTTACCCGATTGCCAAGACGTAACTGAACACCCGTCTCCTGCACTTTGTTGCGGAAGTAACGCAGCGTTTCGGCGAACTCCTCCTTGCCCGGCACGCGCTTGGCGATATTGAACTGGCCGCCGATTTCGCTGGCCGAATCGAACAGCGTCACCTCATGCCCGCGCTGTGCGGCGACGGTCGCCGCGGCCAGACCGGCAGGCCCGGCACCCACTACGGCAATTTTCCTGATCTGCAGGGTGGGCAGGTAATTGAGCTCGGTCTCGTGGCAGGCACGCGGATTGACCAGACAGCTGGTCAGCTTGCCGCCGAAGGTGTGGTCGAGGCAGGCCTGGTTGCAGCCGATGCAGGTGTTGATGCGTTCGGCATGGCCCGCAGCGGCCTTGTTGACGAACTCGGGATCGGCCAGAAACGGACGAGCCATCGAGACCATGTCCGCATCACCTTCGCTGAGAATGCGCTCGGCAACTTCCGGGGTATTGATCCGGTTGGTGGTAATCAGCGGGATGCTCACCGAGCCGCGCAGTTTGGCAGTGACCTTGCTGAACGCGGCGCGCGGCACCTTGGTGGCGATGGTCGGAATGCGCGCCTCATGCCAGCCGATGCCGGTGTTGATCAGGGTTGCACCGGCCTGCTCGACCGCCTTGGCCAGCTCGACGATTTCTTCCCAACTGCTGCCGCCTTCCACAAGATCGAGCATCGACAGGCGAAAGATGATGATGAACTGCGCCCCGACCGCCTCACGCACGCGCCTGACGATCTCGACCGCCAGCCGCATGCGGTTTTCATAGCTGCCGCCCCAGCGGTCGGTCCGGTGGTTGGTATGCGCGGCCAGGAACTGATTGATGAAGTAGCCTTCCGAGCCCATGATTTCGACACCGTCATAACCGGCACTGCGGGCCAGTGTCGAGCAGGTCACGAAATCAGCGATCTGCTTTTCGATGCCCTCTTCATCCAGCTCTCGCGGCGTAAACGGGTTGATCGGCGCCTGAATGGCGCTGGGCGCGACCTGCTTGCGGCTGTAGGCGTAGCGACCGGCATGGAGGATCTGCAGGCAGATCTTGCCGCCAGCGTCGTGGACCGCCTGGGTCACGATACGATGGCGCTCCGCTTCTTCGGCGTTGGTGAGTTTTGCCGCGCCGTCATACACCCCGCCCTCTTCGTTGGGCGCGATGCCGCCAGTGACCATCAGCCCGACCCCGCCACGGGCGCGTTCGGCAAAATAGGTCGCCATGCGCTCGAAGCCGCCCGGCCGCTCTTCGAGACCGGTGTGCATCGAGCCCATCAGGGTGCGGTTGCGCAAGGTCGTGAAGCCCAGGTCCAGCGGGGCCAGCAGGTGCGGATAATGAGCAGCAGTCATGGCGAAGCTCCATCGAGTCAATCACGGAATAGCAAGGACCTCTGCGGGTCCTCTGGTTCATGGGCACCAGTAAAGACGCATCCCGCCACACACTCAATGACCGAAAGTGACAAGTTATTGATCCAAACGCGCAGTGGCACTTGGCAAGCGCCTGACGCCGCCCTACCCTAGTCGACAATTTCCCGATGGCCGTCATTCGATCTTTTTATGCGCAAACTCTTCGCCATCTGCCTGGTTCTGCTGAGCGTTGCCAGCCTCGTCAGCTACGCGATCTGGACCGATCAACGTCCGGCGGGTCACTACCTGTCCGATCTGCGCATTCGTCTGGCCATCAATGAAGGCCAGCCCGGTGAGCGCGGCAACCTGCTGGGGATCGAGCCCGAGCTGTTTCCGACTGATTACCAGAACACCGAGCGACTGCACCGCAAGCTCGCCGCTTATTTGCAACAGGCCCGTGACAAGGGGCTGATCAACTCACGCACGGTGGTGGTACTGCCGGAACATATCGGCACCTGGCTGTTCGCCAGTGGCGAGAAGGATCAGCTCTATCAAGCCGCCACGCTGGATGACGCCATGGAATGGCTGTCGTGGAGCAATCCGTTGCAATTTATCACGGCGATCCTGGGGGCCGAAGGCAGGGACCGTCTGGATGACGCCCACCTGCGGATCAAGGCCCGATCGATGGCGCGGGACTATCAGACACTGTTTGGCGGCCTGGCCAGAGAGTTCGGCGTCACACTGGTGGCAGGCTCGATTGTGCTGCCCGATCCCAGCGTTGAAGATGGCCAGCTGAAGGTCGGCAGTGGCGCGCTGTATAACAGCAGCCTGACGTTTGGCAGCGATGGGCTGCCGCTCGGTCAGCCGCAGCGTCAGTTGTACCCCGAGCGCTATCAGAAGCGTTATGTGCGCACGGCAAGCGACGCACCGTTGAATGTGATCGACACCCCGGCCGGGCGCTTGGGTGTGCTGATCGGCAGCGACAGCTGGTACCCGGATAATTACGCGCGCCTGAACCAGAACGGTGCGCAACTGATTGCAGTGCCGGCCCTCGTCATCGGCAAGGCCGCCTGGTCCGAACCGTGGCGCAAGCCAAGGCATACAGACATCGACGTGCCGACCGACACGCCCAGCGAGGGCGAAGCCTGGCATCACCTGACGTTGACCGGGCGTGTTCCGCAAAGCACTGCGCAAGCCGGGATCAGCGTGTTCATGCGCGGGCAGTTCTGGAATCAGGGCGTGGCCGGGCAAAGTTTTGCCAGCCACGCTGGGCAGACGATCGCCGAGCCGCAGCAGGAAAATGCTGCCGCTGGCGGTGCGCGCCTGATCAACCTCTGGCTTTGACGATGCCGACCCTGACCCTGCGCCTGGGTGATCTGTCAGTGGGTTTCATCCAGAGCCTGAGCGATGCGGTCAACAGTTTCGACAGGAACCCTGACGCGCTGCTGGAGCAGTACGGTCTTGACCCGATTCGCCTGAGCCAGGCGCGGGCGCGGCTGTCGATCCCGCGCTACATGCGCCTGGGACACGCTGCCATCCAGCTGACCGGCCAGCCCGGGCTGGGCTTGCGCATGGGCCAGCTGAGTCGTTTCGCGCAGGCAGGTCTGGCCGGTATCACCGCGGCCCAGGCACCCAACGTGCGCGAGGCGGCACGCACCCTGATCCGCTTTGAACCCTTGTATGGCTCCAATTATCGCGGTCAGTCGAGCTTCCATGAGGACGCGGGCGGCGCCTGGATGCGCTTCTATTCAATCAGCCCCTATAACGCTTACAACAGGTTTGTGGTGGACTCGATTTTAGCTGGCTGGCTGGCTCAGCTTTCCACGCTGGCAGGCACCGAACTGCGCGCACAACGCGTCGAGATCGAATTCGAAGCGCCTGACTATGCCGCGCAATACGCCGTACTGAGTGATAACCCGGTGGTGTTTGGCGCGGCGACCAACCAACTGCGTCTGGACCAGACCAGCCTGGCATTGCGCAACCCCGACCATTGCCCAAGCACCTGGCGGCACCTGTTGCAGTTGTGCGAAAGCGAACTGGAACAACAGACCCGCACCCGCAGCCTGCGTGAACGCATCATTCAATTGCTGGGGCCGTTATTGAACGGCGGAAGTGAACCGGATCTGGAGGAAGTGGCAGCAAGGCTCAAACTGCCGACCTGGACGCTGCGTCGCAAGCTGGCCGAGGAAGGTACCTGCTTTCGCGCAGTGCTCAATGGCACGCGGCGCGACCTGGCAATGACGTACATTCGCGACACTGAACTGGCGTTCGGGGAGATCGCCTACCTGCTGGGATTCGCTTCTGCCGAAGCCTTTCAACGCGCCTTCAAACGCTGGAACGGGCAGACTCCGGGAGAGTTCCGCCGCAGCCAGCGTCAAAGCGCATGAAGCCGTTCACAGTTCGGTAGCGTCGTCGGCAGGCTCTACCGGGTCCAGTTCCGATGCACGGTATTCGAGTAGTTCTTCCTGGTATTCGTCCATTTCTTCGTCCTCTTGGCTGAGTGAGTGGGGGTGATAATCAAAGCTGAAATAACTGACCGCAAGATCAACATTAAAGTGCCAATGTGAAATAAAAATGTTGATTCCTGTCAAACAGACGAAAAAGACCGTGGTCGATTCAGTATTCACGTCACCCCCGTAGCTGACGGGCGCTATTGACTTGCATGCCAGTGTCGACCTAACCTCCTGCTCATGAACCTCATCAAGCACAACCTCGGCCAGATTATTACCGTCATTCCAGTCATGGCGGGTTAGCCGACGTTTGCCAAAAACCCGCCCTGGAGGCGGGTTTCTTCTGTCTCCCGGGCAACAATTGCCGAATCAGGAGTCAGACATGATCGCCATCCCTCGCTCTATCGCCCTTCTCGCTTCTCTGGACCTGATTATCGGTCTGCCGCGCGCGTTCGCCGGGTATCCAGGCACGACGTATGAAGAGGCGATGCGATGAGCCAGGCCCCGCACGCTCTGCTCAACTATTACGCGCGCAAAATCCTCACCTCGCGCGTCTACGACGTTGCCATCGAAACGCCGCTGCAAGGCGCTCGCCAGCTGTCCGAACGGCTGGGCAATCAGGTGCTGCTCAAGCGCGAAGACCTGCAGCCGGTGTTCTCGTTCAAAATTCGCGGTGCGTACAACAAGCTCGCACAATTGCCCGCAGAGCAGACCGCACGGGGCGTGGTGACGGCCTCGGCAGGCAATCATGCCCAGGGCCTGGCGCTGGCGGCGCGTGAGCTGGGGATCAAGGCGACCATCGTCATGCCGCGCACCACGCCGGAGATCAAGGTCGAGGGCGTGCGCTCGCGGGGGGCCACCGTGGTGCTGCACGGCGATTCGTTCCCGGAAGCGCTGGCCTACTCGCTGAAGCTGGTCGACGAACAAGGTTTCGTCTACATCCATCCGTATGACGACCCTGACACCATCGCCGGGCAAGGCACTGTGGCGATGGAGATCCTTCGTCAGCAACCGGGTCAGCTGGATGCGATCTTTGTTCCGGTCGGGGGTGGCGGTCTGATTGCCGGTATCGCGGCTTACGTGAAATACCTGCGCCCGGAGATCAAGGTGATCGGCGTCGAGCCGGACGATTCCAACTGCCTGCAGGCGGCGATGGCCGCCGGGGAGCGCGTGGTGTTGAGCCAGGTCGGGCTGTTTGCCGATGGCGTGGCGGTCGCGCAGATCGGCCATCACACCTTTGAAGTGTGCCGCCATTATGTCGATGAAGTGATCACCGTCAGCACCGACGAGATCTGCGCGGCGATCAAGGATATTTACGACGATACTCGCTCGATCACCGAGCCGTCCGGCGCGCTGGGCGTGGCCGGGATCAAGAAATATGTCGAGCAGCGCGGCGTCAGCGGCCAGACGCTGGTGGCGATTGATTCCGGGGCCAACGTCAACTTCGACCGCTTGCGGCACGTGGCCGAACGCGCCGAACTGGGCGAAGGCCGCGAGGCGATCATTGCCGTGACCATCCCCGAGCAACCGGGCAGCTTCAAGGCGTTCTGCGAGGCCATCGGCAAGCGGCAGATCACCGAATTCAACTACCGCTACCACACCGATCGCGAGGCGCACATCTTCGTCGGCGTGCAGACCCATCCCGAGAACGACCCACGCAGCGCCCTGATCGCCAGCCTGACCGGGCAAGGCTTCCCGGTGCTGGACCTGACCGACAACGAACTGGCCAAACTGCACATTCGCCACATGGTCGGCGGGCATGCCGAGCGGGTCGACGATGAAGTGGTGCTGCGCTTCGAGTTCCCGGAGCGACCGGGCGCGCTGTTCAACTTCCTCAACCGCCTGGGCGGGCGCTGGACCATCTCGATGTTCCACTACCGCAACCACGGCGCAGCCGATGGCCGAGTGGTTGCCGGGCTGGTAGTGCCGGAGGAAGAGCGGCATCTGGTCGGCGCTGCGCTGGACGAGATTGGTTACCGGTACTGGGATGAAAGCGAGAACCCGGCGTACCGGTTGTTTCTGGGCTGAGGACTGGGATATCTCTCGTTCCTCACGCTCCAGCGTGGGAATGCAGTTCACGACGCTCCGCGTCGCAAGAGGACGCAGAGCGTCCGGACCGGCGTACCCACGCGGAGCATGGGCACGATGGTGTTATCCCTGACGACTATCGTTCCTCACGCTCCAGCGTGGGAATGCAGTTCGTGACGCTCTGCGTCACAAGGGCAGGACGCGGAGCGTGGGCAAGACAGGCTTCGTTACCGACGCTCCGCACCAAACTTTACTGCGCCGGGGCGGGCTCGACTGGCGTGGGAGTGGTACTTTCTGCAGGTTCTGCGGCCGGTGTTTCGACCGTTTCTGTCTTGAACGAAGCCGGTTCAGACGGCGCAGGCACAGGTTCGCTTGCAGCAGGCGTAACCGGTTCGGCAGCATGCTCGGCCTTCGGCGCGTTTTCTGACGACGCAGGCGCCAGCTTCGCAGGCGCGGCAGCCTTGGCGGGAGCCGCCGGGGCTGCGGGAGCGGTGTCAGGCACACCCAGGTCGGCCTTGGGCTTCTCGACAATATGCGCAGCCTTTTTCACTTCAGGCGGCAGGAAGTTTTCCACCAGACCGAAAAAGCGCTCGTAGAACTTCGCTGACGAGACGGTCTCGCTGGCGACCTTGACCATCGAGTCGTCAGTCGAGCCTATCGGCATCGACACGGAGCCCAGCACGCCTACACCGAGGCTGGCCGAGTTGTTGGTTTTCTTCAGCGCGTAACGGTCCTGCAGGGCGTTGGCAAACATGGTGGAATTGCCATCCTTCGCATCGGCGGCACACACCAGATTGAAGCTGATCTCGATATGCGTATCGCCGGTCTGCTGGAAGCTCTTGCGGCCGGCAATCATCTTCGGATCGCTGCTGGTGATGATATAGCCCTGACTCAGCAAGGCACGCCGCCCTGCCTCGCAGTAAGCCATGTCGGTCGCAGGATAGCTTCGGGAGAAGGTTCCAGCGTCGTCGAAGTGTTCATGATCGTAAACCGCCTGCTTGGGCGATGAACAGCCGGCTGCCATCAACACGGCAGAAATCCAGAAGGCGGTACGAACGTTCAGTAGCTTAAACATCGAAAATCCTGAGGAAGGAAAAGACTGCCAGCAAGACTGCGAACTGGTAAATGGCGGTAAGTCTGCAACAAGGTCGACGCTGGATCAACGTACAGTTCAAAAGGATTTGGATACAACCCATGCCCAGGCGCACGAACCCCGGCTCGCAGACACACAAAACGCAGACAACAAAAAAGCGACCCTAGGGCCGCTTTCTTGTTTGCTTCAAGGAGTTCAAGGGCCTTGAAGCGGTGTATGGCGCAGCGGACGGGACTCGAACCCGCGACCCCCGGCGTGACAGGCCGGTATTCTAACCGACTGAACTACCGCTGCGTATCGCTGTAAACCTGTTTGAAACAAACCTTGGGTAGGCTGCTTCCTGTACACGTGACTGAAAGACCCTTGGGCTTTTCAATCGCAGACCCGGCGAACCCGATCTTTACAAATATGGCGCAGCGGACGGGACTCGAACCCGCGACCCCCGGCGTGACAGGCCGGTATTCTAACCGACTGAACTACCGCTGCGCATTGTGGACTTGCGTCCGTATAAGCTTTGTAAAATCACTTTTGAAAGCCCTCGTACTTCAGCTTTCAAACTCAACGATGGTGGGTGATGACGGGATCGAACCGCCGACCCGCTGCTTGTAAGGCAGCTGCTCTCCCAGCTGAGCTAATCACCCTTTGCTTCGTTGAGGCCGCGAAATTTACGCACCTAACGAACCTAAGTCAATAGCCTGATTGAAGTTTTTTTAAAAACCGCCTCAACCACAAAACCCTCACCACACACCAAAAGCACAAGCAATAGCTCAATCGAAGCTCGCCCGCACAAACTACTCGGCGTACACCATCTTGCGCGTCATGCCGCCGTCGACCACGAACTCCTGCCCGGTCACGAAACCGGCGTTTCTGGACAACAGCCAGGCAACCATCGCCGCAACATCCTCCACCGTCCCTACCCTGCCGGCCGGGTGCTGGGCATGATCGGTCTCGGACAACGGCTCGGCTCTGCGCAACGAGGGGTCACGCGCGTCGATCCAGCCAGGGCTGACAGCGTTGACACGAATCTCCGGCCCCAGGCTGATCGCCAGCGCATGTGTCAGCGCCATAAGACCGCCCTTGCTGGCTGCATAAGCTTCGGTATCGGCCTCCGACTGGCGAGAGCGTGTGGAGGTCAGGTTGACGATGCTGCCGCAATGCGCACGCAGGTATGGCGCACAATGCTTGGCCAGCAGCATCGGACCGCCGAGGTTGACTGCCAGCACACGGTTCCAGTGCGACAGCTCAAGGCTTTCCAGCGTCGTGTTATGCGGGTCGGCGATCGCAGCGTTGCACACCAGCGCATCGAGACGACCGAACTGCCGAAGCACCTCGGCCACGCCCGCTGCGACCTGCTCTTCACTGGCAACGTCCATGGCAATGAACAGGGCATTTTCACCCAGCGCACCAGCCACTTTCGAGCCACGCGCACGATCCAGATCGGTCAGCACCACTTGCCAGCCTTCGGCAATCAGCCACGCTGCAATGCCGAGCCCGATACCGCGAGCGGCACCGGTCACCAGAGCGACACGACCGTTGTGGACGCTGGCAAATTTCAACGCCCACTCCTCGCCCGGCTTGCCACTGGCCGGATTGCTGGCCTCGCTACTCACAACGCCGCCAGACCACGAGCCAGGTCAGCCTGCAGGTCAGCCACGTCTTCCAGCCCCACTGCAACCCGAATCAGGCTGTCGCGAATACCTGCGGCTTCACGCTCCTGAGGTGCCAGACGACCATGGGAGGTGGTGCTCGGGTGAGTGATCGTGGTTTTGCTGTCACCCAGGTTGGCCGTGATCGAAATCAGTCGCGTGGCATCGATAAAACGCCATGCGCCGTCCTTGCCGCCCTTGACCTCGAAGCTCACCACCGCGCCGAAACCCTTTTGCTGACGCTGGGCCAGCTCGTGCTGCGGGTGACTCTTCAGTCCGGCGTAATGGACTTTTTCGATGCCGTCCTGCTGCTCGAGCCACTCGGCCAGCGCCTGGGCATTGGCACAGTGAGCGCGCATGCGCAGGTTCAGGGTTTCGAGGCCCTTGAGGAAGATCCACGCGTTGAACGGGCTGAGGGTTGGCCCGGCAGTACGCAGGAAGCCGACCACTTCTTTCATATGCTCGCTGCGCCCGGCAACCACACCGCCCATGCAACGGCCCTGGCCATCGATGAACTTGGTGGCCGAATGCACGACAATATCAGCGCCCAGCAACAGCGGCTGCTGCAAGGCCGGCGTGCAGAAACAGTTGTCGACGATCAGCATCGCGCCCTTGGCGTGGGCGATCTCGGCCAGCGCCGCGATGTCGACCAGTTCAGCCAGGGGATTGGACGGCGATTCGACGAAGAGCATTTTGGTGTTGGGCTTGATCGCCGCGTCCCAGCCGCTCAGCTCTGCGAGAGGAACGTAATCCACCTCGACACCAAAGCGCTTGAAGTACTTGTCGAACAGGCTGATGGTCGAGCCGAAAACGCTGCGTGACACCAGCACATGATCACCGGCGCTGCACAGGCTCATCACCACGGCCAGGGTTGCCGCCATGCCGGTCGCCGTAGCGACGGCCTGCTCGGCACCTTCCAGTGCGGCAATGCGCTCTTCGAACGAACGCACCGTCGGGTTGGTGTAACGCGAGTAGACGTTGCCCGGCACCTCACCGGAGAAACGCGCAGCCGCGTCGGCGGCGGTGCGAAATACGTAACTGGAGGTGAAGAACATGGGCTCGCCATGCTCTCCTTCCGGTGTGCGGTGATGCCCGGCACGTACGGCTAGGGTATCGAAACCTACGCCTTCAAGGTCGCTGTCCAGCCGACCTGCATCCCATTCCTGAGTCATGCCGCCCACTCCTTGCCCAATTAGTTGTTGTACAGATCGATGATCGCGCTCACTGCCTGAGTCTTGATCTTGGAGGCGTCATTACGCGCGCTCTCGATCCGGTTCAAATAATGCTCGTCGATGTCGCCGGTCACGTACTTGCCGTCGAAAACCGAGCAATCGAAGTTGTCGATCTTGATTTTCTTGCTGCCGCTGACCGCTTCGATCAGGTCATTCAGATCCTGATAGACCAGCCAGTCGGCACCGATGAGGTCGGCCACGTCCTGCGTGGTGCGGTTGTGGGCAATCAGCTCGTGAGCACTCGGCATGTCGATGCCGTAGACGTTGGGGTAGCGCACAGCCGGGGCTGCAGAACAGAAGTAGACATTCTTGGCACCGGCTTCGCGGGCCATCTGGATGATCTGCTTGCAGGTCGTGCCGCGTACGATGGAGTCATCCACCAGCATCACGTTCTTGCCGCGGAACTCCAGCTCGATGGCGTTGAGCTTCTGGCGTACGGATTTCTTGCGCGCAGCCTGGCCCGGCATGATGAAGGTCCGGCCGATGTAACGGTTCTTGACGAAGCCTTCGCGGAACTTGACGCCCAGATGGTTGGCCAGCTCCAGCGCCGCAGTACGGCTGGTGTCCGGAATCGGGATGACCACGTCGATATCGTGATCCGGACGCTCGCGCAGGATCTTGTCGGCCAGCTTCTCGCCCATGCGCAGGCGCGCCTTGTAGACCGAGATGCCGTCGATGATCGAATCCGGGCGCGCCAGATAGACGTGCTCGAAGATGCACGGTGCGTACTTGGGGTTGGCCGCGCATTGACGGGTGTGCAGCTTGCCGTCTTCGGTGATGTAGACCGCTTCGCCCGGTGCAAGGTCGCGAATCAGGGTAAAGCCCAGCACGTCCAGCGATACGCTTTCCGAGGCGATCATGTACTCGACACCTTCGTCGGTGTGACGCTGGCCGAACACGATAGGCCGAATGGCGTCCGGGTCACGGAAGCCGACGATACCGTAGCCGGTGATCATGGCCACGACCGCATAACCACCGCGGCAGCGATTGTGCACGTCGGTCACGGCCGCGAAGATATCCTCTTCGGTTGGCTGCAACTTGCCACGCACGGCCAGTTCATGGGCGAACACGTTGAGCAGCACTTCCGAATCGGAATTGGTGTTCACATGGCGCAGGTCGGACTCGTAAATTTCCTTGGCCAACTGCTCGACGTTGGTGAGGTTGCCGTTGTGCGCCAGCGTGATGCCGTAAGGCGAGTTGACGTAGAACGGCTGAGCCTCGGCCGACGTCGAGCTGCCCGCGGTGGGGTAACGCACATGACCGATGCCCATATGCCCGACCAGACGCTGCATATGACGTTGATGAAACACATCGCGCACCAATCCGTTGTCCTTGCGCAGGAATAACCGGCCATCATGGCTGGTTACGATACCGGCAGCGTCCTGGCCGCGGTGCTGGAGGACGGTAAGCGCGTCATACAGCGCCTGATTGACGTTCGACTTGCCGACGATACCGACGATGCCACACATGCGACACAACCCCTACTTAGTGGAACTGGATTTACCGAGCACATCCTGCGGCATTGTAGACGGCAGGATCTGTTCCTTGAACGGCATGTCAGCGGGTACGCTGATGCCGCTGGCGAGCCACTTGCTGGACATCCCGAGAATCAGGTTTTTCGACCAGTCAGCGACCATGAGAAATTGCGGCACCAGCCTGGACTGCTGCCACCATTGATCCTGTTGCACCGGCCCCAGGCTCAACAGCCCTACCGCCACAACGACAAGCAGGCCTCCGCGCGCTGCGCCGAAGACCATGCCGAGAAAACGATCGGTCCCGGAAAGCCCGGTGACGCGAATCAGCTCGCCTATCAGAAAATTGACCATGGCGCCTACCAGCAGGGTGGCGACAAAAAGAATGGTACAGCTCGCGATCACGCGGGCCGAAGGTGTTTCTATGTAATTGACCAGATACTGCGACAGCCCTGCGCCAAACATCCAGGCCACAACACCTGCAATGATCCACGTCGTCAACGACAGTGCTTCTTTTACGAAGCCGCGCTTCAGACTGATCAGGGCGGAGATGGCGACAATTCCGAGAATTGCCCAGTCAACCGGAGTAAATGGCACGTTGCAGCCTGCAGACGGATAAGGCGGCGCATTTTAGCAGAGCGCCCGCCTGCCGGTAAGCAGCGATTACCGGCGCGAGGCATTTTCCTTTGTGCCAGGGGCACCAGGTGCCGAACGGTCAACCGCGCTCGGGCTGAAAGCGCACCACAATACCCTTGAGCTTTTGCTGCTTGTCGAGCTGATCACGCAGACGATCGGCCTCGGCGCGCTCGATGAGCGGGCCGACAAACACCCGGTTCACACCATCAGCGGTGCGAATGTAGGCATTGTAGCCCTGGGTGCGCAGCGTTTTTTGCAGATTGTCGGCATTCGCACGATTGGACATGCTCGCCAACTGCACCGACCAGCTGATCGACAGGCCGTTGGCGTCGACGCCAGCAGGTGCCGCAGGTTTGGCGGGGGCCGCGGGGGCCGCAGGTGCAGCCGCTGTCGCCGGTGCAGGTGCAGGTGCAGGTGCCGGTTTGGCAGCTGCTTTGGAGGCCGGAGCGGCAGGTGCGGTCTGGGCGGTCGGCGCAGGCGCGATCGGCATGGAAGGCGGCTGGCTGCTGCTCATGTCATCGTCACCCGGCACAGGCTCCTGAGGCAGAACCTGAGGCTCAGGAACAGGCACCGGATCGACCCGCACCTGCGAAGCCGCGGGCGCCTGGGGCGCGGCTGGGGCCTCGACCTGCACCTGACGTGTTTCATCTTCACGCGTGAAAAGCATGGGCAGGAAAATGACCGCCACGGCGATCAGCACCAGTGCTCCCACCATTCGCTGCTTGAATACGTTATCCAGCAAAGCCATTTGCAGCGTCCTCATCGGTGTACCGGGCCAACCATTCAAGGGCCTCGGCAACACAGTAAAATGAACCGAACAGCAGAATCTCGTCATCGGGCGTGGCATGCGCGCACTGAGCTTCCAGCGCCAACGCGATACTCTGATAGGACGTCACGCGGGCCCCAAGGTTCTGCAAGGCCGTCTGCAACTCCTCTGCCGGCCGGCTGCGCGAGGTCGGAAGCGGCGCAACGGCCCACTCTTCAATGACCGGCGCCAGGTGCGCGACCACACCGTCGAGATCCTTGTCGCTGAGCAGGCCAAACACCGCACGACGCTTGCCGCCAACCGGCTGCCGCGCCAGGAGCTGCCCCAAAAACTGTGCCGCGTGGGGGTTATGGCCTACATCCAGCAGCAGGTTGAGCGACTTGCCGTGCCACTTGACGACCCTGCGATCGAGACGACCGGCGAGCCGGGTCTCGGCAAGTACCTTGCCTGTCGCATCCGGTTGCAATGGATACCCCAGCAGGGCGAAGGCCTGAAGCGCCAGCGCTGCATTCTGCATGGGCAGGTCGAGCAGCGGCAGACCGCGCAGCTCGATCTGTTCGCCGTGAGCGACACCGCGCCAGTCCCAGCTGTCATCGCCTATGGAAAGATCGAAATCCCGGCCACGCAACAACAACACACAGCCCAGCTCCCGGGCTTTGGCCAGCAGCGGCTCGGGTGGCGCCGGATCACCGCACAGCGCAGGACAACCTGCGCGAAAGATCCCGGCTTTCTCGAAGGCGACCGACTCACGGGTGTCGCCCAGGTACTCGGCATGATCGACCCCGATACTGGTGACCAGCGCCATATCCGCATCGACGAGATTGACCGCATCCAGGCGACCGCCCAGACCGACTTCCAGAACGACCGCATCGAGCCGGGCCTGCTCGAACAGCCAGAATGCCGCCAGCGTGCCCATTTCGAAATAAGTCAGGGTGACGTCGCCGCGTGCCGCTTCGACCGCAGCGAAGGCATCGCATAACTCCAGGTCGGTTGCCTCGACGCCCTGCACCTTTACCCGCTCGTTATAGCGAATCAGATGCGGGGAACTGTAGACACCGACCTTCAGGCCCTGAGCCTGCAACAAGGCGGCGACAAAGGCGCAGGTTGAACCCTTGCCGTTGGTGCCCGTCACCGTGATCACCCGGCGCGCCGGGCGGGTAAGCCCCAGCTGCAGCGCCACCTGTCGAGACCGGTCCAGCCCCATGTCGATGGCAGACGGATGCAGTTGCTCCAGGTAAGCGAGCCAGTCGCTCAGGGACGTAGAAGTCATATCGTCGCAGGGGCCGGCGGGACGACGATTGGCTCGATAACGGGGGCGACAAAACGAGGGGTCGGCAGGTTCATCATCTGTGCCAGCAGGTTACCCAGGCGCGGACGAAGCTCGCTGCGCGAGACGATCATGTCGATAGCGCCGTGATCCAGCAGGAATTCGCTGCGCTGGAAGCCTTCAGGCAGCTTCTCGCGAACAGTTTGCTCGATGACCCGCGGACCGGCAAAACCGATCAGCGCCTTGGGCTCGGCGACGATAACGTCACCCAGCATGGCCAGGCTGGCGGAAACGCCACCGTAGACCGGGTCGGTCAGCACCGAGATGAACGGCAGCCCTTCTTCGCGAAGGCGCGCCAGAACGGCAGACGTCTTGGCCATCTGCATCAGCGAGATCAGCGCTTCCTGCATCCGCGCACCGCCGGAAGCGGCGAAGCAGACGAACGGACAGCGATTTTCCAGCGCGTAGTTGGCGGCACGTACGAAACGCTCGCCGACAATGGCCCCCATCGAACCGCCCATGAACGAGAATTCGAATGCCGAAGCCACCACCGGCATGCCCAGCAAGGTGCCACTCATGGAAATCAGCGCGTCCTTTTCACCGGTCTGCTTCTGCGCAGCGGTCAGGCGATCCTTGTACTTCTTGCCGTCGCGGAATTTCAGACGGTCGACCGGCTCAAGATCGGCACCCAGCTCTTCGCGCCCTTCGACGTCCAGAAAAATGTTCAGTCGTGGACGTGCGCCGATACGCATGTGGTGGTTGCACTTGGGGCAGACGTCCAGGGTCTTTTCCAGCTCAGGGCGATACAGCACCGCCTCACAGGACGGGCATTTGTGCCAGAGGCCTTCGGGAACCGAGCTCTTCTTGACCTCGGAACGCATGATCGATGGGATCAGTTTGTCTACCAACCAGTTGCTCATGCTTTATATCTCCAGTACCGGTGTGGCTCGAACGACTGACAAATCAAACGCCAGTCGCATGCCCTCGGATAAATTCGTATATGGACGACGATGAAAGGATAGCGATCGACTCACGGCCGGACCTGCGCACCCCTCACCCCGATTTTTCACAACGACGGCGTTGCTCAGTGGCACCACCGCTTACTCGATTCGACCCGCGTGCCTCTTGGCGCGGACAGGCTTATGGACGGCGGCCGATCAATAGCCGTCACATCAGGTGCCGTGCACCGCACTCATGAACGCCAGGATCTTCTCCCGATCCTTGATGCCCTTGCTCTTTTCAACGCCGCCGCTGACATCCACTGCATAGGGCCGGACCTGAGCGATGGCCTGCGCCACATTGGCCGACGTCAGCCCGCCTGCCAGAATGACCGGCTTGTCCAGGTCGTCCGGAATCAATGCCCAATCGAAGGTTTCTCCGGTACCGCCCGGCACACCTTCGACGTAGGTATCGAGCAGCACGCCGCGTGCATTGCGATAGGTCCGGCATACCCCGGCAATGTCATCACCGGCCTTGACCCGCAGCGCCTTGACGTACGGGCGATGATACCCATCGCATTCCTCGGGTGTCTCATCGCCATGAAACTGCAGCATGTCCAGCGCAACCGCATCCAGTGTCTCGTTGAGTTCGCAGCGACTGGCATTGACGAACAGGCCCACCGTGGTGATGAACGGCGGCAGCGCGGCAATAATGGCACGCGCCTGCAATACCGTCACCGCACGCGGGCTTTTCGGGTAGAACACCAGGCCGATCGCGTCGGCACCTGCCTCGGCGGCAGCCAGTGCATCTTCTATGCGGGTAATCCCGCAGATCTTGCTGCGAACGGCTGACATGTCGTGAGTAACCTCAGGCCTTTCGGAAAGTCCCGGATGTTAGCAAATGCGGCCCGGATCGTCAGCCGTCCAATTCCGCAAAGCCCGTAAGAAAATGGGGGCCGATATAGCGCTCGGGCAGCGGGAATTCATCACGGTACTCAACCCCGACCAGATACAACCCGTAAGGATGGGCCGTGACACCACCGGTGCGCCGAATCCGGCTTTCCAGCACCTCCCGCGCCCACTCGATCGGTCGCTCTCCGGTACCGATGGTCATCAGTACACCGGCGATATTGCGCACCATATGATGAAGAAAGGCATTGGCGCGCACATCAATGACGATCATCTTGCCGTGACGGGTCACGCGCAGATGGTGCAACTGCTTGACCGGCGACTTGGCCTGACACTGACCGGCGCGAAAGGCGCTGAAATCGTGAGTACCCACCAGATATTCGGCAGCCTGCGCCATGCGCTCGACATCCAGCGGGCGGTGGTTCCAGGTAATTTCCTGGTTCAGGTGCGCCGGACGGATCTGATCGTTGTAGATCACGTAACGATAACGCCGGGCAATGGCCTTGAAGCGCGCATGAAAGGTGGCGGGCATGACTCTGGCCCAGGTGACACTGACATCATGGGGCAGATTGATATTGGCGCCCATGACCCAGGCCTTCATGCTGCGCTCGGCCTGGGTGTCGAAATGCACCACCTGACCGCAGGCATGCACGCCCGCGTCCGTGCGACCGGCACACATCAGTGAAACCGGTGACGCGGCCACTTTTGACAACGCGTCTTCAAGGGTTTCCTGCACGGTCAGCACGCCGGACGCCTGACGCTGCCAGCCGCAATAGCGCGAGCCCTTGTATTCAACGCCCAGCGCGATTCGGGAAAAGCCCTCGGCCGCCATCTCGGCGGCCGGGTTATCTATATTCGCCAAAGTGGTACAGCCTGTCGGTTCGCGAAAAGTCGGCCATTATACGGCCGCAAAAAAAACACGCTACTCAAGCGGGACATCTGAAATGCAAACGGCCGCATAAGCGGCCGTGTGCAGGTTGCCGGGGTTGAATCAGGCCAGCCGCGAAAGCATCTCCCGCGCTTCGCTTTTCTGACCGTCATCGCCCTCGGTGACGACCTCATCAAGAATATCCCGAGCGCCGTCCGCATCGCCCATGTCGATGTAGGCACGCGCCAGATCGAGTTTGGTCGCCGCTTCGTCAGTACCGGCCATGAAGTCGAAGTCCGGCTCGTCATCCAGCGCTGCCGCATCCTCGGCAGTGAATCTCGGCTCATCGAGCGGCGGATGCTCAAGATTCTGCGAAAGACGCTCAAGCTCGGCATTGACGTCATCGATTTCAGTCGCGAACGCCTGACTTGCCTGATCGGTCTCAATCTCGTCCGCCAGCGACAGGTCGAAATCCTCTGGAAGCTCCAGGTCATCACTGACCGGCGGTACAGGCGAGGTTTCACCCAAATCCAGTGGATCCTCGCCAAGACCGAGCAGGAAATCATCTTCGCTCTTGAGGGCCGGGTCTTCCTCGGACAGATCGAGGTCGAAGTCGGCAAGGTCTTGCGGCGTTGTCGCTGCACGGGCCTCTTCCTGCTGCTGCATGACCGACTCGAAGCTCAGCTCTTCGTCATCGGCTACCGCCGATACCTTGGGCTCGTCGAGCATCAGGTCATCGATGTCATTCACAGTAGAGACTTCAGGCACAGACGGTTCTTCGAACTCGTCCAGGCTCAAGTCAAAATCGTTATCGAACGGGTCTGCCTCTTCAACAGGCTCTGCGGCCAGCGGCGCGACTACTGCCGGCTCAGGTTCAGGTGTAGCAACAATTTCGGGCTCGGGCTCAGGCTCAGGCTCGGCATCCTGCTCTGCCGCATCATCGGCCAGCAGTTCTTCGAGATATTTGGCATCAAGCTCTGCAACCAGTGCGGCTGTTGTAGCCGCCGCGGCGGCTGCAGCGACGGCAGGAGCAGCCGATGAGGCTTCAGAAGCCAGCGGCGCAGCAACAGGTGCCACCGGCTTCATGGTCGAGTTAAGTTCTTCCCGCTGCTCGACCTCAGCTTCAAGCTTTCCCGCAGCCACCAGTTTACGTTCGTGGGCGGCATAGGCTTTGTTGTTACCCTGCTCGGCGTAGATTTCCATCAGTTTCAGACGGATATCGTCGCGCTTGGGGTCTTCGTTGACGGCTTCTTCCAGCAACTCGATCGCCTGATTCATACGCCCGTAAGCGATATGGATCTCGGCCTGAACCAGCGGATCGGCAGGACGTTCACGACCGGCAGCGGCGGCTGCGGCGCCGCCCATACGCACGTTGGGCGGCGGCACATCAAGCCCGTCGAAGCTGGCGGGCGGTGCATTCATGTCCATGTCAGAGACGAAATCAGACTCCTCGGCCAGCGCACGCGCCATGCGCTTGTGCTTCTCGGCCTCGGCCTTCGCCGCGCGACGACGCGCCAGGAACAACAGCAGCAAGGCCAGAATCAGCAACACCGCACCGCCGATCAGGCCAAGCAGCACAGGGTTGTTGATGATTTTCTGCAGTGCATCCTCATCCTCGTCAGTTGCAGCAACCGGCTCCACCGCCAGCGGCTGCTCTGGCGCCGGCGTCGCAACTTCGGCAGCACCGGCAGGCAGCGCATCTTCAGGCGCGATCTCGCCAGCCGGTTTGACCGGCGCACCGTTAGCGTCGACCAGCGAGGCAGGCACTGCCGCATTGGCAGGCGTCGCGGCATCAGGAGTGGCGGCAGGAGGAGGCACGGCGGCGCCAGCGGCCTGCATCTTGGCCAACTGACCGTTTTTCAACTCGACCAGACGCTGCAACTTGTCGAGCTGGCTTTGCAGGTCGTTCATGCGGCTTTTCAGCTCGGCATTGTCGCGACGTGTGGTATCCAGCGCTTCCTGAGCCACGGCCAGCTTGTTGCCAAGGTCACCGTCGCCCGCCGCACCTTTCGCCGCAGGCTTGCCGCTTGCCGAAACCAGGCTGAGGTTGTCGGAGGTATCAACTTTAGAAGGCGCCGCACCCGCACGGTCACGACGGGTAGCATCGACCTGACGGGTACCGGCCGGCAGACGGCGACCTTCACGCCAGGCGCTGTATTGGCGGGAAACTTCTGCCACTGCCTGTGATTGCGGCAGCGCGGTGGTCTGTTGCGGCGTTGGAAGACGCAGCACCTGCCCCTTTTTCAGACGGTTGATGTTGCCACCAATGAACGCATCCGGGTTCAACGCCTGAATCGCCAGCATGGTTTGCTGGACAGTCCCGCCCGTACGCACCTTCGCAGCAATTTCCCACAAGGTGTCGTTATTGGCGGTGACGTACTGCGACTGCTTGTCGGCGGCTGGCGGCGGCACTGCGGCTGGGTTGGCAGCCGGTGCCGGCGCTGGTGCCTCGGCTGCCGGCGCTTCTGCCGAAGGGGCTACCGTTGCCAGTTGCGCAGGCGCGGCGGGCGCGGCAGCGGGGGCCGGGGCAGCGGCCGCAGCGGCTGCCTCGGGAGAGAATTTCGGCGGATCGAGCAGAAGGCTGTATTCACGCAGCAACCGGCCATTGGGCCAGAGCACCTGAACCAGAAACTTCACATAAGGCTCGCGCACCGGCTTGCTGGATGTAATGCGCAGGACACTTTTACCGCTGGCATTGATAACCGGGGTAAAGGTGAGATCGTTGAGAAATGCCTGACGGGTCACACCCGCCTGCGCGAAGTCGGCCGTGGTGGCCAGGCTGGGCACAACTTGCGTTGCGTTGAGCCCCTGCGCCTCGGTCAACTCGATTTCCGCTACCAATGGCTGATTCAGGGTCGACTTGACCGACAATTCCCCGAGCCCCAGCGCCTGCGCCATACCCGATGACAGCGCTGATGCCGCAGCGATTGCTAATACCAGTTTACGAACCTGAACCATAGCCCATCCCTTGTTTAAAGATTCCCCGAGATCCGGGGAGGTAGTCCTGCATTTGGGTGTAAGGCGTATCGCCGCTAAAACAATTATTCAAATTGTTGCCAAGTATCTTTTACACATAGTCTTTTATCAACAATTCGCCAACCTGCACAGCGTTGAGCGCAGCGCCTTTGCGCACATTATCCGAGGTCAGCCACAGATTGAGCTGCTCGGAATCGTCGGTTCCCGTCCTGACGCGTCCCACATAAACCACGTCCTGGCCCACCGCATCGCCCACCGGCGTAGGGTAATCCCCCGCATCGACCAGTTCGACCCCGTCTGCAGACTCGAGTGCAGCGTTGACCGCCGCCACGTCGACCGCTCCGGCCGTGCGCAGCGCTACAGTGAAGCTGTCACCAAAGAACACCGGTACCTGAATGCAGGTCGCAGACACTTTGAGCGATGGCAGCGCCAGCAGTTCGCGCAATTCTTCGACCAGACGCCTTTCCAGCGGCAGGTGCCCCGACGCATCTGGAGTCCCCACTTGAGCCAGCAGGTTGAACGCCATCTGGCGATCAAAAAACCGGGTTTCCAGCGGACGGACATTCAACAGCTCGGTGGTCTGACGTGCCAGCTCACTGACGCCTTCACGCCCCAGTGCCGATACCGCCAGACACGCCGTTACCGTCACCGACTGGATATCGATCAGGCAGCGCAACGGCGCCAGAGCCAGGGCAACCGCAGTGGCAGAAGCACTTGGGCTGGCAACCAGACAAGGAGCGACGCCACGGCTGTGCAAAAGCGTAGCATTTATTTCCGGCACCACATTCGGCGCCTGGGTTGAGGTAAATGTCCCCGACAGGTCGATGACCGTGCACCCCGCCGCTACCGCCTTTTCGGCGTGACTGCGACTGACCGCAGGCCCCGCAGCGAAAAACGCCATGCGCACCGTGCTGAAATCGAATTCGTCGACTTCACGTACGCGCACATTCTTGCCTCGAAACGGCACCGAGTGGCCTGCGGACTCGATGCTGGCCAGCAGGTACAGATTGCCCACCGGAAAATTGCGCTCCTCCAGAACCTGCACAACGGTTTCGCCGACAGTACCGGTTGCGCCGACTACGGCGATATCAAAGGACTGGCTCATGCAAAAACCTCAGGAAAATCAGGGAGCGGCACTTTAACCGCCGCATTGCCGACAGGCAATTCAAGCCGGCAATCAGGTGTGTATTTCAAGGCTCGAGCCCTATCGGGAAGAACACGCCATGGCTCCAGACGCCCAGCCAGCGCTGTCCGTCCATATCGCGGGAAACGGCCAGCTCGACCAACTGATAGAAAACATTGCGGTGAATCAGCGCTTCCAGATTGCTCCGCACGTGAATGTACGGCGCCGGTTCCTGGGTATCAGGGTCGGTGACAACCCGCAAAGGGTGTTCCGGTCCCGCTTCGCTCTGATCCTCTACATTGGTCAGAAAGCGCAACACCTGGCACTCGCCCTCCCCCAGCACCTCAAGGCTGACGGCGACAAAAGGCGCGTCATCCACCGTGATGCCGACCTTTTCGACGGGAGTGATCAGGAAATAGTCATCGCCGTCACGGCGCATGATGGTCGAGAACAACCGAACCATCGGTTTGCGGCCGATCGGCGTGCCCAGGTAATACCAGGTACCGTCGCGGGCGATACGCATGTCGATATCGCCGCAGAAGTCCGGATTCCACAAATGAACAGGCGGCAACCCTTTGGTTTTGGGGATCTGCGCGAACAGATCACCCGCCTTGTTTGAATCGGTCACTCCATTCTCCTGATGCGGGCCCTAGCGTTCGACACCCAATAAGGTACGAGCGTAGTCCTCAAGCGGCGGACCCAGCAAATCCTCGGGGCTTTTGTCGTAAAGCGTCAGCAATCCGCCACGGCTGCGAATGCGTGCGCTGTCGATCAGGTAACGGGTCCCGGTCTCGATCAGCATCAGCTGAATGACACCGCTGTCGACACCCAGACGGTCCACCGCTTCCTGATCGGCCCATTGATCGACATTGCCGATGCGGTCGTCAGCCTTGGCGAAACGTGCATAGAGCAAATAATGCGCGCCCGCAGCACGCGCCTCGACCATGGCTTCATCCAGCCCGAGCGGGCCGCGGGCACGACGGACCATCGGGAAGTACTCGATAAAGCCCTTGAAGGCTTCTTCAGCCACCACGTTAGGCCGCGGATAGGCGTTGCCCGGCGGTACGAAGGCGCCCTGAGCGATGTAAATGAACGAGTCAGGCTGCACGCGCCAGTTGGCAGTACGACGGGTTTCGCTATGGTCAAGCAGACCCGCATCGCTGAATTGCTCGCGAACACCTTCGCCCATGTCACTGACTTTCATGCAGCCACTCAACGCCAGAAGCGCGAGCAGCATAACCAGGCTACGCATTATCCCCTCCCAAATACCGGTGACGGAAAACCGGCGAATGGTCGTCGGATGCAGCTTCCGCGCCATCTCTGGCGCAGCCGACGCCAAAGCCTTTAAGCTGATGCTCAAGACCGGGGCGGCGCGTTATTCGGCGGCGGGATCTGGCGTGGGTTCGGCGCTGACGTCGCCGTCGCGCTTGCGCTTGTTGCCCATGCGTACGCCGATGTCCATGAGAAAGTGGAAGAAGCCTTCCTGGTCTTCCAGCACGTTGCTCCAGAACGGCGAGTGATACAGCGCAACGGCGCCATGTACCAGCGCCCAGGCAGCGCAGTAATGGTAGTAAGGCGGGACATCTTCGAGCTTGCCTTCGCTGATGCGGCCTTTGATCAGCAGCGTCAGGTGTTCGAAGTTGGAGGCGCGGATCTTGTGCAGCTCTTCGACCAGCTCAGGCACCTGATTGCCCTTGACCACCTTCTCTTCCAGACGGTCGAACAGACGATAGCGCTGCGGGTCACGCATACGGAATTCAAAGTAGGCGCGCGAGAGCGATTCCTTGTCCTTGTCGACGTCGGCCGAATGCAGCAGCTCGTTCAGGTCCCGCTCGTAGTCGAGCATCAGGCGCAGGTAGATTTCCGCCTTGGACTTGAAGTGCTTGTAGATGGTGCCTTTGCCAATGCCGACGGCGTCCGCGATCATCTCGACAGTGACGCTGTCTTCGCCTTGCTCGAGAAACAGCTTTAGCGCGGTGTCGAGAATTTCCTGCTCACGGCGGCGAAATTCACGGACCTTACGAGGTTCTTTCTGCATAGAGAGGTCTGTCAGGATCGAAATCGAAGCCGGGTATTATGCCCAATCGGCGCTAAATTGCACGGTTCATCCATACTTGTCGACCTGCATGAACGATTCGCACCGGTCAGCCCGGGCGCCCGATACCGTTCCAGTGCGGTGGCAACCTAGTGCGCTGGCAACGCTGGAGAGGCAACGACAAACTCCAGATAACCCGTGATCACCACATACAACGTGAAGTAGGCAAAGATCAGCGCCGAGGCAATGTATGACCAGCGCAACATTCGTTCGCCCATGAATCGCCCACCCTGATGAGCCAGCGCACACAGCGAGATCGACCAGACCACGCCCGCAGCGACGAACCCGGCGAGAAAGGTCGAAGCGCTGACAAGATCAGAGCCTTGCCGGGCAATCAGCGCCCCGCCGACTGCGGCGAACCAGAGGATGGCGCTGGGCGAGGACATCGCCAGAAAGATCCCGCGCAGGAACAGCGCCAGGCTGGATTTTTCCGATTCAACCTTCTGACTGTCGAGACCGGTGCTGACGGTAGTGGCACTCATGATCATCCTGAAGCAGAACCAGGCCAGCACTGCTGTGCCGCCAATCCACAGCACGTAGCGCACGGCTTCATATTGCAGCAGCACGGCCATGCCGAGCATCGCCAGGATTGCGTAGGCCAGATCACCGACGCAGGTTCCCAGCCCCAGCCATAGCCCCCTGGAAAAACCGCGCTGCATGGACAGCGTGATCATGGCGATGTTGGCCAGACCAATGTCCAGACACAAGGACAGACTCAGCAGAAAACCGTTGGAAAACTCCACCCCACCACTCCATGACTGCAGCGCCCCCGCATTTCGCCCGATACAAAGTGTTCATCGAGCACTCAAGGAGGGCTTTAGTATTCCAAAACTGTTTAAAAAACGATCAAAAGACACTGGACGCTACGCCGTCCTGAACAATACTTAAGCTGCTGACGCGTCATCATTCCCCAAATGACTCGGCAGTAGAGGTGCCAAAGGACTCGCGCGCCTTTGTTTTACTCCTAATGGTCTTGACCCGGCTTCACCCCCCAGAATCCGGGTTTTTTTTGCCTGCGATTTGTCTGCCCGCGGATTTGAGCATCCGTCAGCGCTGAACGTGCGCCAGCGGAAACAGGCGGGCAAAGTTGGCGGTGGTCTGCTCGGCAAAGTGCTCGTAGGACTCGCCTCGCAGCATTGCCAGAAACTCGGCAACCTCACGTACGTACTGGGGCAGGTTCGGCTTGCCCCGGTAAGGGATCGGCGCGAGGTACGGGGAATCGGTCTCGACCAGCAGACGATCGGCGGGCACCTGCCTTGCAACGTCGCGCAGGGCATCGGCATTACGAAACGTCACGATGCCGGACAGCGAAATGTAGTACCCCAGGTCCAGCGCGGCCTTGGCCATCTCCCAGTCCTCGGTGAAACAGTGCAGGACACCGGCGTGGGGCAAGGCAGCCTCACGCAGCAGGCTGAGCGTATCGGCACGTGCGCCCCGAGTGTGGATGACCACCGGTTTTTCAGTGATTCTGGCCGCCTCGAGGTGAACACGGAAAGACGCTTGTTGAATCTCGGCCGCTTCAGGTTCGTAGTGATAATCCAGACCGGTCTCGCCAATGGCCACCACCCGCGGGTGATCGAGTTCCTTGAGCAACCAGTCCAGGGGCGGCATTTCGCCGGGCTTCACGTCCAGCGGATGAATGCCCACCGAGCAATCGACATCCGCGTAGCGTTCGGCGAGTGCCTTGACCGCCCCCGCATTGTCGGCGCTGACACCGATGCAGAGAAAATGCCCGACCCCTCTGCCGCGCGCGGCGTCGAGGGCTGCATCCAGAGAGCCGTCGTGCTGGGCAAGGTCAAGGCGATCGAGGTGACAATGGGAATCTACAAGCATGGCTTAAAACACAACTACATCGTATGGGTTGGACGATCGGACTTGAGAGCGCCGACCAGGTGAGTTTCGATCAGATTGCGGGCGGTGTTGTCGCCGTCATTGAACTGCACGCCAACGCCAGCGGTGCGATTGCCCTGTGCGCCTTTTGGCGTGATCCAGGCCACGCGGCCGGCAACCGGAACCTTCTCCGGTTCGTCCATCAGATTGAGCAGCATGAACACTTCATCGCCCAGCTTGTAGCTTTTGCTGGTCGGAATGAACAGCCCGCCGTTTCTAATGAACGGCATATAAGCAGCGTAAAGAACGGATTTGTCCTTGATGGTCAGGGACAGAATGCCATTACGTGGACCTGTGCTCGGCGGCAGACTCATGACAACACCTCAACGGTTCCGGATAACGCAGAGTCTACGCCTGTCCCGGCAGGCCTGCCCACTGCACCAATAACGCTTCAAGCAGCAACACCCGATTGAGGTTGGCCTTGGACATGACTTTCTGGCGCTGCGCCAGAATCCAGTCCTGAATTTCCAGCACTTTGGCGCAAGAAGATTTTTGCGCCAGGTATTGAATGACCTTGCGCATGTCACCCAGGCCAAGGCCTTCCTCGTCCTGGGTCATCTGATAGCGCAGGATCAGGTGCGACCAGTCACAGAACCAGTCGAACAGCAGTAACAGCGGAATATCCTTCCAGCCCTCGGCCAGCTGGGTAGCCGACTGTTGTTGCTTGAGCAGCTTCTTGACGCCGTCGACCACCAGCGCGCGCTGTTCGCGAACGCCCTGCGTGTGCAGCGCCACCGCAGCCAGCGGCGATCCGGCGGCCAGCGTCAGCAACTCGAAGCGTTCGTCCTGCGTGCAATCGGGCAATGCGCCGCTCAGCCAGTCGAGGCTCATCTGTTCGCCGGGCAACGGGCACGCCTGCTGCACACAACGGCTCTTGACCGTTGGCAGCAAGCGGCTCGGTTGATGACTGACCAGCAACAGAACGGTATTGCCTGAAGGCTCTTCCAGACTTTTCAGCAACGCATTGGCCGCGTTGGTATTCATCGCTTCCACAGGCTCGACGAGCACCACCTTGCGCCCGCCCATCTGAGCGGTCTGCACCACAAAACTGACCAGATCACGCACCTGATCGACCTTGATCGGCTTGTCCGCCTCTTCCGGCTCGAGCACATAATTGTCAGGGTGGCTGCCAGCCGCCAGCAGCAGACAGGACTTGCAGTGTCCGCAGGCATCAAGCCCTTCAGGGGTCTTGCACAACAGGCTGGCCATCAGTCGTTCAGCCAGAGCGCGCTTGCCGATACCCGCCGGCCCGTGCAGCAGATAGGCGTGAGCGTGCTGGGCGCGACCGGCCATCTGCTGCCAGAGCGACGCCTGCCAGGGGTAGGCTTCAGCCACGTTGCAGCTCCAGCAACTGAGGCAGCAAGGTGTCGAGGCAAGCCTGAACGTCGGCCAGAGTCTGTGCGGCGTCTACCAGGCGATAGCGCGCAGGCTCGGCCCTGGCCCGTTCCAGATAGGTGCTGCGCACAGCGTCGAAGAAAGCTCTGCCTTCCTGCTCGAAGCGATCCAGCCGACCGCGTGCAGCGGCGCGTGACAGACCGATCTCCACCGGCAGGTCGAAGACCAGCGTCAGGTCAGGGCGCAGGTCGCCTTGAACGAACTGTTCCAGCGCTGCAATACGCTGATGGGACAGGCCGCGGCCGCCGCCCTGATAGGCGTAGGTCGCATCGGTAAACCGATCACAGAGCACCACCTCGCCACGCGCCAGCGCTGGACGAATGACTTCGGCCAAATGCTGTGCACGCGCCGCAAACACCAGCAGCAGCTCGGTGTCGGCGCTCATGGCCTCGTCGCTGGGCGCCAGCAACAGCTCGCGAATACGCTCGGCCAGCGGAGTACCACCCGGCTCGCGGGTCAGCAGTACCTGAACACCCTGCGCACGCAATTGCGCCGCCAGGTAGTCACGGTTGGTACTTTTGCCTGCACCTTCCGGGCCTTCAAGAGTGATAAACAAGCCAGTCACAGGTCATCCTTAATCGTCATCATTGTGCATTCGGCTCGGACTGCGGCGCATCCGGAGTATCCGCAGGCACGCTTTCAGAAGGGGGCGAGTCAGTTACGGGTGCCGGTGTGGCAGGTGCGGCAGGTGCCGGGCTGGAGCGATAATCCGCACGGCGCTTGAGCTGATAATCACGCACGGCCGCGTTATGGGCATCCAGATCGTCCGAGAACACATGGCTGCCATCGCCCTTGGCCACGAAATACAGACTGCTGCCGTCCACCGGGTTAAGAGCAGCATGAATCGCTTCACGCCCTACCAGCGAAATGGGCGTCGGCGGCAGGCCAGCGATCACGTAGGTGTTGTAGGGCGTGGCTTCCTTGAGGTTGGCGCGGGTCAACTTGCCGTTGTAGCGCTCGCCCATGCCGTAGATCACGGTCGGGTCGGTCTGCAACTGCATGCCCAGCTTCAGGCGACGCACGAACACGCCGGCTATCTGGCCGCGCTCCTGAGGTACGCCAGTCTCCTTCTCGACCAGCGACGCCATGATCAGCGCCTGGTAAGGGTTTGAATAGGGCGCCTCTGGCGACCGCGCATTCCATTCCTCGTCGAGTACTTCTTCCAGACGGCTATAAGCCTGCTTGAGCAATTCGGCATCGGTCATGCCGCGCACGTAGCGATAGGTGTCCGGAAAGAAACGGCCTTCAGGGAACACATCGGGATGGCCTATTTTCGCCATCAGCTCACTGTCGGACAGACCTGCCAGCGTTTGATCGAGCTTGGCCTGTTTGGCCAGCGCAGCACGCACCTGGCGGAAATTCCAGCCTTCGACCAGCGTCAGGCTGTATTGCACGACTTCCTTGCGCTTCCAGACGTCGAACAGGCCTTTGACGTTCATCCCCGGCACCATTCGGTATTCACCGCTGTGCAGGGCCTGCCCGGACAGGTTGAAACGCCAGTAGAGACGCAGCCAGAAAGCGTCCTTGATTACGCCATCGGCCTGCAATCGATTGAGTACGCCGGTCGGCGTCGAACCGGCCGGAACGTCCAGCAGTTGTTCCTGAGCCACCTCGAGCGGTTGGTTCAGCGCCTGGTACTGCTGCCAGAACGCAAAGCCGAACAGCAAACCTGCCAGGACAACCGCTGTTTCCAGCAACACCAATATTTTTCGGATCAAAATCAGATATCCAGAAGGGTGCGAGCAATACCTTGCAGTTTACGGGTGAGCGGCCCGACCGGCCAGTTCAACGCTGCAAAGCTGCAAACCGGCCAGACGCCGTACACGCTGTTGCATAGAAACACTTCGTCTGCCGATTCAAGGTCAGACATGTGCAGGTCACGGATATCGACAGCCACTCCCAGCTTTGGTGCCTGATCCAGCAATTCGGCACGCATCACACCTGCGACCCCGCAGCGGCTGAGATCAGCAGTCAGCAAACGGCCCTGACTGACCAGAAACAGGTTGCTGTAGACACCCTCTATCAGTCGTCCTGACGTGTCACGCATCAAGCCCTCGGCGTGCTCGCTGTCACGCCACTCGGAGCGGGCCAGTACCTGCTCCAGACGATTGAGGTGCTTGAGGCCGGCCAGAAGCGGTTGTTCCGCCAGACGCGTCTGGCAGGCAAACAGGCGCACGCCCTGCTCGGCATGCACACCCGGATAGGCTGGCGCAGGGCCGCCCTGCAGGATTCGACGCGATTGGGCATTGGGGGCAGGAGCGTAGCCGCGCTGGCTGTCGCCACGGGTCAGGATGAGCTTCATGACCCCATCACCAAGCTCTGCAGCGAAGCGGGTCATTTCAGCACGGATCAGCGCGTGATCGGTTGCGATCGACAAGCGCGCGCAGCCGCTTTCGAGACGCTGCAGATGACGCTCCAGAAGCAATGGCTGCCCGGCCTTGACGACGATGGTTTCAAACAGTCCATCGCCGTAGGCCAGCCCTCGGTCCTTGAGGGACAAGGCGTCTGCGGGGCAGCCATCGACCCAGTCGGGCATTACTCGGCGAACCGACGGAATACCAGCGAGCCGTTGGTGCCACCAAAGCCGAAGGAGTTCGACAGAACGACGTCGATCGGCATGCGGCGCGCTTCGTGAGGTACGAAGTCCAGATCGCAGCCTTCGCTTGGCTCATCCAGGTTGATGGTCGGCGGAGCCACCTGATCAACCATTGCCAGGACGCTGAAGATCGCTTCGACAGCACCGGCAGCGCCCAGCAGGTGGCCGGTCATCGACTTGGTCGAACTGACTGCCAGCTTGTAGGCGTGATCACCGAATACCGACTTGATCGCAGAAGCTTCGGCCAGATCGCCTGCAGGCGTCGACGTACCGTGTGCGTTGATGTACTGCACCTGATCGGGATTGACCCTGGCATCACGCAACGCATTGACGATGCAGCGTGCAGCACCGGCGCCGTCATCAGGTGGCGAGGTCATGTGATAAGCGTCGCCGCTCATGCCGAACCCGACCAGCTCTGCATAAATGGTCGCGCCACGCGCCTTGGCGTGCTCGAGCTCTTCGAGCACCATGGCACCGGCACCGTCGGACAGGACGAAGCCATCACGGCCCTTGTCCCAGGGGCGACTGGCGCGGGTCGGGTCGTCGTTGCGGGTCGACAGCGCACGCGCTGCACCGAAGCCGCCCAGACCGAGTCCACAGGCGGCCATTTCAGCGCCACCGGCGATCATCACGTCCGCTTCGTCATAGGCGATGTTGCGAGCCGCCATGCCGATGCAGTGGGTTGCAGTCGTGCAAGCCGTCGCGATGGAGTAGTTGGGTCCCTGTGCGCCCAGGTGGATCGACAGGAAACCGGAAATCATATTGATGATCGAGCCAGGAACGAAGAACGGCGAAATCCGTCCCGGACCCTGCTCGTGCAGCAGACGACTGCTGTTTTCGATATTGGTCAGACCACCGATGCCCGACCCCATGGCAACGCCGATGCGCTCACGGTTTGCATCAGTGACTTCGAGGCCTGCATTACGCACGGCCTGAAAGCTGGCCGCGAGGCCATACTGAATAAAGAGATCGAGGCGGCGCGCTTCTTTGGGCGCGAGGTACTCTTCGACGTTGAAACCCTTGACCGAGCCGCCGAAGCGGGTGGTGAAGGCTGACAAGTCCGTGTGCTCGATAAGGCCAATGCCACTGCGGCCCGCCAGAATGCCTTGCCAACTGCTGGGCACGTCATTGCCCAGTGGCGAAAGCATGCCCATCCCGGTGACCACGACGCGTCTACGCGACACAGGACTCTCCTTCTCTCTTGTTTACGGAACAATCACAGCGTTTTTTAAAGAAAAAACCGCACGCCGGTTAAAGCAGTGCGGTTTTCCCGTGACAGCAGTCAGCGATTACAAATCTTAAGCCTGATGGCTAGTGACGTAGTCGATTGCTGCTTGAACGGTAGTGATCTTTTCCGCTTCTTCGTCAGGGATTTCGGTCTCGAATTCCTCTTCCAGAGCCATTACCAGCTCGACGGTGTCCAGGGAGTCAGCGCCCAGGTCCTCAACGAAAGAAGCAGTGTTGACAACCTCTTCTTGTTTGACGCCAAGTTGCTCTGCAACGATTTTCTTGACGCGCTCTTCGATGGATGTGGTGCTCATACCTAGTTTTAACTCCTAGTGGAAATGTTCAGGCATCTGGCCAGTGGGTAAGTGTATAGAAGAGGTTTTGCGAATTTCAAGCTTAACGCTCTCCCCTTTTATGCCCAACCGTACCTTTGCCCATTCATAGATTGCAGCTTTATAACGGATTTTAGACAGCTCGTATGACATTTTTTTGAAACAGGTCGTCACATTAGCTCATGTACATGCCGCCGTTAACAGGGATTGTGGCCCCGGTAACGTAGCCTGCGCCTTCGGACGCAAGAAAAGCGACTACGTGCGCAATCTCTTCGGCTTGCCCCAAACGGCCCAGGGGTATCTGGGTAATCAGTGACTCACGCTGAGCCTCAGGCAGCTCACGCGTCATGTCGGTATCGATAAAACCCGGTGCCACCGAATTCACGGTGACCGCCCGCGAGCCCACTTCACGGGCCAGAGCCCGACTGAAGCCTTCCAGACCGGCCTTCGCGGAAGCATAGTTTACTTGACCGGCGTTGCCCATGGCACCCACAACCGAACCAATGCTGATAATACGCCCCCAACGCGCCTTGGTCATACCACGCAAAACGCCCTTGGAAAGACGGAAAAGGCTGTTCAGATTGGTGTTGACGACGTCATACCATTCGTCATCTTTCATGCGCATCATCAGGTTATCACGGGTGATACCGGCGTTATTGACCAGAATCAACGGTGCGCCGACGCGCTCCTGAATGGTGGACAGAACCGAATTCACAGACTCGGCATCGCAGACATCCAGCATCAGGCCAAAGCCTTCGATGCCGTTTTCCTTGAACGTCGCACTTATGCGCTCGGCGCCGGACTCTGACGTCGCGGTACCCACGACAACAGCACCGTTGCGTCCCAATTCCAGAGCAATGGCTTGGCCAATGCCGCGACTTGCACCGGTTACCAGTGCCACTTTACCTTGAAGGCTCATGCAGGCTTCTCCTAATCAGGCCAGTGCCGCGCGCGCGGCGGCAAAGGCGTCCGGGGTATCAAGGTTGTAGGTCATCACGCCGTCGGCGCAACGTTTGTTCAGACCGGCCAGCACTTTGCCCGGACCGCATTCCACGAGCTGGGTCGCACCGCGGCTCGCCAGGCATTGAATGGACTCGACCCAACGCACCGGCTTGTACAACTGCTCCAGCAAATCACGCTTGAGCGTCGCCAGATCACTGACGGCACTGGCGCTGACGTTCTGTACCAGCGCAATTTCCGGCGCTTGCCATTCGATGGCTTCAACGGCCTCGGCGAAACGCTCGGCGGCCGGGCGCATCAGTTCGCAGTGCGATGGCACGCTGACCGGCAATGGCAAGGCGCGCTTGGCGCCACGGGCCTTGCACAGCTCCATGGCACGCTTGACGGCCTCGGCGGAACCGGCGATCACCACCTGACCCGGCGAGTTGAAATTCACCGCGCTGACGACTTCACCCTGTGCCGCTTCGGCGCAGGCTGCAATAACGTCGGCATCATCCAGACCCAGAATGGCGGCCATGCCGCCCTGACCCGCCGGCACCGCTTCCTGCATCAACTGGCCGCGACGCTCGACAAGCTTTACGGCGTCGGTCAGGCTCAGGCTTTGCGCGGCTACCAGTGCGCTGTATTCACCCAGACTGTGACCGGCGACGAATGCAGGAACCGCACCGCCCTCGGCCAGCCACACGTGCCACAAGGCAACGGATGCGGTCAGAATGGCCGGCTGGGTCTTGTCGGTCTGGTTGAGCAGCTCGGCAGGACCGTTCTGAGTCAATGCCCACAGGTCGTAGCCGAGGGCTTCGGAAGCCTGCTCGAAAGTGTCGAGGATCAGCGGATGGTGCGCGCCTTGCTCGGCGAGCATACCGAGCGATTGCGATCCTTGACCCGGAAAGACGAATGCGAGGGATGCAGACATTTGACAAGCCTCTGAATTATTGTCGCCAAAATGGGCGTCCGGACAGGCCGAACGCGGGAATTCTAATGTACATGACTGATCGGTTGGATGACTGACCAGTCTGATGCGTCACATTTTCAGGTTCGGCCGTCCTGAAACATCGTCTCAAGCCGCCCCTTCAAACGCTGTGGCAGGTTTTCACGGGATTCGACGACCGCTCGCTGAATCGCACTCTGAAAACCTGAAACACTTGCAGAACCGTGGCTTTTCACCACGACCCCCTGCAATCCGAGCAGGCTCGCACCATTATGACGGGCGGGCGCCAGATCGGTCTGCAAACGCCTCAACAAGGGCAACGCCAGCGCGCCGACCGCTCTGCTGAGCAGATTGCGCTGGAACAGCGTCTCGATTCTGGCCGCAATCATGGTCGCCAGACCCTCACTCGACTTGAGCAACACGTTGCCGACGAAACCATCACACACCACCACGTCAGCCTCTCCCCTGTACAACCCGTCGCCTTCGACATAGCCAATGTAGTTAAGCCCCGAGGCAGCCTGTAAAAGACCGGCAGCACGCTTGACCTGCTGATTGCCCTTGATGTCTTCAGTGCCCACATTGAGCAAGGCCACTCTGGGCGTTGCGACACCAAGGATCTCGGCAAGCACCGAGCCCATTACCGCAAACTGATAGAGCGCCTCGGCGCTGCAATCGACGTTCGCCCCCAGGTCCAGCAACTGGCAATGACCCGAGCGAGTAGGAATAGCTGCGATCATTGCCGGGCGGTCGATCCCTGGCAAGGTCTTGAGCACAAACCGCGAAAGCGCCATCAGCGCACCGGTATTGCCGGCACTGACACATGCCTGGGCCTGACCGCTGGCCACCAGCTCGAGAGCAACGCGCATGGAAGAGTCAGGCTTGCCACGCAACGCCTGAGACGGACGCTCGTCCATCGCAATCGCTTCACTGGCATGAATGACACGCAGGCGCGAACGATCCACGGCTTCATGAGCAGAGACGAGTTCTTCAATAAGGGAGGCTTGGCCGACAAGGGCCAGGTGAAGCGAGGGAGTAGCTGTCAGGCACGCGAGGCTTGCCTGAACAATGTTGCGGGGACCGAAGTCCCCGCCCATTGCGTCGATCGCGATGATCGGAGCGGACAAGAAATTACTCGTCAGCGCCCTTGTCGATCACTTTACGACCACGGTATACGCCTTCTGGCGATACGTGGTGACGCAGGTGAATTTCACCAGTGGTCTTTTCTACCGACAGAGTGCTTGCCTCAAGAGCGTCGTGCGAACGACGCATGTCACGGGCAGAGCGGGATTTTTTGTTCTGCTGAACAGCCATAATTGATTAACTCCTAAACGTTTGGGTCACGCTTTAACTGCGCCAATACACTGAACGGGTTGGACCGCGTTACCTCGTCCACGCTCGGTTCGGGCTCATCGAGACCCGCCGGTTGCTGGCATTCTTCAGGATGATGAGCAGGCACAATGGGCAAGGCGAGCAATAGCTCCTCCTCGATCAATGCCAGCAGATCCAAAGGATCTTCGCCCAGTTCCAGCACGTCATAACCTTTCGGTAACGACTGGGTATTCGCACCCTCCTTCACCACAACGTAACTGCATTCGCTGTGGATCGGCAGGGTCACCAGCTCAAGACAACGCTGGCAAACCATCTTGACCGGGACGTCTATCGAACTGTGGATAACCACAGAACGGCGTTCGTCACGCTCAAAAACGAATTTCGCCTGCACCGTACCGACAGTGTCGGCAAGCGGGTCGCAGAGTCTCTTCAGATCGCCCAGCAGCACTTCACCCTGAAGGGTAGTGCCGCGATCGGACAATTTGCGCGGGTCAACGTGAGATGGAATCGGGTCATTCAACATAGGCGCAGCATTCTAGGGATGCCCCCCGGGCATGTCAAAGGAAATTCAGGCCTGTTCGTCACTCCGACCACTCTTTAGAATCAACGCTCAGCCTACGGAGAACCGCATGCCATCCCTGCTCCTCGCTTCCAGCTCCTCATACCGCCGCGAACTGCTCGCCCGCCTGCGCCTGCCATTCACCTGCAGGTCTCCGGATATCGATGAAAGCCGGCGACCGGACGAGGCCGCATTCGACCTCGTACAGCGCCTTGCCCGGGAGAAAGCCGAAGCACTCACTGCAGAGCATCATCACCACCTGATCATCGGCTCCGACCAGGTCGCCGTCCTTGACGAACAGGTCCTGGGCAAGCCGCACAGCTTCGAACGCGCACTGGAACAGCTGACGGCGGCGAGCGGCAAAAGCGTGACCTTCCTGACCGGCCTGGCCCTGTTCAACAGCTCGACCGGCGAGTGCCAGGTCGACTGCGTGCCTTTTACAGTGCACATGCGCGAACTCGACCGGGCCAGCATCGAACGCTACCTGCATGCCGAACAGCCCTATGACTGCGCGGGCAGCTTCAAGGCAGAAGGCCTTGGCGTCAGCCTGTTTCGCAGCACCGAAGGCAGCGACGCGACCAGCCTGATCGGTCTCCCCCTGATACGTCTGGTGGACATGCTAATAAAGGAAGGCGTCAGCGTACCCTGACACTCAGACAAAGAACCCGGCCAGTGGCCGGGTTCTTTATATCTGCATCAAGCCATCAACGCAGGCTTGGGCCGTTGAAACCGACCAGCATGGCAATTCGCTCGGCGATGCTGGTGCCCAGCTTTTTCGAAAAGCGATCAAAAGGCGACTCTTCGACGGTGTACTCGACGATGTCCTTCTCCTTGATCACATCCCGCGCGACATAGCTCGCACTGCCCAACCCATCCACCAGACCGAGCGCAACAGCCTGCTCGCCGGTCCAGATCAGCCCGGAGAACAGCTCTGGGTGGTCCTTGTCCTTCAAGCGGTCGCCACGACCCTGTTTGACACTGGCAATGAACTGGCGATGAGTCGTGTCCAGCACACCCTGCCAGAACTGCGTTTCGTCAGCCTTCTGTGGCTGGAACGGGTCAAGGAACGCCTTGTGCTCGCCGGAGGTATAGGTACGACGATCAACGCCGAGCTTGTCCATGGCTCCGACAAAGCCGAAACCTGCTGCCGTCACACCGATCGACCCCACCAGACTGGCCTTATCGGCATAGATCTGGTCAGCGGCGCTGGCGATGTAATAAGCGCCCGAAGCACCGAGATCGGTAATGACCGCATACACCTTGATGTCCGGCTTCGCCGCGCGCAGGCGACGGATTTCGTCGTAGACATAGCCCGACTGCACAGGACTGCCGCCCGGGCTGTTGATACGCAGAATCACACCCTTGGTCTTTTCATCCTCGAAGGCCTTCTGCAGCGCAGTGACGATGTTCTCGGCACTGGCCGCCTCCTTGTCGGCAATCACGCCCTGCACATCGATCAGCGCAGTGTGGCTGGAACGGCGCGAAGTGCCGCCCTCGAAATCCAGCATCGGAACGATCACTGCAACAAACAGGAACGCGAACGTCAGCAGCTTGAAAAAGATCCCCCAGCGACGCGCGCGGCGCTGTTCCTGAACACTGGCCAGCAGCGTCTTTTCAAGAAGCTTCCAGCTTTTAGCCTCTTCCCTGCCATTGATGCCCTCGTCCGCGCTTTGCGAAACGGGTGCCTTCCATTCGTCAGACATGTTCCAATCACTCCAACCCGAAAACTAGACGCTGCGCCCGTTCAACCAGGTGCGCAGCTCGGAAAAATGCTCGATAGCCAGCCGCGGCTCGAACTGGCGCAGCGACTCCAGCGGCTGAGCGCCATAACCCACCGCAACCGAATCCATACCCGCGTTGCGAGCCATCAGCAGATCGAACGAAGCATCGCCGATCATCAGCGAACGCTGCGGCGTAACCCCGCAGTGCGCCATGATCTCGTTCAACATCAGCGGATCAGGCTTGCTGGCGGTCTCGTCGGCCGCGCGGGTAGCATCGAAGTAATCCAGCCAGCCATTGGCCTTCAGCACCCGATCGAGCCCGCGACGCGCCTTGCCGGTAGCGACCGCCAGACGATAGCCGTCCTCGCGAAACGCCTGCATCGACTCCACCACACCCTCGAACAGCGGCGAAGGCACGTTATCCATTGCCATGTAACTGTCCGCGTAGTGCTGCCGAAATTCGATCAGCTGATTGCCACTGATCTGCGGATACAAGGTTCGAATCGCCTCGGGCAACCCCAGGCCGATAATCCCCTTGATCGCCGTATCGTCGCGCACTTCAAGATCGGTCTCGATGGCCGCCGTGCGCATCGACAGGATGATGCGCCCGACCGAGTCGGCCAGTGTGCCGTCCCAGTCGAAAATCAACAGATCGTAATCACGGCGCACTCAGACGCTCCACTGTTTTGGCCCACATGTCATCGACAGGCGCCTGCACATTAAGTTTGCTGCCATCGGGCATCGGCACCGTCAGCATGTAAGCGTGCAGAAACAGACGCTTGCCGCCCAGATCGCGAATTTCGCGACTGAAATTCTCGTCACCGTACTTGGTGTCACCTGCTATGGCATGCCCCGCATGCAAGGTGTGCACACGGATCTGGTGAGTCCGCCCGGTGACCGGCTTGGCTTCGACCATGGTGGCAAAGTCGCCGAAACGACGCAGCACCTTGAAAATCGTCAGGGCTTCCTTGCCCTCTTCGTTCACTTCGACCATGCGCTCGCCGGAGCGCAGGTTGCTTTTCATCAGCGGCGCACGCACCTGCTTCAACGCCGTTGCCCAGTTACCGCGGACCAGCGCCATGTAGCGCTTGTCGACGCCGTCGCCGCGCAGGGCTTCGTGCAGATGACGCAGCATGCTGCGTTTCTTGGCGATCATCAGCAGACCGGACGTGTCGCGATCGAGACGGTGCACCAGCTCGAGCTCCTTGGCATCCGGGCGCAACTGGCGGAACGCTTCGATCACGCCAAAGCTCAGGCCGCTGCCGCCATGCACGGCGATACCTGCCGGCTTGTTGAGCACGATAAGCGCCTTGTCTTCGTAGACGATCGCAGCTTCGAGACGCTGCAAAAGCGCCTGCGCGACCGGCACAGGCTCGTCGCGCTCAGGCACGCGCACAGGAGGAATGCGCACGATATCGCCTGCCTGCAACTTGTACTCCGGCTTGATCCGCCCCTTGTTCACACGCACTTCGCCTTTGCGCAAAATGCGGTAAATCAAGGTTTTGGGCACACCCTTGAGATAAGTGATCAGAAAGTTATCGATGCGTTGACCGGCAAGTTCCGGGGCAACCTCAACCAGCTGGACGCCGGGGGTTGGAGGGGCAATATTCGTCATGCCGCAAATGATAACAATTTTTTATGGATTTGAAGCACTTAATGATTGCTGCTATAGTCGCGAACGCCGCCAAAAGCGGCCGGACAGCGGACCAACGGTTGACAACCGGCCCTGACCAACGCAATTCACAAGGACGGGAGGCCGTCCTACGCAGTGTTCGGTGACAACGGAGCACGCTGAAAACGTAACAAGCGCAGGTGACATGAGGCCGGAAACACGCCTGACAGCAGAGCAGACAGCTCGCGGCCAGTGCGGACAGTTCATGGCCAGTTCACAAAGTGCAGTCGCTTTCAGACGCTACGAGCGAATGCTTCGGGAACAACGCCTCAAGCCATGATGCGCGACCTTCCCTATCGAAGGTCGCGGTAAATGCCAACCCGCTGCGGATTCTGCGCGCGGCAGCACCCGAATTATCAGGGATACGTGTAGGGTGGAGACGCACAACCATCGGACTGTGTAGCACAAGGCTTGTTCTAGACGCTTCATCTCGTCCGCTACCGATGGTCGATTCCTCCTCCTGACAAAGCTTTTGCTGAAAGGGGTGTCTTATGCCACCACAGCAAGCAGGAAACGTCGTCGCGACCCTCCGCCCCCTCTGGGCGAGGACCTCGCTAGACACTGGAGTGTCCAACCACTCCTGACGTGCCCTGACACCGACCGTGAGAAGTCGTGTGTGCCGAACGCCGTTTCCGGCAGCCCGGAAACCGACGGTACTACATGAAAAGAATGCTGATTAACGCAACTCAACCCGAAGAGTTGCGTGTTGCACTGGTAGACGGCCAGCGCCTCTACGACCTGGACATCGAGTCAGGTGCACGCGAGCAGAAGAAGGCCAACATCTATAAAGGCCGAATCACTCGCATCGAACCCAGCCTTGAGGCTGCCTTTGTCGATTTCGGCTCTGAGCGCCACGGCTTTCTGCCCCTCAAGGAAATCTCCCGCGAGTACTTCAAGAAAGCCCCTGAAGGCCGCGTCAACATCAAGGACGTCCTGAGCGAAGGCCAGGAAGTCATCGTTCAGGTCGAGAAAGAAGAACGTGGCAACAAGGGCGCAGCCCTGACCACCTTCATCAGCCTTGCCGGCCGCTACCTGGTTCTGATGCCCAACAACCCTCGTGCCGGCGGCATCTCGCGTCGTATCGAAGGTGAAGAGCGCAACGAACTGCGTGAAGCCCTCAATGGCCTGATCGCGCCAGCCGACATGGGTCTGATCGTTCGTACTGCAGGCCTGGGCCGCAGCAGCGAAGAAATGCAGTGGGACCTCGATTACCTGCTGCAACTGTGGACCGCCATCAAGGAAGCGTCCCTCGATCGCTCCGCCCCTTTCCTTATCTACCAGGAAAGCAACGTCATCATCCGCGCCATCCGTGACTACCTGCGTCAGGATATCGGTGAAGTCCTGATCGACAGCATCGAAGCCCAGGAAGAAGCACTGACCTTCATCCGTCAGGTGATGCCGCAGTACGCCAGCAAGATCAAGCTTTACGAAGACAGCGTCCCGCTGTTCAACCGCTTCCAGATCGAAAGCCAGATCGAAACCGCCTTCCAGCGCGTTGTCGAACTGCCTTCCGGCGGCTCCATCGTCATCGATCCGACCGAAGCCCTGGTGTCCATCGACATCAACTCGGCGCGCGCCACCAAAGGCAGCGACATCGAAGAAACCGCCCTGCAGACCAACCTTGAAGCGGCTGAGGAAATCGCCCGTCAACTGCGTCTGCGTGACATCGGCGGCCTGATCGTCATCGACTTCATCGACATGACGCCGGCCAAGAACCAGCGCGCCGTGGAAGAGAAAGTCCGCGAAAGCCTGGAAGCCGACCGTGCCCGCGTGCAGATCGGTCGTATTTCGCGCTTCGGCCTGCTGGAAATGTCCCGTCAGCGCCTGCGTCCATCGCTGGGCGAAAGCAGCGGCATCGTCTGCCCTCGCTGCAACGGCACCGGCATCATCCGTGATGTTGAATCGCTGTCGCTGGCCATCCTGCGCCTGATCGAAGAAGAAGCCCTGAAAGACCGCACTGCCGAAGTGCGCGCTCAGGTGCCGATCCCGGTCGCGGCCTTCCTGCTCAACGAAAAACGCAACTCGATCACCAAGATCGAACTGCGCACCCGTGCCCGCATCATCATTCTGCCGAACGATCAGCTGGAAACGCCGCACTTCGAAGTTCAGCGTCTGCGTGATGACAGCCCTGAAGCGCACAGCAGCCAGACCAGCTACGAAATCGCTGCTGCCGCTGCCGAAGTGGAAGAAATTGCCCCGCTGGCCGCCGCAACCCGCACCCTGGTTCGTCAGGAAGCAGCCGTCAAGACTGCCCCGGCTCGTGCCAATGCTCCGGTCCCGGTAGAAGCCGCAGCCCCTGCACCAACGCCTGCACCGGCACCCGCCGCTCACGAGCCAAGCCTGTTCAAGGGTCTGGTGAAATCCCTGGTCAGCCTGTTCGCGACCAAGGAAGAGCCTGTTGCTCCGGTCGTGGTCGAGAAACCTGTTGCAGAACAGCGTCCAGCCCGCAACGAAGAACGCCGCAACGGCCGCCAGCAGAGCCGTGGCCGCAACAATCGCCGCGACGAAGAGCGCAAGCCTCGTGAAGAACGCGCCCCCCGCGAAGAACGTGCAGAGCGCGCACCTCGCGAAGAGCGTGCGCCGCGTGAGGAACGTGCACCTCGTGAAGAGCGCACCGTTCGCGAACCGCGTGAAGCCCGCGAAGAGTCGGCACCGCGCGAAGAGCGTCCAGCCCGTACCACCCGCGAGCGCAAGCCACGTGAAGCGCGTGAAGATCGCCCGGTTCGCGAACTGCGCGAGCCTCTGGATGCAGCCCCGGCAGTGAACCTCGCTCGCGAGGAGCGTCCTGAACGCGCACCACGCGAAGAGCGCCAGCCGCGCGCGCCTCGTGAAGAACGTCAACCACGCGCCGAACAGGCCGCGGCTGCCGTGAGCGAAGAAGAGGAAGTGCTGCTCAACGAAGAGCAGACCAACGACGAGAACCAGGAAGGCAACGACGGTAGCGAAGGCGACCGCCCTCGCCGCCGCTCGCGTGGCCAGCGTCGTCGCAGCAATCGTCGCGAGCGTCAGCGCGATGCCAATGGCAACGTGATCGAAGGCTCCGAAGAGAACGGCAACGAAGAAGAAGGCAGCGCCACCGATCTGTCGGCGGGTCTGGGCTTCACCGCCGCAGCTTCCGCGGCCAGCAGCGTGATCAGCGCGCCTGCCGAAGCCGACGCGCATCAGCAGGCCGAACGTGCCAACAGCAACCCAGCCGCTGCAGACGCCGAGCCTGCGCATCAGGCAACTGCTGCCGAAGCATCTGCGACCGAAGCGCCTGTGACTGAAACGCCAGCCACCGAAGCACCGGTTGCCGAAACAGCACCGACCGTTGCCGAGCCGACTGTCGAAGCACCGGCCGTTGAAGCCCCTGTGGCAGACGATGCTCCTGTAGCACAGCCTGCTCCAGAGGTTGAAGTTCAGCCGGCAGCGGTCGAAGCACCTGCGATTGCTGCACAGTCCGAACTGTTCGAAGCACCTCACGCAGAACGCGTAGTGCCGTTCAAGCCGACGCCAGAGCCAGCACCACAGGCGCCGGTCGAAGCAGCGGCTCATGAGGAAGTGCCAGCCACTGAATCATCCGAACTGCCAACGCCTGCACCTGCTGCTGTCGTCGAGCCGGTAGCGCTGAAAGAGGAGCCTGTTCCTTACGTCGCGCCTCAGCCGGTCGTTGAAGAACAGGCTCCGGCCCCACAAGAGCAGGCACCTGCGGCGGTAGAAGCAGCGCCTGCACCAGTGGTCAGCAGCACGGGCCGCGCACCGAACGATCCTCGTGAAGTTCGTCGCCGCAAGCGTGAAGAAGAAGCACGTCGTCAACAGGAAGCCGCTGCTGCCAGCGCTCCAGTCGTCGAGGCGGCGCCTGCTGCCGCTGAAGCAGAATCGGCCCAGCCTTCACCGGCAGCCGAGGAAAAGACCGAAGAAGCGGCAACTGAGCAACCAGCAGTTAAACCGCAACATGAAGCCGAGAAAGAAAACGAGCCTAAACCCCTCGTCTAACCCCGGCCCATGAAAAAGCCCCGCCTGTGCAAACAGGCGGGGCTTTTTCATGTCCGTTGATTGAGGCTTGCACCACGCTCATCTTCAATACGCGGCGCTTGATCTGATCTCTTCGCGAGCGAGCTCCCTCTCACAAGAGACCATCCCCAGGCTATCAGTAGAGGTTCGGCTCCATTTCCAGCTCGACACCAAAACGTTCAGCGATGTCGGTCTGTATACGGCGCGCCAGACTTAGTAGCTGCAAGCCACTGGCTTGCCCATAGTTGACCAGCACCAGCGACTGGAGCTTGTGCACGCCGGCGTCACCATCGCGATAGCCCTTCCAGCCTGCCTGCTCGATCAGCCACCCGGCCGCCAGCTTCACTCGACCATCGTCCTGCGGGTAGCCGACGACGCCTGGGTGCTGCTGTTTGATCGTTGCGTACAGTTCGGCAGTGATAATCGGGTTTTTGAAGAAACTGCCGGCATTGCCCAGCATTGCTGGGTCAGGCAGCTTTTCACTGCGAATGGCGCAGATCGCACGGCTGACATCGAACGGCGTCGGCCGATCGATACCCTGCTCGTCGAGACGCTGACGAACCGGGCCATATTCGAGGTGCAGGCGAGCTACGCGACTGAGCTTGAAACGCACACGCAGGATCAACCAGCGCGCGACCTGATGCTTGAACACGCTGTCGCGGTAGCCGAACGCACAGTCCTGCAGAGAAAACTCGCGCAATTCGCCGGTTTCACGATCCAGCGCAGTCAGGCTATGGAAGACATCCTTGATCTCGACGCCATAAGCACCGATGTTCTGCATGGGTGCCGCGCCAACGGTGCCTGGGATCAGACTGAGGTTTTCCAGCCCCGCCAGCCCCAGCTCCAGACAGGACTGCACGAACGGATGCCAGGGCTCGCCAGCTTCTGCCTCGACAATCGACTCGAGACAGTCCTCGTGCACGATGCGAATGCCGCGGCTGGCCATGCGCACCACCAATGACTGCACGTCAGCGCTGAGCAGCAGGTTGCTGCCACCACCAATCACCAGCAGCGGCACGTCATGCCTGGCCGAGTAGGCCAGCGCCTCGCGAACATCATCATCGCTGTGCGCTTCGGCAAACAACCGGGCCTGAACATCCACACCGAACGTATTGAACGGCTTGAGGGAAATCGCTGATTGCACCTGCAAGCTCATGCCCTCGCCTTCCCGGAACACTGGACGAAGCGCATCAACCCTCCAGCAAGCGCCTTACGCGCTCCAGGTCTTCGGGGGTATCGACGCCACCGGGTGGCGCTTCAAGCGCGTCGGCAACGTGAATTCGCACGCCATTCCACAGCGCCCGCAATTGTTCCAGGCTTTCGGTGTTTTCCAGCCAGCACGGGCCCCAACTGACGAAGTCATGCAGGAAACCCGCACGATAAGCGTAGATCCCGATGTGCCGACGATAAGGCACGCCGGCAGGCAACTGGTCGCGATTTGCTGCAAGCGCATCGCGCGCCCACGGCAAGGGAGCCCGGCTGAACGTCAGCGCCAGGCCGTTGATGTCCGTAGCCACCTTGACGATATTGGGGTTGAACAACGCGGCCACGTCGTCGATAGGCTCGGCCAGCGTGGACATGCCGGCTTCGGGATGGGCGGCCAGATTGGACGCCACCTGATCGATCACCGCAGGCGGGATCATCGGCTCGTCGCCCTGCACATTGACGACAATCGCGTCAGCCGCCAGGCCCAATTGCGCGGCCACCTCGGCCAGACGATCGGTGCCGGAGTTGTGATCGTCGCGCGTCAGCAGCACTTGGGCACCAAAAGCCTGACAGGCTTCGACAATGCGCGCATCGTCGGTGGCAATCACCACGCGTTCGGCGCTGCTCTTGCAGGCCTGCTCCCAGACCAGTTGAACCATGGGTTTGCCAGCAATGGTTTTCAGCGGCTTGCCCGGAAAGCGGCTGGAGCCGTAGCGCGCAGGAATGACAACGGTAAACGCTGCGGTCATTTTTCCAGCCGCTCGTCGGTGCTCAGGGTGCGAGCTTCGCTTTCGAGCATCACCGGGATGCCGTCGCGCACCGGATAGGCAAGGCCTGCGCCCTTGCTGATCAGCTCGGTCTTGTCGGCGCTAAGCTTCAATGGTCCCTTGCAGACAGGGCAAGCGAGGATATCGAGTAGTTTGGTGTCCATAGGAGATCCTGAAGCAATCATGGAGAAAGACGTAGCAGTTGCTGGTCGAACCAACCGACAAAGGCATCGGAAGGTACTGCATCCACTGCCAGATACCACCAGTCATCAGCGGCAAAGGCACGACACTTCACCGCATCCTTCTCGGTCATGACCAAGGGCAGCGCGGGTGCAAATGTCAGCGCTTCGGCACTGTAGACAGCATGGTCGGCGAACGCGTGAGGCACCGGTCGCCAGTGTAATCCTTCGAGGGTATTGAAGAAACGTCGGGGATTGCCGATTCCGGCGACCGCATGCAGCGCCTGCCCGGCCGGGAAATAATCCACTGGCTGACGTTCGCCACTGCGCAGATTGATCAGTGCCGAAGGCTTGAGCCTGAAGGCATAGCCGTCGTCCCTGTCAGCCGTGGCACCGTTATAAAGCAAGGCGTCGACACTGTTCAGCCGCTCGGCCGGTTCGCGCAACGGCCCGGCAGGCAGACAGCGGCGATTGCCCAGACCACGGGCGGCATCGATCAGCACCAGTTCCAGGTCGCGGGCCAGCCGGTAATGCTGCAAGCCGTCGTCGGAAAGAATCACATCCAGCGATTCGGCAGCGAGCAAGGCTTGTACGGCGCGACTGCGATCCGGATCGATCATCAGCGGCACACCGCAGCGCTGCACGATGAGCAACGGCTCGTCCCCCGCCTCGCTGGCACTTTGTTCAGGCAGGACACGCCACGGCAGGCTTGGCGGTTTGGCGCCGTAGCCACGGCTGACCACACCGACACGCAAACCGCGACGGCGGCAATGCTCGATCATCCAGAGAATCAACGGCGTCTTGCCCGTGCCACCGACGGTGATATTACCCACCACAATGACCGGCACCGGCGCGCGATAGATATCACCTTCGCCCGCCAGAAACCGCGCCCGTTTGCGCTCTACGACACGCCGGTAAAGACCTTCGAGCGGGCGCAACAGTGCCAGCGCAGGGTGGCCCTTGTACCAGGCGTCGAGCAAACGGTCAGTGAATGCCATCAGTTAGCCGGTGTGGCCTCGACAGTGGTCATGCGCAGATGACTGAAGCCCAGCTTGCCCGCCGCATCCATGGCCGTGATGACCGACTGGTGCGGGGTCTTGCCGTCGGCGCTGATCGACAGCGGCAGGCTGGTATCGCCCCCCGACTCGCGCTGCAGCGCCTCGATCAGCGTCGCCAGGTCGTTTTTCGGCAACAACTGATTGTTCAGCGAGAAAATCCCGTCGGCGTTGATGGCAATGTCCAGCTGTTTGGCGCTGGCATCCACGTCCGGCGTTCCGGTTACGGCCTGGGGCAGATCCACCCGCAACTGGGTTTCACGGGTAAAGGTGGTCGTCACAATGAAGAACAGCAGCAGGATGAACACCACATCAATCAGAGAGACCAGATTGATGTCGATGTTTTCCCGGGGTCTGCGACGGCGAAATTTCACTTCTTCTTGCCCCCGCCCGCTCTGGCCAGCGACTTGAGATCGATCTTGGCGTCGATCAGATCGACATCGCGGTCGCCCTGCACCACTTCAACCAGACGAATGGCCTGTTGTTCCATGCCGACTACCAGCTCATCGACGCGGCTCTGCAGAAAGCGATGAAAGAAAATCGCCGGGATCGCTACGATAAGACCCGACGCGGTACAGATCAGCGCCTTGGAAATACCACCTGCCAGCACACCGGCATTGGCGGTGGCCCCGGAGCTGTTGAACGAGCCGAAGATATCGATCATGCCCAGCACCGTGCCGAGCAAACCAAGCAACGGCGCCATGGCAGCGATCGAGCCCAGTGCGCTGAGGTAGCGCTCCAGTTCATGAATGACCCGGGCAGCGGCTTCTTCGATGCATTCCTTCATGATCTCGCGACCATGCCTGGAATTGGCCAGCCCTGCGGCAAGGATTTCGCCCAGCGGCGAGTCAGCGCGCAGCTGCTTGAGCTTTTCGCTGTCCAGCTTCTGTTCCTGAATCCACTGCCAGACCTGCCCGAGCAGGTGCGGTGGCGTGATACGGCTGGCACGCAACGTCCACAGGCGCTCGATGATGATGCCGGCGGCGGCGATGGAGCTCAGAATAATCGGCAGCATCATCCAGCCGCCAGATTTGACCAGTTCCCACACAGTGATCACTCCCTCGAAAAATTGGCGCCACTCTACCATAGGGTCGCCAAGTGCCGAACGCCGAGATCGATATCCATTCACTCAATCACGCCAGAAGCGCCGTTGCGCGCGCTCGGCCTGTGGCGTTCCGAATGTCCCCAGTTGCAGACGGACCGCGCCCAGCTCGGCACTGTCGTAACTGGCGATGCCCAGGCCTCGATAGCGCGCCATGACCAACGGATGCGGGTGACCGAACGCGTTGTTGCGACCACGGGAAATCAGCACGCCAACCGGTGCCACGGCGCGCAGAAATGCTTTGGACGACGAGGTACGGCTGCCGTGATGCGGCGACTGCAACCAGTGGGCACGAAGGTCGAACCCGCTGTCGATCGCCGCACGCTCGGCGTGCACGTCGATATCGCCCGCCAGCAGCAGACGCTCGCCCCTAGCGTCGACGCTGAGGATGCAGGAGGCCGGATTGCCGTCAGGCCCCTGCTCCCAGCGCCACGTGGAAAACACCACGCCATCCCACTCCCAGCGTGCACCGCTCTCGCACAGTCGGGCGTCGAGTTGCGGCGCGAGGCGGGCCAGCTCACCGCCTAGCACGCGGGCCACCGGAAAGGCCTGATGAACCGCTGCTGCACCTCCGGCATGGTCTGCGTCGGAATGGCTGATCAACATCAGGTCAAGATGGCGGACACCCGCCTTGCGCATGGCGGGCACGACCACGCGCTGACCGATATCGAACTCACCGAAACGTGGACCTGCGTCATACAGGAGTGTGTGATTGCGGGTGCGCAGGAGAATCGCCAGGCCCTGCCCCACATCCAGTTGCAACACATCGACCTGACCTTCAGGCACTGATTCGAGCGGCGGAAAAACGCACAGCAACAGCAACGGCCAGCCCAGCGGACGCAGGGGCACGCCCTTGGGCAGCAACAGGAGCAAGGCTCCGAGCAGACTCAACCACCATGCCCAGACCGGCACGGCACTGGGCAACCAGGCCGGCAATGCGGCGGCCACCGCGCCGAGGAATACGAACAGCCCCTGCAGCGCCCCGCCCGCCAGCCAGAGCAGACCTTCCCCGACCACGGGGACTGGCAGCAACAGCGTTCCGAGCAATGCCGGCGGCAGGACAATCACGCTGACCCAAGGCACCGCAAGCAGGTTGGCAAACGGGCCGCTGAGGCTGATCGGCAGGTTCAGCGCCAGCAGGATCGGCAACAAGCCAACGGCGATCAGCCATTGCGCCCGTGTCCAGCTTTGCCACCAGCTCCAGGCGCCAAGACGCCCGCTGAAAATCAGGATCAGAATGCCGACCGCCGCGAAGGACAGCCAGAAACCCGGCTGCAGCGTCACCAGCGGCTCGAAGATCAGCACCGCGTTGAAGGACAGCAACAAAGGCCAGACCACGCCCAGGTGACGAAAACGCAAGCGCCACAGCAGCACCATCGCGACCATCACACAGGCTCGCCGGACCGGCACCTCGAAACCGGCCAGCAGTCCGTAGCCCAGTGCAGCACTGAACGCCAGTGCACACGCCGACGGCAGCCAGGGCAAAAAGCGTGGCCACAGCCCCCAGCGCGCCAGGCCTGCGACCAGCGCGTAGATCACCCCGGCCAGCAAACCGATGTGCTGGCCGGAAATGACCAGCAGATGCACAGTGCCAGTATCCTGCAACACCTGCCAGTCGGTGCTCGACAGCCCTGAGCCATCGCCCAGCACCAGCGCCGCCAGACCGCCCTCCCGGCCCTGCGCATCGACCGCCAGCAGACGCTGACGAATGGCATCGCGCCAGGCGGCACGCGCAGGTGCCAACAGCTGACCATCCACCACCGTGCCGGTCGCACCGATGCGCTGCGCCAGTAGCCAGGCTTCATAGTCGAAAGCATCCGGATTGACCAGCCCGGCCGGCCGCTTGAGTTTGACCGCCATGCGCCAGCGCTCGCCGCTGTTTACGGGCTGGCCGCCGTACCACGCCACGCGGATTCGCGCCGGCAGCCTGGCACGTCGTGACCAGGCATCTTCCAGTTCAAAGCGCACCACACCTTCGGCGACACTCGGCAAACCGACCACCTTGCCCTGCACCCACAGCGTCTGACCATCGAGACGCTGCGCCAAGCGGTCACTCAATGCCCACTGCGCCGAAACGCAGGCCCAAGTGAAACCGAGCAGAAAGAACGCCAGCGGATAGGTACGGAACGGCAGCAACATCAACGCCAGTATCGGCATCAGCAGCAGTAGCCAGGCCGGCGGCAGGGCCGGTAGAAAACGCAGGGCAAGCAGCCCGAGCGCGAGCGCGATCATCCCTGTGCGCATGACGGTTCCTTGCAGCGGAAAGCCTCAAGAATCAGCGCACTGGGGAAATGTCGGAAGGGGTGGTGTGTTGCAGAATCTGAACGGCCGGTCCCGGCCAGCGCTCGACCCGCCAGCCTGGCGGGTCGAAGCCAATGTGTTACTGACGCATACCGCGACCGCTCACCAGCAACCTGGCGCAGCCGATATACAGCACGAAGGTCGCCACGATCATGAACGCCAGGGCGATGCTGATCTTGATGTCGGAGACGCCCAGAATGCCGTAGCGGAAGGCATTGACCATGTGCAGGACCGGGTTGGCCAGCGACACGGTCTGCCAGAACGGTGGCAACAGGTTAATCGAGTAGAACACGCCGCCCAGATAAGTCAGCGGGGTCAGGACGAAGGTCGGGATGATCGAGATATCATCGAAGTTGCGCGCAAACACTGCGTTGATGAAGCCCAGCAGCGAGAAAATCGTCGCGGTCAACACCACCACGATAATGGTCACGCCCAAATGGTGCACTTGCAGGTCGGTGAAAAACATCGACAGCATGGTGACGATGAAACCGACCATCAGACCACGCAATACACCGCCCAGGGTGTAACCGACCAGAATGGTGTGCGGCGAGACCGGCGACACCATCAGTTCTTCGATGGAGTGCTGAAACTTGGCACCAAAGAAGCTCGAGACCACGTTGCCGTAGGAGTTGGTGATCACCGACATCATGATCAGCCCCGGCACGATGTACTGCATGTAGGTAAAGCCACCCATGTCGCCGATCTGGCGACCGATGAGATTACCGAAAATCACGAAGTACAGGACCATGGTGATGGCTGGCGGCAGCAGGGTCTGCGGCCAGATCCGCATGAAGCGGTGTACTTCACGGTAGACGATGGTTTTCAGGGCGATCAGATTGGGGCGCAACTCGCCGTTGGGTACGGTCATACCGCCACCTTCGCGAGGTTTTTTTCCACCAGGGACACAAACAACTCCTCAAGGCGATTGGATTTGTTACGCAGGCTCAAGACTTCGATGTTCTGGAAGGCGAGCTGACTGAACAGTGCCGTGATGCCGACGTTCTTGTCGACCTGCACTTCCAGGGTGTGGCTATCGAGCAGGCGGCAAGGGAAACCGGGCAATTGTGGCGCGCTCTGCCAGGAGGCCTTGAGATCGAGCACGAACGTCTCGACGGTCAACGTGCTGAGCAGCTGCTTCATGCCGGTGTTCTGCACGATCACCCCGTGGTCGATGATGCCGATGTTGCGGCACAGCTGTTCGGCTTCTTCCAGGTAGTGCGTGGTGAGGATGATGGTGATGCCTTTGCTGTTCAGCTCGGTGAGAAAGGTCCACATCGAACGGCGCAACTCGATGTCCACACCTGCGGTGGGTTCGTCGAGGATCAGCAGGCGCGGCTCGTGAATCAGCGCACGGGCGATCATCAGGCGCCGCTTCATGCCGCCGGACAGTGAACGCGACGGCACATCGCGCTTTTCCCACAGCCCCAGCTGCGTCAGGTACTGCTCGGCGCGTTCCTTGGCGATTTTCGCCGGGATGCCGTAGTAGCCCGCCTGAGTGACGACGATGTCGAGGGTCTTCTCGAACTGGTTGAAGTTGAACTCCTGCGGCACGACACCGATGCACCGTTTGAGCGCAGCGGGCTCGCGATCCAGGTCGTGACCAAAGATGTTCACCGTGCCACTGGTCTTGTTGACCAGCGTCGAGATGATGCCGATGGTGGTGGATTTGCCAGCGCCATTGGGGCCCAGCAAGGCGAAGAAATCACCTTCGGCGACGTCCAGATCGATGCCATTCAAGGCCTGGAAACCGTTGCCGTAGGTTTTGGTTAACTGCCGAATGGACAGAGCGGAAGACATATCGGGAAAGGTACTCATCAGAAAAAGGAATTGAAGATGACTGTCACCAGCCGCCTGCCGTGACGACCCAGCCGCGCAATGGTGCTCGGCTGCGTCGTTCAAGTACAGACACATCTGTTAATAGTAAATATCGAGCGCCGGACATGCGCCCGATCAGCCCTTTCACCTGTTCACATCACATGCTCAGGTCAACGGGGTCATGACCGCCTTGCGATAAGCCGGGCGCGTCTTGAGACGCTCATACCAGGCTTGGAGGTGAGGCAGCGGCGGACGTTCAATCGGCATTTCAAACCAGCCGTAGGCGAAGCATCCCAGGGGAATATCGCCCATGCCGAAAGCATCGCCAGACAGCCAGGGCTGTCGCGACAGCGCCTCGTCGGCCACCAGCAGCAGGCTGTGCAGCGTCTTGATGCCTTGCTCGATGGCCGGCCAGTCCTGTTTCTCGGCCGGCGTGCGTACTACGCCCCAGAACACCGGGCTGAACGGCGCGGCGATGGTCGAGGTGGTCCAGTCCATCCACTTGTCTGCATTGGCGCGGGCCTGCAGGTCTGCGGGGTATAAATCAGAATCGGGGGCATGCCGGGCGGCCAGATAGCGCACGATGGCGTTGGACTCCCACATCACGAAGTCGCCGTCTTCAATCATCGGAATCCGGCCGTTAGGGTTTTTCGCGCGATAGGCCGCTTCGTTGACCAGGCCGAATGCACCACCAGCGTCCTGCGTCTCGTAGGGTACGCCCACTTCCTCGGCAATCCAGAGTGCCTTGCGCACATTGCTGGAATTCTTCCGTCCCCAGATCTTGAGCATTGCGTTCCCCTCGCAGTCGCTGATAAATAAAGGCTCACAGTCTACCCCTAAGCGGCGGCAACTTCCTCGTCAACCAGGGGTCACTATCGATGTCGCCTCACCACTGCCTGGCGACCAGTTTGATCGCTGCCACAGCGGCGGTCATCACGGAGGAATACTTATGCTGTTGTTGTGGATTGTTGTGCTGGTCGTCGGCATTGCCTGGCTGGCTCATCGGCGAACCGCCCCGCTCCCGGCGCTTGGCGTGGTAGCTGTCTACCTGCTGGCCATGGGTATTTTCAGTCACGCGCCAGGATGGCTGCTGACGGTGTTCTGGTTGCTCTGGCTGGCAGTGTTCGTACCGGTAATGCTGCCCGATCTGCGCCGTAAGCATTTCACTGCACCGATGTTCAGCTGGTTTCAAAAAGTCCTGCCGCCGATGTCGCAGACCGAGCGCGATGCGATCGATGCCGGCACGGTCTGGTGGGATGGCGAGCTGTTCAGCGGTCGTCCGGACTGGGACAAGCTGCTGGCCTACCCGAAAGTCCAGCTGACCGAAGAGGAACAGGCCTTTATCGACGGGCCGACCGAAGAACTCTGCGCAATGGTCAGCGACTGGGAAATCGGCCAGGCCATGGACCTGCCGCCCGAAGCCTGGGCGCACATGAAAGCGCACGGCTTCTTCGCGCTGATCATCCCCAAGGAATTCGGTGGCAAGGGCTTCTCGGCCTACGCCCACTCTCAGGTGGCCATGAAGCTGGCCACCCGCAGCGGCGACCTGGCCTCCACGGTGATGGTGCCCAACTCCCTCGGCCCTGCCGAATTGCTGCTGCATTACGGCACCGACGAGCAACGCAATCACTACTTGCCACGTCTGGCACGCGGCGAAGACATTCCCTGCTTCGCGCTGACCGGTCCGCTGGCCGGTTCCGATGCTGGCGCGATGACCGACACCGGGATCATCTGCAAAGGTCAGTGGCAGGGTGAAGAAGTCATCGGCCTGCGCCTGACCTGGGAAAAACGCTACATCACCCTCGGCCCGGTCGCCACCCTGCTCGGCCTGGCCTTCAAGGCCCACGATCCTGAGCACCTGCTCGGCGAAAAAGAAGATCTGGGCATCAGCCTGGCGCTGATTCCGACCGATACGCCCGGCGTGGAGATCGGCCGCCGTCACCTGCCTCTGGGAGCAGCGTTCATGAACGGCCCCAACTCCGGCAAGGACGTGTTCGTCCCGCTGAGCTACCTGATCGGCGGTCAGCCGATGCTGGGCAAGGGCTGGATGATGCTGATGAACTGCCTGTCGGTGGGTCGTTCGATCTCGCTGCCGGCCGTCGGCACCGGCGCTGCCAAGTACACCAGCCTGGTCACCGGCCAGTACGCGAAGGTGCGTGAGCAATTCAATGTGCCTCTCTCGGCATTCGAAGGCATCCAGGAAGCACTGGCGCGCATCGGCGGCAATGCCTGGCTGATGGACAGTGCGCGCATGCTGACGGCCAATGCGGTCGACCTGGGCGAGAAGCCTTCAGTGCTCTCTGCGATCCTCAAATATCACCTGACCGAGCGCGGCCGCGAGTGTATCGGTCACGCCATGGACGTGCATGGCGGCAAGGGCATCATCATGGGCCCGAACAATTACCTGGGTCGCAACTGGCAAGGTGCGCCGATCTTCATCACTGTCGAGGGCGCCAACATCCTCTCGCGCAACCTGATGATCTTCGGCCAGGGCGCGATTCGCTGCCATCCGTTCGTACTCAAGGAAATGGCCCTGGCCGGGCGTGAGGACAAACAGCAGGCGCTGATCGAGTTTGACAGCCTGCTGCTCAAACACATCGGCTTTGCGGTGAGCAATGCCGCCAGCACCTTCATCCTCAACCTGGGCTTCGGTCATTTCGAAAGAGCGCCGGGCAACGGCCTGAGCCAGGGCTACTTCCGGGCGCTCAACCGCCAGGCAGCAGCGTTCGCGATGCTCGCCGACTTGAGCATGATGCTGCTCGGCGGCGAGCTGAAACGCCGCGAACGCCTGTCGGCCCGCCTGGGCGACGTGCTCAGCCACATGTACCTGGCCTCGGCAGCGCTCAAGCGTTATCACGACCTCGGATCACCGGACCACATGAGCCCGTTGTTCCGCTGGGCCATGGAAGAAAGCCTCGGGCATTCGGAACGGGCAATGGACGAGATCCTCAGCAACTTCCCCAACCGCATATTGGGCGGGATACTGCGTGCAGTAGTGTTCCCGTTCGGTCGCCGGCACAAGGGGCCGTCGGACAGACTGGATGCCGAAGTTGCTCAGGTACTGGGCCGCGCCAAGGGCGATCCGACGCTGGAAGAGTTGCTGGCAGGCTGCTATCGCCCGCAATCGGCAGACGATCCGGTCGGCGCACTGCAACAGGCCATCGACCTGCTCAGCGCTGCGTATCCGCTGCACAAGAAGCTGCAAGTGGCCCTCAAGAGTGGTCAGGTCAAGCCGGACGCTGGCGAGCCGGTCATCGACGCCGCGCTGCGCCTCGGTGTGTTGCAGGCCGACGAAGCGCAGACCCTGCGTACCGCCGAGGCAGCCCGCCGCAAGGTGATCGATGTGGATGATTTCGACAAGGAAGAACTGACCCTGGCAGCCGGCAAGATTCGCTGATAGTCAGGTCACACCACACAGCAGGCGCGTAGAGCTTTATACTCTCGCGCCTGTTTTTGCATTTGAGGATTACCCAATGGCCGACGCCACTCTCGATCACCAACTTGGCCTGCTAGCACACCTGCGCAGCATTCTGGTCGCGCTGGGCGAGGCCGAGCAGGTTCCGGAAGAAAGCCACGCGCTGTTCATGGAGCGTTTCGACGAACTGGTCGAGCTGCTGCCGCAGGACCCCATCGAAAGCCAGTACCTGGGTCAGGACATCCTCTGCCAGGTCATCCAGCGTTACCCGCAAATCGCGCACCTGGTACCGCGCGACCTGCTGTGGTTCTTCGCCGGTGACTGCCTGCATTTCATGCCGGATGATGAAATCGAGCTGTATCAGGCGCTGGAAGAGCGCCGCTACGACGCCGAGCAGAACGAAGAACCGTTTGACTGGAATCAGGAGAAACAGCTGCTGAGCATGTCGACACAGGGCAGCAAGCACTGAGCATCCTTTGGCTTCAAGCCTGCTCCGGAGATCATTCCGGGCAGGTTGCCTGTCACCCCGCGCCAATACGCCATACCGCGCAACACATCGATCAATACGATCATTAAGTCCCGGCATTCGAATCAATTTATCGAATAGACAGGCATACCATGACACTTCGTATCATCTGATAAGGAGTGCTCCCTCTCCCATGACTCAATTTCGTAAAGTCCTGTCCATTCAAACGGGTCAGCCAGCGTCCGATGGCGCGGGCGTCAAACTGACGCGCGTCTTCGGCGGGCGTGGTGTGGAGCAGTTCGACCCGTTTCTGATGCTGGACGAGTTCGGATCGGACAAGCCGGATGACTACATCGCCGGCTTTCCACCTCACCCGCACCGTGGCTTCGAAACGGTGACCTATATGCTTGAAGGCCGTATGCGTCATGAAGACCATATGGGCAATGTCGGCCTTCTGCAGAGCGGCGGTGTGCAGTGGATGACCGCAGCACGCGGGATCATTCACAGCGAAATGCCCGAACAGGAAGAAGGCACCATGCGCGGCTTTCAGCTCTGGCTGAACCTGCCGGGCAAGAACAAGCTGAGCGACGCCAGCTATCAGGACATCCAGCCGGAAAACGTTCCGAGTGTCACCACTCAGGCCGGTGTGCAGGTGGTGGTATTGGCAGGGCATTTCGACGATGGTCAGGTTCAACAGGCCGGGGCAGTACAGCGCCCGGATACCGAGCCTCTGTACTTTGACTTTGATATGCCTGCCGGCAGTCGTATCAGCCCGCACGTACCCGAAGGGCACCTTGTGCTGCTGTACGTCTATGAAGGCAGTGTCGAGCTGGAAGGCAGCGCCCAGCCGATCGGCAAACGCCATATGGCAAGGCTGTCCGACAGCGGTGCCGTACAGATCAGCAGCACCGCGGGTGCACGGCTGTTACTGATTGCAGGCAAGCCCTTGCGTGAGCCGATCGTGCAATACGGCCCCTTCGTGATGAACACCAAGGAAGAGATCGAGCAGGCGATTCGTGACTTCCGGGAAGATCGTCTGACGGCGTGAACCCGGTTCGGACCGTCAGACTTCCCTTCGTCTGTAGCAGCCCCTTCACCAGCAATGCGGACCGCTTTGCTGGTGTCAGAGCAGATACGAGCGCGACTCAGACCAGCACAGGGTTCTGCTTGCCTGGGTCGATCTTGTAACGTTCGATGGCCTGCGCCACCACCTTGCGCTCGACCTTGCCGTCATCGGCCAGCGCCTTGAGTGCAGCCACCGCCACGAAGTAACGGTCCACTTCGAAGAAGTGGCGCAGCGACTCGCGCGTATCGGACTGGCCAAAACCGTCAGTGCCCAGTGCCACGAAACGGCGCATGGGTACAAAGGGACGGATCTGGTCGGCGAAGATTTTCATGTAATCGGTCGCCACAATCACCGGCCCTTCCCTGTCTGCCAGACAGCTTTCCACGTAGCTCAGACGCGGCTCCTGCTCGGGATTCAGCAGGTTCCAGCGTTCGGCATCCTGACCTTCACGACGCAGTTCGGTCAGGCTGGTGACACTCCAGATTTCGCTGCTCACGCCAAAGTCGTCTTCGAGCAGTCTGGCGGCCGCGATGACTTCCAGCAGGATCGACCCGCAGCCCATCAACTGCACGTGCTTGCCGGTATTGATCGATGCACTGGCCTGCAACGGGTACATCCCCTTGAGAATGCCGGCTTCTGCGCCTTCGGGCAGATCCGGGTGCGGGTAGTTCTCGTTGAGCAAGGTGATGTAGTAATAGATATCCTCATTTTCGGCAAACATACGACGCATGCCGTCCTGAACGATCACCGCCAGCTCGAAGGCAAACGTCGGGTCGTAAGACACGCAGCACGGTATCGTCGACGACATGACATGGCTGTGCCCGTCGTCATGCTGCAGCCCCTCGCCCATCAGCGTGGTTCGGCCTGACGTGGCGCCCAGCAGGAAACCCCGCGCCCTGGCGTCGCCCGCTGCCCAGGCAAGATCGCCTACACGCTGGAAGCCGAACATCGAGTAGAAGATATAGAACGGCACGGTCATCACACCGTGGTTGGCGTAGGAAGTACTGGCCGCGATCCAGGAAGAAATCGCACCTGACTCATTCAGCCCTTCCTGCATGATCTGCCCGTCGGTGCTTTCCTTGTAGTAGCTCAGTTGCCCTGCATCCTGCGGCGTGTACAACTGACCAACGTGGGAATGAATACCGATCTGACGGAACAGATTTTCCATACCGAAGGTTCGTGACTCATCCGGCACGATCGGCACGATCAGTTTGCCGATGTTCGGATCCTTGAGCAGCGTCGAGAGGATGCGCACGAAGGCCATGGTCGTGGATATGCCGCGATCGCCGGTGTTCTTGAGCTGGGTATCCAGCACCGAGAGCGGCGGAATCTGCAGGGTGGCAGCGTCACTGAAACGGGCCGGAATGTAACCGCCCAGTTGAGCCCGGCGGGCCTTGAGGTACAGCGCTTCAGTACTGCCCTCGGCCGGTTTCAGGTACGGCATGTCGCCCAGCTGGTCATCGGTGATGTCCAGCGAGAAGCGGTCGCGAAAGGCCTTGATCGCCTCTGCCCCAAGCTTCTTCAACTGGTGGTTGATGTTCTGCCCCTCACCCGCCTCGCCCATGCCGAAACCTTTGACGGTCTTGGCCAGGATCACGGTCGGCCCACCCTTGTGGCGCATTGCGGCAGCGTAGGCGTTGTAGACTTTTTCCGGATCGTGGCCGCCACGCGAGAGCTTCCAGATGTCGTCATCGCTCATGTCGCTGACCAGTTCCAGCAGCTCCGGGTACTTGCCGAAGAAATGCTCGCGAACGTAGGCACCATTCTGGGATTTGTAGTTCTGGTACTCGCCGTCCACGCACTCCATCATGCGCTGACGCAGCAGCCCGCTCTTGTCCTTCTCGAGCAGCGCATCCCAGCCGCCGCCCCAGATGACCTTGATCACGTTCCAGCCAGCGGCGCGATACAGGCTCTCGAACTCCTGAATGACCTTGCTGTTGCCGCGTACCGGCCCGTCAAGGCGTTGCAGGTTGCAGTTGACGACGAAAATGATGTTGTCGAGTTTCTCGCGCCCGGCCAGAGCAATGGCTGCCTGTGACTCAGGCTGATCCATTTCGCCATCGCCCAGGAACGCCCAGACCTTGCGTCCTTGATGCTCCTTGAGCCCGCGATTCTCCAGGTAGCGCATGAAGCGTGCCTGATACGCCGCAGTGATGGGCCCCAGCCCCATGGAGACGGTGGGGAACTGCCAGAAGTCCGGCATCAGGCGCGGGTGCGGATAGGAAGAAATGCCGTCACGATCGGTTTCGCGACGGAAGTTGTCCAGTTGCTCCTCGCTCAGACGACCTTCCAGATACGCCCTGCCGTAAATGCCCGGCGAAGAATGACCCTGAATATAGACGAGGTCACCGGCAAACTGCTCGGTACGCCCCCGGAAGAAGTGGTCGAACCCGACGTCGTAAAGCACGGCAGCAGATGCGTAGGAAGCGATATGGCCGCCCACGCCGGAATGCTTGCCGGCACGCAGCACCATCACCAGGGCGTTCCAGCGGATGAACGCGTTGATACGTTTTTCAACCTGAAGGTCGCCCGGATAAGGCTGCTGGCGGTCACTGGGGATGGTGTTGACGTAAGGCGTGGTGACCCGACCGTAGAAATCGCCATGTTGGGCGACGTCGAAGTCCAGCAACTGATCGATCAGATAGTGCGCGCGCGGGCGCCCTTCAGTGTTGAGTACCGACTCAATCGATTCGAGCCATTCGCGGGTTTCTTGCGGATCCTCGTCAAGAAACCGGGGTTGCTGTGCCATCGTCGTCTCCTACTGTGATGCGGCAGTGGACGCCGGACAGGCGTCTGCCTTGAAAAATCTGATTGCAATTGCAATCACCTACCGGAATTTATCCCGCGCTCGGTTACTATTGCAACCCTCAAGAATTTCAGACAAAGGTGAATCATGTCGTCAGCCGAACCGGATACGTGGTTCAGATTCGTCAGGGCACACCGCTGTCTGATTCGCGAAATCGAACGACGTCTGGCGGCGGCCGGGCTGCCTGCCTATGCGTGGTATGACGCGCTCTGGGGCATTGAAAGCGGCCCGCAAGGCATGCGCCGCATGCATGAGCTGGCCGACGTCATGGCCATTGAACGCTACAACCTGACTCGCCTGGTCGACCGGCTTGAAAGCGAAGGGCTGGTGGCGCGCCACAGGTCCGACAGCGATGGCCGAGGCGCCGTGGCAGCGATCACCGACAAGGGCCGGACCCTGCGCAAACAGATGTGGCAGGTTTACGAAACGGCAGTCGACGAGCTGTTTCTGACGCAATTCGACGACCAGCAGCGCCGCGTGTTCGCCGACGCGCTGGAGCGTGCCGCACTGGCCGCCCGGCAAAGCGGTGGAAAAGGCTGACATCAGACCAGCTGATAGCGTCGCAAGGCGAGTTTCAGCGGCTCGTAGCCCAGTTGCCCGCCTTCCGCAAGCGCAGTCAGGGCCTGTACGACGATCCACTCCGGACGGGTTGCAGGCGTACCCTGCGGGGCCGCGGAATCGGCACCCAGCCCGACGAACCGCCCCGGGACATGCTCACGCAGCTGTTCAACCACGGCCTGCGGGTAGCCGGTGACGGCTACCACCGCGTCCTGCCCCTCGCCCAGGCAATCGCGCAGGTGCCAGGATCGTGCGGGTTGTGCAGAATGGAAACGATTCCAGCGTCGTGCGGCTGCGGCATCGCGGGCCACTCGGGTATAGCTGGGGCAGCTCCAGATTTCGCAATCGACGTCCCAGTGTTCACGGAGCAGGCGGGCAGCCTGGCGTACCGAGCGCAGCGCCAGACCCGCCCCCAGAAGGCGTACGCGACGGCCTTCATGACCGCAAACGGCGTCGCCAATCCGGTACATGCCCTGTACGGCCGCCACAGCCTGAGCATCGCTCAGTTCACTGACTTCCTCATTGGACTCGTCGTGCAAGGCCATGTAATAGAAGCCGCTCCGGCCTTCGACATACAGACTGTGCAGGGCGTGCAGTGTGATCGCCCGCGCTTCGGCAGCATCCGCAGGGTCAAACGGCTGGCATTTGCGGTTCGACAGCAGCCACAGCGGTAACCAGGGATGGGCACCCTTGGGCCAGCGTGACGGCAGCGTCTCGATATCGTTGCAGAAGATGCCCCGCTGGAACGACTCCGATGCGAGCGCGCTCAACTCGGCGGAGGTTTCGCTGCTGATCATGTAAATCAGCGGCAACTCCACCGCGCCAGCCTGCGCAGCAAATCTCAGCGGCCAGGCGCTGGCGAGCATGCCTTCCTGTCCGCGTGACATGTGTTTGCTGGCCCGTACCACCGATATCCGCCGCGAGGTGGACGGATCTCTGGTCAGACGCTCGACGATATCGGCCATCGCGAACAGGGGTGAACAACACCCACGCAGCGCAAGCCCCGTGACCGCCTGAATCTTGTCCATGCAGGCCAACGCCGCGAACCGGGTCTGGGGTGCCAACGAATGACTGTTTGCGCTGTTCATCACTACTCCTTGCTGTCGGACAAGCATCCTTGCACCTTGATGGAACCAAGAATATGATTGCAATCGCAATAAAAATCACTGACACGCCTCATCGCAGCGCGATGGCCAGTCCCCGAACATGCGTGCGCTCGCAACTCGGCAGGTCGATGAGCGTATTATTTTCAACGGCTAAGCCCTTGTTCAAAGACAAAAGACACACGCAGTCCATGTTTTCATGTACTGCGGAAAATACAAATGAGGATAATGAAGACGGCCAGGCCGCAAACAAACAATAGACAAGGTATTACATGGAGGTTCGTACCGTGCACACCCAACTTGACTGCCCGCCCCTCAAGATCAACGCAGCCCCTGCTCCGCTGCGTCAATTGATTGAAGACTTCGAAAACGATCTGCATCGTATTGGCGATTTCACCTATGCCTACTTTTCCAGCCCAAAGACACGCACTGTCAAACCGGTCATCCTGTCCAACTATCCTGATTCCTGGCTGAAGTCGTATATTGCCTCCAACTATCACCTTATCGATCCCATCATCAAACATGCCTGGCATAGCATTACGCCATTTTTCTGGAGAGAGGCCCGGCATGCCATTCAGGGCGTCGAGACCGATGACTTCCTGAAGCGCTCGGCCAAATACCAGCTGTCCTCCGGGGCCACTTTCACCCTGCACGATGCAAGCGGGCTTTTTGCCGCTCTGAGTCTTTGCAATGCCAGGCAACAGACTGACTTCGATCAGCGAATCCGCGACAAGGCCGCTGATATCCAGATGAGCCTCATCCGCTTTCATGACCGTTTGACCAAGACACAGGCGCCCCACGAACTCTTCCCGCAGCCCACCCGATGCAAATTGTCCAGCCGCGAAATAGGCGTGCTGAAATGGGTAGCCATGGGCAAGGCCTACAGCGAAATCGCCGAGATATTTTCCATTTCGGAACGCACCGTGAAATTTCACATGTCCAACGTTTCCAGCAAACTCGAAGTGCGCACTGCCAAACAGGCCGTGTACAAAGCCATTAATATGGGCATGGTCTGACTCAGGCTGCGCTGTCCATGCGTGCTCGCTGCAAGGATGCTGATGCATCGAGCGGTATTGGCCAGCGCAACAGGTCATCCGTGACGGGCTGCCTGAGGGCAATGCTGCCGAGCAGCCGTTGATGGTTGTCGGCGTTCACAGGCATATCCAGCAACAATACCGTCTCGCCTGGTGAAGCCTCCCCCGTTGCCAGAACACGGTGCTCCCACCCGGACTTGCGCACGATCCGCGCCATCGCCTTGCTGACCACCGTGATGATGGACTCCAGACCAGCCGAGGCAGCGTGATTGTGCATCGAGAACAGCAGCATTTCGGTCAGTGGCGCGTGCAGAATACCCAGCGACCGTGCACGTTCCGTGTCGACAAAGAACCGGCTCGACTCCGCCATGCCAGCATTTCTGGGCGCCGGATAGTCGAAAAAACTGCGAAACGGTCCATCCAGCATGTACGGATCACAGGTGTTGATCAGCCTGAGCCCGGCCAGCGGAACCCCGTTCCAGCTGCCTATCAGGTAAGTCGCAGCGGCACTGTCATAGTCATCGAACTCGAACGCCTGACTGACGCGAACCTTCCATTCAAGCCGATCCGAAAAGATCTTCTTGCGCAGGGCATACAGCGTTTCCAGCAACGTGACGGGCACTTTGCTGTAACTGGCTACCTGAAATTCAAACCCGCTCGACATTCTAAAACCCACCCGGCGTCACCAGCGTGAAGCATTACTTATTTAAATAGGCAAATCTACTGTACTTAAGAACAGGTCAACACGCTGAAACACTAACGCCCTGCTGTTTGCACTTAGGTACAGTGTTATTGGCGCCGAAAATAAGGAAATCTGCTCCGGCGTTCTGGATATCCAGGACGGCGGCTTCCCAAACAATAATGACGCCACAGGGATAATGGTATGAATAGTCTGTATGCCGGTATCGACACCTTGAACGCAGTTCCTGTTCTGGACGATATTACCCAACACGAAATTTCTGCCCTCAAGACCCGCTTCAATCTGGCCGATGCCCACACGCACCAGGATCAGAGCGAGACCCAGCGCATGATCGTCGCCAGCCTGCCCGAGCTGTGGTATCGGGCACAGAACCAGACGCAGTATCAGAGTGAACAGACGTTCATTCAGGCCTTCTTCACCTTCCACGGCCAGCATCATGCGTTGAAACGCCACGACGAAATCTATCTCGTCTACGCCGCGTCCATCGCCATGCATATCACTGCGACCTACTTGCGCAAAAAGAACATGAGCGTCGGGCTGATCGAGCCCTGTTTCGACAACCTGCATGACCTGTTGAAACACATGGAAGTGCCCATGTCGGCACTGGATGAAAGCCTGTTCAGGTCATCGACCGAGGTGTACGCAAAGTTACAGAAGGCCGCCATCGGACTGGACGCAATCTTTCTGGTCGATCCCAACAACCCGACAGGTTCCAGCCTGTTTGCCGAGGGGCCGGACACGTTTGTCGAAGTGGCCCGCTACTGCCGGGATTACAACAAGCTGCTGATCCTCGATTTCTGTTTCGCCTCGTTCTTCAAAGCCGCCGGCAAGCAGCGCGTGGATGCCTACGCGATTCTCGACGACATCGGCACTCAATACCTGGTCATGGAAGATACGGGCAAGACCTGGCCCCTGCAGGACACCAAATGCGCCACGCTCATGGCCAGCCGCGACATCAACGCCGATATCTACAGCATTGTCACCAGCGTCCTGCTGAATGTCTCACCGTTCATCCTCAACGTCGTGACCCGCTACATCGAGGACAGCAACGACGATGACTTCGACTCCGTGCGCTCGGTGCTGGAACTCAACCGCAGCAAGGCGCGTGCCTGCCTTGAGGGCAAGGTCTTGAAGTATGTGCAACCGATGATCGATACCAGCGTGGCCTGGTTCGAGATTCTACCCGCCGGCGTGAACGCCGATGACTTGCAGGCTTATCTGCTGCAATCGGACGTCTACGTACTACCGGGCAAGTATTTCTACTGGAGCCAGCCGGAAAAAGGCCAGCGCTACATACGCCTGGCACTGGCACGCAAGCCGGACGAATTCGAGGCCGCCGTTCAGGCAATTGCGCAGGCACTGGAGAACCTCCATGTCTGACTTCGACCTGCCGATGATCGATGCCACAGTTTTCATGGGCATGCACCATGCCGATCCCGGCGTGCGTGACAAATCCCTGGAGTTCTTCTCCCGGTTCTACGAGAGCAGCGTGCAGATGAATTTCGCCCAGATAGGCATTTGCGACGCCATCATCTGGAAGAAAGGCCGTGCCCTGCAGGACGCCTATTACCCGTTCATGGATGTCTTGCACACCGACATGGCAATACAGCGTGAGGGCTATAGCGAACAGGTGCTCCAGCGCGCAGCAGGTGAAACGCTGTTCAGAGGTCTGCCGGCCGACAAGAAACTGCTGGCTGCTCAAGTGCTGGAGCAGGAAATCCCGTTTTATACCCACGATCCGGAGTTGCTGCGCCTGCAAGTGCTGCAGCCTTTCCTTCAACCATTCGAAAGCACCATTCGACGGCAGACGTTCCCGAAGATGCTCCAGCGTCTCTATGACCAGTCCTGCGCCATGGTGATCAGCAACGAGGACTTTCAACATGTCTGGTAAAAGCATTCTGGTCCCCCTGATAACGCCTCTGAACGCGCAGGAGCAAGTCTGCGAAGCCAGCCTCGAACGCCTTTTGGGTAGCCTCGCGCCCCATGTCGATGGCTACATTCCATGCCTGACCTCCGGAGAGGGCTGGCGGCTGTCGCGTCAGCAATGGCTGCAGATGCTGACGCTGACCCTCAGGCACGCGGGCGAGCGCAGCGTCATCGCCGGGATCGAACGCCATTCGACGCAGGAGGTGCTGGACTTTGCCCTCCTGGCTCAGGATGCCGGTGCTCAAGCAGTGATGTTTACCTCACCCTTGACGCCCGGTATCAGCCAGCAGGCGATCATCGAGCATTACCAGACCATTCATGACGCGACGCACATGGATATCTTCATGTACAACGAGGCCGCCCTGTCGGGCAACGAAAAGTCCTTCGCCACCCTCAAGGCCATCGCGCAGTTACCCAGAGTCATTGGCCTGAAGGACTCGCCCTCGCTGTCGCGCCCGCAGGCTCAGGTAGATGCCATTCGACAGGAGGGCGTCGACTACTTCATCGGCTGGGAAATGCAGCTGGCCGGAGACCTGGAGTCCGACGGCAATGTGGTTTCCCTGGCCAATCTGGAACCGCTGCTGTGCCGGACAGCGGCTGCCCGGCAGCAGCCGGCACTCAGCCAGCAAGTCGCCACGCTTAACCAGCGTTATCTGCTCAATGCCCCGGACTGGTACGCGCATATCAAGCGCGAGCTCAGAGCCAGGGGCGTGATCAACAGCGAGCGTGTCGTCACCGAGGAGGCTGCCTGATGGAAGACCTGCACAAGCAACTGTTTCTGGCCAACCGTGCGCTTATCGAAAAGCGGGTGCCCATGCCACAGGCGATTCTGGCGTTCGAGCAACACTGGATCGAGGATGCCATCGAACGCAGCATGACGGCAGATGCGCCTGATGACCTTGCCGGTCTGCGCAGAATGCTGGCCGAGCTGGTCGAACAGGAGAGCAGCGAAGTACCGCCCAGCGCACAGTATGTCGCCAACGACATGACCCTCGACGAATTCCGGATTCTGGTTCAGGAGTTTGCACTGGATGGCCTGACCGAAGCACAGGTGTTCTATCACCTGATGCCCAGGCTCAGCCTTCCCGCACAGATGCCCATGCTGCGCATGATGATCGACGAGTTCGGCTCGGGGAACCTCAAACGCTCGCATACCACGCTCTATCAGGACCTGTTGCGCGAACTGGAAATGCCGCTGGACCTGCAGTTTTACGTAGACGCCAACTCCAGCGCCGGTTTCACCTTTCCCAATATGTTCTGCTGGCTGGCGATGCGGGCGGACGATGCGTCATGGTTTGCCGGCGTCATCACCTACTTCGAGACCGTGGTGCCGTTCTTTTTCGAGTGCTACACGCAGCTTTGCGAGCGCTTGCAGATCAAGGCTCATACCTACTATTCAGAACACGTTCATATCGACGTTTTCCACGCCATCGAGGGCCAGCGCCTGCTCAAGGCCATGGACGTCAGCGGGGATCTGGATCCGGTAAAAGCCTGGCGCGGCATCTGCATGGGACGCGAGATCACCAACCTGGCGTTCGACCTGGCGGTAGAAAAAGCCCGTCGGCTCAAGCATTTCAACAAGGAGGTCAGCCTTGAACGAGCCTGCTGAGTTTCGTCGTCCCGACACGTTCACCGTACACATTGGCCAGGAGCAATACCTGATACCGAGCAGTTGCCCGCATCGTGAAGGATGGCTGGAGCATGGAGTGGTCAACGAGAAACGCCGGTCCATCACCTGTCCCCTGCACTTTTCGGTGTTCAGCCTCGAAACCGGGGAGCAACTGAGCGGTCCGCCGTGCGGTCAGTTGCAGGTACGCCGAGTGAGATAACAGCGCGCTCCACGGCAGGGCTCGCTCCTGCCGTGGCGACGTCAGGTCAGACGCAAAAAGCGCTTCAGTTCGGCACCCTGAGCAATCGCATCGTGACGCCCCAGCTCGATCAATTCGCTGCAATAACCTGACTCGAACAGCAGATAGCTCAGCACACTGGCACCGCTGCTCCTGGTCGCGCCCGGCCCGCGCAGGAACGTGCGCAGTGCGGGGGGCAGTTCACGGCGGTGGCGGGCCGCGATTTCATCCAGCGGACGGCTCGGCGAAATCACCAGCACTTCCACCGGCTCCATGCCCGGCTGCCTGATCTGCTCATCGGGCAGCAACGCGCTGGCCGTGTTCAGTCGTTCAAGCAATTCGATATCGCTTTCCAGGTTATCAATAAAGGTGCTGTTGAGCATGTGCCCGCTGATCTGCGCCAGACTCGGCTGCATGCCGTTCGGTGGACGTGGTGCGGGTCGTTCGCTTTTAAGCCCGCGCGGATTGCCGCTGACACCCACGACCAGCACCCGATTGGCCCCTAGATGCAGCGCCGGGCTGATCGGTGCAGATTGACGCACGGCTCCGTCACCAAAGTATTCCTTATCGAGCATCACTGGAGCGAACAGCAACGGGATAGCCGAGCTGGCAAGCAGGTGATCCACGGTGAGTTGCGTCGGACGACCGATACGCCGATGACGTAACCACGGCTCGATGGTGCCCCGCCCTTGATAGAACGTGACCGCTTGCCCCGACTCGTAGCCAAAGGCTGTCACCGCCACCGCGCGCAGGTGGTGAGCATTGATCGCCGCTTCGATCCCGGAAAGGTCCAGCCGCTCGTTGAGCAGTTCACGCAGCGGTGAGCTGTTGAGCAAGGCAACGGGAATGTTTCGTCCGAAGCCCATCAGGCTGCGGCCAAAAAACCGGCTGGCCTGGTGGATCACACCCGACCAGTCGCTGCGTAAAACCTGATGACTGCGAAATGACTGCCAGAACTCGGTCAATTGGTGAATGGCAATGCGAAAGTGCAGCGCACCGCTGGCCAGTTTCACTGCATTGATCGCCCCTGCCGACGTGCCGACAATGACCGGAAAAGGGTTGGGCGCCCCGGCAGGCAACAGGTCGGCAATGCCTGCAAGCACCCCGACCTGATAGGCGGCACGTGCACCACCACCTGAAAGAATGAGCCCGGTTACCGGTTCGACCGGACTCCTCACAGCATTGATCGCAACAGCAGGATCTGGCATCTACAACTGACCTCGGTGATCGAAGACGCGTTTTATTTATGCTTGTTGTATAGCTTCGGTTCACCTGGCGGTCGACTTTTGAAGCGTCGATGGGCCCAAAGATATTGTTCCGGGCATTCAGTGACGGCCTTTTCCACCCATTGGTTGATGCGCAGGCAATCGGCTTCGTCGCTTTCCCCCGGAAAGTTATCCAGCGGCGGATGGATCACCAGCCGGTAACCACTGCCGTCTGCCAGACGCCGCTGAGTGAAGGGCACAACCTGCGCACGGCCCAGACGGGCGAACTTGCTGGTGGCGGTCACCGTCGCGGCCTGAATGCCGAACAGCGGCACAAAAATACTCTGCTTGGCGCCATAGTCCTGATCCGGCGCATACCAGATCGCCCGGCCGGCACGCAGTAACTTGAGCATGCCGCGCACGTCGTCTCGCTCGACAGCCAGCGAATCCAGGTTATGGCGCTCGCGCCCGCGACGCTGGACGAAGTCGAACAACGGGCTCTTGTGTTCGCGATACATGCCGTCGATGGTGTGCTGCTGGCCCAGCAGCGCCGCGCCGATTTCCAGCGTGGTGAAATGCAGCGCCATCAGAATCACGCCCTCGCCTTTTTCCTGGGCATTCTGCAAATGCTCGAGCCCTTCGACGTGGGCAAGCCTGGCCAGACGTTTTTTCGACCACCACCAGCTCATCGCCATCTCGAAAAAGGCAATCCCGGTGGAGGCGAAGTTTTCCTTGAGCAGACGCTTGCGCTCGGCCGCGGACAAATGCGGGAAGCACAGCTCCAGATTGCGCGACGCGATTTTTTTTCGATCAGTGGCCACACGGTACATGATGGCGCCCAGTGCCCGACCGATGACCAGCAGAACACAAAATGGCAATTGAACAATCAGCCACAAGAGCCCCAGCCCCAGCCATAGCGGCCAGAAACGGGGGTGAAGGAAACTGGCTTTAAGACGCGGGCGATCCATTTGGGCTTCCGTCAGAACAAAGGCCGCGCATTCTACAACGGTTCTGGCCGCTTGCGGCTCGCGGGCGTTCTCGCTATAAGTCTCGGCACTTTTAGCGACAAGCTGTTGTGTATATCAACCATGAGCCAGATTGAATCGCAAAACCCGGAACCTGTATTTCAGCTCAAGGGCAGCATGCTCGCCATCACCGTGATGGAGCTGGCCCGAACCAACCTTGAAGCGCTCGACAGGCAGTTGGCCGCCAAGGTGGCACAAGCCCCCAACTTCTTCAGCAATACGCCGTTGATCCTGGCTCTGGACAAACTCGCACCGAACGAGGGGCCGGTGGATCTCCCGGGTCTGGTGCGCATCTGTCGCCAGCATGGCCTGCGCACCCTGGCGATCCGCGCCAACCGCATCGAAGACATTGCTGCGGCGATTGCCGTCGACCTCCCGGTCCTGCCGCCGTCCGGCGCACGTGAACGCGTGATCGACCCGGTCGAGGCCGAAGCACCGAAAAAAATACCGGAAAAACCACCCGAGCCACTGATCAAGCCGACCCGCGTGATAACCGCTCCGGTACGCGGCGGGCAGCAGATCTACGCTCAGGGCGGCGACCTGGTGGTAGTCGCGCCGGTCAGTCCTGGTGCGGAACTTCTCGCCGATGGAAACATCCATGTCTACGGCCCGATGCGTGGCAGGGCACTGGCGGGAATAAAGGGCGATACCAAGGCACGCATCTTCTGTCAGCAGTTGAGCGCCGAGCTGATTTCGATTGCCGGACAATACAAGGTGTCCGAGGACTTGCGCAGGGACCCGTTATGGGGTTCGCCGGTCCAGATCAGCTTGTCAGGTGATGTGTTGAACATCATTCGTCTTTAACGGATACTGCCGCAATTTTCAAAGCATCTCTGATTCGTCGCGAAATTGTCGTGAAGGCGGCAGGAAGTTCTGAAAAGCACTGCTTTTCAGCGGGTATATGAGTCGAAAGTAATAGCTTAGTGCTAGCTTTCCGGAATCAGACCCCAGGACTTCCAGAATGCTTCGGCGTGCGCGGCGCCAGGAGATGCCTTTCAGGGACTCAATGTCCTTTTCCTCTAGGGGTGATACACCTTGGCCAAGATTCTCGTTGTTACATCCGGCAAGGGTGGTGTGGGCAAGACCACCACCAGCGCCGCCATCGGTACCGGCCTCGCACTGCGCGGCCACAAGACAGTCATCGTCGACTTCGACGTCGGTCTGCGTAACCTCGACCTGATAATGGGTTGCGAACGTCGTGTCGTGTATGACTTCGTCAACGTGGTCAATGGTGAAGCCAACCTGCAACAGGCGCTGATCAAGGACAAGAAGATCGAAGGCCTGTTCGTGCTGGCCGCCAGCCAGACCCGCGACAAGGAAGCACTGACCAAGGAGGGCGTTGAAAAAGTCCTCATGGAGCTGAAGGAATCCTTCGAATACATCGTCTGCGATTCGCCGGCCGGCATCGAAACCGGTGCTCACCTGGCCATGTACTTCGCCGACGAAGCCATCGTCGTGACCAACCCTGAAGTCTCGTCGGTGCGTGACTCCGACCGCATGCTGGGCCTGCTGGCCAGCAAATCGCGTCGCGCCGAACGCGGCGAAGACCCGATCAAGGAACACTTGCTGCTGACCCGCTACAACCCTGAGCGCGTCAGCAAGGGCGAAATGCTCGGCGTGGAAGACGTCAAGGAAATCCTTGCCGTTACCCTGCTCGGCGTGATTCCCGAATCCCAGGCTGTACTGAAAGCTTCCAACCAGGGCGTGCCGGTCATTCTCGATGACCAGAGCGACGCGGGTCAGGCCTACAGCGATGCGGTCGACCGCCTGCTGGGCAAAACACTTGAGCACCGGTTTCTGGATGTGCATAAGAAAGGATTCTTTGAACGCCTGTTCGGGGGTAATTAATGAATATTTTTGACTTCTTTCGTGACCGCAAAAAAGGAAGCACGGCCTCGGTAGCGAAAGAGCGTCTACAGATCATCGTTGCTCACGAACGCGGCCAACGCAGTACCCCGGACTACCTTCCTGCGCTGCAGAAAGAGCTGGTGGAAGTGATCCGTAAATACGTCAATATCGAGTCTGATCAGGTACAGGTCGCTCTGGAAAGCCAGGGCAGCTGTTCTATTCTGGAACTCAATATCACCCTGCCCGATCGCTGATCAGGCAGTCGCTCGCGGCGTTATCGGCGCACTTCTCCGGAAGCTGCGCCCTTGCCGCCGTCGGCGTTTCTAGCGTTTCGAGGCCGTTGCATGCCGTTGTCGAACATCCGCATCATTCATCAGGACGCCGCCGTTCTGGTGATCGATAAGCCTACCCTGCTGCTTTCCGTTCCCGGCCGTGCCGACGACAACAAGGATTGCCTGATTACCCGCCTGCAGGAAAACGGTTACCCCGAAGCGCGTATCGTCCATCGTCTGGACTGGGAAACCTCGGGCATCATTCTGCTGGCCCGCGATGCCGATACGCATCGCGAACTGTCGCGTCAGTTTCATGACCGCGAAACCGAGAAAGCCTACACCGCGCTGTGCTGGGGCCAACCGTCCCTGGACAGCGGCAGCATCGATCTGCCGTTGCGCTACGACCCGCCTACCAAGCCCCGGCATGTGGTGGACCACGAGGGTGGCAAACACGCGCTGACGTTCTGGAAGGTTGTCGAGCGGCATGACACTTATTGTCGCGTCGAGCTCACGCCGATTACTGGCCGCTCGCATCAGTTGCGTGTGCACATGCTGTCGATCGGGCATCCGCTGTTGGGTGATGGTCTGTACGCGCATCCGGAAGCGCTGGCGGCCTATCCACGTCTGTGTCTGCATGCCAGCATGCTGAGCTTCACGCATCCCGGGACTGGCGAGCGACTGACCTTCGAGTGTGCTGCGCCGTTCTGATTTGAATGACGCGCTGACTATCGTCCCGATGCTCCGCGTCACACAGCGGTTCTGCGATGTCAGGTGGATTGGCGTTGACTATCGTTCCCACGCTCCGCGTGGTAATGCCGTTCGTGACGCTCTGCGTCACACAGCAGTTCTGCGACATCAGGTGGATTGACGTTCGGCTCAGGTCACCTTTTCGCCCCTCGGCGACTCACTTTGAGGGACCAAAGTGAGCAAAGTCCCCGCTCCTGTTTCCGGCCCGACTTCGTCGGGTTCCTTCGCCCTGACACTGATCCGGGGGTCGCCGCAACGCGCCATCCATGGCGCGGTGCGGCTAGCCTGGCGTCCTGCCAGGCTACCCCCGGATCAGCGCCAGGACTCAGCCGTCACTAACGTCGCACTCTGCGTCGTCAGTGACATCGTGGTTGAGAAGCACTTTTGCGGCAATGACTGCGGTTTTGATTATCGTGCCGACGCTCCGCGTCGGCATGCAGTTCGTGACGCTCTGCGTCACACAGCGCGTCGGCACGAGAGCTGCGCGATGAGCGCAACCGAAGGCAGCAAATCATCCAATACGGTAAACTCGCGTCATTGTTGTCTGGAGCTATTTATGCGCGCAGAGTTGAACAAAGGCCTTATTGATTTCCTGAAGGCTTCTCCTACCCCATTCCACGCCACTGCCACCCTCGTGCAACACTTTGAAGCCGCAGGTTTTCAGCGGCTGGACGAACGTGATACGTGGGCAGTAGAAACCGGAGGTCGTTACTTCGTCACCCGTAACGACTCCTCCATCGTCGCTTTCCGCATGGGCCGTCAGTCGCCACTCACGGGCGGCATCCGCATGGTCGGCGCACACACCGACAGCCCGTGCCTGCGGGTCAAGCCGCAACCGGAACTGCAACGTCAGGGTTTTTGGCAGTTGGGCGTCGAAGTCTACGGCGGCGCCTTGCTGGCCCCCTGGTTTGATCGGGATCTGTCGCTGGCCGGCCGCGTCACTTTCCGTCGCGACGGCAAGGTCGAAAGCCAACTGATCGACTTCAAGCTGCCGATCGCCGTGATTCCCAATCTGGCCATTCACCTGAACCGCACTGCCAACGAAGGCTGGGCGATCAACGCGCAAAACGAACTGCCGCCCATCCTGGCGCAGGTAGCCGGTGACGAGCGCGCGGACTTCCGTGCGCTGCTGACCGACCAACTGGCCCGCGAACACGGGCTCAATGCCGATGTGGTGCTCGATTACGAGCTGAGCTTCTACGACACCCAGGGCGCCGCTGTGGTCGGCCTCAACGGGGATTTCCTGGCAGGCGCACGCCTGGACAACCTGTTGTCGTGTTTCGCCGGGATGCAGGCACTGCTCAACACCGAAAGCGACGAAACCGCCCTGCTGGTGTGCACCGATCACGAAGAGGTTGGCTCGTCTTCTGCCTGTGGCGCAGACGGCGCGATGCTTGAGCAGATCGTCCAGCGCCTGTTGCCAAGCAGCGAAGACTACGTGCGCACGATTCAGAAGTCGCTGCTGATCTCAGCCGACAACGCCCACGGCATTCATCCCAACTACGCTGACAAGCACGATGCCAATCACGGTCCCAAGCTCAACGCCGGGCCGGTGATCAAGGTCAACAGCAACCAGCGTTACGCCACCAACAGCGAAACCGCCGGTTTCTTCCGCCATCTGTGCATGGCCGAAGAAGTCCCGGTGCAGAGCTTTGTGGTACGCAGCGACATGGGTTGCGGCTCGACCATCGGACCGATCACTGCCAGCCATCTGGGCATCCGCACGGTAGATATCGGCTTGCCAACGTTCGCCATGCACTCGATCCGCGAACTGGCCGGCAGCCATGACCTGGCGCATCTGGTCAAGGTATTGAGCGCGTTCTATGCCAGCCACGAGCTGCCATAACGACTGAGGCGATCATCGGTAACGCGGGAGCGGCCTGCTGCTCTCGCGTGTCAGTATTGACCCCGGTAAACGCTATTGAAAAAAATAAAACCTCTCTAATCACAACGATAAAAAAGCTGCTTTTGCCTGCATGATCCTGAGCCATATCTTACGCAACAAAAGATCATTCGTTTATAAAGGGACTTCATGTCCCGAACTCCATCGACACACCCTGTCGATGATTCAGTAGTGGAGTGCTTGAATATCGCTGGCTACTCTACCTCTATCCAGTCATCTTCCTCGTCGGGTTTATCGACAATATCGTCATCTTCGTTCACGTAATACGGTATATCGGCTTCAACACCGTTCTCACCCGTTTTGGCAACCAGTTGCCTGTACCTCTTCCCGTCCCAGAGCCTGAAAATCAGCGTGGAGTCTTCTCCAGCCGAGAGCGTCGAGCCTTCACTGCCAATAAGTTTGCTCCGCGCGCCGGCCGTCAAGATACTGTTCTTTCCAGCGGTCAATCTGCTTTGATCGCCCGCCATCAGGGTGCAGTCATGCCCGCCGGTGAGTTTGCTTCTATCGCCGGCGGTCAGATAACTGTTATTACCGGCCAGTAGTTTGCTGCGGTCACCCGCGGTCTGATTACTGTCTGCACCGGCAATCAAACGGCTGCGATCACCCGCCAGTTGTACGCTGCCCGCACCGGCAATCAGCGTGCTGCGAAAACCTGCGGTCTGCGAGCTGCCCTTGCCGGCGATCAGCATGCTTTTATTTCCGGCGACCTGAATGCTTTCATGGCCTGCAATCAACGAGCTGCCGTAACTTGCAATCTGGTTACTGCCATAACCCGCAGTCAATGTGCTGCGAATGCCCGATGTAAGGCTACTGCCATAACCGGCGATCAAAACACTGCGAAGTCCGGCGATCAGCGTACTGCCATAGCCTGCCGTCAGAAAACTTCTGATTCCGCTGGTCAGGGAGCTGCCATAACCGGCGATCAACGAGCTGTCCTGCCCGGCCGTTGCAGTGCTGCCATAGCCCGCAGTGAGTGAACTTCCGTACTCTGCGGTCTGAGTACTGCCATAGCCGGCCGTGAGGGTACTTTTGTAGCCGGCCGTTTGCGTACTGCCGTAACCGGCGATCAGCGAGCTGGCAAAGCCGGCGGTGGAAGTGCTCCCGTAGCCTGTGGTGAGCGAGCTGTTTTCCTGTGCGGTTTGCGTGCTGCCGTAACCGGCGGTCAAGGTGCTCTCGTAGCCTGCCGTCTGCGTGCTGCCATAACCTGCAATCAACGAACTCGCATAGCCGGCAGTGGAAGTACTTCCATAACCTGTCACCAGGTCACTGCGCTCCTGTGCGGTTTGCGTACTGCCGTAACCGGCGGTCAACGTGCTCTCGTAGCCTGCCGTCTGCGTACTGCCGTAACCCGCGATCAGCGAGCTGGAATAGCCCGCAGTGGAGGTACTTCCGTAACCGGTGGTGAGCGAGCTGTTTTCCTGCGCGGTCTGCGTACTGCCATAACCGGTCGTCAACGTGCTCCCGTAGCCTGCCGTCTGCGTGCTGCCATAGCCGGCGATCAAGGAACTGGAGTAGCCCGCAGTCGACGTGCTGCCATAACCTGCGACCAGGTCACTGCGCTCCTGTGCCGTCTGGGTACTGCCATAACCGGCGGTCAGTATGCTTTTGAAGCCCGCCGTCTGGGTGCTGCCGTATCCGGCGATCAGCGAACTGTTTGAACCTGCCGTTGACGTGCTGCCATAGCCTGCGACAAGGTCACTGTGTTCTCTGGCCGTCTGAGTACTGCCATAACCGGCGGTCAGCATGCTTTTGTAACTCGCGGTCTGGGTGCTGCCATAACCTGCGATCAGCGAACTGCTTGAGCCTGAGGTTCCTGTACTGCCATAGCCCGCAATCAGGTCGCTACCGTCCCTGGCAGTCTGAGTACTCCCATAGCCCGCGGTCAGGATACTTTTGTGGCCCGCTGTCTGTGTACTCCCGTAACCGGCGATGATGAAGCTTTCATGACCCGCAGTGCCGGTACTTCCATAACCGGTGGTGAGGTTACTGGCAGCCCCCGCCGTTTGCGTACTGCCATAGCCGGATGTAAGTACGCTGCCCTGCTGTGCGGTCTGGGTACTGCCATAACCTGCCGTGAGCGAGCTTTCACTGCCAGAGGTTTGCGTGCTGCCGTAACCGGCGATCAACGAGCTGTCGGCGCCAGCTGTTCCCGTACTGCCATACCCGGCTGTCAGCGTGCTGCCTTCACGGGCCGTCTGGGTACTGCCGTAACCCGCGGTGAGCGAACTTTCACTGCCTGAGGTCTGCGTGCTGCCGTATCCGGCGATCAACGAGCTGTCGGCACCTGCCGTACCCGTGCTGCCATAACCCGCAGTCAGGTTGCTGCCTTCCTGGGCCGTCTGCGTACTGCCGTAACCTGCTGTCAGCGCACTGTCACTTCCCGAGGTCTGCGTGCTGCCGTATCCGGCGATCAACGAGCTGTCGGCACCAGCCGTGCCAGTGCTGCCGTAGCCCGCCGTCAGATTGCTGCCTTCCTGGGCCGTCTGCGTACTGCCGTAACCTGCTGTCAGCGCACTGTCACTTCCCGAGGTCTGCGTGCTGCCGTATCCCGCGATCAGAGAGCTGTCGACACCTGCTGTACCCGTGCTGCCGTACCCCGCCGTCAGGTTGCTGCCCTCTTGGGCCGTCTGCGTACTGCCGTAACCCGCCGTGAGCGAACTGTCGCTGCCCGAGGTTTGCGTGCTGCCGTAACCGGCGATCAGCGAGCTGTCGGACCCCGCCGTTCCAGTACTGCCATAACCCGCCGTCAGATTGCTGCCCTGCTGAGCCGTTTGCGTGCTGCCGTAGCCGGCGGTCAGGGCGCTGTCGCTTCCCGAAGTCTGCGTGCTGCCATAGCCGGCGATCAACGAGCTGTCGGCACCTGCGGTACCAGTGCTGCCGTACCCGGAGGTCAGGTTGCTGCCTTCCTGAGCCGTCTGCGTACTGCCGTAGCCCGCGGTCAGCGAACTGTCGCCGCCCGAAGTCTGGGTACTGCCGTAACCGGCGATCAACGAGCTATCCGAGCCCGCCGTGCCGGTGCTGCCGTACCCAGCGGTAAGGTTGCTGCCTTCCTGAGCCGTTTGCGTGCTGCCGTAACCCGCCGTGAGCGAGCTGTCTTCTCCGGAAGTCTGAGTACTGCCGTAACCGGCGATCAACGAACTATCCGAGCCCGCCGTGCCGGTGCTGCCGTACCCGGCCGTCAGGTTACTGCCTTCCTGGGCCGTCTGCGTGCTGCCGTAACCCGCCGTCAGCGAGCTGTCACCTCCAGAGGTCTGTGTACTGCCATAACCGGCGATCAGCGAGCTATCGGAGCCCGCCGTGCCGGTGCTGCCGTACCCGGCCGTCAGGTTGCTGCCTTCCTGAGCCGTTTGCGTGCTGCCGTAACCCGCTGTGAGCGAGCTGTCTTCTCCGGAAGTCTGAGTACTGCCGTAACCGGCGATCAACGAACTATCCGAGCCAGCTGTTCCCGTACTGCCATACCCTGCCGTCAGGTTGCTGCCTTCGCGGGCGGTCTGGGTGCTGCCGTAACCCGCCGTCAGCGCGCTGTCCCCTCCGGCAGTCTGGGTGCTTCCATAGCCTGCGACCAGCGAGCTGTCGGAACCGGCGGTTCCTGTACTTCCATAACCGGCAATCAGATCACTGTGGTTGCCAGCGGTCTCGTTACTGCCATAACCGGCAATGAGCCGACTGTGGTTGTCGCCACTCAACGTGCTGCCGTAAGTGGCGGTCTGCAAATTCTGCGGCGTCGTTACCGGCAGGGTATTTACTGAGGGGGCCGCTGCGATGACCAACGCCACATCGAACACTTCATGACTGGCCTGTTCGGCCACCGGTAACGTGACACTTGCCGCCACAGGTAATGTGACATGTGCTGCCGCAGGCGTGGGCGGGGGCGTGGTCATTGACGTGGGCGGGGGCGTTGATGCAGGGTCGGCCTGACGCGCCGAAATGAAGTGTGACGCGCTGATCCTGTCGCCGACATGAACCACCTCAGCGCGCGGAAACTTGACCATTCCCGGCTCATCCAGACTGATGATGTCTGCAACGGCGACTTCACAGACAATCCATCGCGCATCGGCATGCACGCTTAGAAAAGCGCTGGTTCCAGCGCCCCACAGTAAACCCACCAGACCATTCTCGTGACGCCTGGTTGACTGCCAGTATTTGGATTCAACCGTCCCGGAAGCGGGCCATATAAGGCCGCAATGATCGGCCATGTTATTTGCACAGGTACGCAGCACCAACGCCTTGTCGAGATTCATTACAGCATCCTCATAGATCCTTTAAATAAAAGCAGCTGCACTTATCAAGCATTGCTTTACAGGACAACCGCCATGTCAGCCTTAATCCAATGTGGAACGATGGTGCACAAAACAGCCACTAACAGCGCACATCCTTCCGCACTAAAAAACCTACCACACCCCACTAAAAAACATTAATTAATACTAACTTTTTTGTAAATTCTTCATGGAATATTAGAATAATTACTCTGAAAATCCTGATGACAAAAACCAACTAATCTACGCCCACACCCCAAGAGACAACAGCGTTATCTTCATTGATTTTTTTTGTTAGTTAAACGCATGCGTTACACAGCGCCTATTAAACAGGCCCTGCACCTCGCAAGTTTCCGATCACTGAAATGAGCATTTACTTATAGAAAACAGGCAACTAACGACGGTGCAGACCGTGCCTGGCAAGCAGGTTTTAAATACAGGCGTTCAGTCGCCATGCACCTCAGCGCGCACATGAATAGCATCATGACGCCAGTATTCGAGATCGCAATCGATCAACCGGTCTTTGCGGTCGTAATTGACTCGTGCAATGCGCAGGCCCGGACTACCCAGTGAAACCTTCAGTGCTGCGGATGCTTCGCTGTGCAAAGACGTGGGAACCATGTCGAAGCGCACCCGGCCGCAGTGAATGTCGTAGCAGCGGGCGTAGAGTGCGGTCAGCGATTCGTTCAGATCGTGTTCGAGAATGCCGGGGAACAACTCCGGCCTCAGGTAGTGCTCGACATACAGCACCAGGCGCTGATCGATGCGCCGCGCGCGACAGATCTGGATCACGCTCGAAAGCGCCGGCAGTTCCAGCATTTCACAGATCATCGCTGAAGCAGGTTGCAGGCGTGCAGAAAGAAGCTGGGTGTGAGGCACCCTTCCCTGGGCACAGACCATTGCGTGGAAATGGCTGCGCCTGATCAGGTCATAGGCCAGCCGCGGCGGCGAGATGAACCAGCCACGCCGCTCTTCGCGGTAAATCAGCCCCTGCGACTCGAGTTGCAAAAGCGCTTCACGCAAGGTGATGCGCGTGGTGGCGAATACCTCACTGAGCTTGCGCTCTGCAGGCAACTTGCTGCCATGCGGCAACAAACCGTGTTCGATCTGCTCCTGCAGCGCATGGCAAATCGTTGTTACCGCCCGTGGTACATCTTCGCGCATTCCGGTATCCGTCTGGACTAGACCAGCCCTGTTACGAGGCATACATCAGTGCGGTCAACGCCGTTGACTCCCTTGCTGTGAGCCTAGGCCGGGTACATGACTGTCCTGTTACAGGACAAATCACGGTGCATGCCAACTGTGCTGAAAACAGCCCCGAACCCCCTGCTCAGCGCGCACGTTGCGATGGTCTACGCTTAGCGCCAGGCACTGCCAGGGCCCTTGAAAAACGCTTTTGTCTACGCGACACGACACGAAAATGTCATGCAAAAAGCCTAACTTGGCTCAGGTATTGCTGATCTAGACCAAACAATCCGCAACGAACACTTCTTGCAAGAAGTGCACTAGGAGCTCCGAATGAAACATCTTTTGTTGGCATCACTCCTCGGTTCAGCCATGGCAATGAGTTCGCTGGTCATGGCGGCGGACACGGATCTTAAAACGCTGGAGGCTGCGGCCAAGGCTGAAGGCGCAGTCAACAGCCTCGGCATGCCGGATGACTGGGCAAACTGGGGCGGCATCTGGAAAGACCTGGAAGCCAAATACGGCCTCAAGCACATGGACACCGACATGAGTTCGGCCCAGGAGATCGCCAAGTTCGAAGCGGAGAAAGACAACGCCAGCGGTGACATTGGCGACGTAGGCGCAGCATTCGGCCCTATCGCCGCAGCAAAAGGCGTCACCCAGCCTTACAAGCCAACCACCTGGGAGCAGATCCCGACCTGGGCCAAGGACACGGACGGCCACTGGGCGCTGGCCTATACGGGCACCATTGCCTTCATCGTCAACAAAAACCTGCTGCACGGCTCTGATATCCCGAAAAGCTGGGCTGACCTGAAAACCGGCAAATACAAGGTTTCCATCGGCGATGTGAGCACTGCGGCTCAGGCTGCCAACGGTGTACTGGCAGCGGCCATCGCCATGAAAGGTGACGAAAGCAACATCGCGCCGGGCCTGGCACTGTTCACCGATCTGGCCAAACAGAAGCGTCTGTCGCTGGCCAACCCGACCATTCAGACCATCGAGAAAGGCGAAATCGAAGTCGGTGTGGTCTGGGACTTCAATGGCCTGAGCTACAAAGCCAAGATGACCAAACCCGATGATTACGTCGTGCTGATCCCGTCGGACGGCTCGGTGATTTCCGGCTACACCACCATCATCAACAAGTATGCCAAACACCCGAACGCCGCCAAGCTGGCGCGTGAGTACACCTTCAGCGACGCGGGTCAGATCAGGCTGGCAGAAGGCAATGCGCGCCCGATTCGCGTAGAGCACATCAAACTGCCTGAAGATGTTCAAGCCAAGTTGCTGCCGCAAGACCAGTACAAAAACGCCAAGCCGATCAAGAACGCAGACGCCTGGGAGAAAACCTCCAAAGCGCTGCCGCAGATGTGGAACGAGCAGGTCATCATCGAGATGAACTGATCCTCTCCTGCGGCTCAGGGATGAAGTCGTGTACACCGGGCGAGCCAGTCTCGCCCGTTCTTTCAAAGCGAGTTGCCCATGAAACACAACGTCATCCTGATCGTGCTGGACGGCCTCAATTACGAAGTCGCACGCCATGCGATGGGGCATCTTCAAGCCTGGCACGCTGCAGGCAGGGCCGCGCTCTACAAGATCGAATGCGAACTGCCCGCCCTCTCCCGCCCCCTTTACGAATGCATGCTGACCGGCGTTGCGCCCATCGACAGCGGCATCGTGCACAACAACGTATCGCGCCTGTCGAATCAGCGCAGCATCTTTCACTATGCTCGCGACGCCGGACTGAGCACGGCAGCGGCGGCCTATCACTGGGTCAGCGAGCTGTACAACCGCACGCCGTTCGACCCGTCACGCGATCGCCACACCGAGGCAGCGGATCTGCCGATCCAGCACGGGCTGTTCTACTGGGCCGACCACTACCCTGATTCGCACCTGTTCGCCGACGCCGAAAGTCTGCGCCTCAGCCACGCCCCGAACTTTCTGCTGATCCACCCCATGAACATCGACGACGCCGGGCACAAGCACGGCCTCGACACTGCGCAGTACCGCAACAGCGCCCGCAGCGCCGACATCATTCTGGCTGACTATCTGCAACGCTGGCTGGATGCGGGGTATCAGGTGCTGGTAACCGCCGACCACGGCATGAACAACGACCGCTCGCACAACGGGCTGTTGCCGGAAGAGCGTGAAGTACCGCTGTTCGTTATCGGCGATGCCTTCAGCCTGAATGTCGACGCAGCGCCGCGCCAGACCGATCTGTGCGGCACCGTCTGCGAACTGCTGGGCGTGCCCCACGACAAAGCGGTCTGCCGGGAGATCCTCAATTGACGACCTTTTCGCGAGGCAAGTGGCTGGGGCTGTTGTGCCTGCTGCCCTTCGCCGTATTTTTCATCGTGTTTCAGATCGCACCGCTGCTGTGGGTCGCGATTCACAGCCTGCAAAGCGATGCGGGCTGGGGCTGGGAAAACTTCACTCGGGCGTTCAGCTCGAAGTTCTATCGGCAAGCCATTCAGTACAGCCTGGAGATCAGCTTCTGGTCGAGCCTGTTCGGCATCATCATCTCCGTTCTGGGTGCCTATTCGCTGCGCAAGGTGGATTCGCGGCTGCGCGATTTCGTCAATTCATTCGCCAACATGACCAGCAATTTTGCCGGCGTTCCACTGGCGTTCGCGTTCATCATCCTGCTGGGGTTCAACGGCGCGCTCACACTGATTCTCAAGCAGACCGGGATCATTGATGACTTCAACCTGTACTCCAAGACCGGACTGATCATCCTTTATACCTACTTCCAGATCCCCCTCGGCGTGCTGCTGCTCTACCCCGCATTCGATGCCGTGCGCGAAGACTGGAACGAGTCGGCAGCGCTGCTGGGGGCCAGCAGCTATCAGTTCTGGCGCTACATCGGCCTGCCGGTGCTGACCCCGGCGCTGCTCGGCACCTTCGTCATTCTGCTGGCCAATGCGCTCGGCGCGTATGCCACGGTCTACGCGCTGACCACCGGCAATTTCAACGTATTGCCCATCCGTATCGCGGCGATGGTCGCGGGCGATATCACGCTGGACCCGAACATGGCCAGCGCGCTGGCGATGATTCTGGTCGGCCTCATGACCCTGGTCACGGTGGTCCATCAGTGGCTGTTGAGAAGGAGCTACCATGTCACGCGTTGAACGAGGGCCTGCGAGCATTTATCACAAGACGGTGGTCTGCCTGCTGTTCCTGATCCTGTTGCTGCCGCTGGCCGGCACCTTCCTGTACTCGATCGCGACCAGCTGGTCGGCGACCATTCTGCCCAGTGGCCTGACCTTCAAATGGTACGTGGCGCTGTGGAGCGACCCACGCTTTCTGACGGCGTTCGGCCAGTCACTGCTGGTCTGCGTCGGCGCACTGATCCTTTCGGTGGTGCTGATTCTGCCCCTGCTGTTCGTCGTGCATTACTACTTTCCGCGCCTCGACGGGCTGATGAACATCCTCATCCTGCTGCCGTTTGCCGTGCCGCCCGTGGTTTCCTCGGTCGGCCTGCTGCAGCTGTATGGCTCAGGCCCCATGGCGATGGTCGGCACACCGTGGATTCTGATCGGCTGTTACTTCACCGTCGCCCTGCCCTTCATGTACCGCGCCATCACCAACAACCTGCAGGCCATCAACCTGACAGACCTGATGGACGCCGCACGGTTGCTCGGTGCCAGCACCTGGCAGGCGGCGTTCATGGTGGTGCTGCCCAACCTGCGCAAGGGCCTGATGATTGCCCTGCTGCTGTCGTTCTCGTTCCTGTTCGGCGAATTCGTGTTCGCCAACCTGCTGGTCGGCACGCGCTATGAAACCCTGCAGGTGTACCTCAACAACATGCGCAACAGCAGCGGTCACTTCAACAGCGCGCTGGTGATTTCCTATTTCCTCTTCGTGCTGGTGCTGACCTGGGCCGCCAATCGACTGAACAAGGACAAAGACTGAGATGAGTTTTGTCAGCATTGAAAACCTGCAGAAAAGCTACGCCAGCACGTCAGTGTTCAGCGACATCAACTGCAGCATTGCGAAGGGTGAATTCGTTACCTTGCTGGGCCCGTCGGGCTGCGGCAAATCCACGTTATTGCGCTGCATCGCCGGGCTGACCCCGGTCAACAGCGGGCGCATTCTGCTCGATGGCAGCGATCTGGTGCCGCTCACCCCGCAAAAGCGCAACATCGGCATGGTGTTCCAGAGTTACGCGCTGTTTCCCAACATGACCGTCGAGCAAAACGTCGCCTTCGGGCTGCGCATTCAGAAAGTCAGTGCTGACGAGAGTACACGGCGCGTCGCCGAGATTCTGCGCATGGTCGAGCTGCACGATTTTGCCACGCGTTACCCGCATCAGTTGTCCGGCGGGCAATGCCAGCGCGTGGCGCTGGCGCGCTCACTGGTCACTCGTCCGCGTCTGCTGTTGCTCGATGAGCCGCTGTCGGCGCTGGATGCGCGGATTCGCAAGAACCTGCGCGAACAGATCCGTGCCATTCAGCGCGAGCTGGGCCTGACCACCATTTTCGTGACCCACGACCAGGAAGAAGCACTGACCATGTCAGACCGTATCTTCCTGATGAACCAGGGCCGGATCGTGCAGAGCGGCGACGCCGAAACCCTCTACACCGCGCCTGTGGACGTATTCGCCGCAGGCTTCATCGGCAACTACAACCTGCTGGAAGCCGACGACGCCACGCGCCTGATGCAGCGCCCGATCAACAGCCGTGTGGCGATCCGCCCTGAATCGATCCAATTGAGCCTGACCGGCGAACTGGAAGGCGAAATACGCAGTCACAGTCTGCTCGGCAACGTCATCCGTTACCGGGTACAGGCCCGTGGCGTGAAGCTGGTGGTCGACGTACTGAACCGCAGCGCCGACGACCTGCACCCGGACGGAAGGCGTGTAACACTGAACATCGAACCGTCGGCGCTGTGCGCGCTTGACTGACGCAACCGCCGAGCTTTCGCTTTCGCTTGAAGCTTGAAGCTTGAAGCTTGAAGCTAACGTAACCAACACTGAGGATAAGCACACATGCCCCTGGCAATTTTCGACCTGGACGAAACCCTGATCGGTGGTGACTGCGCCACGCTCTGGAGCGAGCAGATGGGTCGCCTGGGCTGGGTTGACTCGACGTCGTTCATGCAACGAAACGACGAACTGATGGCCGCCTACAGCGAGGGCAAGCTCGCGATGGAAGACTACATGGCCTTCAGCCTGGAGCCCATGGCTGGCCGTACCCCCGAAGAAATCGAGCATCTGGTCGGCCCGTGGGTCGAGGACGTCATCGAACCGATCATCTACAGCGACGCCTGCACGTGCATTGCAAAGCACCGCGCCAAGGGTGACCGGATTCTGGTGATCTCGGCTTCGGGCGTGCACCTGGTCAAGCCGATCGCCGAACGCCTCGGCATCGACGAAGTGCTGGGTATCGAGCTGGACGTGCAGCATGGCGTCTACAGCGGGGCCACAGTCGGCGTGCTGACTTATCGGGAAGGCAAGATCACGCGCCTGATGGAGTGGCTGGATGCCGAGGGGGAAAATCTCGAGGGTGCGAGTTTCTATTCGGATTCGCGCAATGACCTGCCGCTGCTGCTCAAGGTTGACCACCCTAACGTGGTCAACCCCGATGCCGTGTTACTGGAACACGCACAGAAAGCAGGCTGGCCGGTGCACGACTGGAGCTGAGTCCAGAGGCGCCGCCGGGTCAGACCAGGCTTTCGTCGATCACCAGCACGATCTTGCCGGACACCGTATTGGTCGCCAGCTCTTCGAACGCCGCTTCGGCATCCTTGATCGCAAAGGATTTCGCCAGTTGCGGCTTGAGGCGGCCTTCAGTGAACAGCGGCCAGACGTGCTGTCCCAGGTCACTGAGCAGGTCGGCCTTGAACGTGTCGTCGCGGCTGCGCAAGGTCGAGCCCATCAACCGGATACGCTTGCCCAGCACATGAGCCAGATCCACTTTCGCCTCGCGGCCGCTCATGACGCCGATCAGCACCCAGCGGCCGTCAAGGGCCAGCAGTTTTACATTGAGCTCGGCATAGCTCGCCCCCACCGGGTCGAGGATGACGTTGAACGGTGCAAAATCGTTCAGGCCTTCAAGACTTTCGCTGCGCACCACGCCGCCCTGAGCACCCAGTTCGACGCAATAGGCCAGCCGTTCGGCCGAGCCGACGCTGACCCAGACCGGGTTACCAAACGCCTTGCAAAGCTGAATCCCGGCTGAACCAACCCCACTTGCTCCAGCGTGCAACAAAACCTTCTCGCCTGGCTTGAGCCCGGCGAGCTCGAACAGGTTCAGCCACGCCGTGGCATAGACCTCGGGAATGGCTGCCGCCTCATGCAGCGACAGCCCTTCCGGCACCGGCAGCACGTGTCGCCCATCGACCACCACTTCTTCGGCCATCGCCCCGCCCGCCAACAGCGCGCAGACGCGGTCTCCAACCACCCAGGACGAACCCGGACCGACTTCGGCGATCACGCCGGAGCACTCCAGACCCAGCGTCTGAGTGACTCCGGGCGGCGGCGGATACTTGCCCTCGCGCTGTAACAGATCGGCACGATTCAAACCTGCCGCAGCCACTTTGATACGTACCTGCCCCACATCGAGGGCCGGACTCGGCTCCTCGACCCATTCCACATGTCCTTCAACGCCTTGCAATGCTTTCACGGTGCCTCCATAGTGAGTCCAGACTGAGCCCGTGGCTGTTTTGCCCGGGCTTTTGCATTATGCGGCCGGGTCCAAAGGAACCGGCGACCTCAAAGACGGCCTAATATGCGTTATCAATTGTCCTCGCGTCGAATCAGCATGAAGCAACTATTCCCCAGCACTGCCCTCGCACTGTTTGTCGGCCTTAGCGTTTTGCCGATGTCAGCCAGTACCTTTGCCGCCAACAGCTGGGATAATCTTCAGCCGGACCGCGATGAAGTGATTGCCAGTCTCAACGTGGTTGAGCTGCTCAAACGACATCACTACAGCAAGCCGCCCCTGGACGACAAGCGTTCAGCGATTATTTACCAGAGCTACATCAAGCAACTGGACCCCTCGCGCAGCTATTTCATGGCCAGCGACATTGCCGAGTTCGACAAATGGCAGTTCCAGTTCGACGACTTCTTGAAAAGTGGCGACCTGAACGCCGGCTTCACCATCTACAAGCGCTATCTGGACCGCGTCAACGCGCGTCTGAACTTCGCGCTGGGCGAGCTGGGCAAGGGCGTCGACAAGCTCGACTTCAATACCAAGGAAACCCTGCTGGTCGACCGCAAGGACGCCGCATGGCCCAAGGATACCGCCGAGCTCGACGAACTGTGGCGCAAGCGCATCAAGGATGAAGTCCTGCGGTTGAAGATTGCAGGCAAGGACCCGGCGAAGATTCAGGAAACCCTGACCAAGCGCTACAAGAATCAGCAGGCGCGTCTGAATCAGACTCGCGCCGAAGATATCTTCCAGGCCTACATCAACACGTTCGCCATGTCCTACGATCCGCACACCAACTACCTGTCACCTGACAGCGCGGAGAACTTCGACATCAACATGAGCCTGTCGCTGGAAGGCATCGGCGCCGTGTTGCAGAGCGATAATGACAACGTGAAGATCGTGCGTCTGGTGCCGGCAGGTCCGGCGGCCAAGACCAAGCAGGTTGCCCCGGCCGACAAGATCGTGGCCGTCGCTCAGGGCGACAAGGAAATGGTCGACGTGATCGGCTGGCGTCTGGATGAAGTGGTCAAGCTGATCCGCGGTCCGAAAGGCTCGGTGGTACGCCTGGAGATCATCCCGGCCAGCAATGCGCCGAACGACCAGACCACCAAGATCGTCGCCATCACCCGTGAAGCGGTGAAACTTGAAGAGCAGGCGGCCAAGAAGTCGATCCTGCACCTCAAGCAGGACGGCAAGGATTACAAGCTCGGGGTCATCGACATTCCGGCCTTCTATCTGGACTTCAAGGCCTACCGTGCCGGCGATCCGGAATACAAGAGCACCACCCGTGACGTGAAGAAACTGCTCACCGAATTGCAGGCCGAGAAGGTCGACGGTGTGGTACTGGATCTGCGCAACAATGGTGGCGGTTCATTGCAGGAAGCCACCGAGCTGACCAGCCTGTTCATCGACAAAGGCCCGACCGTGCTGGTGCGCAATGCCGACGGCAAGGTCGACGTGCTGGAAGACGAAGCCAAGGGCGCGTTCTACAAAGGCCCGATGGCACTGCTGGTCAACCGTCTGTCTGCGTCGGCGTCGGAGATTTTCGCCGGGGCGATGCAGGATTATCACCGCGCGCTGGTGATCGGTGGTCAGACCTTCGGTAAAGGCACCGTGCAGACCATTCAGCCGCTCAATCACGGCGAACTGAAACTGACCCTGGCCAAGTTCTACCGGGTTTCCGGTCAGAGCACCCAGCATCAGGGCGTAGTACCGGACATCACTTACCCGTCGCTTATCGACACCAAGGAAATCGGCGAGAGCGCGCTGCCCGAGGCCATGCCGTGGGACAGCATCAAACCGGCGATCAAGCCGGCGATCGACCCGTTCAGGCCGTTCCTGGCCCAACTGCAGGCGCGTCACGAGGCACGTTCGGCAAAAGACGCCGAGTTCGTGTTCATCGAGGATCGCCTGGCGCTGGCCGAGAAGCTGATGAACGAGAAGACCGTCAGCCTCAATGAAGCCGACCGTCGTGCCGAGCATGCGTCTATCGAAAGCAAGCAACTTGCGCTGGAAAACACCCGCCGCAAGGCCAAGGGTGAAGAACCGCTCAAAGAGCTGAAGAAGGAAGACGAAGACGCGCTGCCGGTGGAAGACGAGAAAACCAAACCCGAGGACGATGCCTATCTGGCAGAGACCGGGCGCATTCTCATCGACTACCTGGGTCTGAGTGCCGCTGTCGCGAAGAAGTAACGCAGGTTCATTGATGGCCATTTAGCTTCAACGTCATCAAACAGTCATGAAGCTGTCGTGAAATACGGGGCTGAACGCGAAAGCGCTCAGCCCTTTTTCATTCTCTTCGAGACGACCATGACCACAACAGAGCAGCTGAGCGCACTGAGTTCCATTCTGGCTCGTGGTGATTTGCACAGTTTGTTCCAACCCATCGTCTCGCTGTCGGAGCACCGGATCCTGGGCTATGAAGCCTTGACCCGCGGCCCGTCCAACAGCGCCCTGCACTCGCCTCTGAACCTGTTCGCCATCGCCCGCCAGGCCGGTCGTCTGAGCGAGCTGGAGTTGAGTTGTCGGGACAGCGCCTGCCGACGTTTCAGTCAGCAGAAGTTGCCGGGCAAGCTGTTTCTCAACGTTTCCCCCGAATCGCTGCTCGAAACCTCGCATCCACCGGGGCGGACTCTGGAGATGCTGCGTCGCTACCACATCGCGCCCAAGGACGTGGTCATCGAGTTGACCGAGCAGATGCCCACCGACGATTTCGACCTGCTGTACAAAGCGTTGCACCACTACCGCGACATGGGCTTTTCCATCGCGCTGGACGATCTGGGTGCCGGTTATTCGAGCTTGCGACTCTGGTCGGAGCTGCGCCCGGACTACGTGAAAATCGATCGGCACTTCATCGACGGCATTCACCAGGATGCGGTGAAGCGCGAATTCGTCGGCTCCATGCTGCAGATGGCCAAGGCCTCCAGAGCGACGGTCATTGCCGAAGGCATCGAATTGCCCGAAGAGCTGGCGACGCTGAAAGACATGGGTGTAAACCTGGTTCAAGGCTATCTGCTGGCCCGACCTCAGGAGCGCCCGCCGCGCGACACCCGCGCCATGCCGCCCAGAACAGAAACCGCAGTAGCGCCGCTCAACGAAGAAGCGGCCGACCTGTCTGCCCTGCTCAATCCGCAGCCATCGGTCAGCCAGTCGACACCCACGGCTGAAGTGCTGGAAGCGTTTCGCAGGCAGGCCAACCTCAATTCTCTGGCGGTGCTGGATGACGACGCCCGACCGTGCGGCATCGTCCACCGGCATTCGTTGTCCGAGGCCCTGCTCAAGCCCTTCGGCACCGAGCTGTTTGCTCGCAAACCGATCAGCCGTCTGATGAGCAGTGACTTTCTCGCCGTGGAGGTCAGCCAGTCGCTGCAACAGGTCAGCCGGCTGTTGACCAGCCGTGCCCGGCAGCGCATCGAGGAGGATTTCATCATCACCTCGAACGGTTCCTATCTGGGCCTCGGACGAGTGATCGACGTGCTCAAGCTGATTACCGAAATGAAGATCCAGCAGGCACGTTACGCCAACCCGCTGACCCTGCTGCCCGGCAACGTTCCGATTCAGCAATGCCTGACTCGACTGCTGCAGCAAGGCCGTGCGTCGATGATCTGCTACGTGGACATCGACAGCTTCAAGCCCTTCAACGACATCTACGGTTATGCGCGTGGCGACGAGGTGCTGCTGTGTCTGGCGCAATGCCTGAACGACCGCATCGATCCGGCCAGGGACTTTGTCGGGCACATCGGCGGGGATGATTTTCTGATGGTGCTGGGCTTTGATGACTGGGAACGACGCCTGAAAACCCTGCTGGATGATTTTCAGAATCAATGCCGGCGTTTCTACCGCGCAGAACACCTGGAAGCCGGTTGTTTCATCGCCCTCAACCGTCAGGGCCAACGCCAGGAATTCCCCCTGCTGTCACTGTCGATTGGCGTGGTGCACTTGCATGAAGCAAGCTGCACGCTGGTCGATGCCAGCCAATTGGCCGACCTCGCTTCACAGGCCAAGCACTTCGCCAAGGATGTCGCCGGCGCCAGCATTCACGTCATCGATTCGACGCGACTGGATTTGTTGATGCAGGCGTGAGCGCCGGCGCCATACCCCTACTGCGCTTGCACTTGCGGATAATTGTATTCAAACACCCGAACCACTTCCGAGGCGTGCCATGACGCTGCCGCGACGCCGTCCGAAGGTCCGGAGAAACGGCCAAGGCGTTCGGCGCACTCGAAAAAACCGGGACGCGGCAGGCGGCTGGCGCCCTGGCTGATGACCAGCGAACTGCGCAAGGGCTGTTCAGCGCGGGCATCCATGGCGGCGAGGTGCTCAAGGGCGGCCGTAAGGGTCTGCATGGCCGGGCTGGGCAGTTGCAGGCGTTCCACCAGAGCGCGATAGGTCAGCAGGTGCCGTTGGCGACGGGCCAGATCGAGCTCATTGAGCAGTCCATCCCAATGCTGACGACTGATGCGCACGCTCACGACTCACCTCGCCAGCCCGGCACTCCAAGCTCCCACGCCAGGCTGCGTTTGATGGCGCCGTCCGGCTGCCGAGTACCGTTCTCGATCAGTTCCAGATAGGACGGGCTGATCCCGACGGTACGCGCCAGACTCGCCGCTTCAAGGCCTTTGGCCTCGCGCAGTGCACGCAATTCATCGAACCCGGGAAGCTCACTGGCGGTGGTGCCGCCAGTCGAGGCAGCCGGCTCGGAAGGCTTGCCGGCCAGGCCGGCGGCCTTGAGCAGTGCTTGATACTGCGCCCAGGGCAGCACGGCGTATTCCGGCTCCCCGTCACGGGATATCACTTGAAGATCCATAGAGTCACCTTGTACTACACGACCGCATACTGATCAGGCTTGATCCATAGGCAGGCATCTTAACAGCGGAACGCCAGGGCTTGTGTTCAATCCGTGATACTTACACCTTACCCCGCTCTTGCTCCAGCAGGGCCTGAGTCTTCGGCAGTTGCTCGACCACGATGAGTTTCTCGGGCGATTGCTGCGCGCGCCATTCACGAAAAGCGTCCAGCTCATTGCTCAGGTGCTTGGTAACCCACGCCAGCACGGCGATGTCATCGAGCATGCCGAGGCCGGGTATCCAGTCGGGGATCGCGTCCAGCGGGCTGAGGAAGTACATCAGACCGGCGACAATGGACAGGATCGCTTTGGGGCTGATGGCGCGGTATTCGCCCCGCCAGTAAGCCAGGCACAAGGCCTGCAGCAAACGCAGGTCTTCCTTGAGTTTGCCAAGACGATTACCTTCACTGTTGCCCTTGCGCGCGACAGCGAACAACAGTCCTGGCAACCGTCCAGCGGCCAGCAAACGCCGGGCTCCGGGCAGATAACGGATAAAATTCCACGGTGCTTTCATACCCACTCCCGTTCAGCAAAATGTCGTTCGATAAAAGCAGATTCGCCGAACCTGCCCGGCCAGTGCCACAAGGTTATCCACAATAATTGTGGATAACCTTGTGAACAGCGGCTTCTTTCCAGCCTCAACCCCCCGTTTTCGGGGGGCCGTAGTCAAATCGGGCGTTTTTTACTCACAAAAAAACTACAAACGTGTGAACCCGACACCCTCTATTAAACGAGTACCTTGATCTTGCCGGACTGTCGGACAATGCCTTTGCATACATCCATGATAGTGGGACTGCCCGGATGGCCAAGCGTTCGGGAAATAAGCCGGACACAAAAACGCCCTGTCGAGACAGGGCGTTTTCTGTAGCCAGGTGGTGCGTTACTTCTTGGCCGGAGCCGAAGCGGCAGGAGCTGCCTCTTCTTCGTCGGCATCAGCACCAGGAGTCGGTGCCGCTGCAGGGTCCTTGATACCCAGCAGTTCAAGATCGAACACCAGTACCGAGTTGGCCGGGATCGCCGGGCTCGGGCTCTGTGCGCCGTAAGCCAGATCACTCGGGATGAAGAGTTTGATCTTCTCGCCGACGTGCATCAGTTGCAGACCTTCGACCCAACCCGGAATCACACCGCCAACCGGCAGGTCGATCGGGCTGCCGCGCTCAACGGAACTGTCGAAGACCTTGCCGTCGATCAGCTTGCCTTCGTAGTGAACAGTCACAACATCGGTAGGCTTGGGCTGAGCGCCATCGGCTTTCTTGATGATCTGATACTGCAGGCCGGAAGCGGTGGTGACCACGCCGTCCTTCTTACCGTTCTCTTCGAGGAACTTCTTGCCAGCGGCAGAAGCCTCTTCGCTCATCTTCGCCAGACGCTCTTCGGAACGCTTTTGCAGCGCGGAGAAGGCTTCAACCAGCTCTTCGTCCTTGAGTTTCTGATCTTTCTTGCCAACAGCATCTTCGATACCCAGGGCTACAGCCTTGGAATCCAGATCATCCATACCTTCCTGAGCCAGGCTTTTGCCCATGTTCAGACCGATGCCATAAGACGCTTTTTGTGCTGGGGTTTTCAGCTCTACGGTGCTGGCTTGCTTGTCACAACCTGCGAGTACCAGACCGACCAGGGCAATCGCCGCTGCCAACCGATGCTGTTTCATGCTAATTCCTTGTTCATGCGCCAAAAGGGCAAACGAGTAAAGCCGCGAGCTTATCAGGCCGCCGCGATCAATGGCTACCGGCATGAGAGGGAGAAAACGCCGATAAGTTCAGGTATCCAAAGGTTTTCCCGGATCTGTACCGCATTGTTCAGTTGCAGTTCAGTTTGTGATTCGCGAAGGCAAGGCGCTGGCTCGCTGCACAGGGCTCAGGCCACGGGACTGATCACACCGGCATCAGGCCAGCGCTCACTGGTCTGCAGCACGCGCAGAAGCCCGGCCCGCGCCACTCGAAGGGCGAAATCCTGCACGCTGAGGTTACCGGCAGCGAGTTGCGCTTGAACGGACTCGGCCCCGGAGTACACTCGCGATACGCTTTGCAACAGTTGAAACTCCTCGGCGGACTGGCTTGGGGTGTAACAGAGCAGTGCGCCGTCGGCTGCCGAGAAATAAACCGCCGACATCTCGAAACCATAGCGAATCGGCAGGCCTTTACGGCGTTGTGCCGGTTTGTGCCGGTAACTGAACATCCGATGCAGGTCATCCGGCTCGAAGAAATCGTTGATGACGTCACGTCCGCCCTCGACGGCCAGATTGGCTGAGCAGAAATACATGCCGTCCACACGGTAGCCGTCAGGTAATGCAGGCCGATAATAGACATCGGGATGAAATGCCGAACACGGTGCATACACCGGCATGCCGTCATCGAGAATCGGCTCGGCAATCCGATAGGCTCGTGCGACCGGATTGAACAGAAGAAAACCGATGATCTGCGAATGAATACGACTGCCGATACGGCCATGTGCGTAACGTGCAGCCTCATCGGCACTGTTGAACGGCGCGCTGAGGCTCAGAGGTCGGGGTGGCCATTGCGCTTCGCAGCTTGCAGGCGATTTGGCGGGAGGTGTACGAGCGGCAGCATCGTCCGGGTAAGGCTGCCAGTCGGCCGGCACTTTGCCTGCCTGCCCCCACAGGCGGCTGGGCACTATCACGTGCAGATCCCCGGCACCGGCCAGCAGGCGGACCACATCACTGGGCATCATGCTCAGGTTCTGCAGCGCCTTGTGGATCTGGCTGAGTTCACACAGGTGCGGCATGCTGCGCGGGCCGGAGACGCGCGCAAACAATGTGTCTTCGGCGGCAGAGCGCGACAGCGTGTACTTGATCAGGGAGCCGTCAGGCCCGGATAGATACGTCGCCGCACACACCTCCTGATCATCGATCACCGCATAAATGTCGCCGACTGAAAAACTGTTCGGGTACGTGACCTTTTCACTCTCCGGCCACTCGTCCAGCCCGGCCTGCAGTGACGGATGAGAATGGTAGACCGCATAGTCGTCATGCCCTTGCGGGTAGAGCACGTAACCTTCCTGGTCATTGCGCGGGAAGACTTCATTGGGATCGAAGCTGAACTCGCTGCCGTTCATGGGTTCGGTCGCGATGTATTTACCATCCTTGCGAACCAGAATGAAACCACCGTATTCGCGATCACGCCGATTGCCGATCCGCTCGTGGGCATAACGCGCCGCATCATCAGGATGATCGAACGGCGCGCTGAGCGCCGGCATGCCGGGGTGGTGATCGATGGATCGTTTGTAGCGCCTTTTTCTGGGGTGCATGCGGGGCTCCTTGGAAGCCTGACTGATTGAGTCATGAGCGTAAGGAAACCCGAGACGGCAAGTGACATAGATGAATATGACGTTACGTACGCCTGCCGGCGCCGAACAACATGAAATTAAAGATAATTTTTAAGCATCCCGGGATGTGCTTCGATCCGCGGCGTGGGCGAATCGGCCCAGACCCTGCATCGACCATCGCGACTGGCGACCAGGGCTCACGCAGTTTGTCGTGCTCAGGAACATTTTTATGCAACCGACCACTCGTTTTCGCTCAACGCGCTCGACGGCTCGCCAGTTGGCAAGCCTGGCCGTAATCGCCGCCGCAGCCATGTTGCCGGTCAGCGCAGCCTATGCCGCCAAGAAGCCGCCGTTGGTTGTCACTGAGGGCATCAAGGCCTACCGCCTGTGCACAGGCCCCGACAATCTGTCACACGTCATCGAGGGTTCGATCGATCAAAAAGCCATGACCGATGTCAGCGCCCTGCACTTCAAGGAAACCCCGGCACACTCGACCTTTGACTGGCATCCGGCCCCCGAAGAGCAGTACGTGATCACCCTGTCCGGCACGCTGGAATTTTCCACCACCGGCGGCGAGAACTTTATCCTGCACCCTGGGGAAGTATTGCTGGCGCAGGACACCACCGGCCCCGGCCATCGCTGGAAACTGATCGACGATCAGCCGTGGCGACGTGCGTATATCATCACCAAGCCAGGCGAAAAAGGCGCGTTCGTGCCGAAGGACGGAGCGCCTGCGAAGGGCTGCTGATGCAGTGATGCAACCGCCCTCATCGAGCGCGATTACATCGACGCATCAGCCGCCGGCTCGGAAATTTCGATCAGGTTCAGATCCGGATCACGCACATACACCGACCAGATCGGCCCGGTAGCACCGGTGCGCTCGACCGGACCTTCGACGATCGGCCAGTCCTGCTCCTGCAGGTGCACAATCACCTGCTCCAGCGGGATGGTGGCGATGAAACACAGATCCAGCGCACCCGGCACCGGCAAGTGAGCCTTGGGCTCGAACTCCTTGCCGCGTTCATGGACGTTGATTTTCTGATTGCCGAAGCGAAATGCCAGACGCCCCTGACGAAAGCGTTCAGGGGTCATGCCCAGAACGCGTACGTAAAAATCCTTGCAGGCGTCGATATCGGCAGTGGTCAGTACCAGATGGTCCAGATGATCAATCACGGGATCAGCTCCGTTTGGAATAGAGTTCTGTTTACGACAATGGTCAGGTTTCGGATCAGATAATGCCAAGCCGACGCCACTCGGCACGGGTGGCAGCGTCGATGCCATGCGCTTCAAGCACAGCATCGGTGTGTTGACCGAGTGTTGGCGCAGACGATCGTACCTGCCCCGGCGTGTCTTGAAGTTTAGGCACAATACCCGGGAGGGTGACGGGCGTTCCGTCATCCAGCGTGCCCTGCAATAGCATGTCCCGCGCCCGATAATGCGGGTCACTGGCGATATCGGCTGCGTCGTAGATCTTGCCTGCCGGAATACGGGCCTCGTTGAGCGCTGCAAGAACTTCGTCCATCGAGCGTTCGGCGGTCCAGGTCGAGATGGCCGCATCGATGCGCGCCACGTGCCTGACCCGCCCGTCGTTGTGCTCAAGCTCGGGGTCGCTGGCCAGGTCCGCGCGGCCGATCTTTTCCATCAGGCGCCGGAAGATACTGTCGCCATTGCCCGCGATCAACGCGTACTTGCCGTCATTGCAGCGGTAGGCATTGCTCGGCGCGATGCCTGGCAGGCTGCTGCCAGCCGGCTCGCGGACAGTATCGAATACCGAATACTCGGGAATCAGGCTTTCCATCATGTTGAACACTGACTCGTACAATGCGACATCTATCTGCTGCCCGTCGCCGCCATTCTGCTCGCGATGACGAAGCGCCAGCAGAATGCCGATCACACCGTGCAGCGCAGACAGCGAATCGCCAATCGATACGCCGACACGCACTGGCGTGCGCCCTGCCTCACCCGACAGATGACGCAGACCGCCCATGGCCTCACCGATCACGCCAAAACCCGGCCGGTCGCGATACGGCCCGGTCTGCCCGTAGCCGGAGACACGCAGCATGATCAGTTTCGGATTGAGGGCGTGCAGCGCTTCCCAGCTCAACCCCCAGCCTTCAAGTGTGCCGGGGCGGAAGTTCTCGACCAGTACATCGGCATCGCGGATCAGGCGCCGTGCCATCTCCTGCGCCTGAGGCTGGCGCAGATCGAGGGTTACCGACTGTTTGTTGCGGGACTGCACCGCCCACCAGACGGACGTGCCGTTATGCAGCAAACGCCATTTGCGCAGGGGATCACCGGTCAATGGCGGCTCGACCTTGATGACCTCGGCACCGAACTCGGCGAGAATCTTCGTCGCGAACGGCCCGGCAATGAGCTGACCCAGTTCCACCACCTTGATGCCCTGAAGAGGCAGGCTCATGACACGTCCTTTCTTGTTGGGAGGTGGAGGAATGATCTGCGCAAATGCGCTGGATGGAAAGCCGGAAGGTGCGCCTCCAGATCAGACCGCCGTAAAAAACCCCGCACCAGGCGGGGTTCATTGAATCAATTACTGCAGGCCAACTGGAAACTCATTGAGGAGTCACCCGAAGCCCCCCGCTTACCGACCATAAGTCCCAATACATTGACCTGTTCTGTTGTCGCAGCGCCGCCCAACTTGGCGTGCCCGTAGAACAGCCGCTCATGATCACTGGTATCAATGGAAGACACCGAGCAGAACCCTGGAGACTTTTTAAACTGCCCTTCCTTGAAGAGCACTTTATACGTCGCGAAGTAGTCTTTCTGGCTGCTGTAACTTACAGACTTGATCCAGGGCGACGACTGAGCAACGATATTGCCGTGCTGGTCGATGGTCGCCGTGTGCAGTACTGGCTTGGCCAGCGCGCTCGCAGAGAGGATCAAGGCCGTAGTGCCTACAAACAGTTTAAAACGATTTTTCATAGTCATTCCTTTGCTCATTATCGTATCAGACCGCCTCGATTCGGCGGTCGGTCTGGATTAATTATCTGGGATCATCAAAAAACGTTTAATGTCTGGATACCCCATCAACCCATTCAGCTAATACCAGCAAAGAGGATAAATCAAGCGCTCACCGAGCGCTAACTAACAAGCCTGGTTTAAACTTCACTAATTAAGGACATTACTTACATTCGCGAAGAATAATTCTTACAGAACTTCAATAGAACTGCCGCGGGGGCATTGCACGAGGGGGTTGGAATTTCCAAACGGCAGAAAGCAGAAAGCCCGCACTGGGCGGGCTTTCTGTTTGCTTCAAGGAGTTCAAGGGCCTTGAAGCGGAATATGGCGCAGCGGACGGGACTCGAACCCGCGACCCCCGGCGTGACAGGCCGGTATTCTAACCGACTGAACTACCGCTGCGCGTAACACTAAAAGCGAGTTTGGTGGGTGATGACGGGATCGAACCGCCGACCCGCTGCTTGTAAGGCAGCTGCTCTCCCAGCTGAGCTAATCACCCTTCACTCTCGGTGTGGCGCGCATTCTACGGAGCGACTTGTACTCTGGCAAGCACTTTTTTAAATAATTTTTATAATCCTTCCAAAGGCTTACAAACGCTCTGTACAGGGTTGGCCCCAGCGGCTGAGGAGCGAATAATGCCCGCCTTTGTATAGAAAGAGAGATTCACCTCATGTGGTTCAAAAACCTGCTTGTCTATCGCCTGACCCAGGACGTGCCTTTTGATGCCGAAGCGCTGGAGACAGCACTGGCGACCAAGCCGGCGCGCGCCTGCGCCAGCCAAGAGGTAGCCACCTATGGTTTCGTCGCTCCTTTCGGCAAGGGCGAAGACGCTCCATTGGTACACATCAGTCAGGACTTCATGCTGATCGCAGCACGCAAGGAAGAACGCATTCTGCCGGGCAGCGTCGTGCGTGACGCGCTCAAGGAAAAGGTCGACGAGATCGAAGCCGAGCAGATGCGCAAGGTCTACAAGAAGGAACGCGATCAGCTCAAGGATGAAATCATCCAGGCGTTCCTGCCGCGTGCGTTTATCCGTCGCTCCGCCACTTTCGCCGCCATCGCGCCGAAACAGGGCCTGATCCTGGTCAATGCCTCCAGCCCGAAACGCGCCGAGGACCTGTTGTCGACCCTGCGCGAAGTCATCGGCTCGCTGCCGGTACGTCCGCTGACGGTCAAGGTTTCACCGAGTGCGACCATGACCGACTGGGTCAAGACCCAGAAAGCGGCCGACAACTTCTTCGTGCTGGACGAGTGCGAGCTGCGCGACACCCATGAAGATGGCGGCATCGTGCGCTGCAAGCGTCAGGACCTGACCGGCGACGAAATCCAGCTGCACCTGAGCACAGGCAAGGTCGTGACCCAACTGTCGCTGGCCTGGCAGGACAAGCTGTCGTTCGTGCTGGACGATAAACTGGTGGTCAAGCGTCTGAAGTTCGAGGACCTGCTGCAGGATCAGGCCGAACAGGACGGTGGCGACGAAGCGTTGGGGCAACTGGACGCCAGCTTCACGCTGATGATGCTGACCTTCGGCGAGTTCCTGCCGGAGCTGTTCGAGGCATTGGGCGGCGAAGAGATTCCGCAGGGCATCTGATACCCGCTCTTGCAGCACTGCCGCTCGAAACACCGCGCCGTCTCGTCAGACGGCGCATTCATTTCACCCCGGTTATTCAACAATAAGGAACAGGCCATGCGTGCGTTGGCAGCCTTGAGTCGTTTTGTCGGCAACACGTTTGCCTACTGGGTTTTGCTGTTCGCCATTCTGGCATTTCTGTTTCCGCAGGCATTCATTGGCCTTAAGAGCTGGATCGTGCCGCTGCTGGGGCTGGTCATGTTCGGCATGGGCCTGACCCTGAAACTCGAAGACTTCTCTGAAGTGGCGCGTAACCCGTGGCGAGTGGCGCTGGGTGTGATCGCGCACTTTGTGATCATGCCCGGTGTGGCCTGGTTGCTGTGCCAGGTGTTTCAACTGCCGCCGGAGATCGCCGTGGGTGTGATTCTGGTCGGCTGCTGTCCGAGCGGCACTTCATCCAACGTCATGGCCTGGCTGGCAAAGGGTGATCTGGCGCTGGCGGTGGCAATCGCTGCGGTCACTACCCTGCTCGCCCCGCTGCTGACCCCGACCTTGATCTGGGTCCTGGCGTCGGCGTGGCTGCCGGTGTCCTTTCTGGATATGTTCTGGTCGATCCTGCAACTGGTCATGCTGCCGATTGTGTTGGGCGTGATTGCCCAGCGTCTGTTGGGCGCGCGGGTCAGCTATGCGGTCGATGTGCTGCCGCTGGTGTCGGTGGTCAGTATTGTGATGATCGTCTGCGCGGTGGTCGCCGCCAGTCAGGCGAAAATCGCTGAATCCGGCCTGCTGATCATGGCGGTGGTGATTCTGCATAACACGTTCGGTTTTCTGCTGGGTTATTTCACTGGCAAGGTTTTCAAGCTGCCATTGGCGCAACGCAAGTCGCTGGCGCTGGAGGTCGGTATGCAGAACTCGGGGCTGGGCGCTGCGCTGGCCAGTGCACATTTTTCGCCGCTGGCGGCGGTGCCAAGTGCGCTGTTCAGTGTCTGGCACAATATTTCCGGGGCGTTGCTGTCGACGTATTTCAGGAAGATGCCGGAGGAAGAGAATACGTCCGTCCGTTGATGCCAGTTGACTATCGTTCCTCACGCTCCAGTGAACTGCCCCCAAAAAGTTGGACGGTTGACTATCGTTCCCATGCTCCGCGTGGGAATGCAGTTCGTGACGCTCTGCGTCACACGGCGGTTCTGCGGTGTCAGGTGGATCGGGGTTCGGCTCAGGTCACCTTTTCGCCCCTCGGCGACTTACTTTGATGGGGCCAAAGTAAGCAAACCCCCTGGCTCCGTTTCCGGCCCGACTTCGTCGGGTTCCTTCGCCCTGTCACTGATCCGGGGGGTCGCCGCAACGCGCCATCCATGGCACGGTGCGGCTTGCCTGGCGTCCTGCCAGGCTACCCCCGGATCAGCGCCAGGACTCAGCCGTCACTAACGTCGCACTCTGCGTCGCCTGTGCCATCGTGGTTGAAAAGCGCTTCAGAGCAATTTGGCTAAATACACGGCTCGGGAACTGATGACTATCGTGCCAATGCGGAGTGATTGGCACGTCAGTCGTACGGAGCGCCGGCGCTACTGCACTTTTCCTCTCAGCGCTTTCACTTCTTCACGTACGTCCACGGGGGTTGCCACGTCCGCTGCGATGGGCGAACCGGCCACCAGCACGACGCGAGACCACAGGCGGCGAAACAGGGTCTTGCTCGGGTCGCGGCTGAAGAAGCTGCCCCACAGGCCTTGCAGTGCCAGTGGAATGACCGGTACCGGGGTTTCCTGGATGATGCGGCTCATGCCGTTCTTGAAGCCGTTGATTTCGCCGTCGGTGGTCAGTTTGCCTTCCGGGAAGATGCACACCAGTTCGCCTTCCGCGAGGTACTGGGCGATGCGCTTGAACGATGTTTCGTAGATGTCCATGTCTTCGTTACGCCCGGCAATGGGGATGGTCCCGGCGGTGCGAAAGATGAAGTTAAGCACAGGCAGCTGGTAGATCTTGTAGTACATGACAAAGCGGATCGGACGCCGCACCGCACCGGCAATCAGCAATGCATCGACAAAGGACACATGGTTGCAGACCAGCAGCGCCGCGCCTTCGTCCGGAATCCGGTCCAGATTGCGGTGTTCGACGCGGTACATGGAATGGCCAAGCAGCCAGATCATGAAGCGCATGGTGAACTCGGGGACGATCTTGAAGATGTAGATATTGACCGCGATGTTCATCACCGACACGGCCAGAAACAGCTGCGGAATCGACAGCTTGGCAACGCTCAGCAGCAGGATCGAGACAATCGCCGAGACCACCATGAACAGCGCGTTGAGAATATTGTTGGCGGCAATGACGCGCGAGCGCTCTTTCAGCGGCGTGCGCGACTGGATCAAGGCGTACAGCGGCACGATATAAAAGCCACCGAATACGCCGATACCCAGAATATCGAACAGCACCAGCCAGCCCTGCCCGGAGGACAGCACCGCCAGCCAGTCGTTGGCCTGCACGTTCTGCGGGAAACCGCCCGAATGCCACCACAGCAGCAGGCCAAAAATTGTCAGGCCCATCGAGCCGAACGGCACCAGCCCGATCTCGACCTTATGCCCGGACAAGCGCTCACAGAGCAACGAGCCCAGCGCGATGCCGATGGAGAATACGGCCAGAATCAGCGTAACGACCGTTTCGTCGCCGTACATCCATTCCTTGGCATAGGCCGGGATCTGCGTCAGGTAGATAGCGCCCACAAACCAGAACCACGAGTTGCCGACAATCGAGCGCGAAACCGCGGGCGTTTGCCCCAGCCCCATGCGCAAGGTCGCCCACGACTGGGTGAAGATGTTCCAGTTGAGCTTCATCTCCGGCGAGGCAGCCTCGGCGCGCGGGATACCGAAGCTGGCCAGAAACCCCAGGCAGGCGACCAGCACGATGGCAGCCGCCACCACCCAGGCGTATTGCGAAGAAGACATCATCACACCCGCGCTGATGGTGCCGGCCAGGATCGCCAGAAAGGTGCCCATCTCGACCAGCGCGTTGCCGCCGACCAGTTCGCTCTCGCGCAGGTGCTGGGGCAGGATCGAATATTTGACCGGCCCGAACAGCGCCGAATGCGTGCCCATGGCGAACAGCGCGGCCAGCATCAACTCCAGATGATTGAACAGAAAGCCTGCGGCGCCGACCACCATGATGACGATCTCGCCGAACTTGATGATGCGGATCAACTTGTCCTTGGGGTATTTCTCGCCGAACTGCCCGGCCAGCGCCGAGAACAGAAAGAACGGCAGGATGAACAGCAATGCGCATAGATTGACGTAGATCGAGCGATCCCCATCGATGCTGAGCTTGTAAAGAATGGCAAGGATCAATGACTGCTTGAAGACATTGTCATTGAATGCCCCGAGAGACTGCGTGATGAAAAACGGCAGGAAACGGCGTTTCCCGAGCAGGCTGAATTGTGACTGTTGGCTCATCGTCCGTGGTCCTGAGAGGCTGGGGAGAACTGACGCAGCGGCCAATCCGAGGCACATTGAAGACGTAACGCCGCCGAATGTCGATAGGACATTTTCTTTTACAAAACCTGTGTCGCTTTTTTTATCACTTCGGGCTTTGTCGGGGCGGCTGCGACACCGCGCCACGCTCGACCTTGGTCGACAAAGACGAAGCGCGGCCATCGTGCGAGACTGCGCGTTATCGATACGGTGTGGAATTTGATATGTCGCTGTCCAGCGGGCTGATTGCGGCCGTTGCCCTTACCTATATGGCCATCATGTTCGCCATCGCCTTCTACGGCGACCGCTACAGCGCATCCCTGCGCCCGACCATGCGTGCCTGGGTCTACAGCCTGTCGCTGGCGGTGTACTGCACCAGCTGGACGTTTTTCGGCGCAGTGGGTCAGGCCGCCGAGCAATTATGGTCGTTTCTGCCGATTTATCTGGGGCCCATCGTGCTGATGGTGCTGGCACCCTGGGTGCTGCAGAAGATGGTGCTGATCAGCAAACAGGAAAACATCACTTCCATCGCCGACTTCATCGCGGCGCGCTATGGCAAATCTCAGCCCCTGGCGGTGATGGTGGCGCTGATCTGCCTGATCGGCATGCTGCCGTACATCGCGCTGCAGCTCAAAGGCATCGTGCTGGGGGTGAATATCCTGATCGGTGCCGTGGCCGATTCCACCGGCACCCGCGCTCAGGACACTGCGCTGGTGGTGTCGCTGATTCTCGCGCTGTTCACCATCGTCTTCGGCGCACGCAATCTGGATGTCACCGAACACCATCGCGGCATGGTGCTGGCCATTGCCTTCGAGGCGCTGGTCAAGCTGTTTGCGTTCATGGCAGTCGGCGTGTTCGTCACGTTCGGCCTGTATGACGGATTCGACGACCTGCTCAATCAGGCCAAACTCGCGCCACGCCTTGAGGAATACTGGAAAGACACGATCAACTGGCCGTCGATGTTCGTGCAGACCGGCGTGGCGATGATGGCGATTGTCTGCCTGCCCCGCCAGTTCCACGTGACGGTGGTCGAGAACATCGAGCCTCAGGACCTGAATCTCGCCAAATGGGTGTTCCCGGCCTATCTGGCGCTGGCCGCGCTGTTCGTGGTGCCGATTGCACTGGCCGGACAAATGCTCCTGCCCGGCTCCATGCTGCCCGACTCGTTCGTGATCAGCCTGCCGCTGGCGCACGCTCACCCGTCACTCGCGTTGCTGGCCTTCATCGGCGGAGCATCGGCGGCAACCGGCATGGTGATCGTCGCCTGCGTGGCGCTGTCGACGATGATTTCCAACGACATGCTGCTGCCGTGGCTGTTAAGACGCAAAAACACCGAGCGGCCGTTCGAAGCGTTTCGTCACTGGATGCTTTCTGTCAGACGCATCAGCATCGTAATGATTCTCCTGCTGGCCTATGTCAGCTACCGGATGCTCGGGTCGACGGCGAGTCTGGCGACCATCGGCCAGATCGCGTTTGCCGCGATCACCCAGCTGGCTCCCGCCATGTTCGGTGCGCTGTACTGGAAGCAGGCCAATCGGCGTGGCGTCTTCGCAGGGCTGGCGGCCGGTATCTTCATCTGGTTCTACACCCTCGTGCTGCCAGTGGCGGCGCATGGCATGGGCTGGTCGCTGAGCACTTTCCCGCTGCTTTCCTGGCTGCACAGCAACCCGTTCGACCTGCCTATCTCGCCGATGACCCAGGGGGTCGTGTTGTCGATGGCCGGCAACTGCACGCTGTTCGCCTGGGTGTCGATGTTGTCGCGCACGCGAGTGGCCGAGCATTGGCAGGCGGGGCGTTTCATCGGTCAGGAAACCCAGGGGCGCGACTTCAGCCGCCCGCTGCTTGCGGTGCAGATCGAGGACCTGCTCAGCCTGTCGGCACGCTTCGTCGGTGAAGACCGCGCGCGGCAGAGTTTCATCCGTTTCGCCCAAAGGCAGGGCAAGGGTTTCAACCCCAGCCTGAATGCCGACGGTGAGTGGATCGCGCATACCGAGCGACTGCTGGCCGGCGTGCTCGGCACCTCCTCGACCCGCGCGGTGGTCAAGGCCGCTATCGAAGGTCGCGACATGCAGCTGGAAGACGTCGTACGCATCGCCGACGAAGCCTCCGAAGTCCTGCAGTTCAACCGCGCGCTGCTGCAGGGCGCCATCGAAAACATTACCCAGGGCATCAGCGTGGTTGACCAGTCCCTGCGGCTGGTGGCCTGGAATCGTCGCTACCTTGAGCTGTTCAATTACCCCGAAGGCCTGATCGGCGTTGGCCGGCCGATTGCCGACATCATCCGCTACAACGCCGAACGCGGGCTCTGCGGACCGGGCGAGGCAGAAGTTCACGTTGCGCGCCGTCTGCACTGGATGCGCCAGGGCCGCGCTCATACCTCGGAGCGGTTGTTTCCCAATGGCCAGGTGATCGAACTGATTGGCAACCCGATGCCGGGCGGCGGGTTCGTCATGAGTTTCACCGACATCACCGAGTTCCGCGCTGCCGAACACGCCCTCAAAGGCGTCAATGAAAGCCTTGAGCAGCGGGTAGCCGCACGTACCCACGAATTGTCCCAGCTCAACCAGGCGCTGACCGAAGCCAAGGGTACCGCTGAAGCTGCCAACGAATCGAAAACCCGCTTCCTGGCCGCGGTGAGTCATGACCTGATGCAGCCGTTGAACGCTGCACGGCTGTTCTCCGCTGCGCTGTCACATCAGCAGGAAGGGATTTCCAGCGACGCTCAGCAACTGGTTCGGCACCTGGACAGCTCGCTGCGCTCTGCCGAAGACCTGATCAGCGACCTGCTGGATATTTCCCGCATCGAAAACGGCAAGATCACCCCGGACCGCCAGCCGTTTCCGCTCAGCGCGCTGTTTGACACCCTCGGTGCCGAATTCAAGGCGCTGGCTCAGGAGCAGGGCCTGAGTTTTCGTGTGAGGGGCAGTTCACTGCGCGTCGACAGCGATATCAAGCTGTTGCGCCGGGTGCTGCAGAACTTTTTGACCAACGCGTTCCGCTATGCCAAAGGCCCCATTCTGCTGGGTGTCAGGCGCTACGGTGAGAGCCTGAGTCTGGAAGTCTGGGACCGGGGGCCGGGCATTCCCGAGGACAAGCGCAAGGTGATCTTCGAAGAATTCAAACGCCTCGACAGCCACAAGACTCACGCGGCCAAGGGGCTGGGTCTGGGGTTGGCGATTGCCGATGGTTTGTGCCGCATTCTCGAGCATCCTTTGCAGGTGCGCTCATGGACCGGCAAAGGCAGCGTGTTCAGCGTCCGGGTACCGCTGGCCGCGCCCCAGGCGGCACTCCCCGCTACGCTGCCCGATGTCAGCCGCCCCGCGCTGAACGGCACACAGGTGCTGTGTGTCGACAACGAAGACAGCATCCTGATCGGTATGCACAGTCTGCTGTCACGCTGGGGCTGTCAGGTCTGGACCGCGCGCAATCGCCAGGAATGCGAAGCGCTGTTGAACAATGGCGTTCGACCGCAGATTGCCTTGGTGGATTACCACCTGGATGAAGGCGAAACCGGTACTGAACTCATGGTCTGGCTACGCACCCGACTGGGTCAACCGGTGCCGGGCGTGCTTATCAGTGCCGATGGGCGGGCAGAGTTGATCGCTCAGGTGCATGCGGCGGGACTCGATTATCTGCCCAAGCCGGTCAAGCCTGCAGTGCTGCGCGCGCTGTTGAGCCGGCATGTGAGTCTGGACGGGTAACGGAATGCCGGTTGTTCGCAGAGGCCACGAACAACCGGATCAGAGCGGAATAACAGGAAAGACTGTCGTTTAACCAAACAACCAGTAGCCCAGCAGCGTCAGTACCGCCACTGCCAGAACCGGGCGCAGTACGCGGTAAGCCTTGGGGTTGGCGCGCTTGAACTGCTTGACCTTGCCACTGAAGCCATCGCTGAAACGCTTGCTGAATGCATACGCCTGGTTGATTCCGCCGACGCGCTCGTCGTCAAGGTTCTGCGGAGCGGTGGCGCGGCCCAGAAACGCGCTGACGCTGCGGTTGATACGGGTCATGAAGCGGTTGGTCAGCGGACGCTCGATGTCACAGAACAGAATCACACGAGTCTGGTCGGTCTCGTTCTTGACCCAGTGAACGTAGGTCTCATCGAACATGACGTCCTGACCGTCACGCCAGGCGTACTCCTTGCCATCGACGAAGATCCGGCAGTCATCGGAGTTGGGCGTGGACAGGCCCAGGTGATAACGCAGCGAGCCGGCAAACGGATCGCGGTGCGGATTGAGGTGACTGCCACCCGGCAACAGCGCGAACATCGCGCCCTTGACGTTGGGAATACTGTTGACCAGTTCGACTGTTTTCGGGCACAGCGCCTCGGCAGACGGCAAGGTCTTGTCGTACCACTTCAGGTAAAAGCGCTTCCAGCCCTTCTTGAAGAACGAGCCGAAACCGGCGTCGTTGTTTTTCTCCGCCGCACGAATATAGCCTTCGTCGAACAGGTGCATGGCTTCGTCGCGAATGGTTTCCCAGTTGTCCTTGAGGACGTCCAGTTCAGGGAATTTGCTGCGGTCCAGATACGGCTCGGACGGCACGCGGGAAAACAGGTACATCAGTGCGTTGTACGGTGCGAACAATGCCGAATGGTTGACGAACTGCCGCAACAGAGGCAATCGGGCCCGACCGCGCAAATGAACGTACAGCGTGCTGCCCAGAAACAGCATCAGGATCGATGCCTTGGCAACAAATGAAAGGGTCATGAAGCTCTCCTTGAAGCGGGCAGATAACGCCAAACGTCACGCGGGCAGTGCTGATGCATGATTCTGAATAATGGCTGGAGCGCCGGGCGGACAGCGCTGATCGTCCGGCGAGTCGTAAGCTGGCCATCATAAACCCTTGCGTTGCCCGCATGAAGTGCGCACTTGCGAAGATGTGTTACTGGGAAAGCTCTTGATCGGTAAACAGATCGCTGAACAGCATGCTCGACAGGTAACGTTCGCCGGAGTCCGGCAGCACCACCACGATCGTCTTGCCCTGCATCTCCGGCTTTTCAGCCAGACGGACGGCCGCCGCCATTGCCGCGCCGCAGGAAATACCGCACAGAATGCCCTCCTCCTGCATCAGACGCCGCGCCATGGCCTTGGACTCTTCATCGGTGACACGCTCTACCCGGTCGACAATCGACAGGTCGAGGTTTTTCGGGATGAAGCCGGCGCCGATGCCCTGAATCTTGTGTGGGCTGGGGGTGATCTTTTCACCGGCCATCGCCTGGGTGATGATCGGCGAACCGTCCGGCTCGACCGCGACCGACAGGATCGGTTTGCCTTCGGTGTGCTTGATATACCGGGAGATACCGGTGATAGTCCCGCCAGTCCCTACGCCTGCCACCAGGACATCGATGGCACCGTCGGTGTCTGCCCAGATTTCCGGGCCAGTGGTTTTTTCATGGATGGCCGGGTTGGCCGGGTTTTCGAATTGCGCCGGCATGAAATATTTCCCGGGGTTGCCTGCCAGCAGTTCTTCGGCCTTGGCAATCGCGCCTTTCATGCCCTTGGCCGCTTCGGTCAGCACCAGCTCTGCGCCCAGTGCTTTGAGGACCTTGCGACGTTCTATGCTCATGGAAGCGGGCATGGTGAGCATCAGCTTGTAGCCACGGGCAGCGGCAACGAAGGCCAGACCGATGCCGGTGTTGCCAGAGGTCGGCTCGACGATGGTCATGCCCGGTTTGAGCCTGCCGCTGCTTTCGGCGTCCCAGATCATGTTGGCGCCGATACGGCACTTGACGGAATAGCCCGGATTACGCCCTTCGATCTTGGCCAGAATGGTGACACCGCGCGGCGCGATACGGTTGATCTGCACCAACGGCGTATTACCGATGGAATGGGCGTTATCAGCGTAGATACGGCTCATGAGGGTGTCCTTGTGCACATCGGTTAAAGATCCAAAGCCTATGCCGCCAACTCTGGGGCGTCCAGTCTGACCGAACGGATGACGACGCGAGCAGTCAATCCTTCATTGAAACAGGAGACTCATGTCATGAAACGTCGCTACAGCTGGCCGCTATGGACCCTGGCCGCTCTGGTAGTCCTGCTGATCGCTGTCAATATCGCCCTGCCATACCTGGTGCGTGACTATCTGAACGACAAACTGGCCGACATGGGTGACTACCGAGGCGAGATCACCGATGTGGACCTGGCACTGTGGCGAGGGGCGTACCGGATCAAGGGGCTGAAGATCGTCAAGACCGACGGCAAGGTCCCGGTGCCCTTCTTCGATGCACCGATGATCGAACTGGCAGTCAGCTGGCATTCACTCTGGTATGACCATGCGGTGGTCGCGAAAGCCCTGTTCACCGATCCGCAAATCAACTTCGTGGACGGCGGCAGCAAGCAGGACTCGCAGACCGGTCAAGGCACCGACTGGCGTACCCAGATGAACAAGTTGCTGCCTATCACCCTCAACGAATTGCGCATCGACGACGGGCGTATCACGTTCAATAACTTCAACTCCACGCCCAAGGTAAAAATCGAGGCGGATCAGGTCAATGCCAGCATCTATAACCTGACTAACGTGGTCGACGTGGAAGGCAATCGCGATGCCGAGTTCAAGGGCAAGGCGCGCCTGCTGGGCCACGCCGATCTGGAGAGCACAGCCAGATTCGACCCGTTCAGCAACTTTGAAGACTTCGACTTCAAACTGCGCGCCACCGGCATCCAGCTCAAGAAACTCAACGACTTCTCGTCGGCCTACGGCAAGTTCGATTTCAACGCCGGCGATGGCGACGTGGTGATTGAAGCGCAGGCCGACAAAGGCCAGCTCAAGGGCTACATAAAGCCGCTGTTGCGCAATGTGGACGTATTCAACTGGCAGCAGGATGTCGAAAACAAGGACAAGGGCGTTTTCCGTTCGATCTGGGAAGCGCTGGTCGGCACCAGCGAAACCGTATTGAAAAACCAGCGGGAAAACCAGTTCGCCACACGCGTCGACCTCAGCGGCAGTGTCCATCAGCAGGACATCAGCGGCTTCCAGGCGTTTCTGCAGATCCTGCGCAATGCTTTTGTGCAGGCATTCAATGCGCGCTATGAGAGCAGCAAGGGTTCCTAGCGTGTTTTTTGTCTGTGCCGTATACACCCCGCCCTTCGGCGGCCTGTGCCTGTTGCTGCAATGCATCCCAGCCCAGGCAAGCCAGCGCCAGAGTGCGTGGTGTAGGCTCGCGGGAGTTGCTGTAGCGGGTGATGCTGCGCGGGCTGACACCCAATGCTTTTGCGGCCTGAGCCAGGGGCAAACCCGTGCGGGCCCGCCACCCGATGAAAATACGCGTGTTTTCATCGGTGGCCGCTTGAGCCTGAGCGTCAAGGTACAAGGTATCGGCACCGATCTGGATATCCGGCTCTGGCCATTCAACCGTCCAGCCATCATCGCCCACCTGGGCCTGGGCAAAGGCATCGGCAGCGATCAAAGGCCGTAACCCAGGAAAAGTCTGCACATCCGCGCTCATGTCGAGCACGAATTGCTGATCGTCGATGAACGTCAAGGCCAGTCGATATCCGGACTGGGCATGAACCTCCTTGAGCCGTGGGCGTTTCATGGATGCCATCGTTTCCATTCCTCCATCAGTTCGTTACGGCGAATGCGTATCCATTCAAGAGCTTCCCTCAACACAACAGCCGGTGCAGTTCCGCGCATGGGCTCTACAAGCTCAAGGCAAATCAGCACGTCCAGCCCCCAGTCAGGTGAACATGCGGCGGCAGGTGGTCTTTTTCTCTCAGCTGAATCCTGTATTTATCCCTGAATCTGTATTTGGTCGACATGGCACGCATGGTATCGCCAAATTAGCCATACCAGAAGCAGCGTTACAATTTACACCCGGTCACAGCGTGACGCGCCATTCAAGAACTGAATGAGGCGTCTTCGTTCACAGCCATCGGGCCGCCACGTTATAGTCAGGGCATTGCTTGCCCCTCTTACGGCGTGCGTGCCGACCGGATATGCGCGCCCATGCGAAAAAGGATGGATCAATGAAGTTCGAAGGTACGCCGGCCTACGTTGCCACTGACGATCTCAAGCTGGCGGTCAACGCGGCCATCACGCTGGAGCGTCCATTGCTGGTCAAGGGCGAGCCCGGCACCGGCAAGACCATGCTCGCCGAGCAACTGGCCGAGTCCTTCGGCGCGAAACTGATTACCTGGCATATCAAGTCCACGACCAAGGCCCATCAGGGCCTGTACGAGTACGATGCGGTGAGTCGTCTGCGCGACTCGCAACTGGGCGTCGACAAGGTCCACGACGTACGCAATTACCTGAAAAAGGGCAAGCTCTGGGAAGCCTTCGAGTCCGAGGAGCGTGTGATTCTGCTGATCGACGAAATCGACAAGGCCGATATCGAGTTCCCCAACGACCTGTTGCAGGAACTCGACAAGATGGAGTTCTACGTTTACGAGATCGATGAAACCATCAAGGCCAAAAAGCGACCGATCATCATCATTACCTCCAACAACGAGAAAGAGCTGCCGGACGCCTTTCTGCGTCGCTGCTTCTTTCACTACATCGCCTTTCCGGATCGGGCCACGCTGCAACGCATCGTCGATGTGCATTACCCGGACATCAAGAAAGACCTGGTGAGCGAAGCGCTGGACGTATTCTTTGACGTGCGCAAGGTGCCGGGGCTGAAGAAGAAGCCCTCCACTTCCGAGCTGGTCGACTGGCTGAAGCTGCTGATGGCCGACAACATCGGTGAAGCCGTGCTGCGCGAACGCGATCCGACCAAGGCCATTCCGCCACTGGCCGGCGCGCTGGTCAAGAACGAGCAGGACGTACATCTGCTGGAACGTCTGGCGTTCATGAGCCGTCGCGGCAATCGCTGATCGTGTCTATCCAACCTGCCATGTAAAAGGGCGACAGCCATGCTGCTCAACCTGTTCAACGAAATGCGCGCGGCCAAAGTGCCGGTGTCTCTGCGTGAACTGCTGGACCTGATCAATGCGCTGAAACAGCGGGTCGTGTTCGCCGACATCGATGAGTTCTACTTCTTGGCGCGCACGATTCTGGTCAAGGACGAGCGCCATTTCGACAAGTTCGACCGCGCCTTCGGTGCGTATTTCAACGGCCTGGAAAACCTCGACGAGCATTTGCAGGCGCTGATCCCGGAAGACTGGCTGCGCAAAGAGTTCGAGCGCTCGCTGACGGACGAGGAACGCGCGCAGATCCAGTCGCTGGGCGGCCTCGACAAACTGATCGAGGAGTTCAAGAAACGTCTGGAAGAACAGAAGGAACGCCATGCCGGTGGCAACAAATGGATCGGCACCGGTGGCACCAGCCCGTTCGGTTCGGGTGGCGACAATCCGGAAGGCATCCGCGTCGGCGAGGCCGGCGAGCGCAAAGGCAAGGCCGTCAAAGTCTGGGACCAGCGCGAGTACAAGAATCTGGATGATCAGGTTGAGCTGGGGACGCGCAATATCAAGGTGGCCCTGCGTCGCCTGCGCAAGTTCGCTCGTCAGGGCGCTGCGGATGAACTGGACATCGACAGCACTATCGATCACACCGCACGCGATGCCGGCCTGCTGAACATTCAGATGCGTCCGGAGCGGCGCAACACCATCAAGTTATTACTGCTGTTCGACATCGGCGGCTCGATGGATTCGCACGTCAAGGTCTGTGAAGAACTGTTCTCCGCATGCAAGACCGAATTCAAGCATATGGAGTATTTCTACTTCCATAACTTCATCTATGAATCGGTGTGGAAGAACAACCTGCGCAGAAGCTCGGAGCGGACCGCTACCCAGGACCTGCTGCACAAGTATGGCGAGGACTACAAAGTGATTTTCATCGGCGACGCCTCGATGGCGCCCTATGAAATCACCCAGCCCGGCGGCAGCGTCGAACACTGGAATGAAGAGGCGGGCTATGTATGGATGCAGCGCCTCATGGCCAAATTCAAGAAGATCATCTGGATCAATCCCTACCCGAAAGATGCCTGGGACTACACCACCTCGACGCATATCGTGCGTGATTTGATTGAAGGTCAGATGTATCCGCTGACCCTCAGCGGTCTGGAAGAAGGCATGCGCTACCTGGCGAAATGAAATAAGGCTGCTGCCAATGCTGTATAAGCCGGTCATCGACCGACCGATACCACCCGACCAGCAGCATGATCATTTTGAACACCCAAACTACGCTGACAGTTCCACACAACCAATCAGACGCAAAAGTGCTGATTGAGTAGGTCGTTTTGCAGTTACTCCATCGTTTTGCCTGAGCAGCCGTCGCGACGTCGCGGGTTACTTATGAACGAAACGCTCGGGATCATGCAGCCTTACTTTTTCCCCTACATCGGTTACTTCCAGCTCATTGCGGCGGTCCAGCGCGGGCTGGTCTTTGACATCGTCAAATACAAACGCAAAAGCTGGATGAACCGCAATCGGGTACTGGGCAGCAAAGGCGACTGGCAATACATCAATGTTCCGGTCTGTGTCAGCGAGGGCGCACTGATCAAGGACGCGACCATCATCGACCTTGCCTGTGCCCACCGACGAATCAAGAATCAGCTTGAACACTATCGAAGCCAGGCGCCGTACTTCCGGGAAACCTTGCAGGTGGTCGAGCAGACATTCGGCACACCTGCCACCCACCTGTGTGAACTCAACACGCGCGCGCTGAAAGTGGTCTGCGAGTATTTAGGCATGAGTTTTAACTGGGAAAGCTGTGCGGCGATGAACCTGGATCTGCCGCCCATTGAACATGCAGGCCAATGGGCGCTGGAAATAAGCACCGTGCTGGGGGCGCGCCAGTACATCAACGCCACAGGTGGACGCGAAATTTTCATACCCGGCGAATGGCAGGAACGAGGCATAGAACTGAGGTTTCTCGAGCCCGCTTCATTCAGTTATTCCACGGGACCTCTGAATTTCGTCGAAAACCTTTCAATCATCGACGTGCTGATGTGGAACGCACCTGAAACGGTACTCGCCTATCTACATAATGAAACACGGGCAGTCATATGAGCTGCGCGCCGATGTTTCGCTATGCCCCGCCCCACAGTCAATTCCAGTCACGTTCCAGCTGCGGCTTGCGCCGTCCGCCGTTGAAAACCCAGCCAAGCAACAGCACGAAGCTCTCGATGACCAGCGCCAGCAGCAACGCACTGATGATGCCCCAGGCGATGACTTCGGGGGCCAGCAGAACTTGCCACGTATAACCATTGAAGGTTTCGCGACGGATATCCGGATCGGAAGAGGTTGCCACGAAGATGGCTTTGGAATACCACGGCCCCTGGAGCCCGAGCCACTGACGCTCAAGGATATGCGTGCGGTTCATCAGGGTATCGATGGTGTCCGCATCGCTGCGAAAAACCGGGTCCTCACTGCTGCGATAGTGCTGGATCAGCGCCTGGATATCGCCCTTGAAGAACTGCTGCGCAGTGGCGGTATAGCCCTTTACGGCTTGCTGCGCCTCGATCAGATGCGCTTCGACACGCTTGCTGTAGTCACTGATGAAACCGGGAATCTGGACCCCGAACAGCAGGCCCATGGTGAACAGGACCAATCGCAGATAACTTCGCAGCATCAATATCCCTCTTCTTTTTTATCCAGTAAGCCGATGTGCTGGTGTATTACGGCCTGGCAGTCTCGGTGACGGTGTCGACCGAGCCTTGCACCACGCACTCGCCCTTGCGCCACAGGCTCCACTGGCCCGGCTCATAGCGGTTCCAGTTTTCGTTCTCGGTCAAGGGCTCGGTCGCAATGACCGTGACCACGTCGTGCGGTGTGGTTTCAGCCTGAAAATCGACAATCACGTCGACATCTTTCAACCTCGCCGGACCGAACGGAGCACGGCGGGTGATCTGAACCAGTTTGGTACTGCAAAAGCAAAACAGCCAGTCACCGTCGCTCAACAGGCAGTTGAACACGCCTTTGCTGCGATATTCGGCACACGCCTGGATCAGCGTAGGCAGCAATTTCTCGACGTCGACGGGCTCGGGAAAGGCTTCGCGGACGCGATTGAGCAGGTCGCAGAATGCCGCTTCGCTGTCTGTATCGCCCACTGGCCGATAAAAAGTAACGCCCGGGGTGAAATCCGCCAGCTGACCGTTATGGGCGAAGCACCAGTTACGGCCCCAGAGCTCACGGACGAAAGGATGGGTATTGGACAGGCAGACCTTGCCGACGTTGGCCTGCCGAATATGGCCAATCACGACTTCGCTCTTGATGGGATAACGCTGCACCAGCTGTGCGACTTCCGATTCGCTGCTGGCTGCCGGGTCCTGAAACAGACGCAGGCCACGGCCCTCGTAGAAGGCAATGCCCCAGCCATCGCGATGCGGGCCGGTGCGGCCGCCACGCTGCATCAACCCGGTAAAGCTGAAGACTATGTCGGTCGGGACATTGGCGCTCATGCCCAGTAGTTCACACATGCTCAGGTTCTCGCTTCAAGACGTTTTGCAGCGGGTCATGCGCCGCAGTGAACGGCGCTTGCCAACGAAGCGGGATCTACAACCGCGGCTCGACCCGCGTGCCTCTGGCCGGAGGAATGGGCGCAGCGGATCTGCGGGCGTACGAGTCATCCTCGGCAAACGGCTCGTCAGCGGGGTCTGTTTCGACGGGTTGAGCAACCGGCTGCGGTTGACGTGCCTTGCGGCTGCGTTCGATCGGCCAGCGGATCAGCACGAACAGCAGGTACGCGGCGAAGGCGAACATGCCATACATGGCCAGGTCCGACACGGCGGTCCAGATATTGCTGCCGACCTTGAACATCAGGTCGAGCGCAGTGATCGCCACGGCTGGCGCCATCGCGTCCTTGGCAGGGTCGACCATGGTCGGCGTAAACAGCAGCACCGCGACCGCCACCAGCAACGGCTCCTTGAGGTACCGCCACATCCAGCGGGTCATCAGAAACCATACCAGCAGGCAACCCAACGCGGCGAAGGCGTAGACGCTCCAGGCGATCAGATAGTCGTTTTCGGTCATGACGTCCGTGGTAAGCCAGGTAAAGAGGCGCTTATGATAACGGCTTTTGCCTGACGCGGCTTGCCTCGCTTCAGTATTCGGTTCAGCGTGTACCGATATTTTCCTGATTGATGCCTTAACAGAGAGCCCAGCATGTCCTTCCCGAATGCAACCTCCAGCGCCCCGATCGCTCGCAAGGCCGACGGTCCCGACCCTTATGCCTGGCTGCAGAACCGCGACACCGACGAAGTGCTCGACTACCTCAAAGCCGAAAACGCCTGGCAGGAGCAGCAACTGGCAGAGCAGACCGGGTTGCGCGAAAGCCTGTTCGAAGAAATCAAGGGCCGCATCCTCGAAACCGACCTGTCGCTGCCCTCCCCCTGGGGCCCTTACCTTTATTACACCCGCACCACACAAGGCGATGAATACGCCCGGCACTACCGCTGCCCGCGCCCGGCCGACGACAGCAACACAGTGGACGAAAGCGCTGAGGAATTGTTGCTCGACCCTAACGAGATGGCCGATGGCGGCTTTTTCTCACTGGGTGCGTTCAGCATCAGTCCCGACCACCAGCGCCTGGCCTACAGCCTGGACACCAGTGGCGACGAGGTGTACGCGCTTTACGTCAAGGAGCTGAGCACCGGTCAGATCAGCAGCCTGCCCTTCGAAAACTGCGACGGCAGCATGACTTGGGCCAACGACAGCCAGACCCTGTTTTTCGGCGAGCTGGACGAAACCCATCGCCCGGGCAGGCTGCATCGCCATACCCTGGGCACGGCATCAGCCGAGCTGGTGTTCGACGAGCCGGACGGCCGCTTCTTCCTGCATTGTTTCCGCGGCAGCTCCGAGCGCCAACTGATCATTCTGCTCAACAGCAAAACCACCAGCGAAGCCTGGGTGCTGGACGCCGATCATCCGCAGCAGGCTTTCACCTGCCTCGCGCCGCGCAGCGAAGGCCACGAATACTACCCGGACCACGGGTTGCTCGATGGCGTCTGGACCTGGTTCATCCGCAGCAATCAGAGCGGCATCAACTTCGCGCTGTATCAGGCTGCGCAACAAGACAGTGGCGTACCGGTGCGCGAGGACTGGCAGACGCTGGTCGCGCACGACGACAAGGTCATGCTCGAAGGCGTCAGCCTCAACGCCAAAGGCATCAGCCTGAGCCTGCGCGAGGGCGGCCTGCCGATCATCGAAGTACGTCCGCAAGCGCTGCCGGCCTATCGCGTGCAGCTACCTGACGCCGCCTACAGTCTGTATGTGCAGGACACGCTGGAATTCGACAGCGACAAAATCCGCCTGCGCTACCAGTCGCTGAACCGTCCGGCCCAGGTCCGTCAACTGACCCTGGCCAGCGGCGAACAGGTAGTGCTCAAGGAAACCCCGGTACTGGGCACCTTCGACGCCGATGCCTACGTCAGCCAGCGTTTGTGGGCCACGGCCAGCGATGGCACCCAGGTGCCGATCAGCCTGGTGGTCAAGCGCGAACTGGCCGGACAGGCCACCCCGCTGTACCTGTACGGCTACGGCGCCTATGGCGAGAGCCTCGACCCGTGGTTTTCCCACGCGCGCCTGAGCCTGCTCGACCGTGGCGTGGCGTTCGCCATCGCCCATGTACGCGGCGGCGGCGAGCTGGGCGAGGCCTGGTATCGCAACGGCAAGCAGGAACACAAACAGAACACCTTCGGCGATTTCATTGCCTGCGCCGAACACCTTGTCGCCCAGGGCCTGACCAGCGCCGGACAACTGGTGATCAGCGGTGGCAGCGCCGGTGGTCTGCTGATCGGTGCGGTGCTCAACCAGCGCCCCGAGCTGTTCAAGGCAGCGATTGCCGAAGTGCCGTTCGTCGATGTACTGAACACCATGCTCGACCCGGACCTGCCGCTGACCGTCACCGAATACGACGAATGGGGCAACCCGCAGGAGCCGGAGGTCTACGCGCGCATCAAGGCCTACGCGCCCTACGAAAACGTCACGGCTCAGGCCTATCCGGCCATGCTGGTCATCGCCGGTTACAACGACAGCCGTGTGCAGTATTGGGAAGCCGCCAAATGGGTGGCTAAATTGCGCGCCACCAAGACCGACGATAATCCGTTGCTGCTCAAGACCGAACTGGGCGCCGGGCACGGTGGCATGAGCGGTCGCTATCAGGGCTTGCGTGACGTGGCGCTGGAGTACGCGTTTATCTTCAAGGTATTGCAGATCGCTGAATGAACTTGGTGTGAAACACCTGTCTTACTAGGATCGGGGGCAGCGGAGTTGCCCCTTTGTCAGGATTACAAGACCTAACATGTCAGAACCACTGTCCAACCTGAACAACGCCATACGCGACATGCTGCTCGATTGCGGCCTGTTCGACACCCTGCTGCCGGGCGATTTCTTTACCGTAGCCGGCTATTTCAGCATTACCGATATCGATAAAGGCGAGACCATCTTTGCCGAGGGCGACGCCGGAACCTTCATGTGCATCATCCATCAGGGCACCGTGTCTGTGCAGAAGCTTGCCGCAGACGGTCAACAGGTCGAGATCGCCGTTCTGCGCCACGGCCGCGCCTTCGGAGAAATGGCGGTGCTCGATGGCGAGCGCCGCTCGGCCAGTTGTATCGCAGCCACCAGTTGCCAGCTATTGAACCTGGGCCGTGATTCGCTGGACAAGATGCTCGAGGACGCACCGAAAATCGCCGCCAAGATCATTCGCGCCCTGGCCATCTCGTTGTCCAAGCGCCTGCGCATGGTCGATGGTCAATTACTCTCCCAGCAGGTGTGAGTTTGCCCATCTGGCGCTAAACTTGCCGACATTCCGCTATCAATGCGCACACGCACAGGTGACACCATGAGCACGGCCAATCCTCCTTCCCATACTGCCAAGCTGGACCGCATCCTGGCCGACGCCCAGCGCGATCGCGAGATGGGCTACCGCGACAAGGCGCTGCGCATGTACCCGCATGTTTGCGGCCGCTGCGCGCGCGAGTTCGCAGGCAAACGCCTCAGCGAACTGACCGTACACCACCGCGACCACAACCATGACAACAACCCGCAGGACGGCTCCAACTGGGAGCTGCTGTGCCTGTATTGCCACGACAACGAGCACTCGCGCTACACCGATCAGCAGTACTTCGCCGATGGCTCCCTGGGCAGTCCGAAAACCGCCAAGGCGACCCATAACCCGTTCGCTGCACTGGCCGGGCTGATGAAAAAGGACGAGTAACCTCGGCGCTTTCGACCAGCCACGCTCCCCTGCCCTACCCGCACTTCCCCTGGCCTGCGGCCACCCGACCGACCGGATATCTCGCCATGCCCACCCGAACCTCAAGACGAACCTTTGTGAAAGGGCTGGCCGCCAGTGGCCTGCTCGGCGGCCTCGGGCTATGGCGCAGCCCGGCGTGGGCGGTGGCCAACCCGGGGCAGCCCAACGGGTTGTCCGGCACCGAGTTCGATCTGTATATCGGCGAAACCCAGGTCAACATCACCGGCAACGCCAAGACCGCGCAGACCATCAACGGCGGCATTCCCGGCCCGCTGCTGCGCTGGCGCGAAGGCGACACCGTGACCCTGAGGGTCAAGAACCGGCTCGACGAAGCCACATCCATCCACTGGCACGGCATCATCCTGCCGGCCAACATGGACGGCGTGCCGGGATTGAGCTTTGACGGCATCGCGCCGGACGGCCTGTATGTCTACCGCTTCAAGGTCAGGCAGCACGGCACCTACTGGTATCACAGCCACTCCGGCTTCCAGGAACAGTCGGGGGTCTACGGGCCGCTGGTGATCGACGCGAAAGAGCCGGAGCCGTTCGAATACGACCGCGAACACGTGATCATGCTCAGCGACTGGACCGACGAAGAGCCGGTCCAGCTGATGAAAACCCTCAAGAAACAGTCCGATTACTACAACAATAACCAGCGCACCGTCGGCGACTTCATCAACGAAGTGGGTGAAAAAGGCTGGAGCGAGACCACCCGTGATCGCAGGATGTGGGCGCAGATGAGGATGGACCCGACCGATCTCGCGGATGTCAGCGGCGCAACCTACACCTACCTGATGAACGGTCAGGCGCCGAACATGAACTGGACCGGGCTGTTCAAGCCTGGCGAGCGGATCCGACTGCGGCTGATCAACGGCTCGGCAATGACGTACTTCGACGTGCGTATTCCGGGCCTGAAGATGACCGTGGTGGCCAGCGACGGCCTGCACGTCAAGCCGGTGACCGTCGATGAGTTGCGCATCGCAGTAGCGGAAACCTTCGACGTGATTGTCGAACCGGCGGAAGGTGCCTATACGCTGTTCGCCCAGTCGATGGACCGCACCGGTTATGCCCGTGGCACCCTGGCCAGCAGGCCCGGCCTGCAGGCTGCCGTTCCACCCCTCGATCCACGCCCGCTGTTGAGCATGGATGATATGGGCATGGCGGGCATGGAGCATGGCAGCATGAACCACGCCGCAGCCCCGGCAACGCACGACATGTCAGGCATGGACCACAGCAAGATGGGCCACGACGCGATGCCCGGAATGGACCACGCGCAGACGCCGGCCCAGAAAACGCCGACTCCGCAATCGCACCCCGAGAGCGAAAACAACAACCCGCTGGTCGACATGCAAGCCATGAGCACCTCGCCCAAGCTCGACGATCCGGGCATCGGCCTCAGGGACAATGGCCGCAGAGTCCTGACCTACGCTGACCTGCGCAGCACCTTCGAAGACCCGGACGGCCGTGAGCCCAGTCGCACGATAGAGCTGCACCTGACCGGGCACATGGAAAAATACGCCTGGTCATTCGACGGTGTGAAGTTCTCGGACGCCAAACCGCTGATGCTCAAATACGGTGAGCGGGTGCGTGTCGTGCTGGTCAACGACACGATGATGACCCACCCCATCCATCTGCATGGCATGTGGAGCGACCTCGAAGACGAGAATGGACAGTTCATGGTGCGCAAACACACCATCGACATGCCACCGGGATCACGCCGCAGCTATCGCGTGACCGCCGATGCGCTGGGCCGTTGGGCTTATCACTGTCACATGCTGTACCACATGGAAATGGGCATGTTCCGCGAAGTGCGGGTGGAAGAATGAGGACCTTGATGTTGAGCAGAACGCTGAATTCGCCCCGCCTGCCGATGCTGTTGCTGGCCGCCGGGCTGACCGCCACGCCGTGGGCCTCGACCTTGGCCGCCGGAATGGAGGGCATGGGCCACGACAGCCATGCGATGCATATGGACGCCGGCGACAGCGAGGACACGCCCTCGACACAGGCTGCGCCCAACCAGAGCCGAACCCCGATCCCGCCGATCACTGACGCGGACCGGGCTGCGGTGTACACCAGCCACGCGGGCCATCAGGTCCATGACAGCGCCATCAACAGTTACTTTCTGGCCGACAAGCTGGAATGGCAGGACGCCAACGACGGCAGCGCGCTGGCCTGGGACTTGTCCGGCTGGATTGGCGGTGATATCGACCGCCTGTTGCTGCGCTCCGAAGGTGAGCGAACCAACGGCAAGACCGAAGAAGCGGAAATCCAGGCGTTGTGGGGCCACTCGATCAGCCCTTGGTGGGACGTGGTCGCCGGAGCGCGTCAGGATTTCAAACCGGGCGCGCCGCAAACCTGGGCCGCCTTCGGCCTGCAAGGCCAAGCCATTTCGGACCTGGATATCGAGGCCACCGCGTTCATCGGTGAAGCCGGACAGACCGCCGCTCGCCTGGAGGCCGACTACGACCTCCAACTGACCAACAATCTGGTGCTGCAGCCCACCGCGGAGCTGAACTTCTACGGCAAGAACGACCCGCAACGCGGCAATGGTTCGGGCCTGTCGACCAGCGAGTTCGGCCTCAGACTGCGCTACGAGATCACCCCGCAATTCGCCCCTTATGTCGGGGTGAGCTGGGACCGCTCCTACGGCAAGACGGCCGATTACGCGCGCGAGGACGACGAAGACACCCAGGACGCGCGACTGGTGGTCGGCGTGCGCATGTGGTTCTGAACACAGTCAATGGTATTGCTCCGAGGCTGCCGTATAATCCCCGGTTTTCTTCAGAGCACCCTCCCCGTGGCCAACAAACGGTACGCCTGCATCGGTCTTTACAACCCCAAGTCCCCGGAAAACGTCGGCTCCGTCATGCGTGCGGCCGGCTGTTACGGCGTGGCGTCGGTGTTCTATACCGGTAAACGCTATGAACGCGCGCGGGACTTCATCACCGACACCAAGAAAATCCATCAGGACATCCCGCTGATCGGCATCGAAGACCTCAAAAGCATTCTGCCGCTGGGTTGCATTCCGGTGGCTGTCGAACTGGTCGACGGCGCCCGCGCATTGCCCGAATACACGCACCCTGATCGCGCGCTGTATATCTTCGGCCCGGAAGATGGCTCGCTGGATCAGGAGATTCGCGACTGGTGCGAAGACGTGGTCTATATCCCGACCGAGGGCTGCATGAATCTGGCGGCGACCGTCAACGTTGTTCTCTATGACCGCATGGCCAAAGGTATCAATACCCGTTCGGGTCCGCAGTTCGGTCGCGAGAAAATTGATCCGGCCAGCGACCGCTGACGGAAAAGCATTGAACCTGTGTCGCGCATGGGCAGTCAGTTTCTGTGAATCAAGCAACTGCTTCCAATTTGCCAACTCCGACCTACTACCTCATGGAGAGCCATCATGCGCGACACCCCGATCATCGAACGCATCGACACACCTGAACTGCTTCAACGCAAACCCGAGCAGAATGTCCAGGGCTGGGAGCGTATCGGCTCGCTGGCTGGCGGCGTACTGCTGATGGGTAAAGGCGTCCGTCGTGGCGGCTTTCTGGGCCTGATCCAACTGGCCATCGGCGGCGCGGCGCTGGCACGCGGCATCAGTGGTCACTGCTCGGCCAAGAGCCTGATGGAAAAAGGCCGCAGCGATCTGCAGAGCGCACGCTCGACCATCGAACGTGCCGGTGCGCAACTGAACACCCTCAAGGACGACGCTGAACATGCCGTGAAGACGGCGGCTGCCAAAGGCGTGGAAGCGCTGACCGAGCCAAAACCGGTCATTTAAGCGTTCAACCTGCGCGAAAAATCAGGTAATCCTCCCAGTCGTCTTCGGCCACATTGTTCTCGCTGAGCATGCGACCTGACTGGGAGATACGCTCGTGATGCACGGCCGTGCGATCACCACACACCAGATGGTGCCAGAGCGGCAGATCCTTGCCCTCGCTGACCAGGCGATAGCCACAGGTCGGTGGCAGCCATTTGAACTCATCTGCCTGACCGGGCGTTAACTGAATGCAATCGGGCACCGAGGCACGACGGTTTGCGTAATCGGAACACTGGCAGGTTTTCAGATCCAGCAGCTTGCAGGCAATTCGCGTGTAATAAACCGCGTTGTCTTCCTCATCCTCAAGCTTCTGCAGGCAGCACAGGCCACAGCCATCGCACAAAGACTCCCACTCTTGGGTATCGAGCTGGTCAAGGGTCTTGCGCATCCAGAAGGGTTCAACTTTAGCGGCCATGGTTCGGACAACGGTATCGATAATGAAAAGGCCGCCAGTCTAGAGGTACACGGGGTGCGGGCCAAGCACTTGCGACTGCCGGTAGCCGGGACTTGTCAGCGACAGGGCAAAACAGTAGCGTTAACGGGTTTTCAGTGCGTTCAAGCGATGCCTGCCGACCACGGCCCATCAAGCCACGCTCGTTTTCAACCTTCGCTATCAAGGACTCTCATGAGCACGAACCCTCGCATCGCCGATCACCCGATCGACCCGCAATTCACCGAACGCTGGTCGCCACGTGCCTTCAACGGCCAAAGCATCGACCAGGAAACCTTGCTGAGCTTTTTCGAAGCCGCACGCTGGGCGCCATCGGCGTATAACTCGCAGCCTTGGCGCTTTCTCTATGCACGTCGCGATACGCCGAACTGGGAGCGTTACCTGGGCTTGCTGAACGAGTTCAATCGCAGTTGGGCGCAACACGCAGCGGCCTTGGTGATCGTCATTTCCAAGACCACCTTCGTCGCCCCCGGCGCAAGCGAAGAGAGCCCGGCTCTATGGCACACCTTCGACACGGGTTCGGCATGGGGTTACCTGGCACTGCAGGCCAGCCTGAGCGGCTGGCACACCCACGGCATGGCCGGTTTCGATCAGGATCTGACCCGCAAGGAGTTGAATATTCCCGAGGGCTACGCAGTGCACGCGGCCGTCGCGATTGGCAAGCTGGGTGACAAATCGACCCTGCCGGACTACCTGCAAGGCCGCGAAGTGCCAAGCCCGCGCAAGCCGCTGGCAGAACTGGCCGCCGAAGGTGATTTTTCGCTGTAACCGACTGTTTGCGGTGATCGATACCAGCGAGCCGACGCCTGAAACGTCGGCTCGCTGGCAAGGGCGTCAGTAACCTCGCGAAAAATCGACCTCGCCGCGCAGCGTTTCTCCGGCCTGAAAAGCTCTGAGGTTATGCACGAAAAGCTCGGTCATGGCCACAGGTGAGGTAGGCGCCGAGCTGTGACCGGTCAACAGCAGACCGTAGGCAGTCCAGAACGGATGCCGCTGCGGCAAAGGCTCCTGACGGCAGACGTCAATCACCGCGCCAGCCAGATGCCCTTCCTTCAACGCCTCGACCAGATCTGCGTCGACGACCGCCACCCCGCGTCCGACGTTGATAAACAGCGCCGTGGGCTTGAAGCTGGCGAACAGCTTCGCGTTGTACAGGTCGTGCGTCTCGGGCGTGTTGGGCAGCAGGTTGATGACGTAATCCATCTCGCCGAGCAGACGCGTCATGTCTGACAGCGCCGTCACTTCGATGAACGGCTCCTGAGTGCGCGCACTGGAAGCCACACCGTACACCTGCACGCCGAACGGCAGGAGGAACTCGGCAACGCGCTGACCGATATCACCGGCACCGACGATCAATGCCTTGCGGCCCGACAGGCTCTGCCCGGTGCGGTTGTCCCACTTGCGCTCGACCTGGCTCATCAGGCGCGCCAGCACCTCGCGCTCATGGCCAAGCATGTAGGTCAAAACGAATTCGGCCATGACCTGACCGAAAATCCCGACTGCACGGGTCAGGCGATAGTCGCGCGACAGGCTGTCAGCCAGCAGCGGTGTGATGCCCGCCCAGGTGGATTGCAGCCATTGCGGCGTGTGCCCCTGCCGCAACAGGTTGGCCATCAGGTCCGGCTGCCCCAGCCAGACCGGGCAGTCGCTGGCCATGCGCGACAATTCGGCAGAATCGCCAGTGCTGAAAACTTCCAGATCAGGCGCAGCCTTGCGCAACAATTGGGTGTAAACGTGGTAATCGTGCTCGGCAATCAGAACGCGCATGTTTCAAAAACCTTAAAAACAGGACAGGCAACCCACGTCGATGTGGGCCGCTTTACAACGTGAGCAACGATTACATGGGATCGTTGCGGCGCAGCAGCTCTTCGGGCAGGTGCTCGATGTAATCGTCTTCAGCCGGCGGCATCTGCAAGTGATAGCCCTGGCTGTCGAGGTTCTCCAGCACCACATTGATATCTTCGCGCGACAGCGCCCGCTCGGGGCTCAGCACCAGATCGAACGCATGAACCGGCTTGCCGAAGGCCACCAGCAGCTCTGGCGGCACACGCTTGAGGACGTCGCTTTTCAAAACGTAAAGGTACATCTCGTTTCTTTTCGGGCTGCGATAAATCGAGCAGATGCGCTTCAAGACGGTTCTCCGGGGGTGGCCAGGCTGTCCAGCAGCGCCTGACCCATCAACTCGCGACGCCAGCCACGCAGCGAGTCGGGCAATTGGTAAGGACCGTCGGGGTAGCCGCTCTTGAGCAGGGCTTCGAGGGTCTTCTTGCGCAGCATCAGCTCCGGCGCCATGTCCAGTTGCTCGGCGTATTGCTGGCCGATTGCGCGCAGACGCTTGATCGACCCGGCCGCATCAATGGGCAGTGGCTCGGGCAACGCAGGTGGCCACTCTTCGGGAGGCAACACGCTCGCGGTCTTGATCAGCTCGAGCAGAAACTCGCCGTCATGACGGACCGTACGCGGGTGCATGTCCTCGATCCGCGCTAGCGCGCCGAGGTTGTCCGGCTGGGTCTTGGCCAATGGCCAGAGCGAGTGCTCACGCACGATACGGTTGCGCGGCAGATTACGGGCGCGCGCCTCACGCTCACGCCAGGCACACAACTCGCGCAGCACCGCCAGCTGGGCGCGGGACAGCTTCCAGGCCAGCTTGGCGTCGCGATACACCTCGTACGGGTCCACCTCACGGCGCAGGTTGGCGACCAGTTCGGCACCGTCATCCAGCAGCCAGGCGTATTTGTCGTCGGACAAGCGCGGGCGCAGGATGGTGAATAGCTCGGCCAGGTGCACGGCGTCTTCGGCAGCGTAGCTGATCTGCGTTTCCGACAACGGGCGTTGCAGCCAGTCGGAACGGGTTTCGCCCTTGGGCAGGTCGATGTCGAGGACCTCCTGCACCAGGCGCGAGTAGCCCATGGAAAAACCGAGGTTCAGGTAGGCGGCTGCCAACTGGGTATCGAACAGCGGAACCGGCAGGCTGCCGGTCAGGCGCAGCAACACCTCGAGGTCTTCGCTGCACGCATGCACCACTTTGATGACGTCGGGGTTTTCGAGCAACGCAGACAGCGGCCGCCAGTCGTTGATCAGCAACGGATCAATCAGCCAGGCGCTCTGCCCGTCGCCGATCTGCAGCAGCGCGGCGATCGGATAAAAAGTGTCGACCCGCATGAACTCGGTGTCGAGCGCCACGAAAGGCAGTGACTGCCATTGTGCGCAATGCCGGGCGAGGCTGTCGTCGTCGCGAATCCAGTGAATATCGATGGCCACATGGCTCTCCCTTCAACAATGGCGCGCAGTATATATCGTCATGGGAGATTATCGCGCGTCTGTCGTCCGGGTCTGGCGCATCTTCATGCAAATGACGGACGGGAACAGCGACTGCCGGGCAAACGCGCTGCCGATGATCGTCCCCATAACGTGAGAGGACGATCAATACCCGGAACACCGTGCGCGTCGTTACTTGTCGGTGCCCGCCAACTCGCTGCGGCATCCGGCAAACATATCGAGACTGGGGTCATAGACCTTGGTGTCGACTTTCAGCAGGCCGAGCATGGAATGGAAAAGATTGTCCTGACTCAACGGTGCGTTACGCTGTTTGGCCAGGCACTCCGGCGTGACAGCAAAGGACTTCTGATAGGTATCGGACAACCAGATCATCATCGGCACATGCTTTTGCTGATCAGGCGCCAGCACATAAGGCGTGCCGTGCAGGAACAGGTTGTACTCGCCCAGCGACTCGCCATGGTCCGACAGGTAGACCATGGCGGTATCGAGCTTGTTTTGATTGGCGCGTAGAAGATCAATCAGTGTGGACAGTACATGGTCGGTGTAAAGCAACGTATTGTCGTACGCATTGACGATGCTGTCCCGACTGCAATTGTTCAGCGCATTGCTTTCACACACCGGGGTAAACTTTTCAAACTCTTTTGGGTAACGTTTGTAGTATTCAGGCCCGTGGCTGCCCATCTGGTGCAGAACAAGCACCGTATCCTTGTCGAGGCTGTCGATAAAGGTCTGCAGGTTTTGCAAGAGTATCTCGTCCCGGCATTCATGGTTGTTGCACAACAGCGGGTCCTTGAGATTGCTCACGTCCTGGAAGGTCACTCGATCACAGGTGCCTTTGCAGCCGGCCTGATTGTCACGCCATATCACGTCTATGCCCGCGCGTTTCAGTACATCCAGCAAGCCTTCCTGATTGCGCGCCTGGGTAGCGTTGTAATTCTTGCGCCCCATGTTGGAGAACATGCAGGGCACCGACACGGCGGTTTCGGTGCCGCAGGAATACACATCGGTAAACGCCACCAGCCCGCTTTCCTTGTTCAGGTTGGGTGTGGTGTTGCGGCCGTAACCAAGGATTCCGAAGTTCTCGGCCCGGGCACTTTCGCCGACCACCAGCACGGTCAACGATTTGCGAGCATGCGTGGCCCAATCAGCAGAACGTTTGGCGTCCTCGCCGATCTTGACGAACGGGCGCCTTGCAGAGAGCACCTGCTCACTCAGATAGCCCAGCGACGCACCAATGTAATTGCTTGGCACCACCATCAGGCGCAACTCATGGTGGTTGCGGAACAATGACGACAGCCCTTGGTAATTGGCCAGTGCAACGCCGCCGATTGCCACGCAGCACGCAACCGTCACCAGCAGTTTGCTGAACAGTTCAAGGTGCCAGCGACGGTAGCTGATCGGCAGTTTCCAGAGTATCAGCGAGGGTACTATGCCCAGCAGAAGGATATACAAGGCCAGTTTTAAAGACAGCAGCCCCTGCACTTCCGTAACGTTGGTTTCGGCGAAGTTTCGAAACATGCCGGCGTCGATCATGACCCCGTATTCGGTCATGAAATAAACCACCCCCGCGCTGATCATAAACAGACTGATCAACACCGGTTTAAACACACGACGGAATGCCAACAGCGTCAGCACGATATTGAACACGCAGAAAATCATCAAGCCAAACGCAAAGCGCATGGCCAACCCTTTACTATCGGCGCTGGTAATCGAGAAAAGATGCTGCCAGAGATTGATATTGAAACCCAGTAACAGAAACGCACTGGCAAGTAGGGTTACAACTTCTGGACGAACAGTTCTGGGTGTCGGCATCGTGGTCTGCTTATCGAATGAATATGCATCGGGCATTCAGGAGCCAGTGAACTCCCCGATGGCGCGCACTGTAGGCAGCGCATCATCAATTTTATGTGAAAATGGTGAGAGGATTGGGTTGAATGAAGCTTATTTCACTGTAAAGAAATTCGTTGCAGCATTACCGCATTTGCAGAGCAGCGTGTCTCCGCAAGCAAGCTTGCGGAGACGTCATCCTTTCAAATGCGCCTGATCAGACCGAGCGACGGCGGTAGGCCCGGTAGCCCGGCAACCAGAAATTACGCTCGATGGCCTCAAGCAGTGCCTCTTCGGTAGTTTCCAGCGCCAGCCCTTCGGCTTGCGCTTCCCTGGCCACAGCCAACGCGATCTTGCGGCTGACCTGCTGGATTTCCTTGAGCGGCGGCAACACCGCATCGCCCTTCCCTGTCACCATCGGCGAGCACTCGGCCAGCGCATTGGACGCCGCCATGAGCATCCGGTCAGTGATGCGCGATGCCTTGCAGGCCACCACGCCGAGGCCGATGCCCGGAAAGATGTAGGAGTTGTTGCACTGGGCGATATGCACCGTGCGACCGTTGATTTCCACTGGCGCAAACGGACTGCCGGTGGCCACCAGCGCATTGCCGTCAGTCCAGCGCAGGATTTCTTCCGGAGTGGCTTCCACTTTGGACGTCGGATTGGACAGCGGCATGACCAGGGGTTTGGCACAATGCTTGTGCAGTTCGCGAATCACCTGCTCGGTGAACAGACCGCGCTGCCCGGATACGCCGATCATTACTGTGGCACCGGCGTGGGTGACCACGTCGAGCAACTGCGGAAAGGCTTCCGAGCCGGCAGTCCAGCCAGACACGTCGGCGGTCTTTTGCGCCAGTCGTTTCTGGAAGTCGAGCAGGTTGTCCATGCCTTCGGTCAACAGGCCGAAACGATCAACCATGAAAATACGTTTGCGCGCTTCGCTTTCGCTCAGGCCTTCGATGCGCATCGCTGCGATGATGTGCTCGGCGATCCCGCAGCCTGCCGAACCGGCGCCGACAAACACCACCTTCTGCTGGCCGAGGGTTTCATTCTTGGCCTTGCAGGCCGCCAGCAACGTACCCACGGCAACCGAAGCGGTGCCCTGGATGTCATCGTTGAAGCAGCACAGTTCGTCGCGATACTTTTCGAGCAGCGGCATGGCGTTGGACTGGGCGAAATCTTCGAACTGCAACAGCACGTCCGGCCAGCGACGCTGCACCGCGTCGATGAACAGCGCGATGAAGTCTTCGTATTCCTTGCCCGATACCCGCTCGTGACGCCAGCCCATGTACATCGGGTCGTCCAGCAGCTCACGATTGTTGGTGCCGACATCCAGCACGATCGGCAGCGTGTACGCCGGGCTGATCCCGCCGCAAGCGGTGTACAACGACAGTTTGCCGATCGGAATGCCCATGCCGCCGATGCCCTGATCGCCCAGGCCGAGAATTCGCTCGCTGTCGGTCACGACAATGATCTTGATCCGATCCTTGGTCGCGCTGCGCAAAATGTCATCGATGCGGTCACGCTCGGGGTAGGAAATGAACAGGCCGCGATGCGTGCGGTAGATCTTGGAGAATTCCTGACAGGCCTGCCCCACCGTCGGCGTGTAGATGATCGGCAGCATCTCGTCCAGGTGGGAGTCGAGCAGACGGAAAAACAGGGTTTCGTTGTTGTCCTGGATCGAACGCAGGTAGATATGCTTGTCCAGGTCGCTCGCACACTGTTTGTACTGGCTGTAGACCCGGGTGACTTGCTCTTCGATCGTCTCTACGTTCTGCGGCAGGAGACCAATCAGATTGAATTCGACCCGCTCTTGCGGGGTGAAGGCACTGCCTTTGTTCAGCAGGGGCATTTCCAGCAGTGAGGGTCCTGCATAGGAAATGTACAAAGGTCGCGAAGTTTTGGTCATTTTCTCTAATCGCCTTTTTCGTCTACTCATTAATTCTTTACGTCGACCGGGGCGGGCAGCCTGGCTCAGTTCTTGTTGTTTTTTCTTGTCGCCAGCTCTCTATCAGGCCATGCCGAAAACCATTCGGCAGATAAGGTCAGGGCGAACATATTACTCGCCTGACAGCGGCTTGCGACATTTTGTCGCGCAAAGAGTGGCTAAGTGACGCTATTGCAGGCGCAGCATCCCATGACCAGCCGGTGCAGTCGGCACGCTGGAAGGCATCATGGTCTCGAGTTGAAAAAGCCCCGACGGACGTCGGGGCTTCATGGGATCAGGCTGCGCCAGGCTTTTCAGCGATAAGCCCGATGGTGAACCCATCGACTGCCGAGATCCGGCCCCGCCACAGCACACCGGCATCACAAATCGGGTTGCCGTCAGTGGAATAGGTGCGGCAGTCCTTCAAGTGAATGAAATGGAAGGCCGGGGTGTCTTCAGATGACTCACCGGGCTTGAAGGACAGGATCATCTCTTTCATGGTCGCGTCAGTGCCGTTGGCGAACGAACTGAACGGTGCCGAGATATCGTCGGCCAACTGCTCGAAATACGCATCGTGAGAAATCAGATGCCCGGAAACCAGATTCCCGCCCACCGACAACGTCACGCCCATCTCCACCTTGGTGTTGGCAACAAACTTGACCAGCCATTGCAGCAACCAATCGATCTGCTTGCCCTGCCACTTGAACTGAGCAATCACGTCATCATGGCTCTGGCTGGGAGAAGGTTGCGACTTTTGTACCTGATCTACGTCCGACATCTGATAGCTCCTCGCCTCACAAAACGTTGAACCCAAGGTATAGATCAGAAAGGGCGAAAGCGAAACCGGGAGGCAGGATTAGTTTGCGAATGGCCAAAGGGTAGGTATGAAAACCACGTAATTTCGCAGGAGGACGATGTCAGTGCTTGTAATCTGCATGGGCAGCCAGTCGTTCGCTCAACTATTGCAGACAGCATATTGATGATTTTTTTTCACAATGACTGATCCAAAAGATCAGAGATCCGCCTAAAGGTCATCTATAGAATCGAATGATCGATTTCCGAAACGGAGTAAAACGATGACTCAGAACAATCAATCGCTCAGCCTGGAGAACCATACGGCGTTCAGCGGTACATTCCAGCCTGATCAGTTGACCATCGGATTCATCTCGCCCGCGCGCGGCTATCCTGACGGCCCTTTTCCCAGTCTGGAGGACCAGGCCGAGATCGTGCAGCGCCTCGATCAGAGCGATGCTGCAGCGCTGTGGCTGCGCGATGTGCCGTTTTACGATCCGTCATTTGGCGATACCGGCCAGGTCCTTGATCCGCTGGTATACGCGGGCTGGCTGGCAGCGCTCACTCATAGAATCGCCATCGGCACTGCAGGCATCGTCAGCCCGTTGCGAGAACCGGTTATCACCGCCAAGCAGATCGCTACGGCGGACCAACTCCTGGGAGGCCGCTTTCTCGCTGGCATGGCTTCGGGTGACCGGGCAACAGAGTACCCGGCTTTCGGGGTCGACTTTGCCAGCCGAGCGGAACGCTATCAGGAAGCGCTAACGCTGATCAAAACGCTGATTTCAGAGTCATTTCCGCGCCTGAAGACACAGCATTTCGGCCAGTTGCGGGGCGATATCGATCTGGTCCCCAAACCCGCAGCCCAACGCGTCCCTATCATTGCCATCGGTCGTGCTGGACAGAGCCTGGAGTGGCTTGCAGCCAATGTAGATGCCTGGATCTGGCATGGCGACGCGCTGCGCATGCCGGAGGCTGTGCCGCATTGGCGTGAGGCAACCGCTTCCAGAGGATTCGTCCCTTTCGGCTATGGCGCGATGTTCGATCTCGACACCAATCCTGACGCGCCGCTACAAACGGGGCGGATGCTGCGGGGCGGTCGAAAGGCGCTGAAAGACTTCTTCTCGCGGCAACGCGAAGCCGGGATCAATCATGTTGCATTGAACCTCAAGCCCACGCGGCGCCCCTCTCTGGAGCTGATCGATGAACTTCAGGAGCACATCCTCCCCGAATTCTCGATCACGTCAGGCTGAGCAAACAGGGACAGCTTCGCGCTTCTGGGCACTTGGCGACGCCGCGGCGTTGCGCGATCTGTTGTCAGCGGGTTTGCGATCATCCCGGATTCAATGATTATTCAAGCCCGCTCAACTCGCCCGGCAGGCGTGAGATTGGCTCCCAAGTAGGCGACCAAAGCGCTGACTTTTGGCAGCGCCTCGCGACTCCGAAGCCAGACAAGATTCATCGGAAGGCCTTCGGTAGCAAGATCCGGCAGCACCTCCACCAGCCTGCCGCTGTTCAGATGCACCTGGACCAGCCAGGTCGGTAGCTGAGCGATGCCAAGCCCCGCCAATACCGCCATCACCTCACCCTCTCCGTCTCCCACGGCAATGTGCGGATGCATGATCCTGCGCTCCATATCCCCTGGTTGGCGACCCTTGAAATACCAGGGGATCGCCATACCGTCATTTTGCCCATAGCCGATGCACTGGTGAGCATCGAGGTCTGACACCGTTTTGGGCTCGCCATGTTGGTTCACATACTCGGGCGACGCGCAAAAAATCAGCTTCTGCGTTCCAAAAAACTGGTGAGCGATGGCGGCTGGCCAGGCATCTGAACCACCGATCCTGACGACGATATCGATGCCCTCGTGCACCGGGTCGACGTAGCGATCGGAAAAAGACACATGGGGCTGCAGCCTGGGGTGCTGCTTCATGAAATCAAGAATCAACGGCAAGACATGTAAACGCCCGTACGAAGCTGGCAAATCAATACGCACCTTGCCCTGTGGCTCGGTCTGGGTCGAAGTCAGCGCAATCTCGACTTCCTCCAGATCCGAAAGGACCGTTGTGCAGGTACGGTAGAAGGTTTCCCCTGCCTCGGTGAGCGACAGCCGACGCGTAGTGCGCTGGAACAACCGGGTGCGCAGACGCCCTTCCAATCGCGCAATGCTCTTGCTGATCGCCGAGTTGGTCAGGTTCAACCGTTCAGCTGCGGCCGTGAAGCTGCCCATGTCGGCGACGATGACGAACACATCGATACCCTTGAGGCGCTCAGACGAAAACATAGACACTCCGATTATTGAATTCCATTCCACTCACTTGATAGAAACCAGCAAAAATAAAACGCTGTTTCTCCAATAGACTATGTCAAAACCTGTTCGGCGTTAACCCTCACGCAGCGCTGAACTGGCCCCGGACTACACCTCACGCTCGGACTATCAGTTCTGATGATGACGGTCGCAACATCCCTGCCTGGCAAGTTGGCGAGTGGCTAATGGGCTTCGGAGTGATCGTTGCGCTACCGCTGACACGTCGCCAGTAATCCCCTGACAGCCGCCCTCCAAGGCTGCTGCCGTCATTGTCCTTTTGATTCCCCCTCCACAGGAGAGACTGCCTTGACTCTGTTCAATGAATTCAAACTCGGCAACACGACCCTCAACAACCGCGTCGTCATGGCGCCAATGACCCGCTCGCGTGCCCCCGAGGACATCGCCACCGAACAGATCGCGCTGCACTACACCCAGCGCGGCACCGCCGGCCTGATCGTGTCGGAAGGCACGCCGATCTCCCGTGAAGGCCAGGGCTACCTGTTCAATCCAGGCATCTATACACCGGAGCAGATCCAGGGTTGGAAGCTGGTGACGGACTCGGTCCACAGCGTCGGTGGTCACATGTTCGCGCAGCTCTGGCATGTTGGCCGCGTGTCCCATACCTCGATCCAGATCGACGGCCAAGCACCGGTCAGCGCCACCACCAGACAAGCACAGGGTGCAGTTGCGTTCGGTTATGGCGAAGACGGCGAACCCGGCTTCGTGCCCACCTCCGTGCCGCGCCCGCTCACCACCGAAGAAGTGGCGCGAGTCGTCGAGGATTTCGCCCAGGCCGCGCAGAATGCGATTGACGCCGGTTTTGACGGCGTGGAAATTCACGGCGCCAATGGTTACCTGCTGGAGCAATTCCTCAACCCGCTGGTCAACGACCGCAGCGATCAGTACGGCGCGAGCAACCTGCAAGATCGCCTGCGCTTCGTCTTCGAAGTGGTCGATGCTGCCTGCGCCAGAATCGGTGCTGACCGCGTCGGTATTCGCATCTCGCCCTATGGCCAGTTGTTCGATATGCCGCTCTACCCGGAGATCGACGAAACCTACTCGGCGCTGTGTGCAGGCATGCGCGAACGCGGCATCGCCTATGTACACGTCATGGACCAGACGCACTTCTTCATGGCCGGCGAAAGCTCCGCCGCGCAGGAGCAGGCATTACGCAAACTGCTCAAGCACTGCAAGGCCGAACTGGGCAACACCGCGCTGATCCTCGCCGGCGACATGACCCGTGAACGCGCTGATGCGCTGCTGGAAGAAAACCTGATCGACCTTGCTGCGTTTGGCCAGCCTTTCATCGGCAACCCCGACCTGGTCGCCCGCCTGAAAAACGGCTGGCCCCTGACGACCCCGGACCGTGACAGCTACTACGGTGGTGATGCGCACGGCTACATCGACTATGCGCCTTACCGCGCTTGATCTAGTGGCCGGGGCGCCGCGTTCGAGCGGTGTCTCGGTTGGTCTCGCGGTGAAAGCTGCCTTTCAGGATAGGAGTGAGGGGCTGGCTGAGGATCATCAAATCCCGGAAACCAAAAAGCCCCGCATTGCGGGGCTTTGAGGATAAATAATGGCGGAGAGATAGGGATTCGAACCCTAGGTACCGGTGAAGGTACAACGGATTTCGAATCCGTCCCATTCGGCCACTCTGGCATCTCTCCAACGGCGCGCATCATAACAGCATCAACGCAGAAGGCGAAGCCCTTCTGCTGTTTTTTTTCGTGCTATCAAGCGCTTGCGTGTTTTTTTCCGCTTACAGCGGCACGCCCAGACGGTTTGCGACTTCTTCGTAGGCTTCGATGACGTCGCCCAGACCCTGGCGGAAGCGGTCCTTGTCCATTTTCTTGCGGGTGTCCTTGTCCCAGAGGCGGCAGCCGTCCGGGCTGAATTCGTCGCCGAGGACGATTTCACCGTGGAATACGCCGAATTCGAGTTTGAAGTCGACCAGCAGCAGGCCGGCGTCGTCGAACAGCTTGGTCAGCACGTCATTGACCTTGATCGACAGCTCTTTCATGCGAGCCAGTTGCTCGGCGGTGCCCCAGCCGAACGCCACAACGTGGGATTCGTTGATGAACGGGTCGCCCTTGGCGTCGTCCTTGAGGAACAGTTCGAAGGTGTAAGGGTTGAGCCTGGTGCCCTCTTCGATGCCCAGACGCTTGACCAGGCTGCCAGCCGCGTAGTTACGCACAACGCATTCGACCGGGATCATGTCGAGCTTCTTGACCAGGCACTCGTTGTCGCCCAGCAGCTTGTCGAACTGGGTCGGAATACCCGCTTCTTCGAGCTTTTGCATGATGAAGGCGTTGAACTTGTTGTTCACCATGCCTTTACGGTCGAGCTGTTCGATGCGCTTGCCGTCGAACGCCGAGGTGTCGTTGCGGAACAGCAGGATCAAGCGGTCAGCGTCGTCGGTCTTGTAAACCGATTTGGCTTTGCCGCGGTAGAGTTCTTCACGTTTTTCCATGATGGGCTCCGCTTGCTAAGTAGTTGGGCTAGGCGATATGTCGCCAGTCGAGCCCTGAATCTTGATCGGCCAGTTGCAGCCAGTCCGGGTCGCACCCGAGGGTGTCGACGAAACATTGCCGGGCCAGATGCGGCAGGTTGTTCTTGCTGCTGAGATGCGCCAGCACCAAGTGCTGAAGGTCCTGCCATCCCAGTTCGCTCACCAGGCTGGCGGCCTGATGGTTGTTCAAATGACCGGTTTCACAGCCAACGCGCTGCTTGAGAAAGACCGGATACTGGCCTCGGGCAAGCATGTCGCGACAGTGATTGGCCTCGATCATCAAGGCATCCAGGCCTTGATAACGCTGTAATACGTTGGAGCAGTAAGAGCCAAGGTCGGTCAGCAGGCCGAAGCGGCGCTTGCCGTCACTGAAGACGAACTGCGTCGGTTCAAGCGCATCGTGAGCGACCGACACCACGTCGATGTCCAGTGCGCCGATCTGCAGACTCTCCCCGCCTGCCAGCAGGCCGGCAATTTCCACCGGCTTGCGCATTCCGCGCAACGTCCCGCTGCTGAGGTAGACCGGCACATTGTAGCGCCGCGACAGCAAACCCACGCCATGCACATGATCGGCATGTTCGTGGGTCACCAGTATGGCGCTCAGCTGGCTTGCCGAGACGCCCAGACGAGCCAGGCGCCGCTCGGTTTCCCGCAGGGAGAAACCGCAATCGACCAGTACGTACGTATCGTTGCTTGCGACCAGCGTGCCGTTGCCACGACTGCCGCTGCCGAGAACCGCGAAACGCACTTAACCCAGGTTGTCTTGAATAACGCTCAACACCCGACGTGCGATATCCGCAGGTGCAACGGTGTTGATGTTCTTCTCGACGGTCACTTGAACGTTGTCACCGACCTTGCTCAGGCGGACCTGATAGCGCTCGGCACGGGCATCGATCTCTTCCTTGGTCGACTTGCTGCCAAACATGCGGCCGAAGAAACCAGGCTCGTTTTCAGGCGTCTTGGCCTTTTCAGCCAGGTTGATGTAGTACAGACCCAGGCTGCGGTTGATGTCCTCGACACGCCAGTCGCCCTGATCCAGCGCACGGCCAACGCTCGACCATGCGCGGTCCAGATCGGCACCGAGGTTCAAGACCGGGTTGCCGCTGCCGTCTTCGCTCAAGGCAACACGGCTCGGGGTGTCGTAGTCACGTGCCGCCAGCAGGGAAATAGAACCGCCCTTCTCGGCGTTGCGGCCCATGCTGGCCAGCAGATCGTCGGTCAGTGCTGCATCAAGGCCCAGGTTGGTGGTACGCGTCGGGAAGGCCACGTCGGCAGTGCTGCCGGCAGGACGCTCGACGCTGACCACGTAGACTTCACTGGTATTGCGCTGCACGCCCGGCTCGATGCGAACCCGTACACGGGTTTCCGAGTCGGCCGAGACACCAGCAGCGCTCAGGCGCTTGGCCACCGAAGCGGACAGCTCATCGAGGCGCTGCCACGAGGAGCTGAATTCGCCGGTCTGCGGACGCTCTTCAGCGATACGGAAACCGTTGTCTTCGAAATACTGATGAGCCACCGGCCAGACTTCGGCGGGCTGACGCTGCGCCAGGATCCAGTGCGCATCACCACTCTTCTGCAGGCTGAAGTCGCTCGACTCGGAAGTCGTGCCCAGCGGCTGAGGACGGGGCACGATGTACTCGCCGTCTTTCTGGGTGCTGTCAGCCACGTTACGCGGGATCGGCAGCAAAGGATCCAGACGCTTGACGCCGCTGACATCGGCGGGCAACTGCATGGGTGGGGTCTGGGTCGCCTGGAGGTAATCGCTGCCGCGATCACGGAAGTAACCATCTTCGCCCCAGAGCCAACCGCAACCGCTGGTGCTGGAGATAATAAGAGCAAGTGCGGAAAGTCCGGCCAATCGCTTCATTGCGTGATACTTCCTCAATTAAACCAGGACGCCGGACTGGCGCATGGCCTGACGCAGCGGTTCATGACAGGCTTCGCTGAGCCAGGTAAGCGGCAGACGGATACCGTCTGGCATCAGACCCATTTCATGCAAGGCCCACTTCACGGGGATAGGGTTGGATTCGATGAACAGGGTGTTGTTGAGCGGCATGAGCTTTTCGTGAATCGCCCGGGCCGTTTGCGCATCGCCACGCATGGCCGCTGCGCACAGATCGCTCATGGCGCGCGGTGCAACGTTGGCGGTGACGGAAATATTGCCCTTGCCGCCCAGCAGCATCAATTCGACTGCTGTAGCGTCGTCGCCGGAGTACACCAGAAAATCGCTGCTGACGCTGGCCAGGATGTCCTTGGCGCGTTGCAGGTTGCCGGTGGCTTCCTTGATACCAACGATGTTTTTTACCGTCGACAGACGCGCAACGGTCTCTGGCAGCATGTCGCAGGCCGTACGGCCCGGCACGTTGTAGAGGATCTGCGGGATGTCGACGGCATTGGCGATGTGGCTGAAATGCTGGAACAGGCCTTCCTGAGTCGGCTTGTTGTAGTAAGGCGTCACCAGCAGGCACGCGTCGGCACCCGCATTTTTGGCGTTGGTGGTCAGTTCGACCGCTTCACGCGTCGAATTGGCGCCTGTACCGGCGATGACCGGAATGCGACCTGCAACCTGAGTGACCACCCGGCGGATGACTTCGATGTGTTCGTTCACATCCAGCGTCGCCGATTCACCGGTGGTGCCTACGGCAACAATGGCGTGGGTGCCCTCTTGCAAGTGGAAGTCAACCAGTTTGCTCAGGCTGTCCCAGTCCAGACGACCTTGTGCATCCATTGGTGTGACCAGTGCCACCATACTGCCCGCAATCATGCAACCGCTCCTGCCGGAAAAAGAGAGCCGTAATGGTACTGGCGCTATCAGCCTTGTACAAGCGAAGTACCGCGCTCTGAGCATTCCCCTGAGCGATGGTTTTCGCTACCCTTCGTCCTTTGATCGGTACTGGTCACCTGCGCACCTCGCTCAATCGGTCGAATTTGTCGCCAGAAGCCCCGCCCCAGCGCACTCCAGCCCAGTCATGGTATATCCATGCGAGCCAGGCGCCGAGGGACCCGGCAAGTAATCTTGCGCCATCGATTGTCGAAACAGCCCCGCAAGTCCGAAAAAGTACCGACCGCTCATCGTCTAGGAATGCTGCATGTCGTCCACCCCCACAGTTCGCGAACAATTCCTTGTCATCAGTGCCCTTGGCGCAAACCCCATGGAGCTGACCAACGTCCTGTGCCGCGCCAGCCATGAAAACCGCTGCTCGGTCGTCACCTCGCGCCTCACCCGCCACGGCGAGTGCAGTGCGCTGATTCTTCAGGTGTCGGGCAGCTGGGACGCTCTGGCGCGCCTTGAAACCGGCCTGGCGAGTCTCTCCAAGAAGCATGCGTTCACGACCAGCGTCGTGCGCAGCGCCACTCTTGAGAACCGTCCTGAGGCCCTGCCCTACGTGGCCTACGTCAGCTCGGCGTACCGCCCGGACATCATCAATGAGCTGTGCCAGTTCTTCATCGACCACAACGTCGAGCTGGAGAACCTGATCTGCGACACCTATCAGGCTCCGCAGACCGGCGGCACCATGCTCAACGCCACGTTCACGGTGACACTGCCTGCCGGGACGCAGATCAGCTGGCTGCGCGATCAATTCCTCGATTTCGCCGACGCGTTGAATCTGGACGCACTGATCGAACCCTGGCGCCCACAAGCCCCCATGTAAGGAGTCCTCATGACTGTCACAGTAGATCATCCGGTTCCCGATTTTCAGGCACCCGCTACCAGCGGACAGACTGTCGAGCTGTCTGCGCTCAAGGGTCAGCAGGTGGTGATTTATTTTTACCCGAAAGACAACACGCCCGGCTGCACCACGCAGGGCCAGGACTTTCGTGACCATATCGCGCAGTTTCAGGCAGCCAACACGGTTGTGCTCGGTGTTTCCCGCGACAGCCTGAAGACCCATGAAAACTTCAAGGCCAAGCAGTCTTTCCCGTTCGAGCTGATTTCGGACAAGGACGAAGCCGTCTGCCAGCTGTTCGACGTCATCAAGCTCAAGAAGCTCTATGGCAAGGAATACCTGGGCGTCGACCGCAGCACCTTCCTGATCGACAAGGAAGGCGTACTGCGTCAGGAATGGCGCGGCGTGAAAGTGCCGGGCCATGTGGCTGAAGTATTGGCGCAGGCCGAAGCCCTGAACAAAGGCTGATCCGCGTGCCCCGCTGCGGCGCGCAAGGTGCCGCAGCGATTCAGCCCTGCTGTCGCGGCTATCGCGTCAAAGCAACGGGGCTACCGTCGGCTCATTGCGCGGCCAGGCGTCGAGCACGGCCTTGAACAGCGTGGCCAGCGGAATAGCAAAGAAGATCCCCCAGAACCCCCACAACCCGCCGAACAGCAGCACGGCGCAGATGATTGCCACCGGGTGCAGATTGACGGCCTCGGAAAACAGCAGCGGCACCAGCACGTTGCCATCCAGTGCCTGAATGATGCCGTGAGCGATCATCAGGTAGATGAACTGGTCACCCCAGCCCCACTGGAACAGACCGATCAACGCCACCGGCACGGTGACCACTACCGCGCCGACATAGGGCACGACCACTGATATGCCGACCAGCATTGCCAGCAACGCTGCGTAATTGAGCCCGAGCGCGGCGAAAGCAATGTAGGTCACGCCACCACAGATAAAAATCTCGATGACCTTGCCACGAATATAGTTGGCAATCTGGCGCTTCATCTCATCCGCCACCCGGTTGATCAAAGCGCGCTCACGCGGCAGATAGCCACGCGCCCAGCGGCCGATCATGTGCCGATCCTTGAGGAAGAAGAACACCAGAATCGGCACCAGCACCAGATAGATCATCAGGTTGACCAGCAGCGGCAGGCTGGAGATCGAGAACGTCAGCGCCAGTTGACCGATCTTGCCCACTTCACCCCGGGCGACCTCGATGGCCAGCAGCACCTGCTCGTCGGACACCAAGTGCGGATAACGCTCGGGCAGCAATAGCAGCACGGATTGCCATTTGGCGAGCATACCCGGGGCTTCGTTGAACAAAGTGATCAACTGGTGCCAGAGCAGTGGCACCAGTACCAGCAGGAACACCAGCAATACGCCGATGAACAGGGTGAACACCAGACCGACGGCGGCCATTTCGGGCATGCGCAGGCGCTCCAGGGCACTGACCAACCCGTGCATCAGAAACGCCAGCACCAGACCGGCGAGGACCGGCGCCAGCATGCCGCCCAGCGTCAGGACAAGGGTGAACGCCAGAAACAGCAAAACCGCCAGGACCACCGCCTCCTCGTCAGAGAAGTAGCGTTGCACCCAATTGCGAAGCACATTGAACATCAAACATCCTTTTCGGAAAAAACGCGGCAGTGGGTCAGGCCTTGCGCAGCCAGTAACGATAAATGCCGGCATCGACCTCTTCATGCAGCAACTCGTGCCCGGCGAGCCTGGCAAAGGTTCGAAAATCGCGCTGCGAACCGGCATCGGTGGCAATTACTTTAAGCACCGCGCCGCTGGCCAGGCGGTTGAGCTCCATCTTGGCTTTCAGCAGGGGCAGCGGACAGTTGAGACCACTGGCATCCAGTTCGGCGTCACAGGCCTCGGGGCGCACTACAGCGTCAGACATCGTTTATCTCCAGGCGGACACATCGAATTACAAAGCAGGTCCGAAAAGGCAGGACGAACAAGGCGGCAAGAATACCTCACTCTGGTCAGCACGCCATTGAGCCAGCTACAGTACAGGTTCTTCTGACCAGAGCTTCATGCATGAATTTTTTGCGTCCTACACTGCTCACCCTCGCTTGCCTGTTCGCTACACACGGCATGGCGGATGACCTCCCCTCGCTTGGTGACGCCAGCTCTTCGATTGTCTCCCCCGAACAGGAGCACCGTCTGGGCCGTGCGTGGCTGGGGTTGCTGCGCGGCCAGGTGGCGCAGCTGTCGGACCCGCAACTCAAGGACTACGTCGAGACTTCGGTCTACAGCCTTGCCGAGACCAGTCAGGTTCAGGACCGGCGGCTTGAATTCATCCTGATCAACAGCCCGCAGCTCAACGCCTTTGCCGCACCCGGCGGCATCATCGGCGTCAACGGCGGGTTGTTTCTCAACGCTCAGACCGAGGGTGAGTATGCCTCGGTACTGGCTCACGAGCTGGCTCACTTGTCACAACGCCACTTCGCCAGGGGCATCGAGGCCCAGCAACGCATGCAGGTGCCGGTCATGGCCGCGATGCTGGCGGGTATCGTCATGGCAGCCGCAGGCGCCGGTGACGCGGGTATCGCCACCATCGCCGGCTCACAGGCTGCCGCGATCCAGGAACAACGGCGCTTTTCGCGCCAGAACGAGCAGGAGGCCGACCGCATCGGCATTCTCAACCTGGAGAAGGCCGGTTATGACCCGCGCAACATGCCGACCATGTTCGAGCGCCTCATGCGCCAGTATCGATTCGACGCCAGGCCTCCGGAGTTTCTGCTGACTCACCCGGTCAGTGAGTCGCGGATCGCCGACACACGCAACCGTGCCGAGCAGGCCAAACCGGGCGGCAAGGAAGACAGTCTGCTGTACCAACTGATGCGCGCCCGCGTGGCGCTGATCTACGAAGAAACCCCAGGCATTGCCGCCAAACGCTTCCGTGCGCAACTGGTTGAAAACCCGAAATCCGATCCGGCGCGCTATGGCCTGGCCATCGCGCAGATCAAGGGCGGACAACTGAACGAGGCCAGGGAAACCCTCAAGCCATTGCTCGAAAAAGCGCCGAATGACATTACCTACAACCTGACGCAGATCGACCTGGACATCACCAATAACCGCCTGGCCGATGCGCAGCAGCGTGTCGATCGCATGCTGGCGCTGTACCCCGGCAATTATCCGCTCAATGACGTGCGTATCGACGTGCTGCTCAAGCAGAACCGCACGGCCGAAGCCGAGAAAAGCCTTGAAGCGCTGCTCAAGACCCGCCCGGATGATCCGGACATCTGGTACGTCGTGGCGGAAACCCGTGGCCTGAATGGCAACACCATCGGCCTGCATCAGGCGCGCGCTGAATACTTTGCGCTGGTCGGTGATTTCCGTCAGGCGATCCAGCAGCTGGACTTCGCCAAACGCCGTGCGGCCAATAATTTTCAGTTGGCGTCACGTATCGATGCGCGGCAAAAGGATCTGATCGAGCAGGAACGAATGGTCAAGGACATGATGAACTGATCGTCCGGCGTCGCAAGACGCCCGATATGGCCCGAATGAAAAGCCCGACGCTTCAGTCGGGCTTTTTCATGACCGCTGTCAGGCGTTGCCTGCCTGTCGCAAGCGTGCTGCCTGAGTGAAGTCCAGCATGCGCTGCAAGGGGCGTACAGCATTGGGGATCAGCGCCGGGTCGACGAATATCTCGTTACTGCCCTCACGCAGGCACTGCAAGGTGCGCTCAAGCGTATTCATCGCCATCCACGGGCAATGTGCACAACTCCGGCACGCCGCGCCGTTGCCGGCCGTAGGCGCCTCGATGAAGATCTTGTCCGGGCACAGCTGCTGCATCTTGTAGAAGATGCCCCGGTCAGTGGCGACGATGAACGTCTTGTTGGGCAGGCGTTGCGCTGCGGCAATCATCTGGCTGGTCGAGCCGACCACGTCAGCCAGTTCGATGACCGCTTCCGGCGACTCCGGGTGAACCAGAATCGCCGCCTCGGGGTACAGGGCTTTCATGTCTTCGAGCTGCTTGGACTTGAACTCTTCGTGGACGATGCAGGCACCGTCCCACAGCAGCATGTCGGCACCGGTTTCACGCTGGATGTAGCGACCCAGGTGCTTGTCTGGCGCCCAGATGATTTTCTCACCGTTGTCCATCAGGCTTTCGACGATTTCCAGCGCACAGCCTGAGGTCACCACCCAGTCCGCGCGGGCTTTGACAGCTGCCGAGGTGTTGGCATACACCACCACGGTACGTTCCGGGTGCTGGTCGCAAAAGGCGGAAAACTCGTCGACCGGGCAACCCACGTCAAGCGAGCAGGTGGCTTCGAGCGTCGGCATGAACACGCGTTTTTCCGGGTTGAGGATCTTCGCGGTTTCGCCCATGAAACGCACACCCGCCACCAATACAGTGCTGGCCGCGTGGTTATTGCTGAAGCGCGCCATTTCCAGGGAGTCGGCCACGCAGCCACCGGTCTCCTCGGCCAGCGCCTGGATAACCGGATCACAGTAATAGTGAGCGACCAGCACGGCGTCCTGCTTCTTGAGTTCCTCAGCAATGTCGGCACGGTAACGCGCCTGCTCTGCCGGGCTCAACGTCCTGGGCTGTTTGGCATCGAGATGCGCCTGCACCAGGAAACGTTCGGAGATCTGTGTCATGTTCACGGGACCTGAAAGCGCCAGTGCGCGAAAGGCAAGTTTACACCCGAAATACAGGCAATAAAAAAAGCCTGACAGAGGCTGCGCCATCTGTACAAAGGCTTATGGCTGATATCCGGTGGATATCGGCCAGACTTCTTAAGGCGCGCCGATTCTAGCGCCAAAAAACTGATTTAACAGCTGTTTCTGGCTCAGCAGGCAGCGATGAGAAGCGTTCTTGAAGACCGCTTGCCGAGGGCACGGAAAGCCCGGTACTGGCTGTCGACCTCGACGTCGGCAAGGCGCGCTACAGCCTTGCATGCCGACGCCACCGTCTCAACGATCCGTTGCCCTGGATCGGCGGTGCACATACCGCACCAACGCAGCAAGAATCACCAGTGCTACCACCGCGAGGAAGATCGGCAGACGATAGGGCTTCAGGTCGCCGAGTAGATGCTGTAACGCTTCCCCCGCCCAATAGCCGGCGCAGACGAACAGGGTTGCCCAGACTGCCGCACTCAGCACATTGATCAGGGCGAAACGCCAGGGTGACAGGCCACTTGCACCTATCACCATAGGCCCCACCAGGCGCATGCCGTAGAGGAAGCGAACAGCGAATACGGAGGTCGTGGGGTAACGCTGGATAAGACCCTCGACCCGCTTGATGGCAGATTGGTGACGTTTGAGTCTGGGCAGCAGGCGGCCCCCGGAATAACGTCCGGTCCAGAATAACAACTGATCGCCGAGCATACCGCCCAACGTGGCCAAGCCGATCACTTGCAGTAATTGCAGAGCACCTTGGTGCGCAGCCATCCCACCAAGGATCAACACTGTTTCGCCTTCCAGCAAACAGCCCAGGAAAATGACCCAATAGCCGTAGGCGGCGATCAGCGCGTTGAGGTCAAGATGTTCGAACATGGTCTTTCCTGTACGTCTGACATCACATGAATCCAGGCTGAAATGCCAGCTTCGTCACTTTCTTCCCACCAAGTACCGTACGCCATGTTCACCAAACACTTCCGAATGGGGTTGGTTACATTCCAGGTGAAAAATATCTCCTGAGTTGTAGGTGAAATCGCCATCAGATTTATGGATGACCAGGCTGCCGTGCAGGACCAGCGCCATCGCCTCGAAGTTGTGGGCATGCGAGTCCAGCGTACCAAACGCTTCGCGCTCGACTTCAACAACGGTGCCGAACCCTTCGGCAGCCAGCAGTTGCAAAAAAGCCTCTTTTTCCATGTCTACTTTTCCTGAATCTTTTGGTGTGGGGCTGAACCGAATCGACGCCCGGAATGGCGGCGCCGGGACCACCCACCACGACAATTGCTACAGCCTCGCAATATTCAAAAACGCCGCCCCTATAGATCACCCCTTGGGAGCAACATTCAATAAGTTTTCCGACGCTTTGAACGCTTGCTTCAGATCAGTCCCACCTCCCCCCCCCGTCGCCCGGATGACTCGATAGGTACTCGTCTTTGTAGATAGCCAATTCTCTTGTGCGGCCGCTCTTTTCAGCCGTACCGGCAGCCCATGCATGGCGGCTGAGTGCCGCAACGCGGTATGAACTCGATCTGGTCTTGTTGAGGCCTGACCCAAGCCACAAACGCATTGGGCCAGACCTTCAGGCTAGACTTTAAACCGGTTGGTCATCTCCTGCAGTCTGGCGCTGACTCTGGCCAATTCAACACTCGATGTCGCTGTCTCTTCACTGGCGGCGGCTGTTTGGTCTGAAATGTCCCTGACATTCGTGACGCCCCTGCCTATTTCTTCACCGACGTTACTTTGCTGCTCAGTAGCAACGGCGATCTGTTCGTTCATCACCTCAATCTCATGAACAGATGCGGTAATACTCTGCAGCACTTCGCTGGCTTGCGTAGACAGTTCGACACTGCTGTCCGTCAGTGCCAGATTTTGCTCTAGAACCTGGCCCATATGATCGGTACTGGTTTGCAGTTCGTTTATAAGCAGCGCGATCTCGTCTGTCGACGTGCGGGTGCGCACGGCCAGGCCTCTTACCTCGTCCGCGACGACAGCGAAACCACGTCCTGCCTCCCCGGCACGCGCAGCTTCAATGGCCGCGTTCAACGCCAGAAGGTTTGTCTGATCAGCCACCGTTTTTATCACATCCAGCACGCCACCGATGCTCTGAGTATTCCCTCTAAGCGCCGCCATCGCTGTTCTGGTCATGTTCATCTCACGCGCCAGGGTCTCTATCTGGGAACGAGTCCTGTCAACGACTTGCCCACCTTTCTGGGCCAACTGACTGGCGATTTGCGCAGTATTTACGGCTTGGGCTGCATTACGAGATACCTCATGAGTAGTGGCTGTCATCTGCTGCATCGCAGTGGCAATCTGCTCAGTCTCCAGCTTCTGCGCGTTCACGCCCGCACTGGTCTGCTCGGTTACTGCTGAAAGCTGCTCTGCCGCGCTTGCCACCTGCACGATTCCCTCTTTCATTTCCCCAATCAAGCTTCGGAGCCCGGACGTCATGCGCAGCATGCTGCCCTGCAACGCGCCCAACTCATCATTTCGAGTCACTTGCGTTTTGTACGTAAAATCCCCTTCTGCAACGACTTCAACGATTTCAACAGTCTCTTTGAGTGGATGAACAATTGATCGAGTAATCAACCAGGCCGCAAGAACACCCAAGAGAGCAGAAAGGCCCAGCCAGAGCAAAATCTTCTCCTGTGCTTTCTCTGCATCGGAGGCACGAAACTCATTCTGGATAGCCGTCATCTTGTCCGTAATGCCAAGAATGGTGGCGATCGACGTTGTGATACCGCCTTGAGCCTCATCAACTTTGGCCTGAGCGGCAACTAATGTTTCCAGTTGCCCGCTATAGGTGGCCATTCCTGCCGCCAACGCTTGAACGTCAGCACGGGGCAAACTGGTATCTTTGAGCGTGTCGATACTGGCCACCACCTGCGCTATTGCCTGACGGACAGTGTCTTCCCCGCTTTTACTCGGGGATGCCGTATAAGAGCGAAACGCGGTTCGCATCTTCTGGACAGAGATAAACAGTGCAGGGAGTTTCTGACGATCCGCGGCATTCCCGCTCTCGTCGTTGGCGGCTTCTGCGATCTTCAGCAACAAACCGTTAATCGTTTCGCCCGAAGCGCCGGCAAGGGTCCGCAGTTGCTCACGCTCTCGAGTAGCCTCGACTGATCGAGTATAGAACCCACGGTAAAGCTGCATCGTCGTTTGGGCTTCTTTGAGCAGCGCGATGTTATTGGCTGTTTTGAAACGGGGCGAGATGCTCACCAGCTGACGCTCCGTCCGCTCGAGTGCCTCCAACCACTTTGAAGCCTGTGCATCATCCGCTTTTAAAAAATAAACCAAACGCTCGATACGCATGTCTCGGGCGATCGAGCTGAATTGAGCAATATCCCCAGACAGTTCAGCCCGACGCTTCAACGTATCGGTGGCATCCTTTCCCGTATAAGCCATTAACAAAATCATTAAAATCAACAGTCCGAAACCCACCAGTAGCTTCGCCCGAACCGTCATATTACTTAACACACCAGATGTTGCGCTGGACATATATCTTTACTCATTGATTTTTTGAAAATAAAAGTCCGCCGGACAGGTAGCGGAACATAGAGTCCGATACGCATCAGGATGAATTGATAATGTGAATCTGCTGAAACCCTCGACACGCTCGGTAAAAAGGTCACGTCACAGATCTGAACTCACTGCGGCGTCATCCGGAGGGCCATTGAAGTACTTGAGTAAATACTCGAACTGTATGTGTTTTCTGGACAAAGAGGTGCCGAGGCAGGATAAGCCTGTTCATAACCGAGGGTCTCGAACTAAAGATAAAAGGCCGCTCCATGGCTATAAGCCACTATGTCGTCACTCTTTTCATTTTCTATAATTTTTTTGACGCATGTCGACGAACGGACGACTAAAATTCGTCTCGGCGCACGCCTGGCAACCCCAAATCCACAACTCATAATAATGAGTTACACAGAGAGGCAGCGAATAATTAACTTTATTATCGAACAGAGCACTTGCATTATTTGTCCTCTCTGACGCACCGATTTTAAAAAGACCTAATGGACGCTGTTGTCGTTAGGCACGCTTGCCGTTGGCTATGGCAAGACGATCAGCGCATACGACACCAAAGCGCGGGCAATGAGTTTGATATCGGACGAATCAGAAATCCAACTGAGCGCGCCACGGCGCGAAACGCCTAGGCCGAGCCGACGAAACTGCAGAAGTCCTGCAGGGCGATCTGATAAGCCCGGCGGGTACACGGGTTATTGATATTGACAAACCACTACACGGCCAATCTTACCGCAGCCAGATGCCGGAACAGCGCGCCGCCGTGGGTCAGCGCCCGCCTTCCTCAAGCGAGATCAATCCTCCCGGCATAGACCGCAATACGCGTCCCATTTCACCTTGATAGCAGGCGATTGATCCGAGTCCATAGATTCATGCCGCAAGCGCTCATGTACCGGCTCGGGCAATAGGTGCTGCCAGCGCTCCATCTCGGCATCCATCTACATGCTACGAATCTCATCTCAGATGCAGCGCCGGCCGCCGCGAAACGTGTCCGAGCCTTGTACCAGAATCCGTCGGAGGTAGCATATTGATGAACGGGCGCTACTTATGCGCTTGTATCTGTGCGAGAGGTAAAGACATCGCCGCCGTGCTCGGAGCCAAAACACGAGGTGACGGCTGCATCAAAGGCAATGGTGTGGCCGTGAACTGGGGGGGGGGGCGGACACCTACTGAAAACAGCTCCTCCCGATGCCTATGGAGAGCGCCTGAAAAACTGGAGCTTGGACATACTTACAATCCTGCCTGCGGAATGGAAAGTGCTCGTCAAGCCGAAAACAGCCGATCAGTTCAAGATCGTCAAGCAACTACTCAAGCAGGCCACCGAGCTCGTGATTGCGACGGACGCTGACCGCGGGAGATGATCGCGCGCTGATCGACTATTGTGGGCACCGGGGACCGATTCAAAGGCTTTGGCTGTCAGCGCTCAACGAAGCATCCATCCACCAGGCACTCAACAGCGTCAAACAAGGCTCTGAAACCTACCCGCTGTATCTCTCCGCGCTCGCTCCAGAGCGGACCGGCTCACCGGCATGAACTTTTTCGCGGCTTTTCACCTTGCTGGGCCGACAGTCCGAGTATACCGGTGTGCTCTCCGTCGGAAGCGTTCAAGCACCGCCCCTTCGGCTGGTGGTTGACGGCGACCGGGATATCTCAAACTTCGTACCCAAACCGTTCTGGAGTGTCGAGGTTCAGCTATGGACTGCAGGACAATCGTTCTTGGCGAAATAGGTCGCCGATGAATACATGGTAGATGAGGAAGGCCGTTGCCTTGATCGTTACCTGCCACAGCTGCTGCCAAGCGTCCTGGGCAACCCTTCGGAAAGCCTGGCTCTGCCAAGGTATAAGCCAGCACGGTGTTGAAGCCCTTGATCGCAGGCCGTCCAATCTGTTTGGCAACCCAGACGTTTTCTGTCATTCCCTCATCAAGTTTTGCAATTGCGAAGGGGCACGCAACCCAGGGCAGTAATTGCTGGTGCCCACCACTGGGACGCCGTCAGGTACGGAGCTGAACACTCCTAATGAAACAGATACTTGAACACTGCCTGCCGTGTATCTCGCACACTGATGACATCGGTAATCAAGCCCTTGTCTTTGAGCAATAACGGCGATCTGATTTCTTCATCCAATGCGGACACCACAGCTCTCTGCGCATCGGTCATGCTTGAGGACTTGATGATCTTTTCCATGGTAAGGGTACTGAAAACGCCTATATTGGCGTCAGGATAGGCCAGCACGGCGACAGGTTCAAAGCCTGGCCCGCTCATGGCATAAACACCACCGGTGTACGCCTTCCGAGCAACCAACAATAATTTTTTTACCTTGCATCGGGTATGTGCTCTGAATAAATCTGCCACAGCGGCAAAAATCCCATCGCGTTCAGCCTCTTCCCCAATCATGATCCCAGGAATATCTGCGATAAACAAAATGGGCAAGCTCATTTTCCCAGCCAGGTCAATGACATGAATCATTTTACGGGCGGTCCTTTTGTAGATGACGCCGCCGCCATGCGCGGAGTTGTTGGCAACCACGGCAAAAACCTGCCCTTGCAGGCTGGCCAGCCCGACTAAAACCTCAGGCGCATGAGAGGCACCGATTTCGATCAGGCTGTCGCTATCGACAAATGAACGTACCAGATGCTGCACATCAAAAGGAATATTATGAGACGGGGGCAGCAGGCGGCTGAAATCCACTTCAAGCGGGGTTGAAAACTCACCGTACGTCGAGCTTTTTCCAGCAATCAGATATAAGAGCAGTTTTCTCAGATCGGCGAACAGATCAGCCTCGTCGTCAAAAACCAAGTGCACGGACCCAGACGCGGTACTGTGGATATCGGACCCGCCGAGGGAATAAAGATCGGTCTGTTGAGCGAGCATCGCCTTGACCATGTCAGGTCGTCCCATGCACAGAGCTCCTCGACGAGTCATCAGCACCAGATCGGCGAGCATCACAGGTAACGCCAAAGGCCCTGATGTCGGCCCTAAAATCACGGACATCAGCAAATTGAGTTTTGCCAACTCTGCCAGCGATGCGCTGACGCTGCCCATCCCGGACGGGGAAAGAAGCAAACTTGACATATCTGAAGAAAAAACCCTGGCTGTATCAAAGCCTTCAGTATCATTATTATCCCCGATTTTATCTTGAATATAGATAAGCGGGGCTTCAGCAGCTCGTGCCAAACCTACCGTTTTTATAATTTGCTGAGCCGTACTCCATTGCCGACTGCTTTGAAACTCGCAGTCACGACCGCGACTCATCGCAACATAGGTCTTGATTGAGTGGATCGTTCCTGCCCCGCAGATGAAATGGGTGTTCTGGCCCTCGAGGTCCTCCTTGAAACTACCTGGATCAAACAACCTAGAGACGCGTCTTTCGGAAACGCTCATCGAAACTCCTGACGTCGGTTTGCGTAGATAAACGCCGACACCGCGACACCCCGTCAACAAGCGTCGGCAACTGAAACCTCAACCCTTTAATACTTTCTCTATAAGACTCACGTTGCTCAGTAAAAAAGCATCTCGCGCTCTGGGCGCGTCAAAGCTCAAGCCGACCGGCAACCGCCCTTCCGGCCCGACGGGAATCGTTATAGAGGGGAGCATCGCGTTGCTGGCCAGGTCGGTATTGCGAATGGCCTGACTGAAAAACTCTGGTCGGTCAGCATGATCCAGATGAGGTACCCGGCAAGGTACCGTGGGATACCCCAGGAGCTTGATATGATGACGAGCAAATAGCTCATCCATTTTTCTTTTCAACAGCTCGCCATTTTGCAGTGAACTCAAATAGTGAGCCGGTTTTATAGCGCCCTCTCCAAGATGGTGATTGATGATGCCTTTTACGTTGGCATCATCAACCTGCGCAAAAATATGATGGATACCGTGCTTCCAGCCCAAGGAGAGCAATGACTGAGCAAAGTCGGCAAAGAATTCGTAAAGCGGAACGGTGAACGTGAGTGTCTGGTTCAGTTCCACAATATCGGCATCATCAATTTCAACAAACTCGAACCCTGTCTTGCGCAGCAGGCTGAGTGCATTAATGCATGCCCTCTCCACCTCGCCATCCAGATCAGACCACATGGAGACCGGTAGGCCGATTCGACAGGGACCCGTCCTGTTCAGAGGAAAAGACTGCTGCTTGCCTGACAACAGCCCATACACAAATTCGGCGTCGCCTGCTGTTCGTGTCAGTAACCCAACGCAATCCTTTGTATGAGAAACAGGGATAATGCCTGCCGTTGACAAGCGTCCAGTAGTGGGTCTGAAGCCCGTAATGCCGCAAAAAGCCGCCGGTATTCTTATCGAGCCCCCCGTATCGGTCCCCACCGACAGCGGAACGATTCCACTTGCCACTGCGGCGGCACTTCCACCACTACTGCCCCCGGCACAATACCCGGGGGCAACGGGGTTTCCCACGGCTCCCCAATGAGGATTGATGGATGTCACCCCGAAACTAAGTTCGTGCATATTGTTCTTGCCAGCAACCACAGCCCCGAGGGCTTTGAGTTGACTGACAATCGCAGCATCCTGATCAGCTATGAAACCGGACATCCCTCGCGTCCCGGCCGTCAACGGCAGACCGCGAACACAGATATTATCCTTGAAGGAAACTGGCACGCCCCAGAGTGAAGTACCCTTCCTTGCTTGATCAGCCTCGCCAAACTGGCTGACCGCATCGCCCTCGCGTATGAAACAGTTCAAAAGGGTCAAGCGGGCCTCAGTGTCGAGCGCCCGCCCGCGCAGCTCTTCAGCGGCAATCTGTTCATCGGCCAATGCCCGGCACAGCGATTCAAGTGTGATCATTTCGCGCATACTCTTCTCCCTGTATAAGCGCTTCTCTCAGGACTGCTAATAGCGATAGGAGGCGTTAATACAGTCAAGCGGGTTGCCTTCTGACACCTGCCCTCCGGTGCTGCGCAGCACGGCACAGGCACTGTTCAATGCTGTCTGGACAGCACCTTCGATCCACCCTCCGGCAAAAGAGCAACTGCAGCCAGCCAGATAGAGCCCCGTGTCTTTATCGGGACTGTTCGCTGTCATCGGTTGAAAGAACAATCGATGCGAGTAAACATCCTCGCCGGGGTAATTGAGTTTGAAAGCGCCCGCAGAATGGGGATCGGTGAGCCAGTCATGGTGCAATACATACCGCTCATAATCCCCCTCAACAGGCAGGAGATAACTGGCGAACGTCGGATGCATCGCAGCGAGGTCATTAACCAGTACCTGACAACGTGTCTTTTTGTCAGACATCGCCAGCATTTTTTGAGCGTCGTCTTCCCACGTGTAACTGAGCAGAACAACTCCGTGACCATCAGGTTCATCGGGCTGATAATCCAGACAATAGACGCCGCGCACCAAGCCGTCCGACTGGATGGTGGTCGGAAGTTTGTTTTTTATCCAGAATTTGGTACGGGTGAGAATGAAAAGCTTCGATGATCCGGTCAGGTGGGTTTCGCGGACAGCACGAGCGACGTCACGACTCAGGAAGCGCTCGCTGTCCGTGAGGCAATGAATCATTTGCATGGCTCGATTACTGCTAGTGACAATCACTCGATCAAATAAGCCCTGTTCTCCTGCTGTTGTCTGGATGATGATTTTTTCAGAGTCTCTGGAAATGCGGCCTACCCGACTAAAACAAATGCGCTCCCTTAACGTTTTGCCGTCAAATGCCTGATCAGCGAGTCTCGTGGCCAGACTGGATATCCCGTCCGGAATCAGTCGCTGATCACTTTGGTATCCATTGATGACCATCCGGAGTATTTCCGTGAAGCCAGCCTGAAAGACTGGCAGAAAACCACCCGAGCCTATGCCAAGCGAGCCGAACAGCTCAAAGTCTTCAGGGCGAGCCCATTGGTCACCGCCTGGCGGGTGGGGGCCGGTAAAAATACAGACAATCGCGTTGTAGAATGAACAATCTCGGAATACATTGAGCCATCCTTGCCATGCGATCGCTGCCTCTTCCAAACAACCCGACTTGAGCATGGAGGCAATGTCCAGCGGGGCAACTAAAGAACCGCCTTCAAGGAGGTAACCATCGCGCAATAAAGACTGCCACCCCTCATAAACTCGCCTGAATAATGCGGGCGGCTTTTTGCCCGCTGGCCAGTAATAGCGTTTACCACGGTAATGCAGCTCCGTGTCCACCACACCTGGATCCGGAAAGGTGGTCGACGTTGAAATACCAAACTTTTTCAGGTAGTGGAAAAGGCCAGTTGCGCTGGGAGGAAAGCGCATCGCACCCATTTCTGCAATGTAACGTGGACGAGTCTGATCGAACACTTGAGACCATACCCGCCCCCCGATTCGATCACGCGACTCATATAAAACAACGTCCTTGACTCCCGCACGTAATAATTCAGTTGCAGCGACCAGCCCACTGATGCCGGCACCGACTATCGCTACCCGAGGGGTGGGCGTTCCGGATGAATAGCTGCCTATGCCTCCCGTCATCTCACATTTTTTCAGAAAGGGACCGTAGTCGTACAAAATATCAATACTGGGTGAATTAAAATGGTCATCCATAACGTGACGCTATCCTCTTCAACCTGACGTGCTGCCCGGTTACGTTTTTTTAAACTAAAGCTGAAACGGCAGCTGTGCACAGCAGTCGTCAACATCCAAAATTCCTAAACCAATCCCTTCAAACCCTATTAGTCCGCTAAGATTAGTAAGCATTAACGACCGCTGGTCGACCACGCATTGGCTTGCGTATACCGACTTTTTTCGACCTGACCGAATTCCTTAACGCCCCTGCAGACATCAAAGATGAGCCGCCTTAAAGCGGAGCAACATAATCATATACCGAGCGTCCAATCTCTATATAAGGCTGTGGGGAATGAGGCTTTCTAAGGCTGGCGCCCCCGCCCCGCCAACTGCCGAGCTCGCATCGCAATCAGCAATGCACCTATTTCCATAAATAATACTAATACCTTTGCCGCCGAGTTCGCGGTACGATCAGCCGAGCTGAGCGAAAGCCTACGTCGGAGGGTTTAAAGACCCATAGCACTGCCAACTTTCCGCCTGCAAAAGAAGTATATGCCCCAACAGAAAAAGGCAGTCAACATGGCTTTAGCTTACATTAAAATACAACGGCATCAATCATGCTATCGCGAAACGGCCTAATCGTCAGAGCTAAAAATCTGCATCGCTCGGATCCAACATCAGACTTGAATAAAAATTATCCTCTCAAAAGCGACGAGTCAAGCTTTATTATATGAAGACAGCTTTTCCTTCTCACCACCGAAGCGAACTGGTGATATCAATTAGACAGCTGGCTTAGTGATGGATGTACGATGTCAGTTCAATGGAGCTATTAGATGACAATCAGAAATACTAAAATTTCACTAGCGAATGACTGCAAACGTATCACTTTGCGTCTACAAAAAACTGCTCTATCTAAATCTCGATTCGAAGATTTTGACGAAGTAGGCGTGGTAACTCTAGTAACCCAAGTGCATCCGCGCCTTGATCCTTACAGAGCTCTTACAGACTTTTCACCTCCCACAACTGATCGAGCCTGATTGTATAACTCTCACTCATCAGCTCGCGGCGCATAGCCCATCCCGGATTGAAAGGAACACTCCCGGTTCGTAAAGCCCCTCTGCCCCAGCGTGTACTGATCTCGTCCAGGCCTCCCATCATCCTCTCCGCAGACGCCAGTTGCGAAGCTGCGAACATGTCATCCGTAAACTCGCCAGGCTGTCGCAGATCCAGCAACAGTACCTCTGCCTTGCTGTACTTGAACTCCGGTCGAAACAAACGATTCACTACCTCGTTCGCCGCCCTGGTCATCAAGCGCACGTCGTTAGTGGGGTAACCTCCTACTACACGGGCATAATACTTAACGCATTGCTCTGCTTGAGGTATGAGAACGTAGATCCGAGCCAGAGAATAATCGGGGTTAGGGGCGAAACCGAAAAAACCCATCGGGAGTTCAGACGGCTGCTTGTCTGGGTGCACATCACACTCAATCGGTGCTTACTGCCTTCAGCCTCGAAAGACCTGCCAGCTGCCTTACAGATCGTCGCATCAGCCCCATGACGGAAGCCCAGAACCGCCATTCAACCATGACAATCCGCAACGCAAAAAAAAACCTGGAAATCCGCATTTTCATGGGCCTTCCAGATTTTCGAAATGGTGGGTCGTGTGGGATTCGAACCTACGACCAATTGGTTAAAAGCCAACTGCTCTACCAACTGAGCTAACGACCCTCTGTTGTGTGGCGCGTATATTACTGATTTTTATGAGTAATTCAACACCTTTTTTGAAAAACTTTAAAAATAGCGAGTCGGGTCTGCGATACCGGCAGCGGTAAAGCCCTCGGCGCGCAAGCGGCAGCTGTCGCATTTGCCACAGGCACGGCCCTGGTCGTCAGCCTGGTAGCAGGAAACCGTCAGCGAGTAATCGACCCCCAATGCAGTGCCTGCCTTGACGATGTCCGACTTGCTCAGATTCTGCAGCGGCGCCCTGATCGTGAAGCCCTGCCCTTCCACACCGGCCTTGGTCGCCAGATTGGCCATGCGCTCGAATGACTCGACAAACTCGGGACGGCAATCCGGATAACCCGAGTAATCCACGGCATTGACGCCAATGAAGATATCCCTCGCGCCAAGGACCTCTGCCCAGCCCAGGGCGAGCGACAGGAAGACGGTGTTGCGCGCCGGTACGTAGGTGACCGGAATGCCTTCAGAAGGCGACTCAGGCACGGCAATGGAGCTGTCGGTCAATGCCGAGCCACCAATACCGTTGAGGTTCAGGCCGATGACCTTGTGCTCCACGGCGCCGAGATCACCGGCAACCCGCGCAGCGGCATCCAGCTCGGCGCGATGACGCTGGCCGTAATCGAAGCTCATCGTGTAACAGACGTAACCCTCGGCGCGAGCCATGGCTACGACGGTCGCAGAGTCCAGGCCGCCAGACAGGAGGATCACGGCTCTTTTTTCAGTCTTGGTCAATTCACTCATATCAGCGCCCCGGCTCGTCATCCCAAAGAATTTTATGCAACTGCATCTGCAGGCGTACCGGCAGGTTGTCGGCCACGATCCAGTCCGCCAGATCACGGCCCTTGAGCTCGTGGTGACTGGCCGAGAACAGGACTTCGCCCGCACGACGATCAAGACCGTACTGGATCAGCTTGGAAACCGCCCAGTCATAATCCTCACGCGAGCAGATCACGAATTTGACCTGATCGTTCGCCGTCAGCAGCTCCATGTTCTCGTAGCGGTTACGCGAGACTTCTTTTGACCCTGGGGTCTTGAGGTCTACGACGCGACTGACACGAGGATCCACCGCCGAGATGTCCAAAGCACCACTGGTCTCCAGCGATACTTCATAGCCCGCGTCGCAAAGACGCCTCAGCAACGCAATGGCATTGGGCTGGGCGAGCGGTTCGCCACCGGTGACGCAGACATAACGAGGGCGATAGGAAGCCACTTGTCCAAGGATGTCGTCCAGCGTCTGAATAGTGCCGCCGCTGAACGCGTAGGCACTGTCGCAGTACTGGCAGCGCAACGGGCAGCCGGTAAGGCGGACAAATACGGTGGGCAGGCCAGCCGTACGGGTTTCACCCTGCAACGAGTGAAAGATTTCGGTGATGCGTAATGTGTCTTGCATATCAGCCACGGGCGTAACAGCTAAACAGGCCGTCCGCCTCCGTCAGGCACTTCAAGGGACTCGCAATCGCGGAATCCAGAAAAGCGTAAGGTGTACCGGAATTTCGGGTGCGAGATTCTAACGAAAAAAGCCGCGACTAGCGCGGCTTTCTTGATCAGCGGGTCAACACATCAAAGGCGCTGCAGATCTCGCTGCGCCAATTGTGCAGCTGAAGTGCCAGGATACTGGGCAACGACCTGCTGCAATATGCCTTTCACCTTGTCGGTATGACCCAGACGGCGTTCGACATCAGCCAGCTTGTACAGCGAATCAGGCACCTTGGCATGCTTCGGATACTGTTGACTGACTTTGGCGAACGCCTGACCGGCGCCCTGAAGGTCGCCTTTGGCCAGATTGACTTCACCCAGCCAGTATTGGGCATTGCCCGCATACGAACTGTTTGGGTATTTGCGCAGGAAAGCGGTGAAGGCCTGGCTGGCCTTGTCGAAATCCTTTGCCTTGATCAAATCGAAGGCGGCTTCGTAATAAAGCTTTTCCTTCGCCGGATCAGGAGGCTCGGTGCCTGCTGCCGGTGCCTGCTGAGCCGCGGGGGCCGAAGGCGTCCCGCCGGCGTCGATAGCGCCACCAGCAGGTTGGGAATTATTGGTAGCCGGAGCGGCTGAGCCACTGGCTATACGTTGATCGAGTTCCTGATAACGCTCCAGAGCTTCCTGCTTCATGCGCTGGATGTCATTTTGCTGGACCTCGACAACACCGCGCAAACGCGCGATTTCGTCCTGCATCTGCTGCAGCTGCATGAACAGCTGACCTTGTGCCGAGGCAGGGGCCGTAACCCCTCCCCCGGCATAGGCGCCGGACGTGCCATAACCCGCTGGCGGATAACTGCTGCTGCCAGAGCCAGAATTGTTATCGACCACAGGTGCCGCACCCAACGCTGAAAGCGGAAGGGCGAGGGCCAAAACGGTTAGAGCACGTCGGCACGTTCGCATGTCAAATTACTTACGCAGTTCGACGCGACGGTTCTGAGCCCAGGACTGCTCGTCGTTGCCGGTAGCAACTGGACGCTCTTCGCCGTAGGAAACCAGTTCCAGCTGGGCTGGGGAAACACCTTGCAGTACCAGGTAGCGCTGAACGGCTTTCGCACGACGCTCGCCCAGTGCCATGTTGTACTCGCGAGTACCACGTTCGTCGGTGTTGCCTTCCAGAACAACGCGAGCGCCGTTAGCTTTCAGGTCTTTGGCGTGCACGTCCAGGGAGCGCATGGCTTCTGGCTTCAGGTCCGAACTGTCGTATTCGAAGTAGAAGGTGGTGATTGCGCGCAGAGCAGCTTCTTCGCTCAGGGAGCCGTCAACAGCACCCGAGTTGGCGCCGTAACCAGCGTTAGGATCAACAGCAGCACCGCCTGCACCGGCATTGTCGCCGCCTTTGGACGAGCAACCTACAGCTACAGCCATGGCCAGAGCCAGCGCAGCAAATTTACCAAACTTCAGCATTTCCATCTTGAAACTCCTAATGAACCCCAGTGTGTTAAGCAAATCGTGTAGCGCCGCGTCAGTTCAGGTAAGGGGACCAGGAAGGTTCTCTGACTTCGCCTTGAGCGGTAGGAAGCGGGAGCCTTACGCGTCCGTTAATGGACACGAGCATCAAGACTCCCCGGCCCTGCTGGCGGGTGGCGTAGATTACCATGGTGCCGTTGGGCGCAACAGTAGGCGACTCATCAAGGTTGCTATCTGTGAGGATTTTTACGCTACCGCGGGCCAAATCCTGCACTGCCACCTTGAAATTAGTGAAGCCGTCCTGCCGGTGAATCATTACCAGCGTCTTTTCATCGGCTGACAATTTCGGGTTGGCGTTGTAGTTACCCACGAACGTCACGCGTTCGGCACCGCCGCCATTGATATTGGTCTTGTAGATCTGTGGCTTGCCGCCACGGTCCGACGTGAAGTATAGCGTAGACCCGTCCTTGCCGAAGAAAGGTTCAGTATCAATCGAAGAATCGTTGGTCACGCGGCTCAATTGACGCGACGCCAGATTGATTACATAGATCTCCGGGTTGCCGTCCTTGGACAGTACGAATGCCAGCTTGCTGCCATCCGGCGACCATGCAGGCGCGCCGTTCAGGCCTTCGAAGTTGGTAATCTGTTCGCGACGACCGGTGTCGATGTGCTGAACGAAGATGCGTGGACGCTTCTGTTCGAACGAGACATAGGCAATACGTTTGCCGTCCGGCGCAAAACGCGGCGACAGGATTGGCTCACGGGATTGCAACAGGGTTACTGCACGAGCACCGTCGTAATCCGAACGCTGCAAGGTGTAACGCGTGTTGTTTTCCGAGAAGCGTTCGGCCGTCACGTAAAGCATACGAGTGGAAAACGCACCCTTGATACCGGTGAGCTTCTCGAACGACTGGTCGGCAATGTAGTGCGCCATGTCGCGCAACTGATCATTGGTACCCGACACGTTACCGGTCAGCACCTGCTGCTCGGTGGCCACGTTGAACAGCGCGTACTGGATCTGCAGACGTCCGCCGGCAGGCGTGATGTTGCCGACCATGACGTACTGGGCACCCAGCGCTTTCCAGTCACGGAAGATGACTTCGCTGGCCTGGGTCGGCAAGCTGATCATGTTCTGCTTCGGGATCGGCGCGTAGTAACCGGAGTTGCGCAGATCGTTGCTTATGATTTCGGCCATGTCTTCAGGCAGAACGCTACCGCCCTGCCATCCGAAAGGCACAACAGCGATTGGCGCTGCGCGGTCACTGCCGCTGGTGACCAGAATGTTCTTTTCTTCTGCCGACACCATTGCGGATGCGAAACAGAGAACGACCAGCAGTCCTCGAAAAAGGTTGATCACAAGGCTAGATCTCCAGGTGTGAATGTCATCTTGAATGAACGATAGGGCGCGAAGTCAGCCGGCTTCAGACCCTGCATTTCTGTCAAACGTCCAATGTTCTTCACCGCAGCAACCGCAGAGCTGTCAAACGGTCCGTCACCACTGGATTTGGCAATCGATACAGAAGCAATCGTACCGTCCGGCAACATCCCGATCTGCAACGTTACCGACATGTTGTTACGTGCCGATGGTGGACGACTCCAGCCTTCCGAAGCCCTTACACGAATCAGGTCATCGAAACTGCCAGCCGTTTCATCGCCCCGCTCGTCAGCCAAAGCCTGTTGCCGCTCCGGTTTATCGGACAGCAAATCGGCCAGTGCCTGCGCCTTCTTGTCTTCAGCGGATTTACGGGCTGCTTCCTGCGCCTTCTTGGCGGAATCGGCAGCGGCTTTTTTCTTCGCGTCCTCGGCAGCCTTTTTCTTGGCGTCTTCTGCGGCCTTTTTCTTGGCCTCATCAGCAGCCTGTTTCTTGGCTTCCTCGGCAGCAGCTTTCTTGGCGTCTTCTTCGGCTTTTTTCTTCGCCTCGTCTTCGGCCTTCTTCTTGGCTATATCAGCCAGCTGCTTCTCTTCAAGCTTTTTGGCGTCGGCAACCTTCTTGGCTTCATCGGCTTTCTTGGCATCGTCAGCCTTTTTGGCCTCTTCTGCTTTCTGTTCGGCCTTTTTGGCTTCGTCGGCTGCTTTCTGCTCTTCGGCTTTTTGAGCAGACTCTTCTTTCTTTTGTTCCGCAGCTTTTACAGCTTCCTGTTTTTGCTGCTCGATCTTTTTCTGCTCCAGCTGTTCGACTTCTGTTTGTCGCGCAGCGGTTTTCTTCGCCTCACCGGCAATCTTCTGGTTGGTCTGGGTAGTGGCCTGGCTCTTGGACTTGAGCTGATAGAGCGTTGCCTGAACGATAGGCTTGGCTTCGGGCAGATCCGGAGTCATGGCAAAGCTGACGAACAGCATGCCGAAAATCAGAATATGCAATGCCACGGCCCAGACACTGGGCCAGAAGTAGCTTTCCGAGGCGGACGGCTCTCGAATCGGCTGCATCAGGGTGCCTCGGTAATCAAGCCAACATTCCCGACCCCAGCCTTCTGCAGCCCGCCCATCGTGCCCATGACCGAGCCGTAATCGACGGTCTTGTCACCACGAATGAAAACCTGCGTCTGCTTGCCTGCGTCACGACCGGCAGCGACGATCTTGGTCACTGCGGCAGTCAGCTGTGGCAGGGTCATTGCCTTGTCCATCTGCTTGTCGGTATCGACTTCGCTGCCAAGGTTCCAGTAATAGGTCTTGTCAGCCTTGATCGAAATGGTCAGGACCTGATTGTTGTTGTCTTGCGGCAAAGCCTCGCTGGAGACCTTGGGCAAGTCGACTTTCACGCCCTGGTTGATCATGGGAGCCGTCACCATGAAAATCACGAGCAACACCAGCATCACGTCGATGTAGGGCACTACGTTCATTTCGGCGACCGGCTTGCGTTTTCTGCGACGATCTCGAGCGATTAAAGCCATGGGGAATTACCTGCTCACTCTTCGCTGGTGTGCACTTTACGGTGCAGGATGGCCTGGAACTCGTCAGCAAACGTGTAGTAACGGCTGATCAAGGTCTCACTGCGCGCGGCGAAACGGTTGTAGGCAATAACGGCCGGAATGGCTGCAAACAGGCCGATGGCCGTTGCAATCAATGCTTCGGCAATACCCGGTGCCACGGTAGCCAGTGTTGCCTGCTGTGCAGTCGCCAGACCGCGGAAGGAGTTCATGATCCCCCAGACAGTACCGAACAGACCGACATAAGGACTGGTAGAGCCCACGGTCGCCAGATACGGCAGACCGGCTTCGAGTTTCTCTTCCTCGCGGGAGATGGCAACACGCATGGCGCGCGCCACACCTTCCATGACCGCATCAGGATCGACGCCGGACTGCTGACGCAGACGCGAGAACTCCTTGAAACCGGCACGGAAGATCTGCTCGACGCCCGAATCCGGATCGGGGTTGCTGCCCGCCTGACGGTACAGCTTGGACAGATCGATACCCGACCAGAAACGCTCTTCAAAGCTGTCCAGCGCACGTCGACCTGCGCGCAGCATGTTGCTGCGCTGAAAAATCACGATCCACGAAGTGACCGAAGCAGCTACCAGAATCAGCATTACCAACTGAACAACAATGCTGGCATTGCTGACCAAACTCCACATGGAGGAATGGTCGACGACGTTAGCTTCCACGCTTTATCTCCTGCTCTGAATGTATGCCCGCGCCGCTCTGGTCGGCGAAGGCCGCTCGCAGAGCTTCGGGAATGGCCCGGGGTTTAAAACTATCGGCGCGCACGCACGCCACCAGGAACTGCCCTTCACAGAGCAGCGTTGCATCCGACGCCCGCCTGATCTGCTGTTTAAAGCGCAGGCTGACGCGATTCAATTCGGTTACTTCTGCACTGACGAGCAACTCGTCATCCAGCCGCGCCGGCTGGTGATAACGAGCCTCACTGGAGTGCACGACAAATAAAAGGTTTTCCTGCGCCAGTTCGGATTGGGCAAAGCCCAATTCCCGTAGCCGCTCGGTACGAGCCCGCTCCATGAATTTCAGATAATTGACGTAGTAGACGATGCCGCCGGCATCGGTGTCCTCGTAATAAACGCGACAGCGATGTGCGAACGACTGAACCCCGTTTTGCGCGCGCATACTCTAGAGCTTACTCCTCAGGTTGCCAATCGGGTCAGGCAACTGTTTTTCAACGATTTGCCACTTAGTTACTGGTATCGGCGGCAGGACTGGCAATGTGACCACAGAGACCGCAAATAAATTGCAAGCCATTGCTATAAATCCACGGGCTCGTCGCCGAAATCGTCCGGTACCGGTATCTCGCCCATCCTCGACGGGATATTCAGGCCGAAATGCAGATACGCATGCCGGGTCACCACACGCCCCCGAGGTGTGCGCATGATATAGCCTTGCTGGATCAAATAGGGCTCGAGTACGTCTTCGATCGTATGACGCTCTTCGCTGATGGCCGCCGCCAGGCTGTCCACGCCCACCGGACCACCGTCGAACTTCTCGATCATGGTCAGCAGCAAACGCCGGTCCTGATGATCGAAGCCGTGCTCGTCGACGTCCAGCAGGTTTAGGGCCTTGTCGGCTGTCTGCCGGGTGATCTGCCCGTTGCCACGAACTTCGGCAAAATCCCGCACCCGACGCAACAGGCGGTTGGCGATACGCGGCGTGCCACGGGCGCGCCTGGCGATCTCGAAAGCGCCTTGCGGCTCGATGACCAACCCCAGAATGCCTGCCGAGCGCGACACGATCGTGGAAAGATCGGCGATGTTGTAAAACTCGAGTCGCTGCACGATGCCGAAGCGGTCGCGCAGCGGATTGGTCAGCATGCCGGCTCGAGTGGTCGCACCGACCAGCGTGAACGGCGGCAGATCAAGCTTGATCGAGCGCGCTGCCGGGCCTTCACCGATCATGATGTCGAGCTGGAAGTCTTCCATTGCCGGGTACAGCACTTCCTCGACGATCGGCGACAGACGATGGATCTCGTCGATGAACAGCACGTCATTGGGTTCAAGGTTGGTCAGGATCGCTGCCAGATCGCCGGGCCGCTCGAGGACCGGGCCGGACGTACTCTTGATCGACACGCCCATTTCCTGAGCGATGATGTTGGCGAGCGTGGTCTTGCCCAGACCGGGCGGACCGAAGATCAGCGTGTGATCCAGCGCTTCGCTGCGACCACGGGCAGCCTGGATGAACAACTCCATCTGCTCGCGTACGGTCGGCTGGCCGATGTAATCCGCAAGGCTCAGTGGCCGAATCGCGCGGTCCATCTGTTCATCACGATCACGGCCACCAGTGGCAGTTATCAGACGGTCGGCGTCTATCACTTAACCCATCCCCTTCAACGCACGGCGAATCAGATCCGCACTGCTCAAATCTTTTTCCTTGATGGCGGAGACAGCCTTGCTCGCCTCCTGAGGTTTGTAGCCCAGCGAAATCAGTGCGCTGACCGCATCGGACTCTGCCGATGCCACAGGCTCAGCCTGATTGGGACCATTGGAAACCAGCGTAAAGGTGCCTGGCAAGGCCTCCCAGGCCTTGAAACGATCCTTGAGCTCGACCAGCAGCCGCTCGGCAGTCTTCTTGCCCACACCGGGGATACGCGTCAGCGCCGACGTGTCCTGCGCCTGTACGCAACGTACCAGCTCATCGACTTCCAGACCGGACATCAGCGCCAGTGCCAGCTTGGGGCCGACGCCATTGAGCCGGATCAGCTCACGAAACAGTTCGCGCTCGCGTTTTTCGTAGAAGCCGTACAAAAGGTGCGCGTCCTCGCGGACCACCAGGTGGGTGTGCAAAGTCACCGTCTCGCCAACATGCGGCAGCCGGTACAGGGTGGTCATCGGCACTTCCACCTCATAGCCGACACCGTTGACATCCAGCACCAGATGCGGAGGCTGCTTTTCGGCGAGAGAGCCGCGTAAACGTCCAATCACGTTTCAGATCCTTTCGTGTTGCCTGTCGCTCGCGCGAAGAAGTTGAACACCGTCATCATAGAAAATAAGCGGACATATAATGCCTCTAGAGCCGCAAGCGGCCGCCGCGACTGCGCGCAGTGCCCAAGCCGTGAGGAATCAGACTGGAACGCGTATGCGCGTGGCACAGGGCGATGGCAAGGGCATCGGACGCATCGATTTGCGGCTTCTGGGTCAGCTTGAGCAGGTGCATGACCATCATCATCACCTGTTCCTTATTGGCACCGCCGGTTCCTGCAACTGCCTGCTTGACCTGGGTTGCGGTGTATTCTGCAATTTCCAGCGCCTCTTCGGCACCCGCCACGATGGCTGCGCCCCTGGCCTGCCCCAGCTTCAATGCCGAATCGGCGTTACGCGCCATGAAAACCTTTTCGATGCCCATCGTCACTGGTTCGTAGGTCTTGATGACTTCCCGCACACCGCGATAAACGATCTGCAAACGCTCATGCAGCTCGCCGCTGCCGGTGCGGATGCAGCCCGACGCGACATAGACACAGCCGCGCCCGGTGTCGCGTACCACGCCATAGCCGGTGATTCGCGAACCGGGATCGATACCAAGAATAAGAGTCATAACGCCTGCAGCTTGAGGAAGTCACGCAAAACAATAGGTGCAGCATAAAGGCAGAAGCCGGGGGCCGATAGCTGCGCGTTGCTCACAGCTTCGTTCCCCCGGCTTCCGACCTGGTGTTACCTGCAAGCGATCAGCCCAGTTGCTCCATCACTTCGTCCGGGATCTCCGCATTTGAATACACGTTCTGCACGTCATCCAGGTCTTCGAGCATATCAATCAGCTTGAGTACCTTTTCAGCGGTTTCCAGATCAAGCACGGCACTGGTGGTCGGCAGCATGACAATCTCTGCGTCTGCAGCCTTGAAACCCGCAGCCTCCAATGCGTTACGCACCGCATAAAACCCGGAGAACGATGTGAACACATCGATCGAGCCGTCTTCGTTGGTCACGACATCGTCAGCATCAGCCTCCATGGCAGCCTCGATCAGCGAATCCTCATCGACCCCGGCAGCGAAGGAGATCTGCCCCTTGCGATCGAACAGGTAGGCAACAGAGCCGTCGGTGCCGAGATTGCCGCCGCATTTGGTGAATGCATGGCGCACAGCCGCCGCGGTACGGTTGCGGTTGTCGGTCATGGTTTCGACCATGATCGCCACGCCGCCCGGACCGTAGCCCTCGTAACCCAGCTCCTCGACATCATCACCGTCGGAGGCCCCTACCCCTCGCGCCACCGCACGATCAATGGTGTCACGGGTCATGTTCGCACCAAGCGCCTTGTCCAGCGCCAGACGCAGACGCGGGTTGGAACCGGGATCACCACCGCCCTGACGCGCAGCAACGGTCAGCTCACGGATCCACTTGGTGAAAATCTTGCCTTTTTTGGCATCCTGACGCTCTTTGCGGTGCTTGATGTTCGCCCACTTAGAATGACCTGCCATTTTTCGCTCCAGATTCTTTTTGAAACACCTTCACCTTTCGCCCTGAACAGACGGGCAAAAAGCTTCACTCAATAAGGGGTAAATGCAGGGCGCATCATTGATACGCCCTGCCCGGCATCACTCGGCCTTTGGCTGCTCGCGCAGACGGATGTGCAGCTCGCGCAACGCTTTGGCATCGACAACGCCAGGCGCCTGGGTCATGACATCAGCCGCGCTCTGGGTTTTCGGGAACGCGATCACTTCACGAATCGATTGCGCGCCGGTCATCAGCATTACCAGACGGTCCAGACCGAAAGCCAGACCACCGTGCGGTGGCGCACCATATTTCAAGGCATCGAGCAGGAAGCCGAACTTCTCCTGCTGCTCGTCTTCGGCAATGCCCAGCAGACGGAAGACCGCCTGTTGCATTTCCTTGCGATGGATACGGATCGAACCGCCGCCCAGTTCGGTGCCGTTGAGCACCATGTCGTAGGCACGGGACAGCGCGGTCGCCGGGTTGGCTTCCAGCTCTTCAGGCGTGCACTTGGGTGCCGTGAAGGGGTGGTGCAAGGCGGTGAAGCTGCCGTCGTCGTTTTCTTCGAACATCGGGAAGTCAACGACCCACATCGGTGCCCACTCGCAAGTGTGCAGCTTGAGGTCATTACCGATCTTGATGCGCAGCGCGCCAAGGGCCTCGCTGACGATCTTGAACTTGTCCGCACCGAAGAAGACGATGTCGCCATCAACCGCACCAACGCGATCGAGGATGACGTTCAGGTTGTCTTCCGGGATGAACTTGACGATCGGCGACTGCAAGCCTTCCGGCCCCTTCGCGCGCTCGTTGACCTTGATGTAGGCCAGCCCCTTGGCACCATAGATGCTGACGAACTTGGTGTAGTCGTCGATCTGGCTGCGCGCCATGCTGGCGGCGCCCGGTACACGCAGTGCGGCAACGCGCCCCTTGGGGTCGTTGGCCGGGCCGCTGAACACCTTGAATTCCACGCCGGTGAGCTGATCGGCAACATCCACCAGTTCCAGCGGGTTGCGCAGGTCCGGTTTGTCGGAACCGTAGCGGCGCATGGCCTCTTCAAAGGTCATGTGCGGGAAATCACCGAACTCCAGGTCCAGGACTTCCTTGAACAACTGACGAACCATCTTCTCGGTCAGACCGATGATGTCCTCTTCATTGAGGAAGCTGGTTTCGATGTCGATCTGGGTGAATTCCGGCTGACGGTCGGCACGCAGGTCCTCGTCGCGGAAGCACTTGGCGATCTGGTAGTAACGATCGAAGCCGGCGACCATCAGCAGTTGCTTGAACAGCTGAGGCGATTGCGGCAGGGCGAAGAAGCTGCCCGGGTGTGTGCGGCTTGGAACCAGATAGTCGCGAGCGCCTTCTGGTGTGGCGCGGGTCAGGATCGGCGTCTCGACGTCGAGGAAGCCGTTGTCATCCAGATAGCGACGGATACTGGTAGTGATACGCGAACGCAGACGCAGCTTCTCGGCCATTTCCGGACGGCGCAGGTCGATGAAGCGATAGCGCAGGCGTGTTTCCTCGCCGACGTCGGAATACTCATTCAGAGGGAACGGCGGCGTTTCGGACTCGTTCAACACCTCGAGCTCGTAACCCAGAACCTCGATGGCGCCTGACGCCATGTTCGCATTCACGGCACCTGCCGGACGAGCACGAACCTTGCCCACGACCTTGACCACGTACTCGCTGCGCACGCGATCAGCGGCAGCGAAACTGTCGGCCCGATCAGGGTCGAACACGACTTGAGCCATGCCTTCACGGTCGCGGATATCGAGGAAGATAACGCCCCCGTGGTCACGACGACGGTGGACCCATCCGCAAAGGGTAATTTCCTGGCCTTCCAGACTCTCGTTCAGTTGGCCGCAATAATGGCTGCGCATCATGATGGTGTTTTCACTTCTCGTAATTCGAATTCGGTGGCGATTTCGCTCCTGGCTTGCGCTCAGAGGTACAAGGCACCGGCACAAGGCCAAAGCCAGCCCTGACCCACGCAGAGTCACGCCCGCTAGCAAGACGGAGGATTATATAGAGTTAATTGGCACCGTGCAGCCGGACGAACCTATTAACGACCGGATAAGTTCGTGACCACCCCGCGCAGCCGAGCCGTTCACTCGCGCTGCGGGGGAAAGCGCAGGCACACCTGAGCGGGCCCACAGGAATGAGGATAAAGCTATGCTAAACGTGGGAATTTTCCAGGCAGTCGCCCTTCAAAAGATGCGCCACACAGACAACACGAATCAAACCACTGAAATTCTTTACGCCCCCGTACCGCAAGTGAACCTCCCGATCAATGTAGGACAGTACCGCATTGACAGAGCACTCATTGGAACTGGCGATACCTGAAAGAATGTTCCAGTACACGTTCTCCAGACGCAGGCACGTAGCCAGACCGTTAAGCCGAACGGATTTGGAGTGTGGTTGCGCCAGCGTCATATTGAAATCCTCGACAAAAGGGTCATGGCGTATTTCCACCTCCCGATGCAGCAACTTAAGCTCTCGCTCAGCACTTCGTAACATCATAACCGTCACCTTCGAATCATTGAGTTTTAAACACCAAAAGAAATATTCAAAAACAAATAAATGTCCCGATGTATAAAACATGATTGACGATTTTATAGCCAGAAGCCCCTACACTTTGTCACTGTAGGAGATGGCTACAGGAAACAGCGGAATAGCGTTATTAACCTTGAAGGAGCCGCCAATAAAAGCGAGGAGAACTGCAGCACAACGCGCGACTGCAGGGCCTTGAATTGCCGGAGCGATTGCGCAATGAAGGCAGGTACAGGAAGTACCAGATACGGCGGGGGATCAACAGTTCAGGAGCGGGACGGGTGGCACTTGAAGCCACTCGTCCCTGGCCGTTACTTCGACTCGAGCATCGAGCGCAACATCCAGGCCGTTTTCTCATGCACCTGCATGCGTTGCGTCAGCAGATCAGCTGTCGGCTCGTCACTCACCTTGTCAAGAAGAGGAAAGATACTACGAGCAGTACGGACAACAGCCTCTTGACCCTGCACCAGACTTTTGATCATATCTTCAGCACTTGGTACGCCTTCTTCTTCCTTGATGGAAGACAGGCGCGCATACGTCGAATAAGTACCCGGTGCCGGAAAGCCCAGAGCACGAATACGCTCGGCGATGGAATCAACCGCCAGTGCCAGTTCGTTATACTGTTCTTCAAACATCAAATGCAGCGTGCGAAACATCGGCCCGCTGACATTCCAGTGAAAGTTGTGAGTCTTGAGGTAAAGCACATAAGTATCCGACAGCAGATGCGACAGACCGTCCACGATCGATTTGCGATCCTCTTCACTGATACCGATATCGATTGCCATGTTTCATGCCCTTTTGGTGAGGATTGAAAAGCAGTAAAGACCGCTACTCTATCAAGAGAACCCGAATGGCGCAGCTTTCCGTTGGTACGACGCTGGCTGCTGGCAGCGACTCACGCCAATGCCACGGCGATTCCTGCGTGTTCGCAGCGGGCTGCCAGGAGCAGAAAATTGAAGAATAATCAGCAAAATCCGCCAGAGCGCTCTGTTTCAGCATGTGCAGAGGTACTAAAGGACAACGTGATGCCAGGGACGGACAGGCACCGGCACCATTATCGATTGCTGATTTGAGTAGGATCAGGCTTTGCTGTTAAATACACGGCGTGTCGCCAACGAGTTGTCATTCAGCGCTGGCACATAGGCTGGCCCAGCGTTCGTGCATCACGCCTCATCTTGTTCAGAAGCGTACCGGACGTTACCAGCTATTTCTTGTAATCCTTCTTGCATGTGAGCTTTTTAAAATGTTGAAAATCGTCCATCTGGTAACGGGAGCAGCAGCCCTGTTGCTTTCTTTCATACCTAGCCTGCGTAGTGAAGCGGCATCTCTCTACCTGCAAAATCCTGACGCGATCTGCCTGGCTTTTCTAGGGCTGCTTAACCTGATACTCGCTCCGGTCATTCCTTACTGGAATCGAGGCCCGCGTCATAATCTGCAAAATCTGGTCAGTGCACTGCTTGTCATTGCGGTAATCGTACAAACGCTAACCTTGCTTGTTCCTCTACCCGGCATCGCAGGTCAACCCGCCATTCTGGTGAGCCTGGCTGTCGCCATCGCAGCCGTCGCCTTGCACCTGGGCGTCAGCTTTTACAGGTCTTACACGCCCTCGTCCGCGCCGCAAAGCCACGACATGGGGAATCGTGATACTGGCACCGTAAAGTGGTTCAACACCTCCAAGGGCTTCGGCTTCATCTCCCGGGATTCCGGCGACGATATTTTTGTGCATTTTCGTGCCATTCGCGGTGAGGGTCATCGCGTACTGGTCGAGGGGCAACGCGTCGAATTTTCCGTGATGAACCGCGACAAAGGCCTGCAGGCCGAAGATGTCATTGCAGCCCTGCCCCGCCGCTGATTGTTTCAAGCAACAAAAAACCGCGACCTCCTGACGGAAGTCGCGGTTTTTTTATGGCAGCCGATCAATAGTGAGGTGGCGGCGCATCTTCCTCGAAGGTCTCGAACTGACTGCCCATTTCCTCCTGACGCTTGAGCATCGCCGCCATCTGCAGTTGCAGATGATCAAGCTCGCGCCGCTGCTTTACCAGCACGTCATTGAGCGCCTGGATCGTATCGTCCTGAAAGGCCATACGGCTTTCAAGCTCCATGACTCGCTCTTCAAGGCTCATGATTGCTCCTCCTCAAATCGGAAATCATTTGTCAGTACCGGCTTCAGTTGCTGGCGGATTGCCGAGAACTGTTCGTCAGTATAAGCGATGGCAGCCTGCTTGCCCCACACGGGCGCAGGCCAGGCGGCATCGTCACGCATGCGCACGATGACGTGCATATGCAGCTGGCTCACCACGTTCCCCAAGGCGGCAACGTTGATTTTATCCGCATCGAAGAGCTCGTTCAGCACCCTGGACAGTGCAGTCGTCTCCTGCCACAACTGCACCTGATCTGCAGCGCTCAGCTGAAAGACTTCAGTGATCTCAGCCCGACGCGGCACCAGAATGAACCATGGGTAGTGACTGTCGTTGGAGAGCAGTAACCGGCACAACGGAAAGTCGCCAATCGGCAGGGTATCTTGTTGAAGACGGGAATCCAGAACGAACACGATAAAAAGCTCCTGACTGCCAGGTAAATGCACCTGCCCTGCCTGTGGCAGGGTGCTGCGATAGGCAGGCAGGATACTAGGCTTCGCGTGAGGCTTCACCTATGCACCAGAATGCACCCACCACAACGGTCGCCGCACCAATTTGACGCCACTGAATGACGGCAGATCCCGCTGCAAACAGCCACACGTTGAACCAGTGCCTTACAATTGCCTGCCTGACGTACATGAAAATGAAACATCCACTGCCTCACCATGACCGCCACCAGAGCAATGCTCCAGGTTCAGGCGAATCCGATAAGGACTGCACCAAAATCACACACTGCTGTTGCGACAGCAACAAAGCGGATTCGTTTTCTACTCAACGTGAGCCGATACCGGTAACGTTTTGGAGAATCAGGGCAGCGTTCATCCTTGGCGAGGAAAAGCCACAGGTATTTTTAAAAAATAAAAATGGCTAACAAAAACATGTAGATAGAGCAAAAATGCGATCCTGATTCTGATTTTTCACAAAATTTTTTCATTTTCGGAAACTTTGTGCACGCTTGTTGCTTTATCACCCATATGATCAAGGCACCCCTGGCGGAAAACAGGGGTGGCAGAATCAAGGGAAACAAGGCTTGCGACCCTGAGGGACGCTGTGACGGACCGCACTTTGATCAATCAGACAAGGTGCAGAATGCCACTACAGGCTAGCTCGGCTGCGCGTCGTAAAGATTCTGAAAGGATAAGGCTGTAGCTATAGCAACCCAAGTCAGCGTGATATAGATTCCGCCGACAAAAATAGAAAGAGCCGCCCAGATAAAAAAACAGGTGGGACGGCAGACAAATCTTCTAAAAACCAAAGGAGCAATCACGATGAGAGTGATGAAGTGGAGCGCAATCGCACTGGCCGTTACGGCAGCCAGCGCCCAAATGGCAACAGCCGCACCTTTCGTCAGCGATCAGGCTGATGCCAAGGGCTTTGTGGAAGGCAGCACGCTTGACCTGAAGTTGCGCAATTACTATTACAACCGTGACAAGAAAAACAACCCTGCTCCAGGCGGTCGCAGTGACAAAGACTGGACCCAAGGCATCTGGGCCAACTTCAGTACCGGCTACACTCAAGGCACCATCGGTGTAGGCGTTGAGGCATTCGGCTATGGAGGCCTCAGGCTTTGGGGTCTCGACAAATACTCAGGCTCTGGAAACCTGGTCACTGACGCCAATGGTGATAACGAGGCTACGCAGGGCAAGCTGGGCGGCGCTGTAAAATTCCGCGTATCGAAGACTGAATTGAAAATCGGCGACATGCAGCCTACCAGTCCAGTATTTGCGGTTGGCGGATCACGCCTGCTACCTCAAACCGCTAGCGGTCTAAGCCTGCAAAGCAGTGAGATTGCAGGTCTTGATCTTGAAGCAGGACACTTCTACTCGGGCACAAGCCAGGATGACACGAGTCACGACGGCAGCATCTGGGCAACTTACGCAAACGGCTTCAACGGCCTGAAAGCCAGCAGTGCAGATTTTGTTGGCGGCAAGTACGCAGTGACCGATGGTTTGGGCGTGGCTTTCTATGCAGCCAAACTCGAAGACATCTGGGATCAGTACTACGGTAACGTGAACTATGCATTGCCTTTGGGGAATGATCAGTCACTGGCTTTCGACGTCAACCTGTACCGCACCCTTGACGAAGGCAGCGCTAAAGCTGGGTCGATTAACAACACCACTTACTCGGCGTCGGCGGCTTATTCGTTCCTGGCAGCGCATACCATTACCGTTGCGTACCAGAAAGTCGACGGCGATACGCCGTTCGACTATATCGGTATAGGCGACAACAATCGTGGCGGCGACTCTATTTTCCTGGCCAACTCCGTTCAGTACTCTGACTTCAACGGCCCAGGCGAGAAATCGTGGCAAGTGCGCTACGACCTGAACATGACGCCTTACGGCGTTCCTGGCCTGAGCTTCATGACACGCTACCTCAACGGTGACAACATTGATGGCACCAAAGTAGACGCGTCCAGTGCCTATGCCAACATGTATGGAGCTGACGGCAAGCACCACGAAACCAACCTTGAAGCCAAATACGTTGTACAGACTGGCCCGGCCAAAGACCTGTCCTTCCGTATGCGTCAGGCATGGCACCGTGGTAACGATGCCCAGGCAGATGGCGACGTCAACGAGTTCCGCCTGATCGTCGATTACCCGATCTCGATCCTGTAATCACCGCTCAGCACTCGTTAATAGAAGAAGCCCGGCACATGCCGGGCTTTTTCATGCCCCCAAGAAAGCACTCCAACACCACTTGCAAGCCAGCCCCGCCCTGTACGCGACCGGCACAGCGCCGTACAATGCCAGGTCATTTCCTGTCTCAGCAACCGACAACGGCCAACCATGCGCACCAGTCAATTTTTGCTCGCCACACAGAAAGAAACCCCTTCCGATGCGGTCGTGGTCAGCCATCAGCTGATGCTGCGCGCCGGCATGATTCGCAAGCTGGCCTCCGGCCTCTACACCTGGCTGCCCATGGGCCTGCGCGTACTGCGCAAGGTCGAAGCCATCGTTCGTGAAGAAATGGACGCCGCAGGCGCACTCGAAATTCTGATGCCCGGCATTCAACCCGCAGAACTGTGGCAGGAATCCGGACGCTGGGAGCAGTATGGCCCGGAGCTGATGCGTCTGGTCGACCGCCACAACCGTGAGTTTTGCCTGGGCCCGACCCACGAAGAAGTCATCACCGATCTGGCACGCAATGAGCTCAACAGCTATAAACAGCTGCCGATCAACCTGTACCAGATCCAGACCAAATTCCGTGACGAGATCCGCCCGCGCTTCGGCCTGATGCGTGGACGCGAGTTCGTCATGAAAGACGCCTACTCGTTCCATGCCGATCAAGAATCGCTGCAGGTCACCTACGACCGCATGCATCTGGCGTACAGCAACATCTTTACCCGACTGGGCCTGAAGTTTCGCCCGGTCGAAGCGGATAACGGCTCGATTGGTGGCGCAGGCTCGCACGAATTCCACGTACTGGCCGAATCCGGCGAAGACGATATCGTGTTCAGCGACGGCTCCGATTACGCAGCCAACATCGAAAAGGCCGAGGCGATTCCTCGCGAGAAGACGCGCCCTGCCGCGACCGAAGAGCTGCGTCTGATCGACACGCCGAACACCAAGACCATCGCCCAACTGGTCGAAGGTTTCGGTCTGCCAATCGAGAAAACCGTCAAGACGCTGGTGGTGCATGCTGCCGAAGAGGGCAAGCTGATCGCCCTGATCATCCGCGGCGATCACGAGCTCAATGAAATCAAGGCCAGTCAGCTGGAACAGGTCGCCAACCCGCTGGTCATGGCGTCCGAAGCCGAACTGCGCGACGCCATCGGCGCAGGCGCGGGCTCACTGGGCCCATTGAACCTGCCACTGCCGTGCATCATCGACCGCTCTGTCGAGCTGATGAGCGACTTCAGCGTCGGTGCCAACATCGACGACAAACACTATTTCGGCGTCAACTGGGAGCGCGATCTGCCGGTTCCGACCGTTGCCGACCTGCGCAACGTGGTTGCGGGCGACCCAAGCCCGGACGGCAAGGGCACGCTGGAAATCAAGCGCGGCATCGAAGTGGGTCACATCTTCCAGCTGGGCACCAAGTACAGCGAAGCGATGAAGTGCCAGGTGCTGGGTGAAAACGGCAAGCCGGTCAATCTGGCGATGGGTTGCTACGGCATCGGTGTTTCCCGAGTGGTTGCCGCTGCCATCGAACAGAACAGCGACGAAAACGGCATCATCTGGAACGACACCCTCGCGCCGTTCCAGATTGCGCTGGTCCCGCTGCGCTACGAGACGGACGCCGTTCGTGAAGCGACGGACAAACTCTACGCCGACCTGACGGCTGCCGGTTTTGAAGTACTGCTCGACGACCGCGACAAGAAGACCAGCCCGGGCATCAAGTTCGCCGACATGGAACTGATCGGTATCCCGCACCGTATCGTGGTCAGCGACCGAGGCCTGGCCGAAGGTAATCTGGAATACAAGAGCCGTACCGAATCGCAACCGCAAGCCATTGCGGTTGCGGACGTGCTGTCGTTCATCCAGGGCAAAGTGAACCGCTGAGTCAACGTGCGCACCTGCTCGCAGGTGCGCCGCTCTTCACTCGCCCAATCCGCATCAGAGATCCCATGCTCAAACGAAGCACCCTAAGCCTCGGCAGCGCCGTTCTGTGCGGCTCATTTCTCGTCGGCGGCTGTGCCAACCAGCTCTCTCAGCGCAGCGAGCACGAGGAGCGAGTCGAACGCAAACTGCTCGAACACACCCTGCAAGTCGATATCGGCGAACCCAAGACACTGGAGTTGCCGCAACGCCGCGTGCGGATTCACGAGCACAAATCGTTCGAGGTCACCGACTTTGAAGTCACCCGCCACTATGACCGCTATACGCCTTACCAACCGTGGCGGGAGGTCTACGAGATCCCGCTCGGCGCAGTCGCTGTTGTCGCAGGTGTCGGGGCTAACGTGGTCAACGTGTTTGCACTGGGTAATCTGCCGGAAAGCATGACCAAGGACTGGATTCACTATGGCGTTGCAGGTCTCAACCCGTTCATGAACGCCCCGTCCCACGGTCGCGCCGAGCAGAATCTGGCGAGCATCGACGAGGTTCAGAAGGACAAGCGGATCGAGAACTCCACCCTGCCCTGGAATGAACGCCCAGTGATGGTCAAGGCTGGCAATGAAACTCACGAAATGAGCACCGACCGCAACGGCATCCTGCGCCTGAACCTGCTGGACAGTCCGTTTGCCGAACAGGACCTGAGCCGCATCACGCGCATCTATATCAATGTCGAAGACGATCAGGACAGCGCGCACACGAGCGCCAGTTTGCCAATCAGCCATTCGCTACGCGGCAAGTTGCTGGAGGCGCACGCCCTGATCTACGATGACCTTGAAGATGATGAGGTCAGCCAGTGGGTGCATCGCGTCAAACGTCTTTCTGACATGGGGCTGGAAGAAGAAGCCAGCGAGCTGGAACAGAACCTGATCGAACTGACGCGCAACGACCCGCAACTGCAGGGTGAATTTCTCAAATCGCTCGCCAGAGACGCTGGCCGCCTGGTCGCCGTTCCTGCCCAGAGCCAGTAAAAAAATCCCGCAACATGAAAGGCCGCGGCGTTTAACCGCGGCCAGTCATTGTCGAGAGAACAATTCCAGCTGCTCATGGGCTGCACGCAGGTCGTGCAGGCGCACGCCTATGCCCAGCAACCTGACCGGCTTGCCACCGCGGGCGAACGCCTGAGCCAGCAACTGTTCATAACTGCCCAGATCCCTTCCGGCTCCGGACTGCTCCAGAGTCGTCTGCGTAAAGTCATGAAACTTCACCTTGACGAACGGCTTGCCGGGCCGGTACTGCCCTTCCATTCTGGCCATCCGGCCACTCAAGGTTTCCAGCAGGTCGGGCAGCTTTTCCAGGCAGGCCGCCAGATCAGGCAGATCCGTGTCGTAGGTATTTTCAACGCTGACTGACTGACGTCGGCTGTCATTCTGCACCGGTCGGTCATCAATGCCGTGCGCCAGACTCCAGAGGCGCTCACCGAAGCTGCCGAACTCCCGGACCAGCGCGAGCTTGCTGCGGCTTCGCAGGTCGGCGCAGTCGACGATACCCAGCCGGCCGAGTTTGTCTGCGGTGACTTTGCCTACGCCATGAAGCTTGGTGACTGGCAGGGAAGCGACGAATTCCTCGACCTGATCCGGCGTAATGACGAACAACCCGTTGGGCTTTTTCCAGTCGCTGGCGATCTTGGCGAGAAACTTGTTGGGCGCAACGCCCGCCGACACGGTGATGTGCAATTGATTCGAGACCCGACGACGGATGTCCTGCGCGATGCGCGTGGCGCTGCCGGAAAAGTGCCCGGCCTCGGACACATCCAGAAAGGCCTCATCCAGAGACAGCGGCTCTATAAGGTCGGTGTAATCGCGAAAGATCGTGTGGATTTCCCGCGACGCTTCTTTATAGGCATCCATGCGCGGCTTGACGATGGTCAGGTCCGGGCAGAGCTTGAGCGCATGCCGGGACGACATGGCCGAACGCACGCCATAGGCGCGCGCCTCGTAATTACAGGTCGCAATCACCCCGCGCCGCTCCGCAGAGCCGCCTACCGCCAACGGTTTGCCGGCGAGGTCGGGCTCGTCACGCATTTCAATGGCTGCATAAAAGCAGTCACAGTCGATGTGGATGATTTTGCGCTGCGTCATGACCTGATGGGATTTTGCAATCAATGGCCGGGCAGTATCTCATTCGTGCCGCCAAGTAACATCCAATGATGCGAAAGGCCGCCACGAAAAGTAGTCAAAAGCCCATCACGCATGACCGAAACAGCTGCAAAGCCCCGTCATGCAAGCGCCGATGCCGTGCAGATCGATCATTTGGATCCGCTAAGCGTTTGAAGAAAAAGCACTTTTTTAAAACTAACCATTGACACCTCGTCATCTCTCTGTAGAATGCCGCCACACAGACGCGGGATGGAGCAGTCTGGTAGCTCGTCGGGCTCATAACCCGAAGGTCGTCGGTTCAAATCCGGCTCCCGCAACCAAACATCAGAAAAGGCTACTCGAAAGAGTGGCCTTTTTTGTGCGTGCCTGAAAAGCCCTCTTCTCAAGCCCTGACCTGCACGCCGCCGTGGCCCTCTGCCTTGGCTATAGAGCGTGCACAATGTGCACAATCTGCTATTCATTTGCATGCTTTGCCGATTAAGGGTTGACACTTCAGCGTTCGGCTGTAGAATGCCGCCACACAGACGCGGGATGGAGCAGTCTGGTAGCTCGTCGGGCTCATAACCCGAAGGTCGTCGGTTCAAATCCGGCTCCCGCAACCAAACATCAAGAAAGGCTACTCGAAAGAGTGGCCTTTTTTGTTTCCGGTAAAAAAGTAGCGCGGGCAACGGCTAACTGTCTGACAAAAAAGACTATTTCCAAAGCCCTTTGAAACCCTATCATCACATCTGTAACGTAATGCGTGCATTTACGACAGTTTTTGCGTGCGCTGCCGATAGGTGTTACTAAGCTGAATCACGACTGAACCGTAGCTGAACAGCATCACCCGGCTCGATTCGCCATTCGCTCGTTAGACGTTGACGCGCTAACATCCTGAAATATTTTCTGCGTAGGGATTGGTAACTTGGCTGCATACCTCCATCCTGTCGCGCACGATCCAAGGAGTGATTGATGCGCGACAACATGTCCGATTCCAATGAAACCATTGATGCAGAGCAACCCGTCAGCCCACCGCGCCATAACTGGCGGGAGCTGCTGAGCAAATACCGACAGCCCATCGGGCTGGCGGTGATGCTGCTGTTGTTCAGCCTGGCCCTTATAGCCTGCCGCCACATGCTGGTCGAAATGGACTGGTATGCGCTGCACGACTCGCTGTTCGCAGTCCCCCTGCCCGCCTTGGGCGGTGCGCTGCTCGCGGCAATCGTCGGCTATATCATTCTGATGGGCTATGAACTGTCCGCCAGTCGATACGCCAATGTCGACCTGCCTATCAAGACGCTGCTTCTCGGCGGCTTCACCTCATTTGCCATCGGCAATGCGGTCGGCCTGTCGATGCTGTCCGGTGGCTCGGTGCGCTACAGGCTTTATTCACGCCATGGCGTAGGCGCAATTGAAATCGCCCGCATGACCGTGTTCGCCAGCCTGTCACTGGGCTGTGCGCTGCCGCCGCTGGCTGCACTGGCCACGCTGAGCAACCTGTCAGGCGCGTCACTGGCCCTCAAGCTTCCCGTCGACGTGCTGGCTGTAGTCGCTACAGCGGTGTTGATCGGCAGCCTGCTGCTGGCGGTGTTAATCTACCGTCGACGCCTGCCGGAACAGGACATCCCGCACAATATTCTGGTTCGTCTCGGTCGTCGCACCTTGCGCCTGCCGGATTTGAAGCTGACGCTGATTCAGCTGGTGATCACCGCGCTGGACGTCGCCGCCGCAGCGATGGTGCTGTACCTGCTGCTGCCGCATGCGCCGCCGCTGGGTGCATTCATCCTTATCTACCTGCTGGCGCTCGCTGCTGGCGTGCTCAGCCATGTGCCTGGTGGCGTCGGCGTGTTCGAGGCGATTCTGCTCGCAGCCTTTGCCAACGAACTGGGTGCCGCCCCGCTCGCCGCTGCACTGCTGCTGTACCGCCTGATCTACGTGATCCTGCCGCTGCTGCTGGCCTGCCTTACCCTGCTGTTCACCGAGGCTCAGCGCCTGCTGCCGACCAGGCAGGCCATGCGCGTCGCCTCAGGACTGGCGGCACCGATTCTGGCACTACTGGTTTTCTTGTCGGGGGTGGTGCTGCTCTTCTCTGGTGCCACCCCTGAAATCGATACCCGTCTGGAAAACGTCGGCTTCATGATCCCGCATCGACTGATCGATGCGTCGCACTTTGGAGCCAGTCTGGTGGGCGTGCTGTGCCTGCTGCTCGCCCAGGGCCTGCGTCGCCGGCTGTCGGCTGCCTGGATGCTGACCTCTATCCTGCTGCTGGTAGGTGCAGTGCTGTCGATACTCAAGGGCTTCGACTGGGAAGAAGCCAGCATGCTGCTGCTGACCGCCTGCCTGCTGCTGACCTTCCGCCGTTCGTTCTACCGTCCAAGCCGCCTGCTAGAGCTGCCGTTCTCGCCGGTCTACCTGATTGCCAGCATCTGTGTGGTCGGCGCCTCGATCTGGCTGCTGCTGTTCGCCTATCAGGACGTGCCCTACAGTCACCAGTTGTGGTGGCAGTTCACCCTCGATGCAGACGCCCCGCGCGGCCTGCGTTCGGCGCTCGGCAGCGCCGTGCTGCTGGTAGTGGTTTCGCTGACCTGGTTACTGCGTACTGCCAGACCGGTCATCAAGCTGCCCGACGCCGAGGATCTGGACAAGGCGGCCGAGATCCTCAAGGCCTCCAAACAGCCCGATGGCGGCCTGGTGCTCACCGGCGACAAGGCGATCCTGTTCCATCCGGCCGGCAATGCGTTCCTGATGTACTCGCATCGCGGCCGCAGTCTGGTAGCACTTTACGACCCGATCGGCCCCACACAACAGCGTGCCGAGCTGATCTGGCAGTTCCGCGACCTGTGCGACGTGCACCATGCGCGCCCGGTGTTCTATCAGGTACGTGCAGAAAACCTGCCGTTCTACATGGACATCGGTCTCACGGCCATCAAGCTGGGTGAAGAAGCGCGCGTCGACCTGCATCGCTTCGACATCGACGCCAAGGGCAAGGAGATGAAAGACTTGCGTTACACCTGGAACCGGGGTGGCCGCGACGGTCTTTCGCTGGAGATCTACGAACCGGGCCAGGCACCGATCGACGAGCTGAAAGTGATTTCCGACGCCTGGCTGACGGGCAAGAATGTCCGCGAAAAAGGCTTCTCGCTGGGCCGTTTCAGCACTGAGTACCTGAAGTACTTCCGTATTGCCATCGTGCACTTCCAGGGCAAGCCGGTCGCGTTCTCCAACCTGCTGGAAACCACCAGCCCGGAACTGGCCAGCCTGGACCTGATGCGCTCTCACCCGGATGCACCCAAGCTGACCATGGAGTTCATGATGGTCGGTCTGATTCTGCATTACAAAGCCCAGGGCTACGCGCGCTTCAGCCTGGGCATGGTGCCTTTGTCGGGCCTGCAGCCGCGACGTGGCGCACCCATCACCCAGCGTCTGGGTTCGATGATTTTCCGCCGTGGCGAACAGCTGTACAACTTCCAGGGGCTGCGTCGCTTCAAGGACAAATTCCAGCCCGATTGGGAACCTCGTTATATGGCCGTGCCTGCCGGACTCGATCCGCTCGTGGCACTGGCTGACACCGCCGCCCTGATTGCGGGCGGCCTGACTGGATTGGTGAAACGCTGATGATTCGACGCTCCTGGCGCCTTTTGCTCGCAGCTCTGGTAATTGTTCTTTTAATCGTGGCGCTGGGAGTCTGGGTCTGGACCCGCCCCGCTCCGCCCGCATCACTGGAACACTCGAACCTTGACGGTGGCGCGCCGCTGACCAGCGTAACGCCGGCCACCAGCATCAAGACCCGTATCGCACTGGCCGTTACTGCTGAAGACATGCTGAGCGACAAGCAATTGCTGGCGATCAGCAAGGATGCGTCGGCACGCATCATTCAGGTGGTGCTGCCCAAGGACGACTGCGTCCTGCAACAGAAGACCTTTCAGGACGCTCTGACGAAGCTCGACGGCCCGGCAAAGGTCGTCGGTGGCATAGGCCCGGGCGCAACCCTGGCCTGGCGCTGGCTGGCCGGGCAGACCGATGACCAGGCGCAGGCCATTTCGGTAGGTTTTGCGCTCGAGCACGTGTCTAATCCGCCGCCCGTTGTGGAAGAGGACGAAAAGCCGCCGCAGATCTGCGACGTGCCGCTGCCGCAGAAGGCTGCGCACGGTCACTGGCTGGCCGCCTGGAACGACGCGCCGGATGATCCGAGCGCAGCCTTCGTGCGCGATCAGAGCAACGCCGACACCAGCATCAGCGACTACGACATCCCGTTGCCTCAGGTGCTCAATACCGAACTTCGTCATCTGTTGCTCGGCGAGAATGACAGTGGCGGACTGGGCATACCGACGGTCGAAGTTCCGGCCAGCCAGCCTTCCGACACCGTGACGCTGTTCATGTCCGGTGACGGCGGATGGCGCGACCTGGACAAGGTCGTGGCCGGCGACATGGCCAAGATGGGCTACCCGGTGGTGGGCATCGACGTACTGCGCTACTACTGGGAACACAAGACGCCGGAACAGACCGCCGTCGACCTCACCGACCTGATGAACCACTACCGTCAGAAGTGGGGCACCAAGCGCTTCATTCTGGCGGGCTACTCGTTCGGTGCTGACGTCATGCCGGCTATCTACAATCGCCTGGCGGCAGACGATCAGAATCGGGTCGACGCGATTATTCTGCTTGCCTTCGCGCGCACTGGCAGCTTCGAGATTCACGTCGACGGCTGGCTTGGCAACGCAGGCAAGGAAGCCACCACCGGACAGGAAATGGCCAAGCTGCCAGCCGCCAAGGTGTTCTGCGTTTACGGCGTCGAAGAGAAGAAAGACAGTGGTTGCACTGACACCACCGCCGTCGGCGAGGCGGTTCAATTGCCAGGCGGTCACCACTTCGATGAGGACTATCCGGCACTGGCCAAACGTCTGATCGACGCGATCAACAAGCGTCAGGGCAAGACTGCCGCTCAGTAACGCCACAGTCTGCGACAAAAAATCCCGGCACCGTGAGGTGGCCGGGATTTTTTTATCTGCGCTGCCGGGCAACCCGGCCAACGTTTACATCTCCACTTGGGTACCCAACTCGATCACCCGGTTGAATGGCAGCTTGAAGAAGCGCAGGTTGCCGTTGGCGTTCTTGAGCATGAAGGCGAACAACGCTTCACGCCAGCGAGCCATGCCATCCATCTTGGACGGGATCACGGTCTCGCGGCTGAGGAAGTACGTGGTGCGCATCGGACTGAAGTCCAGCTCCGGCAAGTGACACAAGGCCAGCGCAGCCGGTACGTCAGGCTCATCGATAAAGCCGAAGTGCAGGATCACTCGATAGAAGCCTTCGCCATAGGATTCGACTTCGAAGCGCTGAGCGGACGGCACACGCGGCGAATCTTCATACACCACCGTCAACAGCACCACTTGCTCGTGCAACACCTGGTTGTGCAGCATGTTATGCAACAGCGCATGGGGTACGGCATCCGAACGTGCAGTCAGGAACACTGCCGTGCCCTGTACCCGGTGCGGCGGTTGGACGCGAATGCTGCCGATGAAGATCGGCAATGGCAGGCCGCCCTCGTCGATTCGCTCCGCGAGCAACTGCTTGCCGCGCTTCCAGGTGGTCATGAGGATAAACAACACCGCGCCCGCCAGTACCGGGAAGGCCCCGCCCTGGAAGATCTTCGGCACGTTGGCCGCAAAGAACAGACCGTCCACCAGCAGCAGGCAGATCAGCAACGGAACAGCCAGCAATGGCGGCCATTTCCAGAGCATCAGCATGACCGTCGACACCAGAATGGTGGTGCAGAGCATGGTTCCGGTCACCGCGACGCCGTAGGCAGACGCCAGCGCGCCAGACGATTCGAAGCCGATCACCAGCAGAATGACACCCGCCATCAGCGCCCAGTTGACGGCACCAATGTAGATCTGGCCTTGCGCGTCGCTGGAGGTGTGCTGGATGTGCATGCGCGGAATGTAGCCCAGCTGGATCGCCTGCAGCGTCATCGAGAAGGCGCCGGAGATCACCGCTTGCGAGGCAATGATGGTCGCCATCGTCGACAGGCCGATCAGGGGCAGCAGCGCCCAGCCCGGCGCCAGCAGGTAGAACGGGTTACGAACCGTTTCAGGATTGCCCAGCACCAGCGCACCCTGACCGAAATAGTTGAGCAGCAGCGCAGGCAGCACAAGGATGAACCACGCGCGTGAAATCGGCTTGCGACCGAAGTGGCCCATGTCGGCATACAGCGCTTCGGCACCGGTCAGGGCAAGCACCACAGCCCCCAGAATGGCCACACCAATGCCCGGATGGATAATGAAGAAATTCACGCCCCATGCCGGGTTGACCGCTTTCAGCACTTCCGGCGACTGCATGATGCCGTAGACCCCCAGCGCACCGAGCACCAGAAACCAGGTCACCATGACCGGGCCGAACAGCACACCGATACGCGCGGTGCCATGACGCTGAATCAGAAACAGCCCCACCAGCACAATCAGCGCCATGGGCACGATCCAGTGATCGAGGCCATCGAACGCCAGCTCCAGCCCTTCCATCGCCGACAACACCGAAACCGCCGGGGTGATCATGCTGTCACCGTAGAACAATGCGGCGCCGAACAGGCCGAATACCACCATCATCATTTGCAGCCGGGGATGCTTGGCCGAAGCGCGCCGCGCCAGGGCCATCAGCGCCATGATGCCGCCCTCACCCTGGTTATCGGCACGCAGGACGAACGCCATGTACTTGAACGAAACCACCCAGATCAGCGACCAGAAGATCAGCGACAGCACGCCGAGAATCGCGTCATGGGTCACGTCCACACCGTAACCACCCTGAAACACCTCCTTGAGGGTGTACAGCGGACTGGTGCCAATGTCGCCGTAAACCACCCCTACCGCGGCGATCAGCAGCCCGATGGGCTTGGCAGCGCCTCCGGCCTCCGCATGACTGTTTGCTTGACTCATCCACTACTCCCGGAAACCAGACATGAGGTTCAACACTGAGAACATCACAAGGCGTAACAATTCAGATTCAGCCAGACATTGACATGCCTCGGCGCGATGGCGCGAAGCATAACGCAGCACTCGTCGTAATTCTTGGTGAAACGCAGATCGTCGCAACGATCCGACCTGCCACCACGCCTTGATCACTGCCTGTTGAAGGCGTTTTTCGAGGCAGCGTTTCTCATGGAACGACAAAAATATCGGCCGGTCATTAGTTAAGCCTGCCGCATCAGGGGTCTTCAAGAACCGCACCGACGCCCGGGCCCCCTGATTACCTCTGACCGAGATGCTCTGATGACCACACAAAACCTGACTGTCCAGCCTTTACCCTTCCAGCCCTCATTTGAAGTCGTTCCGGATGATGAAGCGCAGACCAGCAAAGAGCTGGTCGAAGCCATGCACTCCATCCTCGAGACCACTTATCAAGATACAGGGCACGCCATTCGCAGTGTGCATGCCAAGGCTCACGGCTTGCTTCACGGGCAGATTCAAGTGTACGGCGACCTGCCCGAGCCTTTGGCCCAGGGTGCCTTCGCCAGGCCCGGCAACTTCCCGGTTGTCATGAGATTCTCGACCAATCCGGGCGACATTCTCGACGACAAGGTATCAACGCCTCGAGGCCTGGCCATCAAACTGGTCGGCGTCGAAGGCCCGCGCTTGCCCGGCAGCGCAGAGGCAACCACCCAGGACTTTGTCATGCAAAACGCCAAGGCGTTTACTGCCAAGGACCCCAAAGCGTTCTTGAAGACCCTGAAGTTGCTGGCCAAGACCACCGACAAGGCGCCGAGCATGAAACGCGCGCTGTCTGCCGTCCTGCGCGGCATCGAGTCGGTGATCGAGTCTGCCGGGGGCGAAAGTGGCACGCTGAGAAGTCTCGGCGGGCACCCGATGACCCACATCCTGGGCGAGACGTTCTACACCGTCGTACCGTTTCTGTACGGCCCCTACTACGCCAAACTCAGTGTCGTGCCGGTCTGCGCCGAATTGATTGCACTGACCGACAAGGCTGTGGACCTGAAAGACAATCCGGACGGTCTGCGCGAAGCGGTCAAGGCGTTCTTTCTTGAACACGATGCCAGTTGGGAAGTCCGCGTCCAGTTGGCCACGGACCTGGAGAAAATGCCGATCGAGGACGCCTCGGCGATCTGGCCGGAAGACCTCAGCCCTTACGTAACCGTCGCTCGAATCGATGTGCCCCGCCAGTCAGCGTGGTCGGAGCAAAACGTCCAGGAAATCGACGAAGCCATGGCGTTCAGCCCATGGCATGGCCTTGAGGCGCATCGTCCGTTGGGCGGCGTGATGCGCGTGCGCAAACCGGCCTATGAACACTCGGCGGGCTTTCGCAGCCAGCACAACGGCTGCCCGATGCATGAACCGCGGCGCTGAGAGCATGTGACAGCCAGTCCAGGCCTGCGCAGTCGGGCCTGGACTTCATTCAAACTGTCACTGCCGCCCTTTGCAACATCGGCTATTTTCCTCAATACACTGCGTGTGCCGGCGTTACTGCCGGTCGTGATGCGATCGGCTCGGCAAGCGCTGGCCTTGGCTGCGTCTCGCGTACGTCGTAATTCTCATGCAAACGCTGGTCATCCTGCCCACTCGCCGCTAGAATTGCGCACTTTTTGATCAGAGGCGCAGCAAGCGCCCAGTCAGCGCCTGCGCTTCGCGTCCGGGCGCCCTTCACGCCGAGGTTTGCCATGTCCACCGTCACCACGCCGTCCGCCCCCAAGGTTGGATTCGTTTCACTGGGTTGCCCAAAGGCACTCGTTGACTCTGAACGCATCCTGACCCAGCTGCGCATGGAAGGTTACGAAGTCGTTGCGACCTACGAGGACGCCGACGTGGTCGTGGTCAACACCTGTGGCTTCATCGATACGGCCAAGGCCGAGTCGCTGGAAGTGATCGGCGAAGCCATCAAGGAAAACGGCAAGGTCATCGTGACCGGCTGCATGGGCGTCGATGCGAGTGTCATTCGCAACGTGCACCCGAGCGTGCTGTCGGTGACCGGCCCGCAGCAGTACGAGCAGGTGGTCAACGCGGTGCACGATGTGGTGCCGCCCCGCCAGGATCACAATCCGTTGATCGACCTCGTGCCGCCACAAGGCGTGAAACTGACCCCGCGCCACTACGCGTATCTGAAAATTTCCGAAGGCTGCAACCACAGTTGCAGCTTCTGCATCATCCCGTCGATGCGCGGCAAGCTGGTCAGCCGCCCGGTGGGTGATGTACTGGACGAGGCCAAGCGCCTGGTCAAATCCGGGGTGAAGGAACTGCTGGTCATTTCCCAGGACACCAGCGCCTATGGCGTTGACGTCAAATACCGCACCGGTTTCTGGGACGGTCAGCCGGTCAAAACCCGCATGACCGAGCTGTGCCAGGCGCTGGGCTCGATGGGTGTCTGGGTGCGCCTGCACTATGTCTACCCGTACCCGCACGTCGACGAACTGATCCCCTTGATGGCCGCGGGCAAGATCCTGCCGTACCTGGACATCCCGTTCCAGCACGCCAGCCCGAAAATCCTCAAGCTGATGAAGCGTCCGGCCTTTGAAGACAAGACGCTGGCGCGCATCAAGAACTGGCGCGAGCAGTGCCCGGACCTGATCATCCGCTCGACCTTCATCGTCGGTTTTCCCGGTGAAACCGAAGAAGACTTCCAGTACCTGCTGGACTGGCTGACCGAAGCGCAGCTGGACCGGGTTGGCTGCTTCCAGTACTCGCCGGTTGAAGGCGCGCCCGCCAATCTGCTGGACGCGGCCATCGTGCCGGACGACGTCAAGCAGGATCGCTGGGATCGCTTCATGGCTCATCAGCAGGCAATCAGCGCTGCGCGCCTGCAGATGAAGATCGGCAAGGAGATCGAAGTGCTGATCGACGAAGTCGACGATCGTGGTGCCGTGGGCCGCTGCTTCTTCGACGCCCCGGAAATCGACGGCAACGTGTTCATCGGCCTGGACGACGGCAGCACCGTTCAGCCCGGCGACAAGATCATGTGCCGAGTGACCGATGCCGACGAATACGACCTGTGGGCCGAAATGCTCTAAGTACTCTCCCTGGTCGCAAGCGAAAGCCCTGCCCTTTAACCGGCAGGGCTTTTTCGTCTCTGGCTGTTGTCTATCCAGGACCGGCTTAAAGGAGGACGCGATATGCAGCTATACACACCGGATACCCATGATTACCCGGAAATGACCGAGGTATGGGAACGCTCGGTGCGCGCCACCCATGACTTTCTGCCAGACGCCTACATCACCCGGCTCAAGGGGCTGCTGCCGCAGTATCTGGGCAGTGTGACCCTGTTCTGTACAAGGGATGAGCAGCTCAACATCACCGGCTTTGCGGGTGCGCACAAGGACAGTCTGGATATTCTGTTCATCGACCCGGACCATCGCGGCCAGAAGCTGGGCACGCAGTTGCTGACTCATGCAATCGAGCAGTTCAATATCCGCGAGCTGGACGTCAACGAGCAGAATACGCAGGCATTGGGGTTTTACCGCAGGCATGGTTTCGAGGTTGTCAGCCGCTCTGAAATCGATGGTCTGGGCCAGCCTTACCCCATGCTCAGAATGCGCCTGATCGGCCATCACTGACACCGATTGCAGCGCAAATGCAATGTTGCCGCGATTAACCGTCGCCGGGCGGTTACAATGGCGACTTTATTTTAGCAAACGGCTTTTTTGTCATGACAGACCCCATTCGCCTTTCCAAACGCCTTATCGAGCTGGTCGGTTGCTCCCGCCGGGAGGCCGAACTGTTTATCGAGGGTGGCTGGGTCACTGTGGACGGCGAGGTCATCGAAGAACCGCACTTCAAGGTCAGCACCCAGAAAATCGAGCTCAGCCCGGACGCCAAGGCCGACTCGCCCGAGCCGGTGACGATCATCCTGCACAAACCCGCCTCGGCAAGCGCCGAAGAAGCGTTGCAGATGATCACGCCGGGTACGCTCTCCGTAGAGCACAGCTACAGCAAGCGTCCGCTCAAGGGCCATTTCATGCGCCTTGAGGCGATTTCAAGCCTGCAGGCCAACGCCAGCGGCTTGATGGTGTTCAGCCAGGACTGGAAAATCCTGCGCAAGCTCACCGATGACCGCAGCAAGATCGAGCAGGAATACGTGGTGGAAATCTCGGGCGAGATGGCTGCTCATGGCCTCAACCGGCTGAACCACGGCCTGACCTACAAAGGCAAGGAGCTGCCAGCCGTGAAAGCCAGCTGGCAGAACGAGAACCGCCTGCGCTTTGCAATGAAAAATCCGCAGCCCGGCATCATCGCCCTGCTGTGCGAGGCCGTCGGCCTGAAGATCGTCGCCATTCGCCGCATCCGCATCGGCGGCGTATCCATGGGCAAACTGCCCGAGGGCCAGTGGCGCTACATGACGGCCAAGGAAAAATTCTGACCCTCGCGCCACCCACCTTATTACAGCGCGCATGCCCACCGTCATGCGCTGCCCTACGACTTATCAGGAAACACGCCTCATGATGAACAACGATGTACTGCGCAGCGTGCGCTACATGCTCGATATCAGCGACAGCAAGATTGTCGAGATCACCGCACTGACCGGTTTTGAAGTGTCGAAGAGCGATGTCATCGCTTTCATGAAAAAAGAGGAAGAAGAAGGCTATCTGGATTGCAGCGATGAAATCATGGCGCACTTCCTCGATGGCCTGGTCTACTTCAAGCGTGGCAAGGACGACAGCCGTCCGCCACAGGCGATCGATTTGCCGATCACCAACAATATCGTCCTGAAAAAACTGCGCGTGGCGTTCGAACTGAAAGAAGACGACATGCACGCCATCCTCAAATCGGTCGACTTCCCGGTCTCCAAGCCAGAGCTGAGCGCCCTGTTCCGCAAGGTCGGACACACCAACTACCGCGCCTGTGGCGATCAACTGCTGCGCAATTTCCTCAAGGGCCTGACCCTGCGCGTGCGTGGCTGAATCGGTCCCGATGAGCTACAACGTCTCCCCTGTCGGCTTCGTGCGCTCCTGCTTCAAGGAGAAGTTCGCCATCCCGCGCCAGCCACAGCTGGCACCGGCGGCACGCGGCGTGCTGGAGCTGGTGCCACCTTTCGATCAGGGTGAAGCGGTTCAGGGGCTGGAACAGGTCAGTCACGTCTGGCTGCTGTTTCTGTTCCACCTGACACTGGAAGACAAGCCACGCCTGAAGGTGCGCCCGCCGCGCCTGGGTGGCAACCAGTCGATGGGCGTGTTCGCTACCCGCGCAACCCATCGCCCCAATGGCATCGGCCAGTCGGTGGTCAAGCTGGACAAGGTCGAGCCCGGGCGACTCTGGCTGTCCGGCATCGACCTGCTGGATGGCACGCCGGTGCTGGACATCAAGCCCTATGTGCCCTACGCCGACGCAATCGCCGACGCGACCAACCACATCGCCAGTGCTGCGCCAGACCTGATACCGGTGCGCTGGCAGGAGGCCGCGCTGCAACAGGCTCGTGAACACGCGTTGCGCCTGAACGAGCCGCTGGTCGAACTGATCGAGCAGTGCCTGGCCCAGGACCCGCGCCCGGCCTATCAGCTGCCCACGCCGGAACGTCGCTATGGTGCTCAGTTCTGGGATCTGGACGTGCGCTGGCACTACCCGCAGGCCGGCGTGATTTGCGTGCTTGAAGTGCTGCTCGCCTGAGGCTGCTGCTGATCTGAACTGATCGGGGCAACAAATCCCGCACAACAAAAACCCGCCTGATCCACTCAAGGAAGAGGCGGGTCTTGTGCAGCCGGCTTACTTCTCGACGAACGCACGCTCGATCAGATAGTCGCCCGGCTCACGCATACGCGGCGAAACGGTCAGGCCGAAGCTGTTGAGCACTTCGCTGGTCTCGTCGAGCATGCTCGGGCTGCCGCACAACATGGCACGGTCGTCCTGCGGGTTGATCGGCGGCAGGCCGATGTCGCTGAACAGCTTGCCACTGCGCATCAGGTCGGTCAGACGACCTTCGTTCTCGAAAGGCTCGCGGGTGACCGTCGGGTAGTAGATGAGTTTGTCACGCAGCGCTTCACCGAAGAATTCATTCTGCGGCAGGTGCTCGGTGATGAATTCGCGATAGGCGACTTCGTTCACGTAACGCACGCCGTGGCAGAGGATGACCTTCTCGAAACGCTCGTAGGTTTCGGGATCCTGGATGACACTCATGAACGGCGCAAGGCCGGTACCGGTGCTCAGCAGGTAAAGATGCTTGCCCGGCTTGAGATCGTCCAGCACCAGCGTACCCGTAGGCTTCTTGCTGATGATGATCTCGTCGCCTTCCTTGAGGTGCTGCAACTGGGAAGTCAGCGGGCCGTCAGGCACCTTGATGCTGAAGAACTCCAGATGCTCTTCCCAGTTCGGGCTGGCAATCGAATAGGCGCGCATGAGCGGACGACCGTTTGGCTGCTGCAGACCGATCATCACGAACTGACCGTTCTCGAAACGCAAACCAGGGTCGCGGGTGCACTTGAAACTGAAGAGGGTGTCGTTCCAGTGGTGGACGCTGAGGACACGCTCGTGGTTCATGTTGCTCATGTACGTGAGGACTCCTGAAAAAATAGTGCGCGCAGAAGCACTGCGCTATTGCGCAACATTCTAGTGGCAGACACAATATCTGTTAAATGAATTATCAAGATATAGGTTATCGGTTATATAGATATGCGATTTACTCTCCGTCAGCTCCAGGTATTTGTGGCCGTCGCCCGGCAGGAAAGCGTCTCCAAGGCCGCAGTACTGCTTTCGCTTTCGCAGTCGGCTGCCAGCACCTCCATCACCGAGCTGGAGCGCCAATCGAGCTGCCAGCTGTTTGACCGTGCCGGCAAGCGCCTCAGCCTCAACGCCACCGGCAGACAATTGCTGCCCCAAGCCGTCGCGCTGCTCGATCAGGCCAAGGAAATCGAAGACCTGCTCAACGGCAAATCAGGCTTCGGTTCACTGGCGGTCGGGGCGACGCTGACGATCGGCAATTACCTGGCGACCCTGCTGATCGGCGGCTACATGCAGCGCCATCCGGAAAGCCAGGTCAAGCTACATGTCCAGAACACGGCGCATATCGTGCAACAGGTTGCGCACTACGAGATCGATCTGGGCCTCATCGAAGGCGATTGCAGCCACCCGGACATCGAAGTGCAATCCTGGGTCGAAGACGAACTTGTGGTGTTCTGCGCCCCGCAGCATCCGCTGGCCAAGCGCGCCCAGGTAACCCTGGAAGAGCTGACCCATGAAGCCTGGATACTTCGGGAACAGGGCTCAGGCACACGCCTGACGTTCGATCAGGCGATGCGTCATCACCGTAACGGGCTGAATGTCCGACTGGAGCTTGAGCACACCGAAGCCATCAAACGCGCAGTCGAATCCGGGCTGGGCATTGGGTGCATTTCCAGACTGGCGCTGCGTGATGCCTTTCGTCGCGGCAATCTGGTCGAACTGGCTACGCCCGAGCTGGACCTGGCCAGGCAGTTCTACTTCATCTGGCACAAACAGAAATACCAGACCTCGGCCATGCGCGAGTTTCTCGAACTGTGTCGCGCATTCACCGCCGGGGTGCAGCGCAGCGACGAGATCGTGCTGCCCAGCCTGTATTGACGATCTGTACCAAAGGCGTCAGCCCAGCAGAATGATCGCCCACACCAGACCAATCATGCTCAGGGCGATGAACTGGGCAGCACTGCCCATGTCCTTGGCGTTCTTGGACAGCGGGTGCAGGTCCAGCGAGATGCGGTCAATGGCCGCCTCTACGGCCGAATTGAGCAGCTCCACGATCAGCGCCAGCAGGCACACGGCAACCAGTAAGGCATGCTCGCCCTTGCTGACGTGCAGGAAAAACGACAGCGGGACCAGGACCACGTTGAGCAGTACCAACTGGCGGAAAGCCGCTTCACCTTTGAAGGCTGCGCACAAACCGTCCAGTGAATAACCCGCGGCATTAAGAATACGTTTCAGACCGGTTTGGCCTTTGAAGGGCGACATAGAGAGGCTGCTGTGTAAAAAAGATGAGGAAAGCTAAGGCAATAAAGGTCAAAAAAGCGTGAATGCTCGCAACCTGAAAGCCGTCAGCTGGACGAAATGGACTCAAGCTGCTGTAACAACAATGCTGCCTGGGTACGCGTGCGTACGCCAAGCTTGCGGAAAATCGCTGTGACATGTGCCTTGATGGTCGCTTCGGACACGCTGAGTTCGGAAGCGATCTGCTTGTTCAGCAAGCCTTCACAGACCATCGTCAGCACTCGAAACTGCTGAGGCGTCAGGCTGGCAAGGCCTGCGCTGGCAGCCTTTGCTTCGTCTGAAACACTGATCACTTCATTGACCTGCGGCGGCCACCAGACGTCACCGTCAAGCACCGTGCGTACCGCCTGCTGAATGACTTCCAGCGAGCTGGATTTGGGAATGAAGCCGCTGGCACCAAACTCTCTGGAGCGCACCACGATGGAGGCTTCTTCCTGCGCCGAGACCATCACCACCGGTATCTGCGGGTACTGGCCACGCAACAGGACCAGCCCGGAGAAGCCGTAGGCCCCTGGCATGTTCAGGTCCAACAGAACCAGATCCCAATCAGCCTTCTCCCCCAGGCGCGACTCAAGCTGGGCAATGCTTTCTGCCTCGACCAGCCGTGCGTCAGGCCCCAGGCCAATGCTCAGCGCCTGATGCAGCGCACTGCGAAACAGGGGATGATCATCAGCGATCAGGATGTCGTAGGTCATGTAATGATCCTGTTTTTATAGTGAGGGGCCGAAGACTCGGCCGCCCAGCAAGGCTGGCGAACGCACAGTGCGAAACCCGAAGCGGGCCCCGGCGCACTGCCAGACCAGATGAATCGGCTTCCAGGCGGCGCCAAGCATGCCCAGCATGGCCATGACGGTCAAGCGCGAAGCGTCGATACCCGGGAACATAGATGGCAATTAGCCAAACCCGTGCAGTTCGGCAGCCCCTGGTTATGAACAGCCTTCAAATGAACGCCTTCAAGTGGGTATGCGCCACGTCGTCGGGATCAATCGGGTTCTGGTACTTGGCGCCCAGGTAATGAGCGCTGAACACGTCCAGATAAGCATCCAGCACTCCGCTGGCACTGGCGTCACCGGCCAGTTCCAGACACAGGGCGGCCACTTCCGCCGTGCAGAAGTGATCGTCACGCCTCGATCGACGCAAACGGTAACGCGAGATCTGCTCGGGCTCCAGACTCAAAACCGGAAACTGCTCCAGATACGGGCTCTTGCGAAACATCTTGCGTGCTTCGGTCCAGGTGGCATCCAGCAGAATGAACAGCGGGCGCTTGCCATCCAGGCGCGAGACCCTATTGACCACGCGCTCCTCGGCGACAAATTCTCCGGGAAAGACGATGTAGGGCTGCCACTGCGGGTCGTCCAGCAAGGCGAGCAATTGCTCATCGACCTCTATCCGCGACCAGAGGAAGGCATGAGTGTCCTGGATGACATCGGCGATCAGCCAACCAGTGTTGGTCGGCTTCAAGGGCTCGGTGTCATACATCAGCAGGCAGATGCCTGAATCGGCAGCGACGCTGGGTCGCCATTCGCACAGACAATAGCTGGAGATCACCCGGCATTCCGGGCAGCGCGGCGCGCGCGAGCCTCGGGCAATAAAAGGCCTGGTACTGCGGGCCAGACGCTCATCGCGCAGGCGGGACACGGCATGGCTCATTACAGGACACACCTGCGGGGGAGATACATCGACACCACAAAGACTCGGCAGGACTAAAGTGCGCGCAGTTTATCAGAGCCCCGGCACTTCAACGCGCTTTCGGTACGGCAGCCTCTTTTCGTCCAGAGTCTAGGCCCGAGGAAGACTCCTGCTCTATACTGCTGCGCCACAGCACCCCCGCGCTATCGGTGGGCTGCCCGGAACGCACTTTGAAGTCGCTGGTCCAACGGCCAGTGACTTAATCAGGAGAGTTTAATGCTGCGCCTTATCGTACCCACCCTTACGCTTTTGCTCGTTACTCCACTGTGCGCCCAGGCGGCGTCGAAACAGGAGTTCGAACTCAGCAAGATGCTGGAAAAAGTCGCTAAGGAAAGCAGTGTCGGCACGCCGAGAGCGATCAACGAAGACATCCTCGATCAGGGCTATACCGTCAGCGGCAACCAGCTGATCAACCACCTGAGCGTTCGTGAAGGCCAGGCTCAGCAGATGCGCGCCAACCCGGACGTGATGCGCAACCAGTTGGGCAATAGCGTGTGCCACAACAATGGTTTTCGCCAGTTGATGACCAAGGGTGCCGTACTCAAGTATCAGTTCACCGAGTACAAGACCAACCGCCCGGTTGCGACGCAGACCTTTCAGGCTTCCGACTGCACTGTAAAGCCCAAGCAATAAGCCACGCCCGACATGTAGCCTCCCCCCGCGCGCCTGTTCTTCAGGCGCGTCATTCGAGCAGTACTCAAGACATCCTGCAACCAATCCACCCTGGCAATGAACAGGGAATGGGTAGCCTTTCTCTGCAAACCGGGACATCATCGATTCAACACGCCCCACCGGGCCATCGATCCTGCAGGAGGAAAAATCCCGAATGCCGTATGTACCTGACGATCTTCTATCCCGACACTTTCAAAGCGACGGTCTCGACCTGACCAGCAAGATTGAAGAGCACATCAATGAGGTGGCTCCGGGCACGAAAAACCTGCCGCTGTACCGCGACATGATGCTCACCGTGTTGCGCATGGCCCAGGATGACCGTAACCGCTGGGACGTCAAGATAACGCTGCAGACCCTGCGCGAACTGGACAAAGCCTTTCGGGTGCTAGAGCGCTTCAAGGGCCGCCGCAAAGTCACTGTCTTCGGCTCCGCTCGTACACCAATGGAACATCCGCTGTACGCCCAGGCCAGAGAGCTGGGAGAAAAACTGGCCAGCTCCAACATGATGGTCATCACCGGCGCAGGCGGCGGCATCATGGCGGCAGCCCATGCCGGTGCAGGCTTGAAACACAGCCTCGGGTTCAACATTACCCTGCCCTTCGAACAGCACGCCAACCCGACGGTAGAGGGCAGCGAAAACCTGCTGCCCTTCCACTTCTTCTTCACGCGCAAGCTGTTCTTCGTCAAGGAAGCCGACGCGCTGGTGCTATGCCCAGGCGGCTTCGGAACTCTGGACGAAGCCCTGGAAGTGCTGACGTTGATACAAACCGGCAAAAGCCCGTTGGTGCCTGTGGTATTGCTGGACACGCCTGGCGGGAGTTTCTGGCAAGGTGCGCTGGACTTCATCAAGCACCAGTTGCAGGACAATCACTACATTCTGCCAGCCGACATGAAGCTGATGAGGCTGGTTTACAGCGCCGACGAAGCGGTGCAAGAGATCAACCGGTTTTACGCCAACTTCCATTCCAGCCGCTGGCTGAAAAACAAGTTCGTGATCCGTATGCATCATGCGCTGAGCGAGCAAGCTCTGGAGCACATGCAGGAAGCGTTCGCTGACTTGTGCATCAATGAAAACTTTCACCAGCACAGTTATCAGGGCGAAGAACACGATGAAGCGCAGTTCAGTCACCTGACACGACTGGCGTTCACCTTCACAGGCCGCAATCAGGGCAGGCTTCGTGAACTGGTGGATTACATCAACCAACAGGAAAACTGGGAAGACGCTTCAGCGACCAGGGACGCAGCTCAGAAACGGGCGCCACAGTAAACGCCCCGATATATCAGTCATCTCCGCCACGGCCGCTTAACAAGCGGCCGATCATTTCCAGCGGATAGCCTCGATAACTCAAAAAACGCCCCTGTTTGGCTCGCTCGCGCGCATCGACAGGCAGAGCACCGGCAAACTTGCGCTGCCAAAGCTCGTAAAGCTTCTCCTGCCAATCAATACCGCAGTCCCTGAGCGCCTGCTCAATGTCGGCACGTTGCAAGCCACGCTGACCAAGCTCTTCGCGAATACGAACAGGACCGTAGCCCGAACGTGCCCGGTAAGACACGAAGCTTTCAAGGTAGCGGGATTCAGAGAGCAGACCTTCCTCGACCAGGCGATCAAGGGCGGCATCGATAAGCTCGGGGGGAGCGCCGCGCTGACGCAGTTTACGCGTCAGCTCGACTCGACCGTGCTCGCGACGTGCGAGCAGGTCCATTGCAGTGCGCCTGACGGCGACAGGTGTATCGAGTACGGCAGGCATGTCTATCAGATATCGACATCTGCTTCAGACATATCATCGGCAGCCACTGCTTCACGGGAGCCGACAGCCTTGGTGTCGACGCCAGGGGTCAGCAATTTGTCGCGGATCTGCTTCTCGAGCGCTTTGCAGATTTCCGGGTTATCTGCCAGGAACTTGGCCGAGTTGGCCTTGCCCTGACCAATCTTGCTGCCCTGGTAGCTGTACCAGGCACCGGACTTCTCGACAAAACCATGCAGAACGGCCAGATCGACGATTTCACCGTTCAGGTAGATACCCTTGCCGTAAAGAATCTGGAACTCGGCCTGACGGAACGGCGGAGCCACCTTGTTCTTCACAACCTTGACGCGGGTTTCGCTGCCGACAACCTCATCGCCTTCCTTGACCGCGCCCGTACGACGGATGTCCAGGCGTACCGAAGCGTAAAACTTCAGCGCGTTACCACCGGTGGTGGTTTCCGGGCTGCCGAACATCACGCCGATCTTCATGCGGATCTGGTTGATGAAGATCACCAGGCAGTTGGCGTTCTTGATGTTGCCGGTGATCTTGCGCAGCGCCTGCGACATCAGACGCGCCTGCAGACCCACGTGCATGTCACCCATTTCGCCTTCGATCTCTGCCTTCGGCACCAGCGCAGCAACGGAGTCGACCACGATCACGTCGATGGCATTGGAGCGCACCAGCATGTCGGTGATTTCCAGCGCCTGCTCACCAGTGTCCGGCTGCGAAACCAGCAGGTCGTCGACATTGACGCCCAGTTTGCCTGCGTACTCCGGATCCAGCGCGTGTTCGGCGTCGACAAAGGCACAGGTAGCGCCCATTTTCTGGGCCTGGGCGATGACCGACAGCGTCAGTGTGGTTTTACCGGAAGACTCAGGACCGTAGATTTCCACGATCCGGCCTTTTGGCAGTCCGCCAATACCGAGAGCGATATCCAGACCCAGCGAACCGGTGGAGATGGCAGGGATCGCCTGGCGATCGTGATCGCCCATGCGCATCACGGCGCCTTTACCGAACTGACGCTCGATCTGACCCAAGGCCGCAGCCAAGGCTTTCTTCTTGTTGTCGTCCATTGAAGTCCTCACGTAATCAAATTCAATTAGGGCCTTGATGGCCACAACACCTGTATAAGTAGACAGTATTATTCCACAGCAGTGAGCGCGCGCCTACCCCTGTTTTGGCATTTCTCCGCGCGCAAGCTGTATCAGCCCGTGCAGCGCGGCTTCGACCGTCTGTCGACGAACCTGATCACGGTCGCCATCGAACCGGTAACAGCGGCTGACCGACGCATCATCCTTGCCCCAGCACAGCCACACAGTACCGACCGGTTTGTCCGGCGAACCGCCGCCGGGGCCTGCGACACCGCTGACCGCGACGGCGAATCGTGCACCGCTTTCACGCTGCGCGCCTCGCACCATGGCTTCGACGACCGGCTGGCTGACCGCCCCGACCTGTTCGAACAATACCTCGGGCACCCCTAACTGACGGGTCTTCTGGGCGTTCGAATAGGTCACGTAACCGGCTTCGAACCACGCCGAGCTGCCGGCAATGCGCGTGATCGCTTCGGCGATTCCGCCCCCCGTACAGGATTCGGCAGTGGTCACTTGCGCGTTCATTGCGTCGAGAAGCCTGCCAAGCGTATCGGCAAGCCCGGTTATCTCACTCACGGTGTAATCGTTCATGCTGGAAAGCCTGTAAAGGTGAATCCTGGAGCCGCGCACCTGCCGCGCAACGGTACTGAGCATGCTGCTTTACTTGTCATTTTTCCTGCGCCCGGGCTTTTTGACCGTTTCCACCGTGGTTTCTCTCGGCCTTTTTCTGGCTTCTTCCAAAGGGATGAAGCGCCCGCTGACAGAGTCCCTTGCTCGTTTGTTCTTCATATAAAAATCCTTTTTTATAAGTTACCGCCCGGAGATCGAGTGGCAGCGATGAAAGTCTATACGGCAAATCGAGCTGCATGGCTGTCTGGAAACGCCCGGTCACCAATACGCGGGCGCCACGCTGTCACTGCACCACCCGGTCGAGCGTGATAACCTTGCCGCCATCGCACATACCCGGCAGACGCCCCTTGCTTCAGACAAGGGCTACCCGTCGCGTCTCAAGGTTGCCTCACTCCTCTCAAGAACTTGCCTAAGCCACTGATGAATAAAGCAATTTCCGACCTCTCCGCACACACTCCGATGATGCAGCAGTACTGGAAACTCAAAAACCAGCACCTGGATCAGCTGATGTTTTATCGCATGGGCGATTTCTACGAGATCTTCTACGAAGACGCGAAGAAAGCCGCCAAGCTGCTGGACATAACCCTGACCGCACGCGGCCAGTCGGCAGGTCAGAGCATTCCCATGTGCGGGATTCCCTACCACGCAGCCGAGGGTTATCTGGCCAAGCTGGTGAAACTGGGCGAATCGGTGGTGATCTGCGAGCAAATCGGCGACCCGGCCACCAGCAAGGGGCCGGTGGATCGTCAGGTGGTGCGGATCATCACGCCAGGGACCATCAGCGATGAGGCCCTGCTCGACGAGCGCCGCGATAACCTGATCGCCGCCGTGCTGGGTGACGAACGCCTGTTCGGCCTGGCGGTACTGGATATCACCAGCGGCAACTTCAGTGTGCTGGAGATCAAGGGTTGGGAGAACCTGCTGGCCGAGCTCGAGCGCATCAACCCGGTCGAGCTGTTGATTCCGGATGACTGGCCACCAGGTCTGCCCGCCGAGAAACGCCGTGGTTCTCGACGTCGCGCACCCTGGGATTTCGAGCGTGACTCAGCCCACAAAAGTCTGTGTCAGCAGTTTGCAACCCAGGACCTGAAGGGTTTCGGTTGCGAAAACCTCACGCTGGCCATTGGTGCTGCCGGCTGCCTGCTCAGTTATGCCAAGGAAACCCAGCGTACCGCCCTGCCCCATTTACGCAGCCTGCGTCACGAACGTCTCGACGATACCGTGATCCTCGATGCCGCCAGCCGCCGTAACCTGGAACTGGACACCAACCTGTCCGGGGGCCGTGACAACACCCTGCAATCGGTCATGGACCGCTGCCAGACCGCAATGGGCACGCGGCTGCTGACCCGCTGGCTGAACCGGCCACTGCGCGACCTGACCATCCTTCAGGCACGGCAGACATCGATCACCTGTTTTCTGGAACGCTATCGCTTCGAAAACCTGCAGCCACAGCTCAAGGAAATCGGCGACATCGAGCGGATTCTGGCGCGTATCGGCCTGCGTAACGCGCGGCCACGTGACCTCGCCCGCCTGCGCGACGCACTGAGCGCCCTGCCCGAACTGCAACAGGCGATGACCGATCTGGACGCGCCGCATCTGCAGCAACTTGCGCAGACTGCCGGAACCTATCCCGAGCTGGCCGACCTGCTGCAGCGCGCGATCATCGACAATCCGCCAGCCGTCATCCGTGACGGCGGCGTTTTGAAGACGGGCTACGACGCTGAACTGGATGATCTGCAGTCGCTGAGCGAAAACGCCGGTCAGTTCCTGATCGACCTGGAAGCCCGCGAAAAAGCCCGTACCGGCCTCGGCAACCTGAAAGTCGGCTACAACCGCGTGCATGGCTACTTCATCGAGCTGCCAAGCAAGCAGGCCGAGCAGGCGCCGGCTGATTACATACGCCGCCAGACCCTGAAGGGCGCCGAGCGCTTTATCACGCCCGAACTCAAGGAGTTCGAAGACAAGGCGTTGTCGGCCAAGAGCCGCGCGCTGGCTCGGGAAAAGATGCTCTACGAAACACTGCTCGAAGACCTGATCGGTCATCTTGCGCCGCTTCAGGACACAGCGGCGGCGCTGGCCGAACTGGACGTGCTGAGCAACCTTGCGGAACGCGCGCTGAATCTGGACCTCAATTGCCCACGCTTTGTCGCCGAACCGTGCATGCGCATCGAGCAGGGTCGCCATCCGGTGGTGGAACAGGTCCTGAGTACGCCTTTCGTGGCCAACGACCTGGCGCTGGACGACAGCACGCGCATGCTGGTCATCACCGGCCCGAACATGGGCGGTAAATCGACCTATATGCGTCAGACGGCGCTGATCGTACTGCTGGCCCATATCGGCAGCTTCGTCCCCGCCGCCAGCTGCGAACTGTCGCTGGTCGACCGGATCTTCACGCGCATCGGCTCCAGCGACGACCTGGCGGGCGGACGCTCGACGTTCATGGTCGAAATGAGCGAAACGGCAAACATCCTGCACAACGCCACCGATAAGAGTCTGGTGCTGATGGATGAAGTCGGGCGCGGTACCAGCACCTTCGACGGCCTATCGCTGGCCTGGGCGGCAGCCGAGTGTCTGGCGCAACTGCGTGCCTACACGCTGTTCGCCACGCACTATTTCGAACTGACGGTGTTGCCGGAAAGCGAACCGCTGGTGACCAACGTGCACCTCAATGCCACCGAGCATAACGAGCGCATCGTGTTCCTGCACCGCGTCCTGCCCGGGCCTGCGAGCCAGAGCTATGGCCTGGCCGTGGCGCAACTGGCCGGTGTGCCGGGCAAGGTCATCAGCCGCGCCAAGGAGCACTTGCAACGTCTGGAAACCACCAGCCTGCCGCACGAGCAGCCGCGCGCCAAACCCGGCAAGCCCGCTGTCCCGCAGCAGAGCGATATGTTCGCAAGTCTGCCGCACCCGGTGCTCGACGAGCTGTCGAAGGTCAAGGTCGACGATATGACCCCGCGACAGGCGCTGGATTTGCTATACACATTGCAAACTCGCCTGTGACGCGAAGCGTTACATACTGTTAGAATCCCGCGCGGTTTGGGACGCTCTCGGCTTTTAGCCTGGTCGAGGCGTTTTTCGAGCCGCGTGAAAATGCAGCGAACCGCCGGTAGGTAGCAGGGAGAGGTAGCAGACGACGCAGTCTTACTGCCTCAAGGCCACCCACCACAAGCACGTGTTTTCATAGGGCCGGGAAACCTCCCGAACCTGACATCCCTGTCTGGAAGGGCTCTGCCGCAGCCGCCTGAGGAGAAAATTAGAAATGACCTTCGTCGTCACCGACAACTGCATCAAGTGCAAGTACACCGACTGCGTAGAAGTCTGTCCGGTGGACTGCTTTTACGAAGGCCCGAATTTCCTGGTGATTCACCCGGACGAGTGCATCGACTGCGCGCTCTGCGAGCCAGAGTGCCCTGCCGTAGCCATTTACTCTGAAGACGAGATTCCTGCCGGCATGGAAAACTTCATTGAGCTCAATGCCGAGCTTGCTGAAATCTGGCCCAATATCACCGAAAAGAAAGACGCTATGCCGGATGCGGCAGAGTGGGATGGCAAAACCGGCAAGATCGCTGATCTGGAACGCTAGATTCCATACAGACAAAAGGCCCTCAAGAGGGCCTTTTTTGTTGAAGACGATTTTCTGCAGATAAAAAAAGGGGCGGTATGACCCGCCCACATTTTTCCTTGATCCCTGTATTCCCTAGTCATCATCCTGATGAATCGCATCCCGCAATATCCCGGCCTTCATCCTTGATGGCCTGTGCCTGTCCGTTGGCACAGCTTCGATATTAGAGATTTAACCCTGGAGAGCAACACCCGAAACGCTCCAGAATATTTCCTGGAAGATCGCCTTTCAAAATTAGAACCTCTTCTAAAACAAAGCCTTGCAATGGAAAAACAGGCGAGTTGGCGACAAGCCTCACTCTGCTTAACTGAATGACTTACAGCAAGCGTACGCAATGACTTACAGGCTTTGAAACTTATGAGTACAGGGACGTAGTTATCGACCAGGCAGAGCAGCGTCTGCTGGCAGCACGCGCAGCAACATTGGAATGACGGAAGACATATAAAGAGGCCGATATATACACACACGGTGTTATATCGGCCCTGGATGGTGGCTACGGAGGGGGATTACTGGAAGAGCGACTCGCTGGACAGACCGTTTTTCTCAAGGATCTCGCGCAGACGCTTGAGTCCTTCGACCTGAATCTGCCTTACACGCTCACGCGTCAGACCAATCTCAAGTCCTACATCTTCAAGCGTGCTGCTTTCATGCCCGCGCAAGCCAAAGCGACGAATCACAACCTCGCGCTGCTTCTCGGTCAGTTCAGACAGCCATTGATCGATGCTCTGTGAAAGATCGTCGTCCTGCAGCAGCTCGCAGGGGTCTGTCGGACGGTCGTCGGTCAAGGTATCGAGCAGTGTCTTGTCCGAATCCGGCCCCAGCGAAACGTCCACCGACGAAACACGCTCGTTCAGGCCCAGCATGCGCTTGACCTCGCCTACCGGTTTTTCCAGCAGGTTGGCGATCTCTTCAGGAGAAGGCTCGTGATCCAGCTTCTGGGTCAGCTCTCTGGCCGCACGCAGATAAACGTTCAGCTCCTTGACCACATGAATCGGCAGCCGGATGGTCCGCGTCTGATTCATGATCGCGCGTTCAATGGTCTGACGAATCCACCAGGTGGCGTAGGTCGAAAAACGAAAGCCGCGCTCTGGGTCGAACTTCTCAACCGCCCGGATCAACCCCAGGTTGCCCTCCTCGATCAGATCAAGCAATGAAAGCCCACGATTGACATAGCGTCTGGCAATTTTCACTACCAGCCGCAGATTGCTTTCAATCATGCGTTTGCGCCCGGCCGGATCTCCACTTTGCGACAGACGCGCAAAATGAACTTCTTCTTCCGGGGACAATAGAGGAGAAAAACCGATCTCATTGAGGTACAGCTGGGTAGCATCGAGCGCCCGCGTGTAGTCAATGTACTTGTGTTGTTTGAGCGATGTTGAATGCTTGACCTTGGTACGTCCCGAGACAGCGGCTGGCTGCTTCTCGTTTGACGCTTCCTTCAGGACAATGCCGGCTTCCATAAGGAGCACTTCATCATCGATGTCAAACTCCGGCGCTTCGTTGCCAAGAGCCATTGTTTTAGTCCTTTGGTGAGTTCGACCTCAAGCTCCAGCATCGCCTGGTTCCATGGCAACGCTTGAGCCTGTTCCTACTACGCCAGGAACAGGCTGACAACTATCAACGACGTGGCAAGAATCCTAACGGATCTACAGGTTTCCCTTGGCGGCGAATCTCAAAATGCAGTTTCACCCGGTCAGTTCCTGTTGACCCCATTTCGGCAATCGTCTGCCCTGCCTTGACCTGTTGTCCTTCCCGTACCAAAAGCCTGCGGTTATGACCGTAGGCACTGACGTAGGTATCGCTGTGTTTGATGATGATCAATTCGCCGTAGCCCCGTAATCCACTTCCGGCGTAAACAACTGAACCATCAGACGCTGCCAAAACAGGCTGTCCCAAATCACCAGCGATATCAATTCCTTTATTCAAACTGCCGTTTGAGGAAAATTTTCCTATCAAAATGCCACTCGAAGGCCAGGTCCAACCCGTCGGAGACTTGCCGGCCGGGCCTGTCCCGGTGGTCGCCGACGGAGGTATAACCACAGGTACAACCGCAACGGGTTTGGACATGACCGTGGTTTTGACGGATCCGGAACTGCCGGTACTGGTCGATGTAGACGTCACCGGACGCCCCGCACCGGACGTTGAAACCACATTCGGCGTTGAAGAGGAGCGTCCGTCAAAGCGAATTGTCTGACCGGGCTTGATGGTAAACGGCTCCGGGATCTGGTTACGGGCAGCCAGCGCCTTCCAGTCCCAGCCGTAACGAAATGCAATGGAAAAAAGTGTGTCACCGCGCCTGACCACATATTGGCCGGTGGTCACCGTCGGGCGCTGGGCGACTGCATTGCCGTTGCGATCGACCACGCGAACGCCGCCTGAAGGCGAGCTGGAGCAGCCGACCAAAAGGACACTGAGAGCAATGCCAATCACCAGACGCTGATAACTTCTTGAAGACCTGAGCTGCTGAATGACTGTGAGACTCACCCGCCACTCCCTTTACTGGTGACTGAATTCAAAAAAGATGCCTATTGTGTCGTAATAGCAACGGGCAGCCAGTGATAAGCCGCTGAAAAACGCTGTTAAGTATCAATCAGCTGCGTGGAAATGATGCCATCAGGCCATTCAACATTCCGGGCCGCGCGCTGTAGACCGATGACTGACGCCAGAATTCATTGTTTACCGCAGACAATCTTCAAGCGATGGGCCCGTTGAGCAAGGGTACGAAGCGCACAGCCCCCAGCACATGCCGGGAAAAACCGTTTTCTTCACGAATGATAAGCATCAACTGCTGAACCTCCCCAGAGCCAACAGGGATGACCAGACGGCCTCCAGGTGCCAGTTGATCGAGCAATGCCTGCGGTACATCGGTTGCCACCGCCGTGACGATGATGCCGTTATACGGCGCCAGGGCTGGCCAGCCCTCCCAGCCGTCACCCCAGCGGAAAACCACGTTGCGCAGATTGAGCTCGACCAGACGCTCCTTGGCGCGATCCTGCAGCCCCTTGATGCGCTCGACCGAAAACACTCGCTCTACCAGCTGGGCGAGCACAGCGGTCTGATAGCCGGACCCTGTACCGATCTCCATGACCTTGTCCAGCGGCCCTGCTGCCAGCAGCAGCTCGCTCATCCGCGCGACCATGTAGGGCTGGGATATCGTCTGGTTGTGGCCGATGGGCAATGCGGTGTCTTCGTAGGCGCGATGCGCCAGCGCTTCATCGACAAACAGATGCCGGGGCGTCTTGCGAATGACGTCCAGTACCCGCTGATTGGAAATGCCCTCTTCACAGAGGCGTTGAATCAGACGCTCGCGGGTACGCTGCGACGTCATTCCGATCCCTCGACGCAATAAATCATCCTGCTCGCGTGACATCAACGAAGTCCCTCCAGCCAGGTGTTCAGGCTGCTGAATCCGTCCTGACAGGTTCTATCCAGTTGCAACGGCGTGATCGATACGTAGCCTTGTACGACCGCATGAAAGTCGGTCCCGGCACCGCCGTCCTCGACATCGCCGGCAGCCGCGATCCAGTAGCCTGCACGGCCACGCGGGTCGACGACCCTGATCGGTGCTGCAGCGCGGGCACGATGCCCCAATCGGGTCAATTGAATGCCGCGGATATGCTCGAGCGGCAGGTTGGGAATATTCACGTTCAATACCGTGCGGGGTGGCAGGTCGAGTTGCTCATGGGCCTCGACCAGCAAACGCGCGTAATGCGCCGCCGTCGCCAGATTATCCGGCTGACGTGACAGAAACGAAAAGGCAAACGACGGGCGCTGCAGAAAACGCCCTTCCAGGGCTGCAGCGACCGTTCCGGAATACAGTACATCGTCGCCCAGATTGGCCCCCAGGTTGATGCCTGAAACCACCATGTCCGGTTGACGCTCCAGTAGCCCGTGAATGCCCAGATGCACGCAGTCGGTGGGCGTACCGTTGACACTGATGAAGCCATTTTCCAGGGTGTGCGGATGCAGGGGCCGGTCGAGTGTCAGAGAACTGCTGGCACCACTTTTGTCCTGATCAGGCGCAATCACCACGCAGTCGGCGTAGTCCGCCAACGCCGCATGGAGCGCGACAAGACCGGGCGCATTCACCCCGTCATCATTTGATATCAGAATACGCATGAGCTGTCCGTCTGCCCAACCGGCACCAGATCGATGAGTTCGCGGACCAAAACGGTAGCAAAGCATCCGGGCGGAAGGACGAATTCCAGTTGCAGAATGTCAGACTCGGGATAATGCCACGTCAGCCGCCCAATGGGCAGTCGCAGGATGCGACGTTCGTGCTCCATGCCCGCTCTGACCAGCCAGTCACGCAACACAGATTCGTCATCGGCAACGGTATTTTCCAGCGCTGCCGTCGCACCGCCAGCTGGCGAAGGGCCTTCACCCCACTGTGGTCCGGTGGGGTGAAGGTCGAGGATCGCCAGACGAGGATCACTGCATTCATCCACCCCGGCCGGAAAAAAGCTGCGGCTGTCGGTGAACGCGAGCAAATCACCGACCTGAGCCTTCTGCCAGCTGCCATCGGCAACCCGGGCGGCCAACACCCGATTGAACAGGTAACTGCGCGCCGTGGACAACAGTCGCGAACGCACCGCGCGTTGCTCAGGCAGCGCCTTGCGGGCGGCGTAATCGCGTGCCTCGCCAAGATTTCCGCCCTGATAACCGAAACGCTGCGCGCCGAAATAATTGGGGATGCCCTGCCGGGCGATGGTTTCAAGACGCTGATTCAAGGCGTCCTTGTGTGCATCCAGCTGGGTCAGACGCAGCGTGAAGCCATTGGCCGCATGGGCGCCGCGCTGCAGCTTGCGTTTGTGGCGGCCGCTCTTGAGAATCTGCAGCGTGTCGTCCTGCGCCGCGGACAGGTCAGGATCGGCCTTGCCCGGCAGTTGAATGCTGAACCACTGGCGGGTCAGTGCCTGGCGATCCTTGAGCCCGGCGTAGCTGACTGTGCGCAGCTGAACGCCCGCAGCCCTGGCCAGCCGACGTGCCGCCTCTTCCGTGTTCAGACCGCGCTTCTCGACCCATAGCCACAAGTGCTCGCCATCTCCGGAAAGCGGAATGTCCAGCACTTCGTCGACCTGAAAGTCTTCGGCAGTCGCCTTGAGGACTGCACGCCCCAGCGCCTCGCCGTAAGCTCGCGGGCCCAGCAGTTCAAGTTCGTTCATGCGCGCAGCAACAACGCAACGGCATGCACCGCGATGCCTTCTTCACGCCCGGTAAAGCCAAGCTTTTCGGTCGTTGTGGCCTTGACGTTGACCTGGTCCGGCTCAACCTGAAGATCTTCAGCGATCAATGCCCGCATGGCATCGATATGCGGTGCCATTTTTGGTGCCTGAGCGACGATGGTGGCGTCGACATTACCAACCTTCCAGCCTTTGCCCTGGATCAGCGTGAGGACATGACGCAGCAGCACGCGGCTGTCGGCGCCCTTGAACTGCGGATCGGTGTCGGGAAAATGCTTGCCGATATCGCCCAGCGCTGCGGCGCCCAGAAGCGCGTCGCTCAAGGCATGCAGCAGGACATCGCCATCGGAATGGGCCAGCAGGCCGAACCCGTGTGCAATCCGCACGCCGCCCAAGGTAATGAAGTCGCCTTCAGCAAAACGGTGCACATCATAGCCATGGCCAATACGCATAAAAAAACGCCCTGAAAAAAGTCAGGGCGTGATTCTACCTGCTTTGGCGCGCGTTAGCTGTTCAAGGCTGCAGCGTGATGCCTGAGATGGTCCTCAATGAAGCTGGCGATGAAGAAATAGCTGTGGTCGTAGCCTGGCTGCATGCGCAGGGTCAGCGGATAGTCCGCAGCCTTGGCCGCCTGAACCAGCGCCTCAGGCTTGAGCTGATTGACCAGAAAATCGTCACGATCGCCCTGATCGACCAGCGTCGGCAGCTTTTCGGACGCCTGCGCAATCAGCACGCTGGCATCCCATTCGCGCCAGCGGGAACGGTCTTCGCCCAGATAACGCGAGAATGCCTTTTGCCCCCATGGGCAATCGATCGGATTACTGATCGGCGAGAACGCCGACACCGACCGATAGCGACCCGGATTACGCAATGCGCAGACCAGCGCGCCGTGACCGCCCATCGAGTGCCCGCTGATACTGCGCACCTGTGACGCCGGAAAATGCCCCTCGATCAGCGCCGGCAGCTCCTTGACCACGTAATCATGCATTTGGTAATGCCGTGCATAAGGCTGCTCGGTAGCGTTGAGGTAGAAGCCCGCGCCTTGACCGAAGTCCCAGGCGCCGTCAGGGTCATCTGCCACGTCGGCACCACGCGGACTGGTATCAGGCGCCACGATGATGATGCCCAACTCGGCCGCCAGTCGATGGGCGGCGGCTTTCTGCATGAAATTTTCATCCGTACAGGTCAGGCCGGACAGCCAGTACAACACCGGCAGCTTGCCGCCCTGCTCCGCCTGCGGTGGCAGATAGACGGCAAACACCATGTCGCAGCCCAGCACCTGGGAGTGGTGCTTGTAGCGCTTGTGCCAGCCGCCGAAACTCTTTTGACAGGAAATATTTTCCAAAGGCATGTGATGTCCTCCAGCTGCAAGCTACAAGCCGCAAGTTACAAGCATGTAAGAGACCTTCGTGCTTGCCGCTTGGAGCTGACAGCTTGCCGCTGCTCCTTAAAAATGAATGACGGTGCGGATGCTTTTGCCTTCATGCATCAGGTCGAACGCCTTGTTGATGTCCTCCAGGCCCATGGTGTGGGTGATGAACGTATCGAGCGGGATTTCTCCGGTCTGCGCCATGTCCACATAGCTCGGCAATTCGGTACGGCCACGCACGCCGCCAAATGCCGAACCGCGCCAGACGCGCCCGGTCACCAGCTGGAACGGACGGGTAGCGATTTCCTGACCGGCGCCGGCCACGCCGATGATGACCGACTCGCCCCAGCCCTTGTGGCAGGATTCCAGCGCTGCACGCATCAGTTGCACATTACCGATGCACTCAAACGAGAAGTCGACGCCGCCATCGGTCATGTCGACGATGACTTCCTGGATCGGACGGTCGAAATCCTTCGGATTGACGCAATCAGTCGCGCCCAGCTGTTTGGCGATCTCGAACTTGGCCGGGTTGATGTCGATGGCGATGATTCGAGCCGCCTTGGCTTTGACCGCACCGATCAATGCCGAGAGGCCAATACCGCCCAGACCGAAGATGGCCACGGTATCACCAGGCTTGACCTTGGCGGTGTTGAGCACCGCACCGATACCGGTGGTGACGCCACATCCCAGCAGGCAGACTTTTTCCAGCGGTGCCTGCTTGTCGATTTTGGCCACCGAGATTTCCGGCAGTACGGTGTATTCGGAGAAGGTCGAGGTGCCCATGTAATGGAAAATCGGCTCGCCCTTGTAGGAAAAGCGCGTGGTGCCATCCGGCATCAGGCCTTTACCCTGCGTGGCACGAATCGCCTGGCACAGGTTGGTCTTGCCCGAGCGGCAGAACTTGCACTGACGGCATTCCGGGGTGTACAGCGGAATCACGTGGTCGCCGACCACCACCGAGGTCACGCCCTCACCCACCGCTTCGACAATCGCACCACCTTCGTGGCCGAGGATCGACGGAAAAATCCCTTCAGGGTCAGCCCCGGACAATGTGTAGGCATCGGTGTGGCAAACGCCGGAGGCTACTACTCTGAGCAGCACTTCTCCCGCCTTGGGCATGGCCACATCGACTTCAACGATCTCCAATGGCTTTTTGGCTTCAAAAGCGACAGCAGCGCGCGACTTGATCATCAATCTTCTCCGACGGGTAAAAACAAGGATTGCAGTGTAGTACAGTGCCAATTGACGAGTAATGCGGCTAAAAGCAAAACATTAATGCTGTACAGGGATAATCGATGTACACCAATCGTTGGGAAGGTCTGGATGAGTTCGTTGCTGTCGCGGAATGCGGGCAGTTCACGGCGGCGGCTCAGCGGCTCGGGGTCTCCTCGTCGCACGTCAGCCGTCAGATCGTGCGTCTTGAAGAACGCCTGCAGACCCGTCTGCTGTACCGCAGTACACGCAAGGTCGCACTCACCGAAGCCGGGCAGACCTTTCTGCATCACTGCCAGCGCCTGCAGGACGGCCGTGAAGAAGCACTGCGCGCCGTGGGCGATCTGGCCAGCGAACCGAAGGGGTTGTTGCGCATGACCTGCGCCGTGGCGTACGGGGAGCGCTTCATCACGCCGCTGGTCACGCGTTTCATGGATGTGTACCCACACCTGCGGGTCGATATCGAGCTGAGCAACGACACGCTGGATCTGGTTCATGAAGGCATGGACCTGGCGATTCGTCTGGGTCGGCTGCAGGATTCGCGTCTGGTCGCAACCCGCCTCGCGCCACGGCAGATGTACCTGTGCGCTTCGCCGTCCTACATCCAGCGTTACGGCCGGCCGCACAGCCTTTCAGAACTAAATCGCCACAATTGCCTGATCGGTGGCAGCGACACCTGGCAGCTTCAGCAGAACGGGCGTGAATTTTCCCAACGTGTGCAAGGCAACTGGCGCTGTAACAGCGGCCAGGCCGTGCTGGATGCCGCGCTGCACGGGGTCGGCTTATGCCAGTTGCCGGATTACTACGTGCAGAAACACCTCAACGACGGCACGCTGGTGTCGTTGCTGGAGGCACATCAACCGCCCAACACCGCCGTGTGGGCGCTGTATCCGCAGCAAAGGCACCTGTCACCCAAGGTGCGCAAGCTGGTGGATTATCTTAAGGAAGGGTTGGCGATGCGGGATGAATATCGCCAATAGCGAAAACCTAGCGCCCGAACTCGCTGCGGCGCTGACGTAGCCATTCCAGGTCCTCGGGGCGAGTGACCTTGATGTTATCCGAGCGCCCCTCGATCAGGCGGGGCGACTGCCCTGCCCACTCGATGGCCGATGCCTCATCGGTGATGCTGACGTTGGAGACCAGGCTGTCCGCCAGGGCGCGATGCAGGGCCCCAAGACGAAACATCTGCGGCGTGAACGCTTGCCAGACCAGGCTGCGATCCACAGTCTCAAGCACGCGACCGCTGCTGTCGGCACGCTTGAGCGTATCGCGGGCCGGCACGGCCAGCAGGCCGCCGACAGGATCATCGGCCAGCTCGCCGAGCAGATTATCCAGATCACTGCGCGCCAGATTCGGACGCGCAGCGTCATGAACCAGCACCCAGTCATTGTCACTGGCGCCCTGCGCATGCAGGTGCAGAAGCGCGTTGAGCACCGAGCCTGAGCGCTCGCTGCCGCCGTCCACGCGCTGGATGCGAGTGTCATGCGCGCAGGGCAATGCCGCCCAGTAAGGGTCGTCCACAGCCAGACTGATCACCAACCCCTTGAGACGGGGGTGATCGAGAAAACAAAGCAGGCTGTGTTCCAGAATTGTCAGGCCGCCCAGTGACAGGTATTGCTTGGGACGGTCGGCTGCCATGCGAGCACCAATGCCCGCTGCAGGTATCACCGCCCAGAAGGCAGGAAGAAAGTCTTTCATCGCACCAACTTGATTATTGCGCGAGCTGGTAAAGGGTTTCGCCGTCCTTGACCATGCCCAATTCATGTCGGGCACGCTCTTCGACGGTTTCCAGACCTTTTTTCAATTCCATGACCTCGGCATCAAGCACGCGGTTGCGCTCCAGCAGCACCTGATTTTCAGCGTGCTGGTCGGCAATCTGCTGAGTCAGGCTGGCCACTTGCGCGAGGCTTCCGTTACCGACCCAAAGGCGGTACTGCAAGCCAGCCAGCAACAGGAGCAGGACGAGGAACAACCAGTTAGGACTGCGCATTGAAATATCAGGTACCCAGTAAAAAAGACAGCAGAGCCAACGTGAACAACAAACGACTGAGGGCATTGAGCCTGACATAAGCCAGGCTCAATCACTCCAGATTACCGCGGAGCGTCAGCATCGGAGCTGCACAGGCGAGTCAGGGAACCCGAATCCGTGCAGCACTCTGCGTCTTTTTACCATCTATGGCTCAGCCGCGAAACTCGGCACGACCACGATACACAGCCTTGGAGCCCAATTGCTCCTCGATGCGCAGCAATTGGTTGTACTTGGACACGCGATCGGAGCGGCACAGCGAACCGGTTTTGATCTGACCGGCAGAGGTGCCCACCGCCAGGTCGGCAATGGTCGAATCTTCGGTCTCGCCGGAACGGTGAGAGATGATCGCAGTATAACCGGCAGCCTTGGCCATCTGAATGGCTTCCAGGGTTTCGGTCAGCGTGCCGATCTGGTTGAACTTGATCAGGATCGAGTTGGCGATCTTCTTGTCGATGCCTTCCTTGAGGATCTTGGTGTTGGTCACGAACAGGTCGTCACCTACCAGCTGGGTTTTCTCGCCGATCTTGTCGGTGAGGATTTTCCAGCCATCCCAATCGGACTCGTCCAGACCGTCTTCAATGGAAATGATCGGGTGTTTGCGAGTCAGCTCGGCAAGGTATTCGGCAAACTCGGCAGAGCTGTACTCGCCCTCTTCGCTCAGCTTGTACTTGCCGTTCTTGTAGAACTCGCTCGCTGCGCAGTCCAGCGCCAGAGTCACGTCAGTGCCCAGCGTGTAACCCGCATTGGCAACCGCCTCGGCGATGGCGTCGAGCGCTTCCTTGTTGGACGCCAGGTTAGGCGCGAAGCCACCTTCGTCGCCCACTGCGGTGTTCAGGCCACGCGCCTTGAGAACCGCCTTGAGGTGATGGAAAATCTCGGTGCCCCAGCGCAGGCCTTCAGCGAAGGACTTGGCGCCGACAGGCTGGATCATGAATTCCTGGATGTCGATGTTGTTATCGGCATGCTCGCCACCGTTGATGATGTTCATCATCGGCACTGGCATGGAATACACACCCGGTGTGCCATTGAGGTTGGCGATGTGCGCGTACAGCGGCAGGTCCTGATCCTGTGCCGCTGCCTTGGCAGCTGCCAGGGAGACCGCGAGGATGGCGTTCGCGCCCAGGCTTGCCTTGTTTTCGGTGCCGTCCAGCTCGATCATCGCGTGATCCAGCGCCTTCTGGTCAACCGGATCCTTGCCCAGCAGCAGGTCGCGGATCGGACCATTGATATTGGCAACAGCCTTCAGAACGCCCTTGCCCATGTAACGGCTCTTGTCGCCATCACGCAGCTCCAGCGCTTCGCGCGAGCCGGTTGAAGCGCCAGACGGCGCGCAGGCGCTGCCGATGATGCCGTTATCGAGGAGCACATCTGCTTCAACGGTTGGGTTGCCACGGGAGTCAAGAACTTCACGACCTTTGATGTCAACGATTTTTGCCATTGTTGTAAACACTCCAGGATTGACGAAAACGACGCAGCGGGAAAACGATGTTCACAGTCAGGCGCAAAAACCGGCAGCCCTGAATGTGACAACCCCGTCACGAATGACGGGGAACGGCACTTTACCGGAGAACCCTGCTCAAGCGGTCTCTACGATCGGAAAACTTTTGACAAGTTCATCCAGTGACTTGAGCTGGGCCAGGAACGGCTCCAGTTTGTCCAGACGCAAGGCACATGGCCCGTCGCACTTGGCGTTGTCAGGGTCCGGATGGGCTTCAAGGAACAGACCGGCCAGATTCTGACTGATACCGGCCTTGGCCAGGTCCAGCACCTGAGCGCGGCGGCCGCCGGCAGAATCGGAACGACCGCCCGGCATCTGCAGGGCGTGGGTCACGTCGAACAGGATCGGGTACTCGAACTGTTTCATGATGCCGAAGCCAAGCATGTCCACGACCAGGTTGTTGTAACCGAAGCTGGAACCCCGCTCACAGAGAATCAACTGATCGTTACCGGCCTCTTCGCACTTGGTCAGGATGTGTTTCATTTCCTGGGGTGCAAGGAACTGGGCTTTCTTGATGTTGATGATCGCGCCGGTTTTCGCCATCGCCACAACCAGATCGGTCTGCCGCGACAGGAAAGCCGGCAGTTGAATGACGTCGCAGACTTCGGCCACCACGGCAGCCTGATGAGGCTCGTGAACATCGGTGATCAGCGGCACGTTGAAGGTGCGCTTGATCTCTTCGAAAATACGCATGCCCTCTTCAAGGCCCGGCCCACGGTAGGAGTTCACCGAAGAGCGGTTGGCCTTGTCGAAGCTGGCCTTGAACACGTAAGGGATACCGAGCTTTTCGGTCACCTTTACGTATTCTTCACAGACCTGCATGGCCATATCCCGGGATTCGAGTACGTTCATGCCGCCGAACAGCACCATTGGCTTGTCGTTGGCGACCTCGATCGAACCTACGCGGATGATTTTCTGAGCCATGTCTGCAGTCCCTGTCAGGAATTTTTCTGATGTTGAGCCAGTGCCGCCTTGACGAAACCGCTGAACAGCGGATGACCGTCACGGGGCGTGGAGGTGAATTCCGGGTGGAACTGGCAAGCGACGAACCATGGATGGTCCGGAGCTTCGACCACTTCAACCAGCGCGCCGTCGCCGGAGCGACCGGAAATCTTCAGGCCGGCCTCGATCAGTTGTGGCAACAGGTTGTTGTTCACTTCGTAGCGATGACGATGACGTTCGACGATCACGTCCTTGGTGTAGCAATCGTGAACCAGCGAACCGGCTTCAAGCTGGCACTCTTGCGCACCCAGACGCATGGTGCCGCCCAGATCGGAGCTTTCGGTACGGGTTTCGACTGCGCCGGTGGCGTCTTCCCATTCGGTGATCAGCCCCACCACAGCGTGTGCGCTGGTGCGGTCGAACTCGGTGGAGTTGGCGTCTTTCCAGCCCAGCACGTTACGGGCGAACTCGATGACTGCGACCTGCATGCCCAGGCAGATGCCCAGGTACGGAACCTTGTTCTCACGGGCGAACTGAACGGCCGTGATCTTGCCTTCCACGCCGCGCAGACCGAAGCCACCCGGCACCAGGATTGCATCCACGCCTTCCAGCAGGCCGGTGCCCTGGTTTTCAATGTCTTCAGAATCGATGTAGCGCAGGTTGACCTTGGTGCGATTGGTAATACCGGCGTGGCTCATGGCTTCGATCAACGACTTGTAGGCGTCGAGCAGTTCCATGTACTTGCCGACCATCGCGATGGTCACTTCGTGTTCCGGGTTGAGCTTGGCGTCGACAACCTTGTCCCACTCGGACAGGTCGGCACCGCCACATTGCAGGCCGAAGCGCTCGACCACAAAATCGTCCAGGCCTTGCGAATGCAGAATGCCCGGGATCTTGTAGATGGTGTCCGCGTCTTCGAGGGCGATGACTGCACGCTCTTCGACGTTGGTGAACTGAGCGATCTTGCGACGCGAGGAAACGTCGATCGGGTGATCGGAACGGCAGACCAGCACATCAGGCTGCAGGCCGATGGAGCGCAATTCCTTGACCGAATGCTGGGTCGGCTTGGTCTTGGTCTCGCCGGCAGTGGCGATGTACGGCACCAGCGTCAGGTGCATCAGCATCGCGCGGCGCGCGCCGACTTCGAAACGCAACTGGCGGATGGCTTCAAGGAACGGCTGGGACTCGATGTCACCCACCGTGCCGCCGATCTCGACCAGCGCCACGTCGGCATCGCCTGCACCCTTGATGATGCGGCGCTTGATTTCATCGGTGATGTGCGGGATGACCTGAATGGTCGCGCCCAGGTAATCACCACGGCGCTCTTTGCGCAGGACGTGCTCGTACACACGGCCGGTGGTGAAGTTGTTGTTCTGGGTCATGGTGGTGCGGATGAACCGCTCATAGTGACCAAGGTCCAGGTCGGTCTCGGCGCCGTCGTGAGTGACGAACACCTCACCGTGCTGGAACGGGCTCATGGTGCCTGGGTCCACGTTGATGTAGGGATCCAGTTTGAGCATGGTGACCTTGAGTCCCCGCGCCTCCAGGATGGCCGCCAATGAAGCCGAGGCAATGCCTTTCCCCAATGAAGAAACAACACCGCCCGTGACGAAGATGTAGCGCGTCATGAAAAACCCTAGAAGTCTGCGTTAAAGCGGTCAGAGCCGCCGGGGATAGCGAAGGAAGGCCGAAGCCCCCGATTACCGACAAAATTCACGGTGCACTCCCGAAACTGCTGCGTTGAAACCGACCGGCCGAAGCCAGTGTGGTGTGCGCTACATTTTAAGAATTACCCAGTAAATACTGGTTGGTAACCGGCAACTCATGTCGTTTCAAAAGAGCCGACAGAAGCTGTATCAAGAAGGGAGCGTAGTCTACCTGAAAGGGCCTTTCAGCTCAAACTTTGGTCGCCGGTCGGCGCAACCCAGCGCAAACGCCAGTTTTCATTGGGCGAACCGTCCAGCCCTGGCAGGTTGGCGACCGCCAGCAGCACGTTATCGAGGTACAGCAGCGGCAATCTGCCGCGCAGAAACGCCGGCACTGCCTGCTCGTTGAGCAAGCGCTTGAGGTCACGGCTGCCACGCCCGTCCAGGCGTAACACTTCACCGCCCTGCCGATAGCGGACTTGCAGACACCCCGACGGCGCCTCGCCTTGCAGAACCACGCGGCCATTACCGGGAAGGAGCAGCGCCGCGCCAGGGTCTGACCAGTCCATTGTCTGATGACCGAGCGGCTCCCAGCCAGCGGGCACCCACCAGAGGCAGCCCTGCGCCCTGTGCAGCGCTCCATCGGCGAGCCGCCACAGCGGACCCGCGTCCTGCGCCGCATCGCGCAACGCCTCCCAGCCGGCCCAGTGATCGGTGTCCGGCAGGCGCGTCAGCGGTGCAAGCCAGTGACGCAGTGCATTGCGCTGCCGGGCTGCGGACAATGCGGCAATCGGCCCAAGACTCAATACCGGCAGGCCAATCCAAGCGAACGACGTTGCAGCCTGGGCATGGGCAATATCCTGCAGCGCAAGCTCGTCCAGCAATTGCTGCGCTTCGCCAAGGTGACGTGCGGTTCGCGCCAGACTGGCCGCTGCCTGTGGCCATCGGGAGGTCAGCAACGGCAGTACCTGACTGCGCAGAAAATTGCGCGAGAACTGCTGATCGTCATTGCTGGGATCTTCGATCCAGTTCAGCCCGTGCCGATGCGCGTAATCCTCCAGCTGCATTCGCGACATATCCAGGAGCGGCCTCACCAGGTGCCCACACCCCAGCACCCGCTGATCGGGCATCGCAGCCAGACCGCGTACGCCTGCGCCGCGCAGCAGACGGAACAACAGGGTCTCGGCCTGATCATCGCGATGCTGCCCCGTCAGCAGCACCTCGCCCTCACCCAGCCGCTCGCTGAACGCGCTGTATCGCGCCTGCCGGGCCGCCTGCTCGAGACTTGGACCCGGCTCGACCTGAAGACGAACCGACTCGAATGCCACCCCGAGCGTCCTGCAGACCTGCTGACAATGCTCTGGCCAGGCGTCGGCATCGGGCTGCAGACCGTGATGCACGTGGATGGCGTTTAGCGCAGGCAGGGTTTCGCGACTGGCGAGCTCAGCCAGAAGATACAAAAGCACGGTTGAGTCGAGGCCGCCGGAGAAACCGACATGCCAGACAGGCGCATTGCGCCAGGGGGCCAGGACTTGAAGAAGCCTGACAGAAAGATCATGACCGGTGCGTGAGGGGGTGGTCATGGGTGTTTTCACCGGCCTGGCGGGTTCGCACACTAACGGCTTCAGTGCTCGAACCCGCCCTTTCGCGAACAGGTTCGCTCCCACGCCCTTCGGGCAGAAGCCCGCAAGACGTGGAAACAATCGGGGCGATGCAGCTTACAGACCGTAGCTCATCAAGCGGTCATAACGGCGGGCCAGCAGTTCGTCGTTATCGAACTCCTTGAGCATCGCCAGCTGACTGCTCAGCTCTTCACGAATCAAGGCAGCGGCGGCTACCGGGTCACGATGCGCGCCACCCAGAGGTTCGGCGATGACCTTGTCGACGATACCCAGGCCTTTCAGGCGATCAGCGGTGATGCCCATGGCTTCGGCAGCATCCGGGGCCTTCTCGGCGGTTTTCCACAGAATCGACGCGCAGCCTTCCGGAGAGATCACCGCGTAGGTCGAATACTGCAGCATGTTCAACTGGTCACAGACACCAATCGCCAGCGCACCACCGGAACCGCCTTCACCGATGACGGTAGCGATGATCGGCGTCTTGAGACGGGCCATCACGCGCAGGTTCCAGGCAATGGCCTCGCTCTGGTTGCGCTCTTCCGCGTCGATACCCGGATAGGCGCCCGGCGTGTCGATAAAGGTCAGGATCGGCATCTTGAAGCGCTCGGCCATCTCCATCAGACGGCAGGCCTTGCGATAGCCTTCGGGGCGCGGCATACCGAAGTTGCGACGAACCTTCTCGCGCACTTCACGACCTTTCTGATGACCGATGACCATGACTGGCTGGTTGTCCAGACGGGCAATACCGCCGACGATCGCCGCATCATCGGAGAAATGACGATCACCGTGCAGCTCATCGAATTCGGTAAAGATGTTTTCGATGTAGTCCAGCGTGTAGGGACGACGCGGATGGCGCGCCATGCGCGCGATCTGCCAGCTGGTCAGGTTGCCGAAGATGCTTTCGGTGAGCGTCTTGCTCTTGTCTTGCAGCCGGGAGATCTCGTCGCCGATGTTCAGCGAGTTGTCGTTACCCACCAAGCGCAGTTCTTCGATTTTGGCCTGCAAGTCAGCGATAGGCTGTTCGAAATCAAGAAAATTCGGGTTCATAGGCATCCGTCTTGGGTCGACGGCCAAGAGGCCGGCCGGTTGATCCGTCTGCGCCGTTCCTGTTCGGAACCGGCGCGTTCAGGTCGAAATTAAAATTCAGGGTTGAGCGCAAGTCGAGCCTGCGGCGTTCAACGATACTGGAGAAAGACGTTCTCACGTCCGAACTGGTCACGCAGAGCTTGAATCAAGCTGTCCGCAGGATCAATCCGCCATGCTTCTCCCAATTGCAGCAATGCACGGGCGTCCTGCCCCGTGTAGTCCACCGTGATCGGACAGGCACCGCGATGGCGCTTGCACAGATCGCCCAGCCAGCGCAGCCGGTCGCCCTTGAGCGCTTCGGCACGCACCGTCACACGCAGGCTCTCGGCCAGATTGGTGCGGGCATCCTCGATACTCATGACACGCTTGGCGCGCAGGCGCAGCCCGCCGGAGAAGTCATCATTACTGACTTCGCCCTCGACCACCACCATAGCATCGGTCTGCAACAGTGACTGAGCCGAATGGAACGCTTCGGCAAACAGCGACGCCTCGATGCGCGCCGAGCGATCGTCCAGGGTAATGAACCCCATCTTGTCGCCCTTCTTGTTCTTCATGACGCGCAGGGCAATGATCAGACCTGCCACCGTCTGAGTGTCTCTTGCCGGCTTGAGATCGATGATCCGTTGCCGGGCGAACCGGCGGATCTCGCCTTCATATTCATCGATCGGATGCCCGGTCAGGTACAGCCCCAGGGTTTCCTTCTCGCCACGCAGACGATCCTTGAGGCTCAGCTCGCGGGTCTTGCGATGGTTGGCGTAGACATCGGCATCCGCTTCGACGAACAGGCCGCCGAACAGGTCCGAGTGACCACTGTCGCGACTGCGCGCCGTCTGCTCTGCTGCCTGAATGGCTTCTTCCAGTGCGGCAAGCAGCACCGAACGGTTACGGTCGATATTGGCCTGATAGGCCTTGGGCTCCAGTTCGAAGTACGGCCCGAGGCGATCCAGCGCACCGCTGCGAATCAGCCCATCCAGGGTTCGCTTGTTGACCCGCTTGAGGTCGACGCGGGCGCAGAAATCGAAAAGGTCCTTGAACGGCCCGTTCTGGCGCGCGTCGGTAATCGCCTCGACCGGCCCCTCGCCTACCCCCTTGATCGCACCGAGGCCATAAAGAATGCGGCCATCGTCGCTTACCGTGAACTTGAACTCCGAGGTGTTCACGTCCGGCGCATCGAGGCGCAGCTTCATCGTGCGCACTTCTTCGATCAAGGTCACGACCTTGTCGGTGTTGTGCATATCCGCCGACAATACCGCCGCCATGAACGGCGCCGGGTAGTGAGTCTTCAGCCAGGCAGTCTGGTACGACACCAGCCCGTAGGCCGCGGAGTGGGACTTGTTGAAACCGTAACCGGCGAACTTTTCCACCAGGTCGAAGATGTTACCGGCCAGGTCCGGGTCGATGTTATTGGTCTTGCAGCCATCGATGAAACCACCGCGCTGCTTGGCCATTTCCTCGGGCTTTTTCTTACCCATGGCACGACGCAGCATGTCCGCACCGCCAAGGGTGTAACCGGCCATGACCTGGGCGATCTGCATCACCTGTTCCTGATACAGGATGATGCCGTAGGTCGGTGCCAGTACCGGCTTGAGGCCTTCGTACTGGTAATCGACGTGCGGATAGGACAGCTCGGCGCGACCGTGTTTACGGTTGATGAAGTCGTCGACCATGCCCGATTGCAAAGGGCCGGGACGGAACAGTGCCACCAGTGCGATCAGGTCTTCCAGACAGTCGGGCTTGAGCTTTTTGATCAGCTCTTTCATACCGCGCGACTCGAGCTGGAACACTGCCGTGGTCTCGGCGCGCTGCAGCAACTGATAGGTCGGCATGTCATCGAGCGGAATGAACGCGATGTCCAGCGGTTCTTCGTTGACCTTGGCGCGGTCGCGGTTGATGGTCTTGAGTGCCCAGTCGATGATGGTCAGGGTACGCAGACCGAGGAAGTCGAACTTCACCAGCCCCGCAGCCTCGACATCGTCCTTGTCGAACTGGGTCACCAGACCGTCACCGGCCTCGTCGCAATAGATCGGCGAGAAGTCGGTCAGCTTGGTCGGGGCAATAACCACACCGCCGGCGTGCTTGCCGACGTTACGTACAATGCCTTCGAGCTTGAGCGCCATCTCCCAGATTTCTGCAGCTTCCTCATCGACCTTGAGGAAATCGCGAAGAATCTCTTCCTGCTCGTAGGCTTTTTCGAGGGTCATGCCGACCTCGAACGGGATCATCTTCGACAGACGATCAGCCAGCCCGTAAGACTTGCCCTGCACCCGCGCCACGTCACGCACCACCGCCTTGGCGGCCATGGAACCGAAGGTGATGATCTGGCTGACCGCGTTGCGACCGTACTTCTCGGCCACATATTCGATCACCCGGTCACGACCATCCATGCAGAAGTCGACGTCGAAGTCAGGCATGGAAACCCGTTCCGGGTTCAGGAAGCGTTCGAACAGCAGGTCATATTCCAGCGGGTCGAGGTCGGTGATCTTCTGCACATAGGCAACCAGCGACCCGGCACCCGAACCACGACCCGGCCCCACCGGTACGCCGTTGCTCTTGGCCCACTGGATGAAGTCCATCACGATCAGGAAGTAACCGGGGAAGCCCATCTGGATAATGATATCCAGCTCGAAATTCAGCCGGTCGACATACACCTGACGCTTGGCTTCGTAATCTTCGGTCGTGTCCTTGGGCAACAGGACTGCAAGACGCTCTTCGAGGCCGTCGAAGGAGACCTTACGGAAATACTCATCAATGGTCATGCCATCGGGAATCGGGAAGTTGGGCAAGAAGTGCGTGCCCAGCTTGACGTCGATGTTGCAGCGCTTGGCAATCTCGACGGTGTTTTCCAGCGCCTCCGGCAGATCGCTGAACAGTTCGGCCATTTCTTCCGGACTTTTCAGGTATTGCTGATCGCTGTAGTTGTGCGAGCGACGCGGGTCGTCCAGCGCACGCCCTTCACCGATGCACACACGGGTTTCGTGAGCTTCGAAATCGGCCTGTTTGACGAAGCGCACATCGTTGGTCGCCACCAGCGGTGCACCGTGACGCTCGGCCAGGGCCACAGCAGCGTGCAGATGTTCTTCGTCATTGGCGCGGTTGGTGCGCTGCACTTCGATATAGAAGCGGTCAGGAAAGACTTCCAGCCACTCGCGCAGCAGTTCGTCAGCCTCCCCCGGATTGCCGCCGAGCAAGGCCATGCCGATCTCGCCTTCCTTGGCCGCAGAAAGCGCAATCACGCCTTCACTGGCCTGCGCGACCCACTGACGCTGAATGACGATCTGACCGTTGCGCTGGCCTTCGATAAAGCCTCGGGAAATCAACTCGGTCAGGTTGCGGTAGCCCTGGGCATTCATGGCCAGCAGGCTGATGCGGCTGAGCGCGGCATCTTCGTCCCTGCCCGCCAGCCACAGGTCGACACCGCAGATCGGCTTGATGCCGGAGCCCTGGGCGGCCTTGTAGAACTTGACCAGCGAGCACATGTTGTTCTGGTCGGTCACCGCCACGGCGGGCATGTTCATGCCGGTCAGCGCCTTGATCAACGGTTTGACCCGGACCAGACCGTCAACCAGCGAATATTCGGTGTGCAGGCGTAGATGAACGAAAGAAGCCGGCATGGTGATCCTATAAAACGCGAAAATACAAAAAACGAAGGGCAGGATTGTAGCTGGCCCGGAGTGAAACGTCAGTCCTGCAGCAACCCGACTGAAGGCGAAATCGAGCCGCCCATCATTATCGTTGCGCGCGCTTCATGGGCTGCACGCACCGGAGCGAAGGAACGCCGATGAATGGGCGTCGGCCCGAGCCGGGCCAGTGCTTCCAGATGCACCGGGGTAGGATAACCCTTGTGCCCACCGATGCCATAACCCGGATAGATGAGTTCGAACGCTGCCATTTCCCGATCCCGACTCACCTTGGCAAGAATCGAGGCGGCAGCGATGGCAGGCACCTTGGAGTCACCCTTTACCACCGGCGCCGAGGGCACCGACAACTGCGGGCAGCGGTTGCCGTCGATAAGCGCCAGTCTGGGCGTGATACTCAACCCCTCAACGGCGCGCTGCATGGCCAGCATCGTGGCGTGGAGGATATTCAGCTGGTCGATCTCTTCGACTTCAGCCCTGGCAATGAACCAGCACAGGGCTTTCTCCTGAATTTCGACGTAGAGCTTTTCGCGCCTGGCTTCGGTCAGTTTCTTCGAATCATTGAGACCGAGAATGGGCCTGGTCGGGTCGAGAATGACGGCGGCGGTTACCACGGCACCGCACAGCGGGCCGCGACCCACTTCATCAACACCCGCCACCAGGTCCTCGACGAGGGTAAAATCCAGACCTGTTTGCATCATGGGCGACCTCACAGTGAAGGCGACCGTCCGAGCAGGCTCAATACCGCATCGGCGGCCTGATTGGACGCATCGCGGCGCAGGATCCGGTGAATGGCATCAAAACCGGCGGTCTGCTCGCGACCGTCGTCGATCAATGGCAGCAGCGTACGCGCCAGGGCTTCTGGCGTAGCGTCGTCCTGCAGCAGCTCAGGCACCAGCAGACGCTGGGCCAGCAGGTTCGGCAGCGACACGTAAGGGCTTTTGACCATTCGCTTGAGTATCCAGAAGGTCAGCGGCGCCAGGCGATAGGCAACTACCATGGGGCGCTTGTAAAGCAGCGCCTCCAGGGTCGCGGTGCCGGAGGCGATCAGTACCGCATCGCACGCGGCCAGAGCAACATGCGACTGGCCGTCGAGCAGCGTGACGGGCAGATCACGCCCCTGCAGCAACTGCTCCACCTGAGCCCGTCGCTGCGGGCTGGCGCAGGGCAGTACGAAGCGCAGCTCTGGGCGCCGGGCAAGCAGCCGCTCGGCCGTGTCGAAAAACAACCCGCCCAGACGCCCCACTTCACCGCCCCGGCTGCCCGGCATCAGCGCGACAACCGGCGTCTCCTGCGCCAATCCCAGGCCTGCGCGAGCACCTGCACGATCAGACTCCAGAGGGATGGTGTCTGCCAGCGGATGACCGACAAAACGCACCGGCACGCCCTGCTCTTCGTAGAAACGCGCTTCGAATGGCAACAGGGTCAGCATCAGGTCACAGCCTTCACGAATCTTCAGCACACGCTTCTGACGCCAGGCCCAGACCGACGGGCTGACATAGTGCACAGTCTTGATCCCGGCGCGACGTAGCTGAAGTTCGATATTGAGCGTAAAGTCAGGCGCGTCAATGCCGATGAAGACGTCCGGCTTTTCATTGATCAGGGTCTGGACCAACAGCTTGCGCCGGGCCAGCAGCTCGCGCAGTCGCCCGAGCACTTCAACCAGCCCCATCACCGACAGGCGCTCCATCGGGAAGGAGGACTGCATGCCTTCGGCTTCCATCAACGGACCGCCGACACCAATGAAGCGGATATCGGGATGGCGCACCTTGAGGGCACGCATCAGACCGGATCCGAGGATATCGCCGGATGCTTCACCCGCGACCAGAGCGATACAGAGTGGACTGGTCATGGTTAGCGAATGATGCCGCGGGTCGACGTCTGAATGGACTGAAGAAATACGGCCACTTCAGGAAACTGCGCCGCAGGCTCTGCCAGATCGGCCAGCGCCTGACCGATGGTCAGCCCCTGGCGATAAACTGTCTTGTAGGCTCTGCGCAGCGCATGAATGGCTTCTTCGGAGAAACCGCGGCGGCGCATGCCCTCGAAGTTCATGCTGCGCGCCTCGGCCGGGTTGCCAAAGACCGTGACGAACGCCGGTACATCCTTGCCGATCGCAGTGCCCATGCCGGAGAAGCTGTGCGCACCGATGTGGCAGAACTGATGGACCAGGGTAAAGCCGGACAGGATCGCCCAGTCATCCACGTGCACGTGACCTGCCAGGGCGGTGTTGTTGACCAGAATCACGTGGTTGCCGATCACGCTGTCATGCCCGATATGGGCATAGGCCATGATCAGGTTGTGATCGCCCAGCGTGGTTTCGGCACGGTCCTGGACGGTCCCGCGGTGAATGGTCACGCCTTCGCGGATCACGTTGTGATCGCCGATGACAAGACGGGTTTCCTCGCCCTTGTATTTCAGATCAGGCGTGTCCTCACCCACCGATGAAAACTGGTAGATGCGGTTGTGCTTGCCGATTCTGGTTGGCCCCTTGAGGACAACGTGAGGACCGACGACTGTACCCTCGCCAATTTCCACACCGGGTCCGATGATCGACCAGGGGCCGACCTCAACATTGTCGGCCAGAACGGCCGTCGGATCGATGATTGCGCGAGGGTCAATCAAACTCATAGTTTGCGTTCCGCACAAATGATTTCGGCAGAGCAGACTGCCTTGCCATCAACGGTAGCCTTGCATTCGAACTTCCAGATCTGACGCTTGCTGCTCAGGAATTTCGCCTCGAGAACCAGTTGGTCGCCCGGCAGAACCGGCTGACGGAAACGCAGTTTGTCCGAACCGACGAAATAATAGAGCGTACCGTCCGACGGCTTGGAATCGAGCATCTTGAACGCGAGGATACCGGCAGCCTGTGCCATCGCTTCGATGATCAGCACGCCCGGCATGATGGGATGCTCAGGGAAGTGACCGTTGAAAAAAGGCTCATTGACGCTGACATTCTTGTAGGCGCGAATGTTCTTGTTCTCGATATCCAGCTCGGTCACGCGATCCACCAGCAGGAACGGGTAACGATGAGGCAGGTATTCGCGAATTTCTTTGATGTCCATCATTTCGAGGGGAAGCCTGTAGTAAAGATTAGGAGTGCGTCGCGACTGCGCAGCACCCCTCTACATCAAGGAGGCAGTTTATCGACTGAGCACGCTTGATATTAAAAAGGTATCAGCCATCAGATGAGCGATTATCAGCGCAGGTCACCGTCTCTATGGCCTTTTCAAGCTTTTGCAGACGTCGCGCCATATCATCGATTTTGCGCAGACGAGCTGCACTCTTGCGCCACTCGGCGGCCGGCTGCATGGCCGTACCGGACGAGTACGAACCCGGCTCGGTGATGGAATGCGTCACCATCGTCATGCCGGTGATGAAAACGCCATCACAAATCTCGATATGCCCCACCAGACCGACACCTCCAGCCAGCATGCAATGCTTGCCGATTTTGGTGCTTCCGGAAATGCCGACACACGCAGCCATCGCCGTGTGGTCGCCAATCTGAACGTTATGAGCAATCTGAATCTGGTTATCCAGTTTCACGCCATTGCCGATGCGTGTGTCAGCCAGTGCACCGCGATCGATCGCCGTATTGACGCCGATCTCGACGTCGTCACCCAGGGTGACGCCACCGATTTGTGCGATTTTCTGCCAGACACCCTTCTCGCTGGCAAAGCCGAAGCCTTCGCCGCCCAACACTGCACCCGACTGAATCACCACACGCTTGCCGATGCGCACATCGTGATAAAGCGTCACACGCGGTGCCAGCCAGCCGCCTTCACCGATTTCACAACGAGCGCCGATGAAGCAGTGAGCACCGATGGTGACACCTGCTGCAATGCGCACACCGCTCTCGATCACAGCAAAAGCGCCAACGCTGGCAGCAGGATCAATGAATGCATCCTCGGCAATCACTGCCGTCGGATGAACGCCGGCTACGCTTTTGGGCTTGGGGTCGAACAAATGCGAAATGCGGGCATAAGCCAGATAAGGATCCGGGACCAATAGCGCATCCCCGGCGTAGCTGTCGGCATCTGCGGGCTTGAGCAGCACGGCAGCAGCCTGGGCATCGGCCAGGAATTGACGGTATTTGGATTTTGCCAGGAAACTGATTTGACCAGGGCCGGCCTCTTGTAAAGAGGCCAGCCCGGTGATGTCCTTGTCCTTGTCGCCACGTAACGTGGCACCAAGGAACTCGGCCAACTGGCCGAGCTTGATGGTTATGCTCATGGTTACTTCAGCTGGTTCATGCGCTCGATGACCTGGCGAGTCACGTCATACTGTGGCTTGACGTCGATCACCGCACCTCGCTCGAAGACCAGGTCGAAACCACCTTTCTTGATGACTTCTTCTACAGCCTGATCCAGCTTGGGCTTCAACTGCTTGAGCATTTCACGGTCAGCAACGGCCTTGGCTTCGTTCAGCTCCTTGGACTGGAACTGGAAATCACGAGCCTTTTGCTTGAACTCAAGCTCCAGACGCTCGCGCTCAGGCTGAGCCATCTTGTCGCCACCGCTGACCAGACGATCCTGAATACCCTTGGCGCTGCTTTCCAGGCTTTTCAGCTTGGTCAGTTGCGGGCCGAACTTCTTCTCGGCGTCCACTGCGTAACGCTTGGCAGCGTCCGATTCCAGCAGGGCCATCTGATAGTTAAGTACCGCAATTTTCATGTCGGCGAATGCAGGGCTGGCGACCAGTACGGTGGCCAGCATTACCAGTTGAGTCAACTTACGCACAATACAACTCCTACAAAATTCGTTGCGTTATCAAAGATCAGACGCTTAGAAGGTCTGACCCAGGGAGAATTGGAAAACCTGAGTTTCGGCTTCGTCGTCCGGCTTCTTGATCGGCATCGCCAGCGCGAAGCTCAACGGGCCGAGTGCTGTGATCCAGGTGACGCCGATACCCACAGAGCTGGCCATGCCGGAAAGGTCGATGTTGTTGCACTCTACGGTCTTGTTGCTGGCAGTGGTCTTTTTCGAGTCACAATTGGTGTCGAACACGTTACCCACGTCCCAGAAAACAGACGTACGCAGCGAGCGCTGATCCTTGACGAATGGCAGCGGGAACATGACTTCTACGCCACCCTGAACCAGAGCGTTGCCACCGAACGGCAGTGGATCCTGGTCCGGATCGGCTATCGTTCCAGGCTTGCCACCTGGATTGCCCTCTCCGCGGCTTGGCGTACTGCGCGGACCAAGGGTGCTGTCCTTGAAGCCACGTACCGAGTTGAAGCCACCGGCGTAGTAGTTCTCGTAGAACGGCAGACCCGAGGTCGAACCATAGCCGTCGCCATAACCCAGCTCGGTGTGCAGGCGCAGAGTGTAGTTATCAGTGATCGGGTGGAAGTACTGAGCACGGTAATCCAGCTTGAAGAACGACAGGTCGCTACCCGGCAAGGTGGATTCGAACACCAGACTTTGCGAGTGACCACGGGTCGCCAGAACACCCTTGTTCAGAGTCGATTCAGACCAGCCAACCGAGCCCTTGAAGTTCAGGTACTTGTCGCCTTCCTTCTCGACGAAGTCGAAAATCTCGTCAACGGTGTACTTGCCGGTCTTGATTTCGTCCTGCTGCACGGTCAGACCGTAGGTCAGGCGCGAAGTCTCGCTGATCGGGTAGCCAAGGTTGATACCGGCACCCAGGCTGTCAACCGCATAGCTTGCAACATCAACGTCGAGGTCATCGTAGTTGGTGGTGCGATAGAACGCGCTGTAACCCAGGCTGACACCGTCCGGCGTGTAGTACGGATCGACGTAGCTGAAGTTGTAACGGCTCTGGTATTCGCTGCGGGTCAGGCCGATGCTGACCTTGTTACCGGTACCCAGGAAGTTGTTCTGGCTGATCGAACCACCAAGGATCAGACCGGCGCTTTGCGCAAAGCCGACGCTGGCGGTGATCGAACCGGACGCCTGCTCTTCAACGGCGTAGTTCACATCGACCTGATCGTCGGTGCCAGGAACAGGTGGCGTTTCGACGTTGACTTCCTTGAAGAAGCCCAGACGGTCCAGACGGGTTTTCGACTGGTCGATCAGGTAGGTCGATGCCCAGCCGCCTTCCATCTGGCGCATTTCGCGACGCAGCACTTCGTCTTCCGACTTGGTGTTGCCGCGGTAGTTGATACGGTTGACGTAGGCACGCTTGCCCGGGTCGACGACGAAGGTGATATCGACCGTGTGGTCTTCGTTGTTCGGTGTCGGCACGCCGTTGACGTTGGCGAAGGTATAGCCTTCGTTACCCAGACGGCGGGTGATCAGTTCGGACGTCGTGGTCATGACCTTGCGCGAGAACACCTGGCCCGGCTGCACCAGCAACAGGGATTTGACCTGATCTTCAGGGACCTTCAGGTCACCGCTGAGCTTGACCGACTTGACGCTGTACTTCTCGCCTTCATTGATGTTGACGGTGATGTACACGTTCTTCTTGTCGGGCGTGATCGACACCTGGGTCGAGGCGATATCCATGTTGATATAGCCGCGATCGAGGTAGTACGAACGCAGGCGCTCAAGGTCACCCGACAGCTTTTCACGGGCGTACTTGTCGTCATTCTTGAAGAACGACAGCCAGTTGCTGGTCTTGAGCTCGAACAGGTCGGTCAGGTCTTCGTCGGAGAAGACCTTGTTACCCACCACGTTGATGTGCTGAATGGAGGCTACGGTGCCTTCATTGATGTTGATCTTCAGGCCTACGCGGTTGCGCGGCTGAGGAACAACCTCGGCGTCAACCTCGGCAGAGTAACGGCCCTGGGCAACGTATTGACGTTGCAGCTCGTTACGCACGCCTTCGAGGGTGGCACGCTGGAAAATCTCACCTTCGGCCAGACCGGACTGTTTCAGCCCCTTCATCAGGTCCTCGGTGGAAATGGCCTTGTTACCCTCGATTTCGATACTCGCAACCGAAGGGCGCTCGACGACGTTGATGACGAGCACGTTGCCGTCGCGACCCAGCTGGATATCTTGAAAGAAACCGGTTTTAAACAGCGAACGGGTAGCATCGACCAAACGACCATCGTCCGCCTGCTCGCCTACGTTCAGCGGCAGTGCGCCAAAGACACTGCCGGCGGAAACCCGCTGCAGGCCGTTGACACGGATATCGGAGATGGTGAAGGACTCGGCGTGAACTTCAGCGATCATCAGTGCGGAAAGAACCGCAGTTAGCAGCAGACGTTTCATGAAGTCCTTTCTTATTCCAACTGGCAATAAACAAACTGCCGCAAAATGCGGCAGATTCGCAACTCGGCAACGCTTTACAGTCGGCCCAGATCGTTGACCAGCGCGAGCAACATTACGCCCACTACCAGACTGATACCGATCTGCGCCCCCCAACCTTGAACCTTTTCCGAAAGGGGACGACCACGCGCCCACTCGATCAGATAAAACAGCAAATGCCCCCCGTCCAGGACGGGAATGGGCAGCAGATTCAGAACACCCAGGCTAATACTCAGATAAGCGAGGAAGTTCAGAAAATCTCCGATGCCCGACTGGGCCGAAGCGCCCGCCACTTTAGCAATGGTTATCGGTCCACTCAAGTTTTTTACCGAGAGCTCGCCGAACAACATTTTCTTCAGCGAGTCCAGGGTCAGCACACTCATGTTCCAGGTGCGCTTCACACCCTCGGCCATCGCCGCGAAAGGCCCGTAGCTGACCTCGCGCAGCATTTCCGGTGGCCAATCGACAGCTTTCACACCAGCCCCCAGGTAACCCGCGGCAGCCTTGCCCTCGCCCTTGGCCGCCAGGGTCACCGGCACGTCCATTTGCACCCCGTCGCGCTCGATGCGCAGCGAAATCTTCGCTTCGGGACGCTCGCGGACCCGATCGACAACCTGTTGCCACTCATCGAGCGGCTGACCGTCCATCGCAACGAGACGATCACCCGTTTTGAGCCCTGCGCTCTGCGCCGGACCTTTCGGATCGATTTCCGCCAGCACCGGCAACAGCGCCGGACGCCACGGGCGAATACCCAGCGACTTGATCGGATCAGGCTCTTCTGCGCCTCTCAGCCAGTCACTCAGTACCAACTGACGAGACGTGTCGACCGTAGAACCCTGGTCCCTGACTTTCAACGCGATGGTACCGCTTTCACCCAGACGGCGGACCAGTTGCAGATTGACCCCGGCCCAACCCGAAGTAGGCTCGCCATCGACAGCAACGATTTCCTGTCCGGCCGTCAGGCCAGCCTGCTGGGCGATGCTTCCGGACTCGACTGCGCCGATAACGGGGCGCACCTGCTCGCTGCCCATCATCGCCAGCACCCAGAAAAATGCGATGGCCAGGATGAAATTGGCAGTCGGGCCGGCAATCACGATCGCGATGCGCTGCCCTACTGTCTTGCGGTTGAACGACTGGTCAGCGAGTTCGGGCGGAACATTGCCTTCGCGCTCGTCGAGCATCTTCACATAGCCGCCCAGAGGAATGGCAGCGACGACGTACTCGGTGCCCTGCCGGTCATGCCAGCGCAGCAGAGGCGTGCCGAAGCCTACCGAGAAACGCAGCACCTTGACGCCACAGCGGCGCGCCACCCAGAAGTGGCCGAATTCGTGGAAGGTCACCAGCACACCCAGAGCAATCAGGGTGCCGAGAATCATGTATAAAGCGCTCATCAGCCTTCTCCGGGTACCGACTGGTCGGCCAGTGTGTTAATCATTGCAGGCCTCCAGGCCCGCCGTTGACGCACCACATCAACCCTTTCACTCACATCCTGACGGGTTGTCAGATCGCTATCGCCCGTGTCTTTCAAGCCATTGGCCCGCCAGCAAACGCGCTTTTGCATCGGCGGCGAACACCGCTTCGAGCCCTTCGACCGCGGTGACAGGCTCATGATCCAGAACCTCTTCGATAATACCGGCGATTTCCAGGTAGCGGATACGCCCATCGAGGAATGCCGCGACGGCCACTTCATTGGCCGCGTTGAGCATGGCAGGTGCACTGCCTCCAGCCTCTGCCGCCTGTCGGGCCAGCCGCAGGCAAGGGAATCGCTCCTCGTCCGGCGCCTGAAAATCAAGCTGACCGATACGAAACAGGTCCAGTGGCGCAACGCCAGAGTCTACACGCGCAGGCCATGCCAATGCATTGGCGATGGGCGTACGCATGTCGGGATTGCCCAATTGAGCCAGCACCGAGCCATCGACATAATCGACCAGCGAGTGAATCACGCTTTGCGGGTGAATGACCACCTCGACCTGATCCGGCCGCGCATCGAACAGCCAGCAGGCTTCGATCAGCTCAAGCCCCTTGTTCATCATGGTTGCCGAATCGACGGAGATCTTGCGCCCCATCGACCAGACCGGATGGGCACAGGCCTGCTCCGGCGTGACATTCTGCAACTGCTCCAGCGGCGTTTCGCGAAACGGCCCGCCCGAGGCAGTCAACATGATCCGCCGGACGCCAACGGCACCCAGCCCGCGAGCGAAATCGCCGGGCAGGCACTGGAAGATCGCATTGTGCTCGCTGTCTATGGGCAACAGCACAGCGCCATTTTGCCGAACAGCCTGCATGAACAGGGCGCCGGACATGACCAGCGCTTCCTTGTTGGCCAGCAATACTTTCTTGCCCGCCTCTACCGCAGCCAAGGTCGGGCGCAAGCCGGCAGCCCCGACAATGGCGGCCATGACTGCATCGACCCGAGGGTCTGCGGCCACTTCGCACAGACCGCCCTCGCCGACCAGCACCCGGGTATCGAGCCCGGCCGCTGCCAGGTCGTCCTGCAGTTTGCGAGCGACCACCTGATCCGGCACTACGGCGTACTGCGGTGTGTGCCTGATGCACAAGGCCAGCAATTCATCCAGACGACTGTAACCGGTGAGCGCGAACACTTGATAAAGCGCTGGATGACGGGCGACCACATCCAGAGTGCTCAGCCCTATGGAACCGGTTGCGCCCAGAATGGTGATTTGTTGCGGACCACTCACATGACACCCCAGTCAGCGGCCCAGAGCAGAACGGCAAATACCGGAATGGCCGCCGTCAGGCTGTCGATGCGGTCCAGTACTCCGCCGTGTCCAGGCAGCAGATTGCTGCTGTCCTTGACCCCGGACTGGCGCTTGAACATGCTTTCGGTCAGGTCGCCAATCACCGAGATGAATACGATCACCGCCGCACCAAAGAGCGCCGCGATGAACTGCGCAACCGTCCAGTCGCGGGAAAAACCTACTGCTGCGGTGATGCCCAGACTGACCACCAGACCGCCATATACGCCCTCCCAGCTCTTGCCAGGGCTCACCTTGGGCGCCAGCTTGCGCTTGCCAAAAGCCTTGCCGGAAAAATAAGCGCCGATGTCGGCGGCCCAGACCAGCACCATCACCGACAGAATCAGCCAGTTACCCAGTGGCCACTGCTTGATCAGGACCAGACCCTGCCATGCAGGCAGCAGAATCAGAAGGCCGATGACCAGCTTGCACGCTGCACTTGCCCAGTGACTGCTGGAGTCCGGATAGGTAAGGACCAGAAAGGTCGCCACACCCCACCAGATGACGGCAGCAACCAGCACCCAGGGCTCCAGCCCTGGCAGCAGGTACATGAGGAAAAGCAGAACAGCGACCACAGCCGCATAGCCGATACGCATCGACTGCGCGGCAAAACCTGCGAGCCGCGCCCATTCCCAGGCACCCAGAACGACGACCACCCCGATGAACAGGGCGAAGTACATGCCGGTCAGCAGGAAAAACCCGCACAAGGCGATCGGCAACAGAATGAGTGCCGTGATGATCCGTTGTTTCAGCATTAAGCCCGGGCTCCAGCTTCTACCTGTTCGCTGGTTTTACCGAAGCGACGTTGGCGAGAAGCGAAATCTGCCAGCGCGGCGCGCATGGCATCGTGTTTGAAGTCCGGCCAGAACAGGTCGGAGAAGTACAGCTCGGCGTAGGCCAGCTGCCAAAGCAGAAAATTGCTGATGCGGTGTTCGCCGCCGGTGCGGATGCACAGATCCGGCAACGGCAGGTCGCCGGTGGCCAGGCAGGTCTGCAACAACTGGGGAGTAATGTCCTCCGGCTGCAAGTGCCCGGCCTGAACCTCACGCGCCAGCCGCTGGGCAGCCTGCGCGATGTCCCACTGCCCACCGTAGTTGGCAGCGATCTGCAGCACGAAACGGCTGTTGCCGGAGGTGCGCACTTCCGCCTCGCGCATGGCAGCCTGAAGCTCAGGATGAAAGCGTGAGCGGTCGCCGATAATTCGCAGGCTGATCTCGTTTTCGTTCAGGCGCTTGGTTTCACGGCGCAGCGCCGTGAAAAACAGCTCCATCAACGCACCCACCTCTTCGGCCGGGCGCTGCCAGTTTTCACTGGAGAACGCGAACAGTGTCAGCACTTCGACCCGCGCTTCGGCGCAGACCTCGATAACGGCCCGCACGGCATCGACGCCGGCCTTATGGCCTGCAACGCCTGGCAGCAGGCGCTTCTTGGCCCAGCGATTATTACCATCCATGATAATCGCGACATGGCGCGGCACCGAAGACGGCACGGCCGGTTTTATCTTTTCCATGAAAGCGTCCGAAACCTTAAACAGCCATCAGATCGGCTTCTTTCTGCTTGACCGCAACTTCGATTTCCGCCACGAACTTGTCAGTCAGCTTCTGTACGTCGTCAGCCGCACGGCGCTCTTCGTCTTCGCTGATTTCCTTCTCCTTGACCAGGTCTTTCAACTGGCTCAAGGCGTCACGGCGGATGTTACGGACGGCCACACGGGCATCTTCTGCAGCATCGCGCGCCTGCTTGGTGAAGCCCTTGCGGGTTTCTTCGGTCAGCGCCGGCATGGAGATCAGCAGCAACTCACCCAGGTTGGTCGGATTGAAGCCCAGACCGGAGCTCTGGATGGCCTTGTCGACAGCCGCCAGCATGTTGCGCTCGAACGCCACGACCTGAAGGGTACGCGAGTCCTTGACGGTCACGTTGGCCACCTGGCTCAGCGGGGTATCGGCGCCGTAGTAAGGAACCATCACACCGCCCAGGATGCTCGGATGCGCCTTGCCGGTACGGATACGGGTGAAGGCATGGGTCAGCGACTCCAGACTCTTCTGCATACGGGTCTGAGCATCTTTCTTGATTTCGTTGATCATTATTGTGCTTCCTCGATCAGGGTCCCTTCAGCGCCACCATGGACGATATTCAGAAGGGCACCCGGCTTGTTCATGTTGAAGACGCGCAATGGCATCTTGTGATCGCGACACAGGCAGATTGCGGTCAGATCCATCACACCCAGCTTGCGATCCAGCACTTCATCGTAGGTCAGATGATCGAACTTCTCGGCATTCGGGTCCTTGAACGGATCTGCGGTGTACACACCATCCACCTTGGTGGCCTTGAGCACTACATCGGCGTCGATCTCGATCGCGCGCAGGCAGGCAGCCGAATCGGTGGTAAAGAACGGATTACCGGTGCCGGCGGCAAAAATCACCACTTCCTTGGCGCTGAGATGGCGCATGGCCTTACGGCGATCATAATGATCGGTCACACCCACCATGGAAATGGCCGACATCACGATGGCAGTGATATTAGCGCGCTCCAGCGCATCGCGCATTGCCAGGGCGTTCATCACAGTGGCCAGCATGCCCATGTGATCGCCTGTCACCCGATCCATGCCCGCAGCACTCAAGGCCGCGCCACGGAACAGGTTGCCGCCGCCAATCACCAGACCGACCTGAACGCCGATACCGACCAGCTGGCCGACTTCCAGCGCCATGCGATCCAGCACCTTCGGGTCGATGCCGAACTCTTCCGAGCCCATGAGGGCCTCACCGCTAAGCTTGAGTAGAATGCGTTTATAGCGAGCCTGATAACCACTGCCCTGCTGAGCCATTGCGAATCTCTCCTGCGGCGTTTTCTGAAAAAAATCTGTGCGGGCTATTTCAAGCCTGCGCTTACTTTAGCTTGACGCTTTGCGCGCGTCGGGAGAATGCAGCCTTGTGAGCACAATCTCCAAGGAAAATTTCCTTTTCCCTTTCGACAAAGAGGCCGCACGCGTGAGCGGGCAGCCTCTTTGGGGCGACAGTTGAAAAACCGTCTTACTGCTTGGCGGCAGCCAGTTGAGCAGCCACTTCGTCAGCGAAGTTATCAACTGGCTTCTCGATGCCGTCGCCTACTTTGAAGTAGGTGAAGGAAACGATTTCAGCGCCGGCTTTCTTGGCCAGATCACCGACCTTGACTTCCGGGTTCTTGACGAAGGCTTGCTCGACCAGACTGGCTTCTGCCAGGAACTTGGTGATACGACCGCCAACCATTTTTTCAACGATTTCAGCTGGCTTGCCTTTGATCTTGTCTTCGTTCAGTTGCAGGAAGACATTCTTCTCGCGCTCGATCGCTTCGGCAGAAACTTCCGAAGGGAACAGGAACTCGGGGTTGCTTGCCGCGACGTGCATGGCGATATCCTTGGCCAGCTCGACATCGCCACCTTTAAGGGTAACAACCACGCCGATCTTGTTGCCGTGCAGGTAAGTACCTACGACGTCACCTTCGATACGCTTCAAGCGACGGATGTTGACGTTTTCGCCAACCTTGCCGACCAGTACCAGACGTGCAGCTTCCTGAGCTTCGATCAACGGAGCGACATCAGTCAGCTTGTCAGCGAAGGCTTTTTCGACGCTTGCAGCAACGAAAGCCTTGAAGTCGTCCTGCAGGGCCAGGAAGTCGGTCTGCGAGTTGACTTCGATGATGACAGCAGCCTTGCCGTCGTCCTTGATGGCGATAGCGCCTTCAGCAGCCACGTTGCCTGCTTTCTTGGCGGCCTTGATGGCGCCGGAAGCACGCATGTCGTCGATTGCTTTTTCGATGTCGCCGCCAGCCTTGGTCAAGGCCTTTTTGCAATCCATCATGCCTTCGCCGGTACGCTCGCGCAGTTCTTTGACCAACGCTGCAGTAATCTCTGCCATTTCAAAATCCTCTTGGATAGGTCTTCAACCATTCCACCCGACAGGCCGGGCGTGCAATTCTTGAAAAATCAGGGTGGCAGCAACACATGACAGCAAGGTCATGGCTACAGACCGACAAATCATTTCCTAGGTGGCAAAAAGGGGGCTAAGCCCCCTTTTCGCGTACTGAGTAAACGCCAGGCGTTTGTACTCAGCCTTCTACAGCAGCTGCAGCTGGAGCTTCTTCGACAAAGACGTCGGTGCCGCCAGCAACATTGTTACGACCACGGATAACAGCATCAGCCATCGAACCCATGTACAGCTGGATGGCGCGGATTGCGTCATCGTTGCCAGGGATGATGTAGTCAACGCCTTCCGGGCTGCTGTTGGTATCGACGACGCCGATAACCGGGATGCCCAGCTTGTTGGCTTCGGTGATCGCGATGCGCTCGTGATCAACGTCGATAACGAACAGAGCGTCCGGCAGACCGCCCATGTCCTTGATACCACCCAGGCTGCGATCCAGTTTTTCCAGATCACGGGTACGCATCAGGGCTTCTTTCTTGGTCAGCTTGGCGAAAGTACCGTCTTCAGCCTGTACTTCCAGCTCGCGCAGACGCTTGATCGACTGACGGATGGTCTTGAAGTTGGTCAGCATGCCGCCCAACCAGCGATGGTCGACGTACGGCGAACCGCAACGTGCTGCTTCTTCAGCAACGATCTTGCCAGCGGAACGCTTGGTGCCGACGAACAGAATCTTGTTTTTGCCCGAAGCCAGGCGCTCAACGAAAGTCAGCGCTTCGTTGAACATAGGCAGGGTTTTTTCAAGGTTGATGATGTGAATCTTGTTACGCGCGCCGAAAATGTATTTACCCATTTTCGGATTCCAGTAACGGGTCTGGTGACCGAAGTGGCAACCAGCCTTCAGCATATCGCGCATATTGACTTGGGACATAAATAGTTCCTTGATAAGTCGGGTTAGGCCTCCACGTATCCCAATGACCAACCAATGGCATCTGCCAAGGGCACCCAGGTCATCGTGTCGACACGTGTGTGGGTTTGTGCTTCAAGGACGGACCTTGGAAAGCGGCGCATTTTATATCATAAAAGGGAAGAGAACGGAACTCCCATCAAGTGCTTGTTTTGCGGTGACTTTGCAGTTGCATGGACGGCCTATAGAAGGAAGCGATGATTACCCGGCACCGGTGGTCTGATAGAATTGCGCCTTTGCGCACCCACCGCGTGCCTGCCACGCCGAGAGAATTCGTATGACCATCACCCTCAAAACCCCGGAAGACATCGAGAAGATGCGCATCGCCGGTCGCCTGGCCGCCGATGTTCTGGAAATGATAGCGCCGTACGTCAAGCCCGGTGTGACCACCGAAGAGCTGGACCGCCTTTGCCATGACTATATTGTCAACGAACAGAAGGCGATCCCGGCCCCGCTGAACTACAAGGGCTTTCCCAAATCGATCTGCACCTCGATCAACCAGGTGGTCTGCCACGGTATCCCGAGCGACAAGAAGCTGAAGGACGGTGACTCGCTGAACATCGACGTTACCGTCATCAAGGACGGCTACCATGGCGACACCAGCAGGATGTTCCATGTCGGCACCGTTCCGGTATGGGCCGAGCGCCTGTCGAAGGTAACTCAGGAGTGCCTGTACAAGGCCATCGAAATCGTCAAACCCGGCACTCGCCTGGGTGACATCGGTGCCGTCATCCAGAAACACGCTGAAAAGAACGGCTTCTCCGTGGTTCGTGAGTTCTGCGGCCATGGCATCGGCAAGGTGTTTCATGAAGAGCCGCAGGTGATGCACTTTGGCGAGGCCGGAACCGGTATCGAGTTGCAGGAAGGCATGACCTTCACCATCGAACCGATGATCAACCAGGGTCGCCCTGAAACCAAGATTCTCGGCGATGGCTGGACGGCGATCACCAAGGACCGCAAGCTCTCGGCGCAATGGGAGCACACGCTGCTGGTGACCGCTGACGGTTACGAAATCTTCACCTTGCGCAGCGATGACACCATTGCCCAAAAGGCTCCCTGACCCGATCATGCCCGGCTGAACGCCCGCCCGTCACTTGCACAGCCCGACACGAGGAATACTGCTCAATGCCGCAAGTAGATCCAGACTTGTTCGATCGAGGCCAGTTCCAGGCCGAACTGGCCTTGAAAGCCAGCCCCATCGCTGCGTTCAAGAAGGCCATCCGCCGAGCGAGAGACGTCCTTGATGAGCGCTTCAGGTCGGGCCGTGACATTCGACGACTGATCGAGGACCGGGCATGGTTTGTCGATAACATCCTGCAAAAGGCCTGGGATCAGTTCGAATGGAGTGAAGACGCCGATATCGCGCTTCTGGCAGTGGGTGGCTACGGGCGCGGCGAGCTGCATCCTTACTCGGACATCGATCTGCTGATCCTGCTGGACAGCGATGACCACGAAGTTTTCCGCGAGCCTATCGAGCGGTTTCTGACCCTGCTGTGGGACATCGGCCTGGAAGTCGGACAAAGCGTACGCTCGGTCAACGAGTGCGCACAGGAAGGCCGCGCCGACCTGACCGTGATCACCAATCTGATGGAAAGTCGCACCATCGCCGGCCCCGAACACCTGCGCCAGCGCATGCTGGAGGTCACCAGCACCGAGCATATGTGGCCGAGCAAGGAGTTTTTCCTCGCCAAACACGCGGAACAGAAAAAACGCCACCACAAGTACAACGACACCGAATACAACCTGGAACCCAACGTCAAGGGCTCTCCGGGTGGCCTGCGCGATATTCAGACCATCCTCTGGGTCGCGCGGCGTCAGTACGGCACGCTGAACCTGCACGCACTGGCAGGCGAAGGCTTCCTGCTGGGCAGCGAAAACGCCCTGCTCGCCTCCTCCCAAGAGTTTTTGTGGAAAGTGCGTTACGCGCTGCACATGCTGGCCGGACGCTCCGAGGACCGGCTTCTGTTCGATTATCAGGTACGCATCGCCGGGTTGCTGGGCTATGAAGACAATGATGCCAAGCTGGCCATAGAGCGCTTCATGCAGAAGTACTACCGGGTGGTCATGAGCATCGCCGAACTCAGCGATCTGATCATCCAGCATTTCGAAGAAGTGATTCTTTCCGACGACAGCGGCACACCACAGCCGATCAATTCACGCTTTCAGCTGCACGATGGCTATATAGAAGCCACCCACCCGAACGTCTTCAAGCGCACCCCGTTTGCCATGATCGAAATCTTCGTGCTCATGGCCCAGCATCCGGAAATAAAGGGTGTACGTGCCGATACCATTCGCTTGCTGCGTGAACATCGGCACCTGATCAACGATGACTTCCGCAACGATATTCGTAACACCAGCCTGTTCATCGAGTTGTTCAAGTGCGAAATCGGTATCCACCGCAACCTGCGGCGGATGAACCGCTACGGCATTCTCGGCCTGTACCTGCCGGAGTTCGGCCATATCGTCGGCCAGATGCAACATGACCTGTTTCACATTTATACCGTCGATGCGCACACGCTGAATCTGATCAAGCACCTGCGCAAGCTGCAGTACACCGAAGTGTCCGAGAAATTTCCGCTGGCCAGCAAGATCATGGGCCGCCTGCCCAAGCCGGAGCTGATTTACCTGGCCGGGCTTTATCACGACATCGGCAAGGGTCGTGGCGGTGATCACTCGGAGCTGGGCGCCATCGATGCGCAGGCGTTCGGTGCGCGCCATCATCTGCCTGCCTGGGACATCCGGCTTATTGTCTGGCTGGTGAGCAACCACCTGGTGATGTCGACCACCGCCCAGCGCAAGGACCTTTCCGATCCGCAGGTCATCCACGACTTTGCCCAGTTCGTGGGCGACGAAGTGCATCTGGATTATCTGTATGTGCTGACCGTCGCCGACATCAACGCGACCAATCCGACGCTCTGGAACTCATGGCGCGCCAGCCTGTTGCGTCAGCTGTACACCGAGACCAAGCGGGCCTTGCGCCGCGGCCTGGAAAACCCGGTCGACCGCGAAGAACAGATTCGCCGCACACAGACTGCCGCACTGGATATTCTGGTACGCAACGGCACCGATCCTGATGACGTCGAGCAACTCTGGTCAGCACTGGGCGATGATTACTTCCTGCGCCACACCGCCGGCGACGTGGCCTGGCATAGCGATGCGATTCTGCAGCAACCAGCCGACGGCGGTCCGCTGGTGCTGATCAAGGAAACCACGCAGCGTGAATTCGAGGGCGGCACGCAGATCTTCATTTACGCCCCGGATCAGCATGACTTCTTCGCGGTTACCGTGGCGGCGATGGACCAGCTGAACCTGAACATTCACGACGCACGCATTATTACTTCCAGCAGCAAATTCACACTCGACACCTACATCGTCCTCGACCATGAGGGCGGTTCGATCGGCAACAACCCGGAGCGCATTCAGGACATCCGCGAAGGCCTGACCGAAGCCCTGCGCAACCCGGATGATTACCCGACAATCATCAAGCGCCGCGTGCCACGTCAGCTCAAGCACTTTGCCTTCGCACCGCAAGTCACCATTCATAACGACGCCCAGCGTCCGGTGACGGTACTCGAGTTGCTGGCACCGGACCGTCCAGGCCTGCTGGCGCGCATCGGCAAGATCTTCCTGGAGTTCGACCTGTCCCTGCAGAACGCCAAGATTGCAACGCTGGGCGAGCGCGTGGAAGACGTGTTCTTCATCACCGACGCCAACAATCACCCGCTGTCCGATCCACAACTGTGCCGCCAGTTGCAGGATGCGATCGTCAAGCAACTGAGCGTCAACTCAGAGCCGGGCAACGATTTGCGGATCAGCATATGAATACTCGGCCATACGAATCGACTCAACGCAGCTCATTGAGGAACACGTTCCATGAATAACGCCATGCAACTGCTTCAGCCTTACCCTTTCGAGAAGCTGCGCGCCTTGCTGGCCGGCGTGACACCCAACCCGGAAAAGCGTCCGGTAGCACTGTCCATCGGCGAACCGAAGCACCGCTCTCCCGATTTCGTTGCCAAAGCACTGGCAGACAACCTCGATCAGATGGCGGTTTACCCGACCACGCTGGGTATTCCTGCGCTGCGCGAAGCCATTGCCGGCTGGTGCAGCCGTCGATTCGGCGTGCCACAGGGCTGGATCGATCCGGCGCGCAATGTATTACCGGTCAACGGCACGCGCGAAGCGCTGTTCGCCTTCACCCAGACCGTAGTCAATCGCAGTGATGACGGCCTGGTGATCAGCCCGAATCCGTTTTACCAGATCTATGAAGGCGCCGCGTTTCTGGCCGGAGCCCAACCGCACTACCTGCCCTGCCTGAGCGATAACGGGTTCAATCCCGATTTCGATGCCGTCAGCCCGGACATCTGGAAGCGTTGCCAGATCCTCTTTCTGTGCTCACCAGGCAACCCGACCGGGGCGCTGATTCCGGTTGAAACCCTGAAAAAGCTCATCGCCCTGGCCGACGAACATGACTTTGTCATTGCTGCGGACGAGTGCTACAGCGAGCTGTACTTCGATGAGCAGACCCCGCCGCCGGGCCTGCTCAGCGCCTGCGTCGAGCTGGGCCGCGAGGATTTCAAACGCTGCGTGGTCTTCCACAGCCTGTCCAAGCGCTCCAATCTGCCGGGCCTGCGCTCAGGTTTTGTGGCGGGTGACGCCCAGATCCTCAAGGCCTTCCTGCTGTATCGCACCTATCACGGCTGCGCCATGCCGGTTCAGACTCAACTGGCCAGCATCGCCGCCTGGAATGATGAGGAGCACGTACGCGCCAACCGTGATCTGTACCGGGAAAAGTTCGCTGCGGTGCTCGACATCCTGACCCCGGTGCTCGACGTTCAGCGCCCGGACGGCGGCTTTTACCTGTGGCCGAACGTCGGTACCGATGACGCTGCATTTTGCCGCGATCTGTTCGTCGATCAGCACGTCACTGCAGTACCGGGCTCGTACCTTTCCCGCGAAGTGGATGGCGTTAACCCTGGCGCAGGCCGGGTGCGTCTTGCGCTCGTGGCCCCGTTGGCCGAATGCATCGAAGCGGCCGAACGTATCCGCGCATTCCTGAGCAAGTAAAAGCTGAATCCAAAAAAATCGTCCCGCCGCATGCAATGTGCGGCGGGGTAATTAGTTACCACCTCCCGCCCCCTGCGTGAACGTACCCTCACCCTTCATTTTTAATGCTTCCAGACACGAAGCGAACTACCATGAAGGCCACTCCCATGACCGCACCCGCTGTTACCCAAGGCGTAAAACTGCCCGCATCCTGCTGCATGCGCAGCGCTGGAAATCACCAGGCTTCGTATGATGCAGCGATTCGCGAAAACCCCGCCAACGCGCCGATCCCCCCTGCTTACCCATCGGAAACCGGCGCCGACACCAGCCAGTCAGGTCGCCAGGCGCGCCTGCTGGTTTCGTTCAGCAAATACTGGGCTCGCGGGCGAACCCTGAAAGTTCTTTTTTTGAAGAATCCTCCTGCCAGCCTGACAGCACCCATCGTCGAGGCCGCCCGCAAGTGGCTGCCGCACATAAACCTGAAATTCGAGTTCGTGACGGACGGGGCGAGTGATATCCGAATTGGCTTCAATGAACACCTGAACTGGAGCGCCATAGGCACCGATACCCTGCTGGCCGGACCTGATGAGGCTACGATGGAGTTCAACCTCAAAGAGCTGTACACGGCGGACCTGAAGCCGATGCCGGAATTGACGCGCATCGTACTGCATGAATTCGGGCACGCCTTGGGCGCGGTTCACGAGCATCAGCATCCGCAGGCAAACATCCCCTGGAACGAGCCGCTCTTGCGCTCACTGCTTTCGCAAACCGGGTTGAGTGACGAAGAGATCAATACCAATTTTTTCGACAGGTACGAGGCCGCAGACTTCCACCACTCGGCTTACGACCGTGATTCGGTCATGCATTTCGATATCCCCAACGGCCTGACCCTCGGCGACTTCGAGATCATCAATGTGGGCAAGACACTCAGCAGCAATGACATCGCCGTGATGGGCGCTATCTACGCGGACCGTGGCAACTCGAAATTTGAAACGCTCTGACGGAGAGCGTCCTGACACGTGTTGATCATGCGGCAATCAACAGCGCGCCATACGTCCCCAACGTGTGGCGTGACCGCCCGAAAAAGTGCTGACTACTGTCGGGTCCGCAGCTTTTCAGCCACCCAGCCGACTGCCCAGCTGACGGGGTCATGAGACTGCATGGGCAGCAACGGCTTTCCTTCACGGGCAGCCAGCCGGCCCTGAGCTTCGGCTTCACCGTGAATCCAGATGGTACTTTGCTTGAATCCCTCGGCACGTTGACGCTCCCTGTAATAACGTTGCCGGACAAGCGCATCCTGACGCTTCTTCTCTTGCTCAGACATAACGCACCCAAACTTCAAATGAAGGGTAATAATTGCCCGCAGCGGCCAGCCACTCAAGCATGAGCGGGTGAAGTTTTCTTAATGATGGTTAGCCTTATTATCTAGTTTTCGTTCAGTCACCGTACCGGCGCTGTCACGACACTGAACGGACTGACGTGGCATAATAGCCGGCTAAATTGCGCGGAGAGGACGTGGGGAGTATCGAGCAAGATCAGCCACCCCACCTTAAACAATGACTTACACTCTATTTGGCATCAAAGCCTGCGACACGATGAAAAAGGCTCGTACCTGGCTCGATGAGCATTCGGCGAGCTACGAATTTCACGACTACAAGACCCAGGGCATCGACCGTGAGCACCTCGAGCAGTGGTGCAATGAACACGGATGGCAGGTTGTGCTGAACCGCGCAGGCACGACCTTTCGCAAGCTCGAAGACGGACAAAAGGCCGATCTCGACCAGGCGAAAGCCATAGAACTGATGCTCGCGCAGCCGTCCATGATCAAGCGCCCGGTGCTTGATCTGGGCGATAAAACCCTGATCGGCTTCAAGCCTGACCTGTATGCAGCGGCTTTACAGTAAGCCAGAGCGCTACTGAAAGCCCCTTGATAAAGCCACGAGGTATTTACATGTCCACCACCCTGTTCAGCCTGGCCTTCGGCGTCGGCACCCAAAATCGTCAAGGCGCATGGCTTGAAGTATTTTATGCTCAGCCTCTGATCAATCCTTCTGCGGAGCTGGTCGCGGCTATCGCACCGGTTCTGGGTTACACCGGCGGCAACCAGGCGATCACCTTTAATGTCGACATGGCCTACAAGCTGGCCGAAGCGGCCAAATCCGTGGACGCGACTCAAGCCGCACTGCTGACTCGTCTGGCCGAAAGCCAGAAGCCACTGGTCGCGACCCTGCTGGCTGAAGACGCCACACTGACGTCGACTCCCGAGGCGTACCTCAAGCTGCATCTGCTGTCGCACCGTCTGGTCAAGCCGCACGGTCTGAACCTGGCAGGTATCTTCCCGCTGCTGCCAAACGTGGCCTGGACCAGCCAGGGCGCGGTCGATCTGGCCGAACTGGCCGAACGTCAGCTCGAAGCACGCCTCAAGGGCGAGCTGCTGGAAGTGTTCTCGGTCGACAAATTCCCGAAAATGACCGATTACGTCGTGCCGAGCGGCGTCCGTATCGCTGACAGCGCTCGCGTGCGCCTTGGCGCCTACATCGGCGAAGGCACCACGGTCATGCACGAAGGCTTCGTCAACTTCAATGGCGGCACCGAAGGCCCGGGCATGATCGAAGGCCGCGTTTCCGCTGGCGTATTCGTCGGCAAGGGCTCGGATCTGGGCGGCGGCTGCTCGACCATGGGTACGCTGTCCGGTGGTGGCAACATCATCATCAAGGTCGGTGAAGGCTGCCTGATCGGTGCCAACGCCGGCATCGGCATCCCGCTGGGTGATCGCAACACCGTTGAGTCGGGCCTGTACGTGACCGCAGGTACCAAAGTCGCGCTGCTCGACGAAAACAATGAGCTGGTCAAGATCGTCAAGGCCCGCGAGCTGGCGGGTCAGACCGACCTGTTGTTCCGTCGCAACTCTCAGACCGGCGCGGTGGAATGCAAAACCCACAAGTCGGCCGTCGAGCTGAACGAAGCACTGCACGCTCATAACTGATGCTGTGTGCGGGTTCAAGGCTGCTGGCTTTGAACCCGCCTCCACACGCTGGACGAACAATGCCCCTCTTCTCTCCCTGGCGTGGCGACTTCCCCGCCATCGCCGCCCTGCAACGGCAAGGCCAGACTTATCTGGACAACGCCGCCACGACGCAAAAGCCCCAGGCGCTGATCGACGCCCTGACTCATTACTATGCCAACGGTGCCGCCAATGTGCATCGTGCCCAGCATCTGCCCGGCGCACACGCCACTCAAGCGTTCGAGGCCAGCCGTGGCAAGGCCGCCCGCTGGCTGAATGCCGGCGAGAACGGCCAGATCATCTTCACTCACGGCGCGACGTCTGCGCTGAACCTGCTGGCCTACGGGCTGGAACATGAATTCGCGGCGGGCGACGAAATCGCCATCAGCGCGCTGGAACATCACGCCAATCTGCTGCCATGGCAGCAACTGGCTCAGCGTCGCGGCCTGAAACTGGTGGTTCTGCCGCTGGATATCGATGGCGTGATCGACTGCGACGCGGCAGCCAACCTGATCGGACCGCGCACACGTCTGCTCGCCGTCACCCAGCTCTCCAACGTGCTCGGCACCTGGCAACCGCTCGCTCGTCTTATCGCACTGGCCAAGACCCAAGGCGCCATTACCGTCGTGGACGGCTCACAGGGCGTGGTGCACGGACGCCACGATGTGCAGGCGCTGGGCTGCGATTTTTATGTGTTTTCCAGCCACAAACTGTATGGCCCGGAAGGACTCGGCGTGCTTTACGGGTGCAACGAGGCGCTGCCCAGCCTCGCGCACTGGCAGTTCGGCGGCGAGATGGTGCTGACAGCCGATTATCAGCACGCGAAATTTCGTCCGGCACCCCTGGGTTTCGAGGCCGGCACCCCGCCCATCGCCAGTGTGATCGGTCTGGGCGCTACGCTGGCCTATCTGGACAGCCTCGATCATCAGGCGGTCGCAGAACATGAAGCCAGACTGCACCGTCGCCTGCTTGAGGGCCTGCAACAGCGTGATGGCATCCAGGTTCTGGGCTCGCCGGATCTGGCACTGGTCAGCTTCGTCGTCGACGATGTTCACAATGCTGATGTGGCTCACCTGCTGACCGAACAGGGCATTGCCGTACGTGCCGGTCATCATTGCGCGATGCCGCTGTTCAAGACCCTTGGCCTACCCGGCGCGATTCGCGTGTCACTGGCGCTGTACAACGATTCGGACGATCTGCTGCAGTTCTTCAGCGCACTGGATCAGGCACTGGAGCTGCTTCGATGAGTCTGCCGCCATTGGCGCAAACTGCGCTCGACAGTTTCTCCCGGCCACAAGGCTGGGAACAGCGCGCACGCCTGCTGATGCAATGGGGTGATCAACTTGCGCCGCTGAGTGACGAAGAAAGGACCGACGACAACCTGGTACACGGTTGTGAAAGCAAGGTCTGGCTGACCGGTGAAGTCAGCGACAATGCCTGGCTGTTTCGGGCCGGCAGTGACGCGCGACTGATTCGCGGTCTGGTGGCGCTGCTGCTGGCGCGGGTCAACGGCCTGTCGGACCGGGAGCTGGCAGCCGTGGATTTACCTGGCTGGTTCAATCAGTTGGGCCTCGCCCGCCAGCTCTCACCCTCGCGCAGCAACGGCCTGAATGCCGTACTGCAGAAGATGCGCCAGCTGACTCAAGCCTGATCGGGTGTTACAAGCGCTGGCTTGATCCGCTCCGAAGGCCGTCGCGTGCCCGCCACCAGCTTGTCTACCGCACGGGTAGCGGCAACCATGCCAAAGGTCGCAGTCACCATCATCACTGCACCGAAACCACCGGCGCAATCGAGCTTTACGCCCTCGCCGACGAATTTCTTTTCCAGACAAATACTGCCATCCGGCTTGGGGTAGCGCAGTTGTTCAGTAGAAAACACGCAAGGCACGCTGTAGTGACGGTTCGGCGTGCGTGAAAAACCATAATCCCGACGCAGGGTCGAGCGCACCTTGGAGGCCAGCGGGTCATTGAACGTGCGGTTCAGGTCGGCGATCTGAATCAGGGTCGGGTCGATCTGCCCCCCCGCCCCGCCGGTGGTGACCATCTGAATCTTGCGCCGCTTGCACCAGGAAATCAGCGCAGCCTTGGCGTTGACGCTGTCGATACAGTCGATGACGAAGTCCATGTCCGGGGTGATGCACTCGGCCATGGTGTCGCGGGTGACGAAATCAGCCACCGCGTGCACGATGCAATCGGGGTTGATCGCGCGGATACGCTCAGCCATCACCTCGACTTTCGACTGGCCAACCGTACTGCTGAGCGCATGCAACTGACGGTTGCTGTTACTGACACAGACATCGTCCATGTCGAACAGCGAAATCTCGCCCACACCACTGCGCGCCATGGCTTCCGCCGCCCAGGAGCCCACCCCGCCGATACCCACCACCGCCACATGGGCCGCGCGCAGGCGTGCCAGCCCTTCGATGCCATATAGACGGGCGATACCAGCGAACCGCGGATCTTCTGCGCTCATGATCAATACCTCAAAAACCGGCGCGCATTATAGGGGTTTGTCGACGGCAAGACACCTGACTTGTTCCCGGCAGGCAAGGTCCTGGTCCGTTGACGAACTGACCCAGAGACTCAAGGGAAGTAAAAAATAATGATTTTAGAACGCGATCAACGCCCACTGCCTAAACGCCATTCCGTTTTTGGAAACGCCCGAGGAAAAGAGTCTAAGCATTGCAAACGGCAATGAACGAGGGCGACTAAGGTTAACCAACGCGAAGGGAACTCGCGGCACCAGTGCAACAAGCATGGAGCACGTTTCACACATGGATGAATATTCAAACAAGGCAGGCACGTGGCTGAAAAACCTGTTCAAAACCAGGTTCAATTATCCGCCCAACTGGCCTGCAATGATCTCTGGCGTGGCCTACGCCCCTTTTCGACCGGGCCAAAGCCCCTACAAACAGATTTTTCCGACGCGTGATCAGATAAGAGAAGACCTGCTGCTACTTCGAAGCATTACACGGAATATAAGAACTTACTCGGTGGAAGGGACATTGATGCATATCCCCGAACTCGCCGAAGCACTGGGCATGAATGTCACGCTTGGCGTGTGGATAACAGAGGATGAAACGCACAATATCGAGGAAATAAATGCAGGGATCGAACTCGCCAACCGTTACTCCAGCGTGCAACGCCTGGTCTTGGGAAATGAAGTCCTGTTTCGTGATGATGTTCCCATCGATCTGCTTATTCACTATCTGCAGACCGCACGACGCGCCGTCAATGTGCCTGTTTCGACCTCCGAGATATGGACACAATGGTACGAGACGCCGGACCTCGTCAGGCATGTCGACTTCATTGCCGCCCATATTTTGCCTTTCTGGGAAGGCGTTTCAGCGCTGGACGCGAGCGCGATCGTTCTGGCACACGCGAACGAACTGAGAACGAGATTCCCCGACAAGCCCCTCATACTTTCGGAGATTGGCTGGCCGAGCAAGGCCATCGCCAAGAGGCGGATGACGACCTTTGACGCAGAGCACTCGATATACCTGCGCAACCAGATTCCATTACTGGATCAGCACGGCCATGACTATTTCGTGATAGAAGCCTTCGACCAGCACTGGAAGACTGAAGAAGGTCTGCCCGGGCCTAATTGGGGTTTGTTCGATGCAAAGCGCAGATTAAAACTGCACGTCAACGGCCCGGTAAAAATGCCGGTCAACATGCTCTCGGAAATACTCAGGCTTATCACCCGCCTTAAACCGGAGTCGTGGCCTGCAGGCGCCTTGATAATCGTGCTGGCTTATTGCGCATTGTCAGGGTTCGGCATGCACTACTCACAGCCACTGCCCGCCTGGCTCGCGCTGCCTGTCGTCTTTATCTGGGCTGCCAGCGTGCTGACTTACATGGGTATCGAAACGCACGAATTCCTCGAAGCCTGCTGGGGACCGGACACCCCACGCTCTTTCAGCCCCGTCCATCGTCCTGTTGGTCCCGCCCCGAAAGTTTCCCTGCATGTTCCGTGCTACAACGAACCTCCGGACATGGTGAAACGGACTCTCGACTCGTTGCAAACGCTGGACTACCCGGACTTCGAGGTGCTGGTTATCGACAACAATACTCAGGACCCGGCCATCTGGAAGCCTATCGAGCGATACTGTCAGCAGCTCGGCCCTCGGTTCCGGTTTTTTCATGTCAGTCCACTTCCCGGATTCAAAGCGGGTGCGCTCAACTACCTCCTGAGACATACCGCTGAAGACGCAGAGGTAGTGGCAGTCATCGACGCTGATTACTGCGTCCATCGACAGTGGCTCAAACATATGGTGCCCCACTTCACGGACCCGAAGGTTGCAGTCATTCAATCGCCGCAGGATTATCGCGACGGTCACGAAAGCCTGTTCAAGTGTTGCTGTCAGGCCGAGTACCGAGGTTTTTTTAACATCGGCATGGTGATCCGTAACAATCACGATGCAATTATCCAGCACGGCACCATGACACTGATCCGCCGATCAGCACTGGACCGACTGGGCTGGGCGGAATGGTGCATATGCGAAGACGCCGAACTTGGCCTGCGTATGCTTGAAAGTGGTTTCTCCACTGGTTACGCCGCTATCAGCTATGGCAAAGGGCTGACTCCCGATACGTTCATGGACTTCAAGAAACAACGATATCGCTGGGCATATGGAGCTATGCAGATCGTCAAGCGGCACGCCGGAAGCCTGATTGCAGGAAATTGCGCGTCCCTGAGCGCGATGCAACGCTACCATTTCATCGCGGGGTGGATGCCGTGGGTGGCAGAAGGAATGAATTATCTGTTAACGCTGGCTGCGTTGGCCTGGTCGATGGCAATGATCCTTAAGCCCGAGACTTTCGGGCCGCTGCCATGGATATTTTCCACGTCGTTGATACTGATGTTTGCCCTGCGCTCGTTCAAGATGATTGTGCTTTACCGGCGGTTGGTCAGCACACACATCAAAGAGGCACTGGCGGCGATACTGGCCGGCATGGCGCTTTATCCGACCTTGGGCAAGGCAGTGCTGGCGGGGCTTTTCACCTCGGCGATGCCTTTCTACAGAACGCCCAAACATACCTCTGCAAACCGGATCGGACAAAACCTGCTCGATGTAAGGGAAGAACTGTCTACCTTGGCGATCTCCTGGATCGCGATTGTGCTTTTGCTCACAGGCAGGGCATCCATCGATACGAATTCCGGTTTCTGGATAACCATGCTGTTCGCACAATCACTCCCTTATCTTGCAGCCATAACCATGGCTATCTTGTCGGCACGCGCAAACCGCCCGGCACTGCCGACAACCTGACATATCCACCGGGCACGATAAACGACGGCCTCAGGTCGTCGTTTTGCTTTAAGATATCCGCCTTTTCGCGCCCAAAGTCTTGCTACCGGAGTTCTGTACATGACGGCCCCAGCCGACCTCTCGCCCACCCTCCAACTCGCCTGCGATCTGATCCGCCGTCCGTCAGTGACGCCGGTCGATGCCGATTGCCAGACCGTGATGATGCAGCGCCTGGGCGATGCCGGCTTCAAGCTGGAGCCAATGCGTATCGAAGACGTCGACAACTTCTGGGCCACCCACGGCACTACCGACGGCCCGGTACTGTGTTTCGCCGGGCATACCGACGTGGTGCCGACCGGGCCGCTGCAGAACTGGCAGAACGACCCGTTCGATGCGTTGATCGACGAGCACGGCATGCTCTGCGGACGCGGCGCGGCAGACATGAAAGGCAGTCTGGCGGCCATGCTGGTGGCGGCCGAACGCTTTGTCGCCGACCACCCTGATCACAAGGGCTCGGTGGCATTTCTGATCACCAGCGACGAAGAAGGCCCGGCGCATCACGGCACCAAAGCCGTGGTCGAACGCCTCGCAGCGCGTAACGAGCGTCTGGACTGGTGCATCGTCGGCGAGCCGTCGAGCACCACGCTGGTCGGCGATGTGGTCAAGAACGGTCGGCGCGGTTCGCTGGGCGCCACGCTGACGGTACGCGGCAAGCAGGGCCATGTCGCTTACCCGCATCTGGCGAAGAATCCGATTCACCTGGCCGCGCCGGCCCTGGCCGAACTGGCCGCCGAGCACTGGGACCACGGTAACGACTTCTTCCCGCCGACCAGCTTCCAGATCTCCAACCTGAACGCTGGCACCGGCGCCACCAATGTCATCCCCGGCGATCTGGTGGCGGTCTTCAATTTCCGTTTTTCCACCGAGTCGACCGTCGAAGGTCTGCAGCAGCGCGTTGCCGATATCCTCGACAGGCATGAACTGGACTGGCACGTGGACTGGGCATTGTCCGGCCTGCCGTTCCTCACCGAACCGGGCGCGTTGCTGGACGCCGTGTCTTCCAGCATCAAAAGCGTCACCGGCCGTGAGACTAAAGCCTCGACCAGCGGCGGAACCTCCGACGGTCGTTTCATCGCCACCCTCGGCACCCAAGTGGTCGAGCTGGGGCCGGTCAACGCAACGATCCATCAGGTCAACGAACGTATTCTGGCCAGCGACCTCGATGTGCTGACCGAGATCTACTACCAGACTCTGGTCAAGTTGCTCGCCTGATGCTGACCTGCCCGATCTGCTCAGCGCCGCTCAGCACTGCCGACAACGGCGTGGTGTGCCCGGCCAATCATCGTTTCGACCGAGCCCGTCAGGGTTATCTGAACCTGTTGCCGGTGCAGCACAAGAACAGCCGCGACCCGGGCGACAATCAGGCCATGGTCGAGGCGCGACGCGATTTTCTCAACGCCGGGCACTACGCGCCGGTAGCCCGGCGACTGGCTGAACTGGCCGCCGAGCGATCCCCCGCGCATTGGCTGGACATCGGTTGTGGCGAAGGTTATTACACCGCGCAGATTGCCGAAGCCTTGCCGCATGCCGATGGCTATGCGCTGGACATCTCCCGCGAGGCGGTCAAACGCGCCTGTCGTCGTGATCCGGCGCTGACCTGGATGGTCGCCAGCATGGCCCGTGTGCCACTTGCGGATGCCAGCTGCCAGTTTCTGGCCAGCGTGTTCAGCCCGCTGGACTGGCAGGAAGCCAAGCGCTTGCTGACCCCAGGCGGCGGGCTGATGCGGGTCGGCCCGACCAATGAGCATCTGATGGAGCTGCGTCAGCGGCTCTATGATGAAGTGCGCGATTACGCCGACGACAAGCACCTGTCGCTGGTGCCGCAAGGCATGCAGTTGCAACACAGCGAAACCCTGCGCTACACGCTGAAGCTGATCGACGGCCAGTCCCGCGCCGATCTGCTGGCCATGACACCGCACGGCTGGCGCGCCAGCGCCGAACGTCGGGCAGCGGTCATCGAGCAACCAGGACCTTTCAAGGTCACCGTTTCCATGCGCTACGATTATTTCGTGCTGCAATAAGCATTCAACAGAGGCCCCCATGCGCCAACCCGATATCGAGATTTACCTGAAAGACGAAGACGTCGATCACAAGGCAATCGCCCAGTGGCTCGGCAAAGCGCTGGGCTTTTGCAGCGAATGGAAGCAGAAAGGCCAGACCTGGAAATGCACCGCGGGCACTGTCGCCGTGACCTGGTTGCCCAGAGCGGTCGGCAAATGGAACAGTCTGCACCTGGACAGCGATCAGACCCCGTGGGAAGACGACATCGCCTGTGCTCGCGCCGCATTCAAGGCATTGAACGTCGAAGTACGTTGCGCCCCGGGCACCTGGGTTGAAGAAGAAAGCGACGAGACGGCCGACCGCTGGATACGCGTGAGTGCCGACGGCGAGGAAGAGATTACCTGGCGAACCGCGTAGGATTTTTCGCCGCGACGCTCCTGATATGTGCCGTCGTCAGGTGAGCCCGGCTCGGCAAGCGGTCATTCAGACGTGATCCGTTCAGCGCGCGCACCGGCGCTTTTGCCGATCGCTTCGGGATACGTCACACTGGCGCCCATCCAGGGCAGCCTCCCGCCCCTCACTCAGCAGAAGCCGTATGACCCGTTCTCCGTTCCGTCGCCTTGTGTTCGGCACCCTGCGCCGTTTGTTGTATCTCTGGGTTCGCTCGGAAACCATCAATCAATCGTCTTTTACGCTGAATCTGGACCGCAGCCGCCCGGTGTTCTATGCGCTGCAATCGCCGTCGATCAGCGATCTGGCAGTGATCGACACAGAATGCCGCAAGGCTGGTCTGCCTCGTCCGGTGCTGTCGGTAGCGGTCGGCAACCTGATCGAGCCGGCCGCATTCTTTTACCTGACCCCCTCCCCCGACTGGCTCGGTCGCCAGGACAAGCGTGGTGCGCCTCCGACGCTGGAGCGTGTGGTCGCAGCCGTCAGCCAGAACCCCGGCGAAGACGCGCAGATCATCCCGGTGAGCGTGTTCTGGGGCCAGTCGCCTGACCGCGAGTCCAGTGCCTGGAAGCTGCTGTTTGCCGACAGCTGGGCGGTGACCGGCCGCTTACGTCGCCTGGTCAGCATTCTGATTCTGGGCCGCAAGACCCGCGTGCAGTTTTCCGCGCCTATCCACATGCGCGAACTGGTGGGTGAAAACAAAGGTTACGAACTGACCCTGCGCATGACCCAACGTCTGCTGCGCGTGCACTTTCGCAACCTGAAAAGTGCCGTGATCGGTCCCGACGTTTCGCACCGGCGCACGGTGGTCAAAGGTCTGCTGGACGAGCCGCTGGTCAAGCAGGCGATCATCGAAGAAGCCGAGCGTGAACACATCACCCAGGAAAAGGCGCGGGAACGGGCGCTGAGCTACGGCAACGAGATCGCCTCGGACTACACCTATTCAGTGATCCGCTTCATGGAAGTGGTGCTCAGCTGGTTCTGGAACAAGATCTACGACGGCATCAAGGTCAGCCACATCGAAGGCGTTCAGGAAGTCGCGCCGGGACATGAGGTCATTTATGTCCCCTGCCACCGCAGCCATATCGATTACCTGCTGCTGTCTTACCTGCTGTTTCGCAACGGCCTCACGCCGCCGCACATTGCTGCGGGCATCAACCTGAATATGCCTGTGGTCGGCGGCCTGCTGCGACGTGGCGGGGCATTTTTCATGCGCCGCACGTTCAAGGGCAACCCGCTGTATACGGCGGTGTTCACCGAATACCTGCACACGCTGTTCATCAAGGGCTTTCCGGTCGAATACTTTGTCGAAGGCGGTCGCTCGCGCACCGGGCGCATGCTGCAACCGAAAACCGGCATGCTTGCCATTACCCTGCGCAGCTTTCTGCGCAACTCGCGGATGCCTATCGTCTTCATCCCGGTGTACATCGGTTACGAGCGCGTACTGGAAGGCCGTACTTATCTGGGCGAACTGCGCGGAGCAACCAAGAAGAAAGAGTCGATCTTCGATATCTTCAAAGTCATCGGCGCGCTGAAGCAGCGCTTCGGCCAGGTCTCGGTGAACTTCGGTGCGCCGATCAAACTGGCCGAGTTTCTCGATGGCGAACAACCGGACTGGCGCGAACAGCAACTGGACCCGCAATTTCGCCCCGAATGGCTGAGCGAGACCACGCACCGTCTGGGCGAGCGTGTGGCTCAGCACCTGAACGAAGCCGCTGCCGTCAACCCGATGAACCTGGTTGCCGTGGCGTTATTGTCGACGCAAAGACTGGCGCTGGACGATCAGGCCATGGAGCGGGTTCTCGACCTGTACCTGACCCTGCTGCGCGCCGTGCCTTATTCTCCGCACACGACGTTGCCGGAAGGTGATGGCCGCTCATTGATCGAGCATGTCAAAGGCATGGACCTGCTCGCCGAGCAAAAAGACGCGCTGGGCAAAATTCTGTACCTGAACGAACAGAATGCGGTGCTGATGACCTATTACCGCAACAACGTCCTGCACATCTTCGCCCTGCCCTCGCTGCTGGCGAGCTTTTTCCAGAGCTCGTCGCGCATGACCCGTGAACAGATCCTGCGCTACACACGTGCGCTGTATCCGTTCCTGCAATCGGAATTGTTCATTCGCTGGCCGCTGAACGAGCTGGATGACGTGGTCGATCAGTGGCTGGCCGCGTTCGTGGAACAAGGTCTGTTGCGCTTCAAAAAGGACGCCTACGTGCGCCCGGAGCCCAGTTCCCGCGAGTTCGTACTGCTGACGCTGTTGTCGCGCGCCATCGCCCAGACCCTGCAGCGCTTCTACATGGCGATTGCCTTGTTGCTCAACAGCGGGCAGAACACGCTGAGCCCCGAGCAGCTTGAGGACCTGTGCACGGTCATGGCCCAGCGCCTGTCGATTCTGCATGGCCTCAATGCGCCAGAGTTCTTCGACAAGAGCCTGTTCCGGCACTTCATCCAGACCCTGCTGGACCTGGGCGTACTGCGCAAGGACAGTGCCGGCAAGCTGAGCTATCACCCGATGCTGGGCGAACTGGCAGAAGGTGCGGCCAAGCGGGTATTGCCTGCCGAAATCCGTCTTTCGATACGGCAAGTAGCCTTGCACAGCAATGAAGAGGAGCAGGAAGCGGGAACCGATCAAGGCGCAGCGTAGGGATTTTCCGCAATTAGCCGGGGATCTTTAGACGAGTGTTTTATGCTCCCCGGCAGTTGCTAAGGTGTGGTTTGTGCCAATGACTGACCCACACTCAATAAGGAAATTGAAATGTCCAGCGAACCCCTAGTACGCCTTCAGGGTGAAGTTTATTACCTGCCACGCATCCTGCTGCCAGCGGGCTGCAAACTGACTGTCACCCTGAGTGACATCAGCCTTGCTGATGTTCTGGCCCCTGTCATCGACGTCAGCGAAACACACATTACCAGCCAGGTGCCATTGCCGTTTGAACTGGGCTATGCCGCAGATCGCTACCCCATTCAGGGTCGCAGCTACGCACTGTCGGCACGCATCGAACATGACGGCAAACTTATCTGGATCAACGACACTGTTCATCCTGTTGAACTGACCAACCAGGACCAGAGCGGCCTGAAGATCAAGGTCATTCAGGCAGCCGGCTAATCCGTTCAACACTGCTTGCTCCCTTCAACGGCGCGCCTTCACGCGCCGTTGTCGTTTCACAAGGCTTCATCACCCCCGACATCGATTGACGTGCATCGCTCACGGGCGCAAGTGCCTGTTGCGACTTCCTGATACGCTTGATCACGCACCGCACCACTATCGACCCGGGTTCAGGTCAGAACCCACTTCAACAAGGAAGCTCTCATGCCTCGTTTTTCCTTCACCCTGGCCGGCCTGTGCGCTGGCCTTCTGCTGTCGGCCAACGTCTTCGCCCTGTCGCTGAGCGACCTCTCGCAATCGGACGCGACCGGAGGACTCAAAGATGCCCTGACTCAAGGCGCACAGGTCGCCGTCAAACAGCTCGGCGTGCCCGGTGGCTTCAGCAAAAATGAAGAGGTACGTATCGAGCTGCCGGGCAAACTCGGCCAGATCGCGAAAAAAATGAAAATGCTCGGCATGGGCACTCAGGTCGATCAGCTGGAAACCAGCATGAATCAGGCCGCCGAAGCTGCCGTGCCTCAAGCTCAGGCCCTGCTTGTAGACGCAGTGAAAAAGATGAGCGTAACCGACGCCAAGGCCATTCTCGGCGGTGGCAAGGACTCGGCCACCCAGTACCTGAGCAGCACCAGCCGCGAGCAGATCCGCGCCAAGTTCCTGCCTATCGTCAAGAAGTCCACCGATCAGGTGGGCCTGGCCCAGAAGTACAACGCCTTTGCCGGCAAAGCGGCAGCACTTGGCGCGCTTGACAGCAAAAATGCCAACCTTGAAGGCTACGTGACCGAGCAAGCGCTGAACGGGCTGTTCGAAATGATCGCCAAACAGGAAGAAAGCATTCGCGCCAACCCTGCTGCCGCCGCTACGGGCCTGGCGAAGAAAGTGTTTGGCGCACTTTGAGTGCGGGATTCGCGCCTGTATTTACAGGCGCATCTGCGTTTGATTCGGGCTCAGGCCGTCGACGATAGGCGCTATGCACCGCTCTCGTCTGTGGCTGCCTTGGGCTTCAAGGCTTTCTTCGGGTAAATGTCGTAGCGGCTGGATTTGCCGTCCAGCGCATAGCCCGGCTTAAGGCCGTCGATGCAGGGGGCCTTGCGCGGGCGTTTGACCACCACGCGGTGGGTGGCAAGCGCCAGCGCGGCTTCCAGCAAGGCTGGCGCGTCCATGTCATCACCGACCAGCGGCCGGAACAGGCGCATTTCCTTTTTCACCAGGGCGGTCTTCTCCCGATGCGGGAACATCGGGTCCAGGTAGATCACCTGGGGCGGCTCGCCTGTCCAGGCGCGGATGAGGTCGATCGAGTTGCCGGTCAACAGGCGCATCCGGGCAATGATCGAACCGACGTCACGATCACCGCGCCCGCGGGCCAGACCATCCTCCAGCAATGCAGCGATGATCGGCTGACGCTCGATCAGGCTCATGTCGCAACCGAGACTTGCCAGCACGAACGCATCCTTGCCAAGCCCTGCCGTTGCATCCAGCACGCTGGGGCGAATGCCTGGCTGAATACCAACCGCCTTGGCAATCATCTGCCCGGTCCCACCACCGAACAGTCGCCGATGAGCCACTGCGCCCTCGACAAAATCGACACGTACCGCGCCTGGCGCATCATCGCCCAATTGCTGCAACTGCAGCCCTTCGTCAGTAAGCTGCAGTGCAAAATCAGCGTGCGCATCGGTCAACGGCAGGCCCAGGCGCTGCGCCCATTGCGCCGCCTGCTCCTGTCCGCCAACGGCCAGGGCTTCGACCCGGATACGACTGCCTGCTTGCTGCTCAATCATTGCGTTTACACACTCAAAAATTGTTAATGTTCGGCAAAGCCTGCCGATAACCAAGTATCCGGCATTTTGCCAGACCCAAGGCCAGTACTGATCGCTATGTCAGAGATTGTTCAATCATCCATCGGCTATTTGTCGCACTCAGGCGACTTTAGCGTACGCAACAGCCGCACACTGGGTGGTGTGACGCAGCTGTGGTCGGATGCATTTGCCCGGGCGATGGCGGATCAGGTCAGTGAAAGCGCTTCAGTCCCCGTGCACCCGACGGCCGTTGAGGTGGATGTAGAAACAGGCGAACCGGTCGCTGGCGCAAAAACCCTGAGCAAGATCGTCGAGCAACGTACCTGCCCGGTCACCGACACCGAGGTCAAGCCTCCAGAGCCGCTGTTCCTGCCGATTGCCGAGTTTGACCTCGATCTTCTGCCTCCACCTGCAGAACCGTTCAGCATGGCTGAAATGATCGAACAGCAACGCCATCTGGAGTTCGAGAGCCACTGGGTACGCCCTACCGTTCTGAATCCTTATGACGATAGCGTCAAACCAGGCCCTGGCCCGCAGCCACGCCCGCTGCATCTGCCGATTGCCGAATTCGAATGGGAACTGGCCGACAAGCCTGCCCTGCCCCTGGATGAGCAGACCATCGCCGCCCAACAACGCCAGTTCGACTACGAGAACGGCTGGGCACGCCCGCTGATCCTGCAAAACCTGCGGATGGCGGCATAAGCCCCGAACGCTTCCTGCCGGCAGCTTACCGCGGCTTTACCTGCACACCGACCAGCGCCCCATGTCGACGTGAAAATGATCGCGATGCGCCGCGTTGTACTCAGGCCCGAGCACCGTACTGAAATTTTTGCAGGCACCGTCACGCAACAGCCTCAGAAAACGCCCCTTGTCCCCATCATCGTTCCAGTCCTTTAGAACACCGATGCGCTGACCGTCTGCCAGGCGAAAACCTGCCATGTCCAGCGCATTGGCCGTGGCATGCTGGCTGAGCCGAGCGTTGGTGCGGTTATAGATATTGCGGCAGGCAAAGCTGCCCAAGTGATCGATCCGCGCTACCCGCTGGCCGAAAACGGCCTGGGCGGCAGGCTGCAACGTGTGGATATCAAATAGCGCATAGGCGACCGCCAATGGGCAACTGGCCAGAAAGCTGCTGCTCAGCGCCACGTCGCCACCCTGGATACGCAGGGTATTTTGCAGAGGGCAACGAGCAGACGGATCACTGTCGGCCTGGCGACTGAAACGCAACCCCGACGAACTCAGCACCTGATCGCACAGTGCGGGATCGTTCTGCAATCGCGATAGCTTGTAAGCCGTCAGAAAGTTGGGCTCGGCCCGCACATCCAGTGGCGCCCATGGGTTCCAGCGCTCGGGGACATCGACCCAGCCACGCCAGACTGCCAACGCAGCCATTGCACAGAGCAACAGGAATACCAGAAGCACGCGCATGCTCAACCCTTGACCAGGGCAACAGAGGCGAACCGCAAGAGGCGTTTGTAAACAGGGGCAACACAGCGCAGTTGCGCATCCATAAGCGTGCTCTCCGCAAGGCCAGGCTTTTTCAGCCCACACCTGGAAGACCTCAGAGCAAGCCCAACTGTTCCACCTGAGGCCCGCGATCCAGTTCGAACAATGCCGGCAAGCCCGGCAATCGCGCCATCAGTTGCTGGTGAAAGCGCATGGCCTGCTCGGCAGCCCTGATGTTGTCCGGAGTGTGCAGGAAGACATACGGCGTGCGCCCCTCTTCAATCCACACGGCGACCTTTTCCACCCACTGCAGCAGAAACTGATCGTTGGCCTCCAGGTCCGGACCGCCGATGAAGCGCACTTGGGGAAACAGCGTCAGCGCAGCCGGACGAGGCGGCACCTTGGGCTTTTTCGATTGGGCGTGCAGGACTGCAGGATCACTCGAGACACAGCTGAACAATGCCCGCGAATCGAGGCAGATGCGCTCGACGCCTCGGTCCAGCAACAGGCGATTGAGCATGCGCTCTTCGTCACCTTTCATGAAGAAAGCCATGTTGCGCACTTCCACTGCTACAGACACCTTGAGCTCGTCAAGAAAACCGGCCAGTTCGGCCAGGCGCTGCGGTGTGAAGCTGGCGGGCAACTGCAGCCAGAACGGCGCGACCCGTCTGCCCAGAGGCGCAAGCAGGCGAATGAATTCCCCAGCGGCGCCCACCTGCTCACGAAGGTCGCCGTTGTGACTGATGTCTTTATGGAATTTGGCGGTGAAGCGAAAATCGTCGGGCATTATTTCTGCCCAGCGCTGCACCGTAGTGGCGGCGGGACGGGCATAGAACGTGGTGTTGCCTTCGACAGCGTTGAACACCTGAGTGTAGAGGTTCAGGAAATCATTGGGGCGGGCATCTTCGGGGTACAGCGAATCTCGCCAGGCGTTTTCACTCCATGACGGACAACCGAGGTAGTAAGGCAGACGAAACACAATCAGACGTGCAGATCGAGCCCCGATACTTCAAGGTCCCAATCGACAAAACTGGCAGTGGCCATATAACTGGCCAGCGCGTGGGCGACACGAGAGCTCATGGAGCGCGGGAAAATGATGTCTTGCGGACGCGCAGGTACGTTGGCAGTGCTGCCAATCGTTGGATCACCCGTTTCACGGCGAGCGCGCGCTGGTGGCGGCGGCAGCTCGGCATCAACCACGACTTCCTCAAAAGAACCTTCGACCGTCGAAGGTGTTTTCTGCGGCTTTCGCTTGATGGGGTACGAGCGTGATGAGGTTCCGTCTATGCGCATCGATTATGTACTCGGCGTCGATAGTAGCAATTTAGCGTTACTGCCTTGTAGTTCGCAAATCGCGTAACGATAACTAGACCACATATCTTGCAACTTGTTATCGCCAAATGAGATTAAAGACCATTCAGACGATAAACGGTAGATGGCAAACTGATATTTTTCCAGCATTGGCTGATGCTGGCGAGTATTGAAAGACGTGTTCATGACGAATCAGACGATTGCGCGGGTCCTGAACTCATTCAATCAACGTGCTTTAGGTGTAGCGACCTTGTCGCGCAGGTAGACCGGCTGAGCGTCATCCGCAGGCAGGGCTTCGCCGCGGTGCCAGGCGAAGGTCGCCAGTGTCAACAGATCCTGCGCGTGCGGCAGCATGGCCGCATCATGGCCTGCCAGGCTGAGCGGAATACGCTCTGCATAGCCCCAGCCCGTACCGGCACCAAACCATTGCCCGCTGGCGTGCGCAGGCAGCGTGGCCAATTCGGGCGCCATGACAGCTTCGTCGCCCAACAGACGCATCTCTCCGGCGCGCTCGTGATAGCAACCCCAGTACACCTCGTCCATGCGTGCATCGATGGCCGAGGCCACTTGCGACACGCCGTGCTCGCGCAAGGCGCGCTGCGCCAGCACGGCGAGGTTCGACACGGGCAGCACCGGACGCTCAAGGGCGAATGCCAGGCCTTGCACGACGCCGATGGCAATACGCACACCGGTGAACGCACCGGGACCGCGGCCGAAAGCAATGGCGTCCAGCGCCGACATGGCAATGCCCGCCTCGGCCAGCAGGCTTTTGATCATGGGCAGCAGCCGCTGGGCGTGCAGGCGCGGGATCACCTCGTAGTGGCTCAGTACTTTGCCGTCATGCAGCAAAGCGACCGAGCAGGCTTCAGTGGCGGTGTCCAGGGCCAGCAAGGTGGTCATCGGTGTTTCCGTCGTGGTCAATGTGAAAAAGTGCAGCAGTATAAATGACAAATGGCCCGCAAGCGGGCCATTTATTGTTCAGCCTGCGAGCCTCAGCTCAAGGCTTTCAGTACTTTTGCAGTGATGTCCTCAACCGAGCCGACGCCCGGGATATGGCTGCACTTGGGCTTGCCGTTCTTCGCTTCCAGCTGGCTGTAGAACTCGACCAGCGGCTTGGTCTGCGCGTGGTACACGGACAGGCGATGACGCACGGTCTCTTCGACGTCGTCCTTGCGCTGCAGCAGCGGTTCGCCGGTCACATCATCGATACCTTCGACCTTCGGCGGATTGAAGATAGTGTGGTAGATGCGCCCGGAACCTTCGTGAACCCGGCGGCCGGACATGCGCTTGACGATTTCTTCGTCATCGACCGCGATTTCCAGCACATGGTCGATTTCCAGACCGGCGTTCAACAGGGCTTCGGCCTGTGGAATGGTGCGCGGGAAGCCATCGAACAGCACGCCGTTCGCGCAGTCCGGCTCAGCCAGACGGTCCTTGATCAGGCCGATGATCAGGTCATCGGAAACCAGACCGCCTGAGTCCATGACGCTCTTGGCCTTCAGGCCCAGCTCGGTTTCAGCCTTGACTGCAGCGCGCAGCATGTCGCCTGTCGAAACCTGCGGGATGCCGAACTTTTCAGTGATGAATTTTGCCTGAGTACCTTTACCGGCCCCGGGAGCTCCCAGCAGAATCACGCGCATCGTCATGCTCCTCAAATTTTTTATAGTGAAATCATCGGATTCGCCTCGGGGGCCAATCTAAAAAATGAATCAGGCCAATAGGCCGAAAGGCTGATCAAGATACACAGCAGACCGAGGCCGCACAAGCCGCCGAAAGTCGCAGTAACCGCAGGCGTACCGGCTTGCCGGCCTTGATTTCAGAGTGACATGACCTATATCAACGTTTCAGGCAGACCCGCCTGGAAAACCCGCGCTGGCCATCGCCGGACCGAAAAGGCCCGACGATGACATTGGCCGGATCCATCAGCCCGTGTTGCGCAGACCGGCAGCAATCCCCGCTACAGACACCAGCAGCGCCAGTTCCAGAGGACTGTCCAGACTGGCTTCACGATTACGCGAGCGCGACAGCAGCTCCGCCTGAAGCAAATGCAACGGGTCAAGGTAGGTGTTGCGCAGACTGATGAATTCCAGCGTTTCAGGGCTGTGGGCCAGCAGTTGCGTCTGCCCGGTCAGCCCCAGAACCACATTGCACGCCTGCGACAATAGGTCGCGTAAATGTGCGCCCAAATGTTGCAGCTCAGCACTGACCAGACGTTCGTCGTAGAGTCGGGCGATGTCCGCATCGGCTTTGGCAAGGACCATTTCCAGCATGTCGATGCGCGTTCTGAAGAACGGCCACTGCTCACGCATCTGCGCCAGCACCTCGCCTTCGCCGCGCTCCAGCGCCTTGCTCAGTGCGGCCTCCCAACCCAGCCAGGCGGGCAGCATCAGACGCGTCTGCGTCCAGGCGAAGATCCACGGAATGGCACGAAGACTTTCTACACCGCCCTCGCGGCGCTTGGCCGGACGACTGCCAAGTGGCAAGCGCCCCAGCTCCTGCTCGGGCGTCGCCTGACGGAAATACTCGACGAATTCGGGATTCTCGCGCACCACCGCTCGGTAGGCACTGACCCCGTCGTCGGCCATCTGGTCCATCATCGTCCGCCACGCTGGCTGCGGAGGTGGCGGTGGCAACAGGGTCGCTTCCAGCACGGCAGCCAGATACAGATTGAGGTTCTGCTCGGCGATGTCCGGCAGACCGAATTTGAAACGAATCATTTCCCCTTGCTCGGTGGTCCGGAAACGCCCGGCCACAGAACCCGGCGGCTGCGACAGAATCGCCGCGTGCGCGGGACCGCCTCCACGACCGACTGTACCGCCGCGACCGTGGAACAGCAGCAATTCGACCTGCTGCTCGCGGCAGATCTCCACCAGCCTTTCCTGAGCGCGGTACTGCGCCCAGGCCGCCGCAGTGGTGCCGGCATCCTTGGCCGAGTCGGAATAGCCGATCATCACCTCTTGCGGGCCGTGCAGACGCGAGCGATAGCCCGGCAGCCCGAGCAGCGTCTCGATCACCGGCCCGGCGTTATCCAGGTCGGCCAGGGTCTCGAACAGCGGCACCACACGCATGGGCCGCTGCAGCCCGGATTCCTTGAGCAGCAGTTGCACGGCCAGCACATCCGAAGCCGAGCCGGCCATCGAGATGACATAGGACCCCAGCGACGCGGCCGGGGCGGCCGCCACCTCGCGGCAGGTTGCGAGAACCTCTGCGGTATCGGCGGCCGGTTTGAAGTAGCTCGGCAGCAGCGGCCTGCGGTTATTCAATTCACGCAATAGAAAGTCGATGCGGGTCTGCTCATCCCACTCTTCGTAGCGCCCCAGCCCCAGATAATCAGTGATTTCGGTCATCGCTGCGCAGTGACGGCTGGAATCCTGGCGAACATCCAGACGCACCAGGAACAGGCCGAATGTGACCGCACGACGCAGGCAATCCAGAAGCGGGCCGTCGGCGATGACACCCATGCCGCATTCGTGCAGCGACTGGAAGCACAGCAGCAGCGGGTCGAGCAGTTCACGGTTGTCTCGCAGCACCGCTTCCGGCGCAGGCAGGGTTTCGCTCAGTGAGGCATTGGCCCAGTTGCGCGTCGCGCGCAAGCGCTCGCGCAGGCGTTTGAGTTCTGCCCGATAGGGTTCGGCGCTGTCACCCACGCTGGCACGCAGAGCGTCGCTGGCCTGCTGCATCGACAGTTCTGCGGCGAGATTGTCCACGTCACGCAGGTACAGGTCAGCGGCCATCCAGCGCGCCAGCAATAGCACTTCGCGGGTGACAGCGGCGGTGACATTCGGGTTGCCGTCGCGGTCGCCGCCCATCCAGGAGGCAAAACGGATCGGCGCGGCTTCCAGGGGCAGATGCAGACCGGTGGCCGCATGCAGCGCATGGTCTGCCTTGCGCAGGTAGTTTGGAATGGCGTGCCAGAGGGAATGTTCGATGACCGCGAAACCCCATTTGGCTTCATCGACCGGGGTGGGTCGGATGCGCCGGATCTCTTCGGTATGCCAGGCCTCGGCAATCAGCCGCTGCAGGCGCGAAGTAATCTGTGTGCGCTCGATGCTATTGAGATCGCGATGATCAAGTGCAGCCAGCTGCGCTGCGATGGCGTCGTATTTCTGAATCAGCGTGCGACGTGCCACTTCGGTCGGGTGCGCAGTCAGCACCAGGTCGATTTCCAGCTTGCTGAGCTGGCGTGCCAGGGCATCAGGTGAGTGGCCTTCGGCCTTGAGGCGATCAAGCAGTTCGGGCAGTACTCGCGACTCGAATGGCAGCGGCTGTTTATCATCGCGGCGGTGCATGAGCTGATATTGCTCGGCAATATTGGCCAGGTTGAGAAACTGGTTGAACGCACGCGCCACCGGCAGCAGCTCATCATCACCCAGCCCGTCGACGCTGGAGCTGAGTTGCTCGGCCCCTTCTGCGGAACCGCGCCTGCCCGCTTTGGCACCTTTGCGAATACGCTCGATCTTGTCGAGAAATTCCGCACCTCGCTGCTCGCGAATCGTATTCCCCAACAGCTCACCCAACAGGTGAACGTCTTCGCGCAGACGCGCATCGATATCGGCCATCGTTCCTCTCCCGTTTTTTATCTGGGCTCAGTTGCGTACCCGCTCGGTAGCACGGGCGTACGTGAATTCGAATCCGCTATGCCAACAGTGCACCAAAAGTCTGCAGTTGGACAAATGCTTCAGCAAAAACCTGAACGCGATCAGGGTTATTGAACGGGGTTCGACGCGCCTTCATATGATGATCAACATATTGGCACTCGTCTGAATGCCTCTGAAAATTCCTGACCGGTCAGTAGATATTTATCTGAACTATTCAAAAACCGCGAAGGTCGGAACCATTAACCATTACAGGAAAGCCCGAAAGGCAGTAGGCGGTTGTAGAACCTGATGCCCGGACTTGATGCAACGACTGTCATGGATAACCACGTTGGAGTCAGACATTGGAGTTGATCAACATGAACACCCTAACTGCCAAAACCAAATTCAAAGGCCTGCGCGGTCTCAAGCTGGCTGCGCTGGCACTCGGTAGCACCTTTATCCTGGCCGGCTGTGCCGGTAACCCGCCCTCCGAGCAGTACGCGGTTTCGCAATCGGCAGTCAACAGCGCTGTCAGCGCTGGCGGTACCGAGTTCGCGGCGGTAGAAATGAAGTCGGCTCAGGACAAGCTCAAGGCTGCTGATCTGGCCATGCAGGATCACAAATATGATGAAGCACGCCGTCTGGCTGAACAGGCCGAGTGGGACGCTCGCGTAGCAGAACGCAAATCTCAGGCCGCCAAAGCTGCCAAGGCCGTGCAGGACGCTCGTCAAGGCGTCAACGAACTCCGTGAAGAAGGCCTGCGTCAGGTGCAGTGATTGTCCTGTACACCCTTCTGTTTTCATGAATTCGTAACTGATTAAAGGACGACCCTATTATGCGTAAACAATTGATGATCCCTGCTCTGCTGGCCATGAGCGTTGCCCTGGCAGCCTGTGCAACCAAGCCGAACCCTAACCTGGAACAGGCTCGCAGCAACTTCACCGCGCTGCAGACCAACCCTCAGGCCACTCAAGTCGCAGCCCTTGAAACCAAGGACGCCAGCGAATGGCTGACCAAGGCAGAACAGGCCTTCCGCAACGATGAGGACGTGCAGAAAGTCGACCAACTGTCGTATCTGACCAACCAGCGCGTCGAGCTGGCCAAGCAGACCATCGCCCTGCGCACTTCTGAAGCAGCGCTGCAAAATGCTTCTGCCGACCGCGCCAAGGCCCGTCTGGAAGCACGTGACGCGCAGATCGCTGCACTGAAAAACAGCCTGAACGCCAAGCAGACCGAACGCGGTACGCTGGTGACCTTCGGTGACGTGCTGTTCGACTACAACAAGGCCGAACTGAAGCCAACCGCCCAGGGCGACATTGGCAAGCTGGCTGCCTTCCTGCAGGAAAACCCTGATCGCAAAGTGATTGTCGAAGGCTACACCGACAGCACCGGTTCGGCTTCCTACAACCAGTCGCTGTCCGAGCGTCGCGCCAACTCGGTGCGTATGGCTCTGGTACGCATGGGTGTAGACCCAGCGCGCGTTGTGACCATGGGTTATGGCAAGGAATACCCGGTTGCTGACAACACCAGCAACTCGGGCCGCGCCATGAACCGTCGTGTGGAAGTGACTATCTCCAACGACAACCAGCCTGTTGCACCACGCTCTTCGATGAAATAAGCGACTGAGCTGCTGCACCGAAGCCCCGCCTGCGCATACAGGCGGGGCTTTTTCATGGGCGCTGTTTTTTACCGGTGTCTTATGGCCGAGGCGTTTGCTGGCCAAGGCAGCGCACGGCCTGCCTGTGATCATCGATCAACACGCCTGACAGACCTTTTCGCGACGTATCGAACAACACCAGTACGCCATCAACGCACTGCGCGACCTCGGCGGCTGGCGTGGCAGCGACCTTGTAATCCTCGCCGGGCACGGTTTTGAGCAGGGTGAATTCACCGAGCAACAGTGCATCCTCTGGCTTGGCGAAGTGCAGGTAGCCGTAAAACCACAGACAGCCCACTGTGCCGATGACCGCACCAACAGCGCTGAGGATCATGCCGTTGAGGTTACGATCGCGGCTCATTGCGCTGGAAGTGTTGCGGGGGTCGGGTAATTGGGCACTTCCGCAAGGCGACGCAGACCGTTGAAATGCGTCGGGTCGTCCAGATAGCGCAGCATCACCTGACGCCAGAGAGGGTCTGCGAACGTCTGCACGTGTTCACCACGGGTCAATTGCAACACGCGCGGCGGCGGCGCGGCCTTGTACAGTTCGATGCCGTTGGCGAGCGGCACCAGCGTGTCGTCCATGCTGTGAAAGATCAGCATCGGCGTGCCGGCCAGTCGTGGCAGGCCGTTGACCGCGCTGTCGGCTTCCGGGATTAGCCAGGACAAGGGCGTTTTCAATGGCCAGGTCAGCCACGATTTGCTCAGCGAGTTTCGCGCGACGCTGCGGTAGCTGGCCGGCACACTGTCCAGCACCAGCGCCTTGAGACGCGAACGCTCTTGCGGGTGTTCGGAAAGATAATGCACCGCCAGCGCCCCGCCAATGCTTTGCCCCAGGACCACAAGCGGTTTGCCTTGCACCTGCGGTGCAGTGTTCAACCAGTCGAAAGCGGCCTGAACATCCTCATAGACCGCCGGCAGGCTCGGCTCGCCCTGCGACTCGCCATAGCCACGGTAATCCAGCATCAACACCTGATAACCCTGCTCGGGCAGCCACCAGACGCCGCCAAGATGCCAGGACAGGTTGCCACCGTTGCCGTGCAGATGCAGCACCGTACCCTTGACCGGCACGCCTTCTTTCGCTGGCAACCACCAGCCGTGCAGGCGCGTACCGTCGGCAGCCGTGAGGTTCACGTCCTGATACTGCAGGCGCGCCTTGTCGGGCGTGAACGGAACCCCTTGCTCGGGGTAGAACAACATCGAACTGCAGCCGGTGAGCGCAAGGACCAGGGTGAAGATGCCGAGCAGTTTCAAATGAGGGTTCCTTGTTGTTTTCAGCGCCACATCACTGCCGTGCTGGCGCGAGACTCAGATTCTCGTTCCCATGTTCTGCGAGCATTGGCCGATAGGCATAATCATGAGCTTTCGGAGAATGTACCTCTCCTTCGCGAACAAGTTCGCTCCTACGGCCTTCGGCCAGAGTCAAAAACAGGCTGGCGTACAGCGAAGATCGCTGCCTACAAAATATTCGAGTAATCCGCTTCGATACGGTCCAGGCTCAGGTGGTTGAGGAAGTTGGAGAAGCACATCCAGGCCGACAGGGCGTTCATGTCACGGAACTGCTCGGGCAGGTACTTGGGTGCAACCACCAGCCCTTCGTCCACCAGTTGACGCAGGGTACGCATGTCTTCCAGGGTGGTCTTGCCGCAGAACAGCAGCGGCACCTGTTCGAGCTTGCCCTTGCGCACGGCGAGCTGAATGTAGTTGTAGACCATGATGAAGCCTTTCAGGTAGGACAGGTCCTTGGTGAACGGCAGGCCGTTGGGCACCGAGCCGCGGAAAACGCGACTGGCATTGCCGTAGCTCTCGGACATGCCGAAGCCCTGCTCGCGATAGAACTCGAACACCTGGAGAAAATCAGCGCCCTGCTCGGCCATGTGAATGGCCCGCGTGCGATTGGTCAGCTTGCGCAGGCGGCTGGGATAGGATGCAAAGGCGATGACTTCCATGAGAATCGCCAGGCCTTCCTGCGTCACCGTCGAGGATGGCGGGCCTTTGGACAGGAACGTACAGATCGGCTGGTTTTGCCCGTTCAGCGTGGTGCCCACGTGCACCAGCCCTTCGTGCACTTCCAGCGCGCGTACATCGCGTTCGTTGAACATCGCGTCGGTGCGGATCTTGATGTAGTCGGCACCCGCAGCCGCATCGGCGACGATCCCGTCGGATTCGAAAACCCGGATGGTCTCCTCGGCCTCACCGAACACGCGGTTCAAACGCGATTGCAGCAGCGAAACGGCGTCTTTGGCGGTGAGCGTTTTCGGCTCGTCCTTCAGGTCGCCGCGCCCGGCAATGTTGTTCAGGTAATCAGAGAGCATCAAGCCAAGATCGGCCAGCGTCGGATCACCCGCATGAAAGGCATCGGATGCCGCGCCGTACAGCTCCTGAGAAATCAGCCCGAAGTCGGACGTGCCGCGCGCTTCAAGCATACGCACCACCATGCGGTACTCACGGCACATGCGGCGCATGATCTGCCCGACCGGGTTGAACTGACCCAGTTGACGCGTCACGTCCCGCTCGATGTTCTGGAACTCTTGCTTCAAGGCCGAAGAGTCGAAACCCAGCGGACGGTTTTCGTAATAGGCGCGGTCCACGGCAGGCAGCGCCTTGCCCTTGGCGGCCAGAAACTCCTTGCGGACGTTCTCATCCCATTTAACTGCATCCAGAATGCGAATCGGCGTCTGTGCAACGACGATCCGATCCGATAAAGCACGAATAGTCTGTTGATACTCGTCCACCGGTACTCCTTGGCTGGTTGTCACGCTACTGCTTGGCGGCGCGGAACAACACGCCATCGCTGGTAAATATCGAAACTGGCAGGATCGTCAAGCCGTCTGAATGGCCGATCCGCGACACCCGCGCAGCAGTATAGTCACCCTCGAACCGGCTGCGGGGTGCCCAGGACCAGACGCATCTGCCGGGTCAGGATACAGAGCATTTCTTCGTCCGCCTGACGCTGCGGCCCGTGAAGCAGGCCTTGATACTCAATGCGCCGGATAAGCCCCGTCAACACCTGAGCATCCTGATAGGGATGCAGGGAGCCGATTACCTGGAAGAACTGACAACTGCCCTGCAGCAAAATTTCCTGATGGGCCATGACCAATGGCGTCAGGCGCGGGTTGATCAGTGCTTCATGGTAGAACGCCTGCTCGGCAATCAGATAGTCACGCCGGGTCAGCAACTGATGACGGATATGCTCCATCACCATACGCGCAATGTCGTCCGCCAGACGAAAACGGTCGGTCGGACTCCCGGAACTGCGGTTCATCATCTCGCGCAGAATACCTTCGGTGTTTTGCCACAGCCGCGCCAGATAATCAGCGCTACGCTGTACATACTGGGCGAAGGCATCGGTCAACAGATCATCGATGTCCTTGAAGTAATAGGTGGTTGCCGACAGCGGCACACTGGCTTCGGCGGCCACTGCGCGATGGCGCACGGCGCGTACGCCGTCACGCACCACGATACGCATGGCGGCATCGAGAATGACCTGCCTGCGTTGCTCACTGCCCTCACGCGCAGCCTTGCGGCCCTGATACTTGACACTTTTGGCCACCGCGCTGGCTACTCCGGCGGCCCCTTCTCTGGCAATCGTCACGACAGCTTCCTTATAAGTCGCTCTGAAATGAGTCGATCTGAAAAACACTTAAAAAAAAGCCGCCCATTGAAGGCGGCTGTTTTTCCACTGGTTACGCTTGCGGGCGCATGTGCGGGAAGAGGATCACGTCGCGAATCGACGGCGAGTCGGTGAGCAACATCACCAACCGGTCGATACCGATCCCCTCGCCTGCCGTCGGCGGCATGCCGTACTCCAGCGCACGGACGAAGTCGGCGTCGTAGTGCATGGCTTCGTCGTCACCGGCATCCTTGTCGGCCACCTGAGCCTGGAAGCGTTCGGCCTGATCTTCGGCGTCGTTGAGCTCGGAGTAGGCATTGGCGATTTCGCGACCACCGATGAACAGCTCGAAACGGTCGGTGACGTTCGGATTTTCATCGTTGCGACGCGCCAGCGGCGACACTTCGAACGGGTACTGGGTGATGAAGTGCGGCTGTTCCAGCTTGTGCTCGACCAGCTCTTCGAAAATCATCACCTGCAATTTGCCCAGGCCTTCGAAGCCCAGCACCTTGGCACCGGCCTTTTTCGCAATGGCGCGCGCCTTGTCGATGTCCTGCAGGTCGGCAGCGGTCAGCTCAGGGTTGTACTTGAGGATCGAGTCGAACACCGACAGGCGCACGAACGGTTCGCCGAAGTGGAACACCTTGTCGCCATAAGGCACGTCGGTGCTGCCCAGAACCAGTTGCGCCAGTTCGCGGAACAGTTCCTCGGTGAGGTCCATGTTGTCTTCGTAATCGGCGTAGGCCTGGTAGAACTCGAGCATGGTGAACTCGGGGTTGTGCCGGGTCGAAACACCTTCGTTACGGAAGTTGCGATTGATCTCGAAGACCTTCTCGAAACCACCGACCACCAGACGCTTGAGGTACAGCTCCGGGGCGATACGCAGGAACATTTCCATGTCCAGCGCGTTGTGGTGGGTTTCGAACGGCTTGGCCGCCGCGCCGCCGGGAATGGTCTGCAGCATCGGCGTTTCGACTTCAAGGAAGTCGCGCTTCATCAGGAAGCTGCGGATGTGAGCGATGACCTGCGAACGCACGCGGAAGGTCTCACGCACTTCCTCGTTGACGATCAGGTCGACGTAACGCTGACGGTAGCGCTGTTCGGTGTCGGTCAGGCCGTGGTGCTTGTCGGGCAGCGGACGCAAGGACTTGGTCAGCAGGCGAACGCTGGTCATCTCGACGTACAGGTCGCCCTTGCCGGAGCGTGCCAGGGTACCTTCGGCGGCGATGATGTCGCCCAGATCCCAGGTTTTCACCTCGGCCAGGGTTTCTTCGGGCAGGGTCTTGCGGTTGACATAGACCTGGATGCGCCCGGTCATGTCCTGGATCACCATGAACGAGCCACGGTTGAGCATGATGCGACCGGCAACCTTGACCGGAATCGCTGCCTCTGCCAGTTCTTCCTTGGTCTTGTCGACGTACTGTTTCTGCAGGTCATTGCAGTAGCTGTCGCGGCGGAAGTCATTGGGGAAGGCCTGACCCTTGGCACGGCCTGCAGCAAGCTTTTCCTTGCGCAAGGCGATCAGGGTGTTTTCTTCCTGTTGCAGGGCTTGCGGGTCGAGTTGTTGGTCGCTCATGTCTTTAAATATTCCATCACAGGTTCGCCCTCGCCTGGCGACGAGGGACTTGAGGTGTCGGCTGACGGTTTACAGCCCTTGCTTGAGGCTCGCGATCAGGTATTCGTCGATATCGCCATCAAGCACCTTGTCGCAGTCGCTGCGTTCGATGTTGGTCCGCAGGTCCTTGATACGCGAGGCGTCCAGTACGTAGGAGCGAATCTGGTGACCCCAGCCGATATCGGACTTGGTGTCTTCGAGCGCCTGGGACGCCGCGTTGCGCTTCTGCACTTCCTGCTCATACAAACGGGCCCGCAGCATTTTCATGGCGGTGTCCTTGTTCGCATGCTGGGAACGCTCGTTCTGACAACTGACCACGGTGTTGGTCGGAACGTGGGTGATACGCACCGCAGAGTCAGTGGTGTTTACGTGCTGACCACCGGCACCGGAGGAGCGGTAGGTGTCGATGCGCAGGTCCGCCGGGTTGATGTCGATTTCGATGTTGTCATCGATTTCCGGCGAAACGAACACGGCCGAGAACGAGGTGTGGCGACGGTTGCCGGAGTCGAACGGGCTCTTGCGCACCAGACGATGAACGCCGATCTCGGTACGCAGCCAGCCGAAGGCGTACTCGCCCTTGATGTGCACGGTAGCGCCCTTGATACCGGCGACTTCACCGGCGGACAGTTCCATGATGGTGGCGTCGAAACCGCGCTTGTCGGCCCAGCGCAGGTACATGCGCAGCAGGATGTTCGCCCAGTCCTGCGCTTCGGTACCGCCGGAGCCGGCCTGGATGTCCAGGTAGGCGTTGTTGGGGTCCATGTCGCCGCTGAACATGCGACGGAATTCGAGCTTTTCCAGCGATTCGCGCAGGCGCTCGACTTCGGCAGCGACGTCATCGACGGCAGCCTGGTCTTCTTCTTCGGCAGACATCAGCAACAGGTCTTTGGCATCGGCCAGACCCGAGGACATTTCGTCCAGGGTTTCGACGATCTGCGCCAGCAGGGAGCGCTCGCGCCCCAGTTCCTGAGCGTAGGCCGGGTTGTTCCAGACGTTTGGATCTTCGAGCTCGCGGTTGACTTCGGTCAGACGATCATGTTTGTGATCGTAGTCAAAGATACCCCCGAATGGTTTCGGAGCGCTCGGACAAATCCTTGATGCTGTTTAGGATCGGGTTGATTTCCATGGTAGGCAGCACTCGCAGGCGAAATTTTCAAAGCCGACGAGTATACCCCAGGCAAGGCCACGAAAGCAGCCCGTCGGGCAGGCGTTGTGAGGCCTATTTTACCGGTCGCTGCCGGCGTCAGCCCGCTGCGACCTGATTGCGCCCGTTGTTCTTGGCCTGATAAAGCCCCTTGTCGGCATCCAGAATCAGCTGACGGCTGGGCATTCCGAGCTGTGGCGTCATGGTCGCCACACCGATACTCACGGTCAGGCTGGAGCCCGGCGCTGGCGCAATGTGCGGAATATTCATGCCTGAAACGCTCTGGCGCAGCTTCTCTGCAAGCAGACGTGCGCCGCCGGGCGAGGTATTGGGCAGGACCATGGCGAACTCCTCGCCGCCGTAGCGAGCCGGCAAGTCCGACGGGCGACTGCAACTGTTACGAATGGCCTTGGCGACCTGACGCAGGGCCTCGTCGCCCTCCAGATGCCCGAAGTTGTCGTTGTAGGGCTTGAAATAGTCGACATCGATCATCAGCAACGACAACTGGGACTGCTCGCGAATTGCCCGGCGCCACTCCAGTTCCAGATACTCGTCGAAATGGCGGCGATTCGACAGCCCCGTGAGGCCATCGGAATTCATCAGGCGCTGCAGCACCAGATTGGTGTCGAGCAGTTGCTGCTGGCTGACGCGCAGCGCGCGGTAGGCTTCATCGCGCTGCAGCAGGGTCATGTACGAGCGCGAGTGATAGCGAATGCGCGCCACCAGCTCGATGTTGTCCGGCAGCTTGACCAGATAGTCGTTGGCCCCGGCCGTGAACGCCGCGCTCTTGATCAGCGGGTCTTCCTTGGTGGACAGCACGATGATCGGGATATCGCGGGTCAGCGGGTTGCTGCGGTACTCGCGAACCAGCGTCAGCCCGTCGAGGCCCGGCATCACCAGGTCCTGCAGAATCACCGTCGGCTTGATCTGCACGGCCTGAGCAATCGCCTGATGCGGGTCGGCACAAAAATGAAAGTCGATAGACTCATGGCCGGCCAGGCCGCGCCGTACGGCTTCACCAATCATGGCCTGATCATCCACCAGAAGCACCATTGCGCTGTTTTCATCCGGTGTCTTGAGCTCATCCGTTTGCAGGTCATTCATGATCTTTCTCCTGATCGCCGACTGCCGCTGGGTTCAGCGGAGCAGTCATTGAGTAAATACCTCGATCAAGCGAGGTGCTATGGCGGGCAACGGACGGATTTCCACGGCAGCATCGATGGCTGCGGCGGCCTTGGGCATGCCATACACAGCAGAACTGGCCTGATCCTGAGCGATGGTCAGAAACCCCCGTTCACGCATGGCCTTGAGTCCCTGTGCACCGTCGCGCCCCATCCCGGTCAGCAGAACGCCGATCGCCTCGCCACTCCAATAACGGGTTACGCTCTCGAAAAACACATCAATCGAGGGCCTGTAAACTTCATTCACCGGCTCCGCCGTGTACGCCAGCGTGCCGTCCTTGAGCAAGCGGATATGATGATTGGTGCCTGCCAGCAACACCACACCCGGCTGTGGCGTTTCGCCTTCCCTTGCCAGACGTACCGGCAGGCCGGAGGCGGAACTCAACCAGTCGGCCATACCGGCGGCGAAGACCTGATCGACGTGCTGCACAAGGACGATCGCCGCCGGGAAGCTCACCGGAAGCGCCTTGAGCAGAATCTCCAGCGCGGCAGGCCCGCCTGCCGAGGAGCCGATCGCCACGAGCCGATCACGTCTCGAGGGCGCGGCGCGCGGTGTAGCCGCGACCCGTTCGAGGCCGACACGCTGGCCGATCAGCCAGTCGATATTGAGGATCTTGCGCAGCAGGGGCGCCGCCGCCTCTTTTGGATTGGGACCACCAATGGCCGGCGTGTCCACCACATCCAGCGCGCCGTGCCCCATCGCTTCGAACACGCGGCGCATGTTCTGCTCGTGGTCGACGGTCACGATGACGATGGCGCAGGGTGTTTCGGCCATGATCCGGCGCGTGGCTTCCACGCCATCCATCACCGGCATGATCAGGTCCATCAGGATCAGGTCCGGGGTCTGCTCGACGCAACGCTGCACGGCGTCGGCACCATTGGACGCCACCCAGATGATCTGATGCGCCGGCTCGAAGGCCAGCGCACGGCGCAGGGCTTCGATGGCCATGGGCATATCGTTGACGATGGCAATCTTCATCCTTGCGCGTCTCCTATCAATTCGACGACAGCGTCGAGCAAGGCATCATCGTGGAAACTGGCCTTGGCCAGGTAATAATCGGCGCCGGCGTCCAGGCCGCGACGCCGGTCTTCTTCACGGTCCTTGTAGGACACGACCATGACCGGCAAGGACTGCAAGCGGGTATCGCGGCGCAACAGGGTCACCAGTTCGATACCGTCCATACGCGGCATGTCGATGTCGGTGATCAGCAGGTCGAAGTCCTCGGCGCGCAGGGCATTCCAGCCATCCATTCCGTCCACGGCCACCGATACTTCGTAACCGCGACTGACCAGCAGCTTGCGTTCCAGCTCGCGAACGGTCAAAGAATCATCGACGACCAGCACGCGTTTGCGTGACACCTGATCTGCCTGACGAGCGCGCCGGTCGATGCGCTCCAGACGGCCGGTATTCAGGAGTTTTTCCACCGAGCGCAGCATATCTTCGACATCAATGATCAGCACCACCGAACCGTCGTCGAGCAAAGCCCCTGCCGATACGTCCTGGACCTTGCCAAGGCGCGCATCGAGCGGCATCACCACCAGCGTACGCTCACCGATGAAGCGTTCGACGGCCACGCCATAAACCGCATCGCGCTCGCGAATCACCACGACCTTGAGCGTTTCTCCGGCCTTCTGCGCGGGTGGCCGGTTCAACAGCTGGCTGGCCGAAACCAGACCGACATGCCGCTCTTCATCCCAGAAGTGCTGACGACCTTCCAGTTGCAGAATATCGTCAGGCTGCAGGTCGCGCATGCGCTCGATATGCGCCAGCGGAAAGGCATAGGCTTCACCGCCCACTTCCACGACCAGGCTGCGTACCACTGAAAGCGTCAGCGGCATTTCTATCCTAAAGCGACTGCCCTCGCCTGCCCATTGCTGCAGCTCGACGCTGCCGTGCATCTGGCGAACCATATGCTGCACGGCATCGAGGCCGACACCACGGCCGGAAATCTGCGTGACCTTGTCGCGCATGCTGAAGCCCGGCAGGAACAGGAAACTCAGCAGTTCCTCCTCGCTCAACTGCGCAGCGGTCTCGGCAGGAGAAAGCTTGCGGTCGACGATGCTCTGGCGCACACGTTCAAGGTCCACACCGCCACCGTCATCGCTCAACTCGACGACCAGCAAGCCGGCCTGATGCGAGGCCTGCAGACGAATCAGACCTTCAGGGTCCTTGCCGGACGCCACGCGCTTCTCGGGCGATTCGATGCCGTGGTCCACGGCGTTGCGCAACAGATGGGTCAATGGCGCATCGAGCTTTTCCAGCACATCGCGATCGACCTGCGTCTTCTCGCCTTCGATCTGCAAGCGGACCTGTTTGCCCAGTTCACGCCCCAGGTCGCGAACCATGCGCGCCTGGCCGTTCAGCACATCGGCGAAAGGTCGCATCCGGCAGGCCAGTGCCGTGTCGTATAACAACTGCGCACGTTGCGCCGACTGCCAGCCGAATTCATCCAGCTCGGCAGTGTGCCGGACCAACACCTGCTGCGCCTGGGACAAGAGGCTACGCGCGTCTTCCAGGGCTTTTTGCACATCAGCCGAAGGACCTTCCTCGCCGAAGCTGGCGCCCAGCACTTCAAGCGCACGATCACTGCTGCTTTGCAGACGCTTGAGCCGCTGCATACCGGCCAGCAGCGGCTTGAGTCGCTGAGTCTCGACCAGCGATTTGCTGGACATGTCCAGCAGCCCGTTGAGGCGCTCGGCGGTGACTCGCAACACGCGCTCGCCACCTTCGGCCACACGCCGTTCACGCAATGGCGTGAACGGTGCTTCAGGTTCCGCAGCCGGCATGGCGGCTGGATTGGCGGACGCAGGCAAGTCTGCGGCCAAGGGCTCGGGCACAGACTCCGGCACAACTGCCGCGCTGGGCGTCTCGAACTGCAGCATCGCGCTGGCGAGTAAAGCGTCCGAGGCCGGGTCCGGCAGTGGCGTACTGACCGTTCGCGCCGCGCCAGCACCGGAAGCCAGCAACGTATTGAGCCTTTCGACATAACTGTCGATATCAGGCTGACCAACGCTGTCGCCGCCAGGCGTGGCGATACGCATCAACAGGTCGGTCCCCGACAGCAGCGCATCGATATGCTCGGCCTGAAGCAGCAGACGCCCTTCCTGCGCGCTGACCAGACAATCTTCCATCACATGCGCGACGCTCACGCCGAAATCGACGCCGACAATCCGCGCTGCGCCCTTGAGCGAATGAGCGGCACGCATGCAGGCTTCCAGCTGATCCGCCTGGGTCGGGTTACGTTCGAGTGCCAGCAGGCCGGCACTCAATACCTGGGTCTGCGCGTCGGCTTCCAGCGTGAACAGTTCGAACAGCGAGGCGTCACGCATTTGATCTGGCGTCATGTGAGGCTCCGATACACCGCCGACAACAACTCATCTTCATCCAGCCAGCGCAGGCTGCGGCCCTTCCATTGCAGGACGCCACGGGTGAAACGGGCATTGGCGTGCGTGCCGGATGCCGAAGCGGCTTCCAGCTCCCGCTCGTCGATGGCATGAATGCCGTCCACCTCGTCGACCGGCACCACCACCGGGCCGCCCTCGACGCTGACGATCAGCATGCGCGGTACCACCCGCGTCGACGGGTTACTCACCGCGGTACTGTCCAAGCCGAGCAGCTCGACCAGCGAGATGCACGCTACCAGAGCGCCGCGTACATTGGCGACACCCAGCAACGCACGCGAGCGCTGGTGTGGCAGTGAATGGATGGTCTGGCTGGGGGCGACTTCCGAGAGGCAGCGCGACGCCAGCCCCAGCCACTCTTCGCCAAGACGAAATACCAGAATCGAGCGGGTCTCGAGGTCGCGCAGCAACACCGAGCCCTGAAAATGCTCGGGCGACTCCTGGGCCAGCGAATAGCGGTCCAGCAGACGGGTGGCGGCGGCCGAATAAACCGCGCAGTTGCGGCAGTGGATGTGCTCTGCGAGCAACGGGCAGGAGCGATCGCCATGAATGCCGATGCGGTTCCAGCAATCATCGATATCCAGGGCCTGATCATGGGTCAGACTGGAAAAACCGGACACGCCCGCCATCAGTGGTTTCCTTGTTTATTCGCGCCACGCGCAGCGCGGTCCTGCAAGCGGCGCGCGCCGGCAGTGTCACCCTGCGCAGCCAGCAATGCCGCCAGTTGGGCCAGCGATTCTGAGTGCTGCGGTTGCAGATACAGCGCCTTGCGATAGAAGCCCTGCGCCTGTGGCACACGGCCCTCCACTTCGCTGAGCAGACCCAGCCAGTAAAACACTTGCGCGACCGGCTCATGCTGCTGCAGGTAACGCTCGCATTCAGCCCGCGCCTCGGCACTTTTGCCTTCGTTGGCCAGCCCCGCAATCCTGTCGAGCACTGCCGATACCTCGGTGTTACCCGCCGCAGCGACGGGTTTTGCAATGGGCGCGAATGTCGCAGAGGGGCGCGGCGCAGGCCGTGGCGCGACAACTCTGGCAGGGGCATCGACGACCGGACGGGACGCAACGGGTGCAGGGACCTGCCGAGGCGTCGGAGCTGGCACCGCCGCATCGACAGGTGCGTGCCGGAAGGCGAACGACTGGGCGATCCCCGTCGAGCGCATGCCGATAGCGGCCAGCAGGTTGCCCTCCGCCGGGCCGATAAACAGCAGGCCGTCTTCACGGGTCAGTTGTTTGAGCACCTTGAACACATGTTGCTGGGTCTGCCGATCGAAATAGATCACCAGATTGCGGCAGAAGACGATGTCATAGGCCGCTTGCGAAACGAGTTTGGGGTCGAGCAGGTTGCCCGGCTGAAAACTCACACAGGCGCGAACACTGTCAGCGATTTCAAAGCCGTCAGCGATCGGATTGAAATACCGCTCGCGATAACTGATGTCGCTGCCACGAAACGAGTTTTTGCCGTAAATACCGTGCTCGGCCTTGGCAATCGAAACAGGGCTGATATCGATGGCATCGACCTTGAATTGCCTGGCATCGACCCCGGCGTCGAATAGCGCCATGGCGATGGAATATGGCTCCTCACCGGTCGAGCACGGCAGGCTGAGTATGCGCAAGGGGCGCGCACCGGCAAGGCTGGCGATACGCTCACGGGCCAGCATGCCCAGGGTGACAAACGATTCGGGATAACGAAAGAACCAGGTCTCGGGAACGATCACCGCTTCGATCAGCGCCTGCTGCTCCTGCGCCGACGAGACCAGAAGATGCCAGTAGGCATCGCTGTCAGCGCAGTGGGCGGCCGCCGCCCGCTGACGCAAGGCGCGCTCGATGATCGCTTCGCCGACGGACGTCACATCCAGGCCGATACGCTCCTTGAGAAAGCTGAAGAAGCGCGAATCATCCACCTTCATTGCGCGTCCTCGAGCAGTTCGAGGTCAATCGGCGGCACCGGGTACAACAACTCGCGCACCGGCTCGCTCAACAGCTCGTGAACATGAATCCACTGCAACAGGCCCTGCTCATCCTCACGCACCGGCCCCAGATAAGGCGACAGGCGATTGTCCAGCCCATAGGCCTTGAACTGCGCAACAGGGCAGCGCAGCGTCTCGGTCGCCTGTTCCAGAATCAGTCCGAGCAACTGCGCCGGGTGCGCGTCGTCGTAGCGATAATGCACCAGCACCATGCGCGTACTGGTACGCGAGCGCGCCGGCTGCCCGGAATTCAGCGCACTGATGTCGATCACCGGAACGATCTCGCCACGATGGGCGAAGATTCCCGCCACCCAGTGAGGTGCCCGGGCAATAGTCTTGAGCTTCACAAGCGGCAGGATTTCGGCGATCTCGGTCGCGTCCAGCGCATAGCGGTCTTCGCCGATGCAAAACAGCAGAAAGAGTTTGCTGGCGGTCAGTGGCGGGCCATTGCGCCTCGGCGAGTGATCGCTCATTGATCGTTCAGACCTTGAAACGCGAAACGCCACTGCGCAGCCCGACCGCGACCTGACTCAACTCGTCGATGGCGAAACTGGCTTGACGCAGTGATTCGACGGTCTGGCTGCTGGCATCCGCCAGTTGCACCAGCGCCTGGTTGATCTGTTCGGCGCCGGTGGCCTGAGCCTGCATGCCTTCGTTGACCATCAGCACACGGGGTGCCAACGCCTGAACCTGATGGATGATCTGCGACAATTGCTCGCCGACCTGAGTGACCTCGAACATGCCGCGGCGCACCTCTTCGGAAAACTTGTCCATACCCATCACGCCAGCAGACACCGCCGACTGGATTTCCCGCACCATCTGCTCGATGTCATACGTGGCGACGGCAGTCTGGTCGGCCAGGCGACGCACCTCGGTGGCCACCACTGCAAACCCGCGACCGTATTCACCGGCCTTTTCGGCCTCGATGGCGGCATTGAGCGACAGCAGGTTGGTCTGGTCGGCGACCTTGACGATGGTGACGACGACCTGATTGATGTTGCCGGCCTTCTCGTTGAGGATCGCCAGCTTGGCGTTGACCAGATTGGCAGCGCCCATCACCTGATGCATGGTGTCTTCCATGCGTGCCAGGCCCTGCTGGCCGGAACCGGCGAGCACCGAAGCCTGGTCTGCCGCCGAAGTGACTTCGGTCATGGTCCGCACCAGGTCCCGCGAAGTGGCGGCGATTTCCCGCGACGTCGCGCCGATCTCGGTGGTGGTTGCCGCGGTCTCGGTGGCGGTAGCCTGCTGCTGGCGGGACGTTGCAGCGATCTCGGTGACCGAGGTCGTGACCTGTACCGAAGAGCGCTGCGCCTGCGCTACCAGCGCGGTGAGCTCGGAGACCATGTCGTTGAAGCCGGTCTCGACCGCATTGAACTCGTCCTTGCGCGACAGGTTCAGCCGGGTACTCAGATCGCCCTTGCGCATGACGTCCAGAATACTCACGATCATCTGCATCGGAGAGGTGATCGAGCGCATCAGCAGCAGCCCGCAGGCCGCCGCCGCCATGACCGCGATCAGCAGAGAGAGCACCATGCTGATCTTGGCACCCAGCACAGCGTTGACGATATTGGTGGTGGACTGGTCAGCCAGTTGCTTGTTGGCAACGATCAGGTCTCTGAGCTGCAGACGGCCCTCGCTCCAGACCGGATTGAGCTCGTTGTAAAACTCATCGCGAGCGCCCGCATAATCACCGCGTTCGTACTTGGCGTGAACGTCGGCAAGCATGCGCGAATAGACCTCGCGGCGCTTTTCGAACACCGCGAAGCTGGCCCTGTCCGTGTCATCGAAGATGGATTTCTTGTAGCCGTCCATCTGCGACTGAAGGGCGTCTTCAAACCCCTTGAACTGATCCTTTTCCTGCTTGGTCAGCGGCCGCCCCTGCCCTTCGGCAATCAGCTCCAGCGTGCGGATGTAACTCTCGCCCCAGGCACTGCGCACCAGGGTGCTGTAGTAGACGCCGGGCAACGCATCGAGACGCACATCTTCCTCGCTGGACTCGATGGACAACAACCGTGAATAAGATACAACGACCATCAGTAGCATGATTGCGATGATGACGGCGAAACTCGCCAGAATCCGTTGGCGCAAGGTCCAGTTCTTCACAGTCAGCCCTCAAGAGTTCAACGACGGCGTCGGGCCGTGTTCAAGAAGCGGACCGACGGACGGCCCAAACGGCGTGAGTATAGCCCAGCCGTAAAACGTTACATGGGTAATACAGAACGAAGTCACGGCCGCTATCGATCGCCACTCTTTCGTCCCGCTTCATGTCTTGTCGGCCATCGCCACCACTACTTGAGCAACGGTCTTCAGAAACAGCGGGAGTACATAGATAGTTAGCACTTGCACGGCAAGTCGCGGCCGTAAGCTTTGTCGCCTGTTCATTCACGACAAGGCACTTAAATGCTGGATCTATCTCCGTCGGGCAAGGCTCCTGCACTCCCGCATCTGCAACTGATAAAAGACAAATCCCCCGAGTGGCTGCTTCAGGCCGAGCCGGCGACCCATGCAGCCTTGCGCAAGGCTTCGCGGCGCCCCGTGCAATGGCTGGCGAGCGCACGCAAGTCCAACCCTGATCAGCTCGCCGAGCTGCAGCGCCTGTACGCCGAGCACCGCGAGTACGAGCAACAGGTTCGTCCGACGCTGGATCGCCTGTCGACGCTGGAGGACTTCGCAAGGCCCCTGCTGACAGCCGCCATCAAGGATCGCTTCGGACTGCAGGTGGACGTCGCCGACACCTGGCTGTTCCATGCCAGTCGTGCGCGGGTCGACCAATCATTCAATACGGCATCCAGAGACCCGCTAACGCAGGCAAACATTGCCCTGAAGGCCGCGACCCAGAGCCTGCTCAAGGCCGCGTTGCAGAACTTCGAAGCCTGGGAAACAGTTCCGGGCGCAATGGATTCCAGCACCGGCCTCAAGGCCCAGGTGTTTTCTTCGTTTGAAATCATCGGCCCACAGATCAGCGGAAAGTCCCTGCCGCTCTCCCCGACCGGCTTTGCGGCGCTGTGCCGTGAGCTGGACCTGGGCGGCCAATATCAGGCGCATATCCAGGCCGTCTTCAGCAGGCCTTCGAGCCCCGACGAAACTGCAGACGCTGCGGCATCCAGACTGCGCCAGAGCTTCATGCAACTGGAGGCATCGTCGATCCGGCTGCAGTTGCAGATGGCCTCCCTGCAACAGCAGATCGGCCCGGATTTGCAAAGCGCATTACTGGAGTTTCTCGACGGCAAGCAACATGTCCGACTTGATAACAGGCCGGTCAACTGCAGCGTACTGTGCCTGGGCGATATCGAACTAACCGGTCTTCTGGTGATTGGCAAGGACCGGGATATTGCCACTCAGGCAGAAAGGATCGTGGTGTATATCCCGGATGACCCCGTTGCGCCGCTGAAGGAATACGACTCGGTCGAAGTCTTCATAAATGCGTTGCGTGAGCGGATGTTCATCAACGGCTACCTGAACTTCTTCATGCGCTTCGTACCTGCGCGCCATCGAAGTGCCTTGTTTGAAAAGTTGTCCGAACGCCTGTACCCCAAAGTCAAGAAAGGCGGCATTTTCGAACGTCAGTGGCTGGAGCGTGAAGCGGACCGAAACGCCCGGCTCGACCTGAGAGAAACCGTGCTGCAAGGCCCGCTGCTGGACAACCTGCATGAGCGCAAATGCGCAGCCTTGCGCAACGACGCACTGTTTCATGGTGTGCCGACTGCGGCACAGGACCAGAAGACCTTCGATGAGCGGGTGCAGTACTTCATGGACACCGCCTTCGACGTCTTGAATATCGCAGGCTTCGTCGTTCCGGTATTGGGCGAAGTGATGATGGCCGTCACCGCCATTCAGCTGGTTCACGAAGTGTATGAGGGCATGGAGAGCTGGGCCAGGGACGAGAAACGACAGGCGTTCGCCTACCTGTTCGATGTGATCGAGAACGTTGCGCTGATATCGGCCCTTGGTGCTGCGTCGACGGGCGCAACAGGCATCCCTGCGGTACAGGCGCCCGAGTTCGTCCAAGGCCTCAAGCCCGTGGATTTACCAGGCGGCACGACACGCCTGTGGAAGCCTGATCTGACGCCCTTTGCCCATGACATCGTCCTGCCCAAGGATCTGCAGTCCGATGCCACGGGCCTGTACACTTGGCAAGGCAAACAATGGTTGCCACTTGAAGGACGCATCTATTCCGTCAGTCCTGCCACGACCGGGAACGGCTACCTGATCGAGCACCCGACCCGCGCCGACAGCTATCGGCCCGCCTTGCGACACAACGGCGCCGGAGCATGGCTGCATGAGCTCGATCAGCCGCTGGAGATGGAAGGCCTGACCTTGTTTCGACGGCTGGGCTATTCCAGCGATACGTTTTCCGACAGCACCGCCAGGCGCATCGTCAACGTCAGCAACACGCCTGAATCGGTGATGCGCGAGGCACTGGCCGATCAGCGTCGCCCTCCGGCATTGCTTGAGGACACGGCGCGCCGGTTCAGGCTGGACCAGGAGATCGAGCATTTCATCGAGCAGCTCGAAGCCAACGATATAAACGCAGCGTCCCCCCTTCAACTTGAACTGCTGAGCCAGGACCGTGGCTGGCCGGGCAATCGCGCGCTGGTCCTGGTGGATGCCGAGGGCCACACGCTTCAGACATTCGCCCCGGCCTCTCATCCGGTGGCGGCTGCCAGCCTCGACATCACGGTGCGTGCCGACCAGCCGGATGCCCTGCGCCAGGTGCTGGAAAAGCTCGGCAACAACGAAATACGCACCCTGCTCAACGAAGAGTTCGGCGCGGGTCAGCTCGGCATGTCACCGCGACTGATCACACTACGGGCGCAATTGGCGGCACGCGCCCGAGCCACCCGAGGCTGGCTGTTCGAATCCCGTTACCGCGCATTGAGCGTCGCCGAGGCTGACGGCGTGCAGACCCTGCAGAAGGCATTTCCCGGCCTGCCACCGTTGGTTGCCGAGGAACTGGCCAGCCACGCCTTGCCGGCAGAGCGGCTGCAACTGACGACGGAGCGCCGGGTGCCGCTGCCCGTTGCCGAAGAGGCCAGCGCCTATTTACAGCAGGTGAGACTGGCGCGGGCCTATGAAGGGCTTTATCTGACCTCGGTCTCCAGCGCCGATACCGACTGTCTTGCGTTGCACAGCCTTGAAGCCCTGCCGCAATGGCCTGCACAGGTCAGGCTGGAGGTCCATGACCGGTATTTCGGTGGCCGGCTGATCGACAGCATCGGTCCCGAGGATGCGCCTGTACGCAAAGTACTGATCAAGGACGGCAATCGTTACGAGACCCGTGATGCTGACGACCAGCACCTGCACGGGCTGGACGATCTGTACTCGTCCGTGCTGCACGCCCTGCCCGATGCCGAACGCAACCAGTTGGGCTTTGCCCACACCGGGCAGGGTCAGGCGCTGGCAACGCTGATCCAGGACAACCCCCTGCCCCGCCAGCACCTCGCGCCATTGCTGAACATGCAGGCGATCAAGCCAGGCAGCAGATCCCCCATGCGCCTGGCTGACGGTCGCCTTGGCTACCCCCTGAGCGGTAGCGGCAGGGTCGACTGGCACATGACCGACGAGAGCCTGCTGGACAAGATCCGCATGCTTGAGCTGGAGGACGCGTTTCCCGAAGAGATCCTCGGCCGCCTGCGCCACACTGGCTGGGACAACAGAACCATCGATGCGCGACTCAACGACCTGCTGCACGAGCAAATGCTGTTGCGCGCAAGTCTCGACGCCTGGACCTATGAATCCGTGTCAATGCCGCCCATGACTCAGGCTCATATGGACAGTCGCGTGCGCATCAACGAAGCGATCTGGAGCCACTGGCGCCTCAACAACCTGCCCGAGATAGGACGGACGCTTGAGCCGCTAAGCCTGCAACATGTCTCGCTGAGTGACTTTCCGCACCATCTGCCGGACTTCGTCTTCAATCGCGTTACCGCGCTGCACCTGGAAAACATATCGGTCGAGCCCAGAGCACGCCCCGGTGCAATTGACCTGACGCCTGCCGGCATAAACCTGCCCCGGCAGTCGACCAACAGCGCCGAACTTGGAGCCTTCCTGCAACGTTTCCCGCATACCCGCGCACTGAACCTGATCAGTGAGCCAGCCGCCGGACTGGCCCCCGAGACCTCGGTCTTTCTCAACCTGCCTCAGCAAGTGTCCCGTGTGCTGCCCCAACTGACCGAACTGGCGCTGATCAACCAGGAGATTTTTCTGGATCAGGCGCAGATGGACCACCTGCGCAGCATGCCGGGCCTCAGGATGCTGAACCTCAGTGGCAATCGACTGGTCAGTGTGCTGCCCATGGACCTGAGCTGGCTGCACCTTGATCGGCTGGTGCTGGAGCGGGTTGGCATGAACCGCTGGCCGTCCTGGCTGACCGACATCATTCCGAACAACATTCGTGAGCTGTCGGTGGCTCACAACAACCTGACGGAACTGCCCGGGTGGATCCTTGACAATCCTCCCAGCCCTGAGCACCGGACCTTGATTGACTTGCGCGGCAATATCCTGTCCCGACACACCGCAATACACGCACGTATCAATGAAGCGGTAGCCGGCAGTTCCTTCAGTTTTGTCATGGACACTCCGGTTGCCGTGCAGGCCGCTGTAAACAGGCAACTGAACGAAGGTGCCGAATTATTTGCCGCCGTTGATCAATGGACGCATGCCTCCGGCTCGATGGCCGTACCGAGCGAGCAGACCATCGAATCACGCCAGCAAATCGGCAGGATACTGATCGATCACTGGCGAAATTTCAGCCTGGGGCAGCTCCATAGCCCCCTGCGCCTTGCAGACATCGCATTGATCGACTTTCCGCGACAGCTGCCTGATTTCTTTTATCGCCAGGTACGCTATCTGCACCTGAGCCGAATAACCGGCACGGCCTCTGATCTGGATCAACTGTTGCGCCGCATGACTGATCTGACCTCACTGGAAATAAGCGGACATGTCGCCCCCCTGCTGCAACTGCCACCGGCGCTGCTCGAGCTTCGATCACTTCGTTCGCTATCGCTGATGGATCAGGGAATGCTGGTAGAGCAACAGCACATCGATTTCTTCAGCCGGATTGCGACGCTTGAACGACTGGAGCTGGATGGCAACCGGATAGGCGCCATCAGCGACCTGACCAGCCTCAGTGGCACTGCACTCAACTGGCTGTCACTGAACAATGCCGGACTGGTCGAATGGCCAGCCTGGACAGAGAGCATGGTTCCAGCGCAAATCAGGACACTCTTGCTGGAGGGTAATCTGATCAGCGAATTGCCAGAGCACATACTCGCCAATCCCGGCAGCGAGTTTGCGCACACGGAAATAAGCCTGCTGAACAATCCGCTTTCCGAAGACACCATGCGGCAGGCGCATTTTTCAGAGCGTTATGGACGTTCTTTCACCTTCGACATGGACCTGCCGCCCGAGCTCAGCGCGATGGACTGGACGGAAAACCATGACTCGGACTCATCGTATTCAGAGTACCTGTCCTCAGAGGACAGCCGGGCATCGACTCCGGAACCCGTCACCGTCGAGCCCTGGCTGGACGACAGCAACCCGTTGAGCGCCGGGCGGCGCGAGATCTGGGAGCAGTTGGAGGCCCGCGAGCAGACCCGCAACCTGCTCGACCTGATCGACTCGCTCCGTCACAGCGCCGATTATCGCAACATCACCAGCCGTGCAGCGCTGCGCGAGCGCGTCTGGCGGGTACTGGTCACGGTGAGTCAGGACCCGCAACTCGGACTGACCCTCAACGCTATTGCCGAAGAACCGCTCAGGCTGTTTCGTGACAACCACACCTGCCCGGACGGCATCCTTCTGGAGTTCAACCAGATGGAAGTGCTGGTGTTCATCCGGCAGTCGTTGCAGGACGTCGTCGCGGAGCAGCGCGGTGCGCTGTTGTATCGACTGACCGTCCGGCTGTATCGCCTGTCCGAGCTGGATGCCGCAGCCCGCGAACAGACCGGCAGCCGTGATGAAGCCGAGGTACGTCTGGCGTATCGCACGCACTGGGCCAGCGCGCTGGACTTGCCCGTGCCGCCGGAAGGCATGCTGTACCAGGCCCACGCCGCCATCAGGCCGGGGGAATTCGACGCGGCACTGCTTCGCGTGCAAAACGGCGAACGCGGCGAGCCCTTCCTGCGTTTTGCCCAGCAGCAGGATTACTGGATCAGTTACCTGCGCGAAATCCATGCTGGACGCTTCGAAACACTCGAACGCACCTACAGGACTGAACTGAACCAACTCACCGACGAGTTCGAGCAACGCAATATCAGCCTCGAAGATCCGGAATACGAAGGACGGATTCTAGAGTTCGAAGCCAGGTTCAAGGAGCAGCAGACAGCGCTGATCAGGGAGCTGACCAACGCTGAAGGAATAGAACATCACTGATCGAGCGGGTTGCCTGACACAAGGCGTGTCAGGCAACCCGCTGCTGGAAGCGTCAGTTCACTGAGCGTTCCGCACCTGGCCTTCAAGCTCGGTCTTGAGGCCGGGTTCCAGCTTCAACTGACGCGCCAACTCATCGAGGTAGGCGCGTTCCATGAAATGCTCTTCATCCACCAGCATTACACTGGCGATGTACATCTCTGCCGCCATTTCCGGCGTGGTCGCGGCCCGTGCCACCTCTGCCGGGTCCAGCGGCTTGTTCAGCTCGGCGTGAAGCCACTGCTGAAGTGAATGATCACTATCCAGCTTGGTGAACTCACCTTCGATCAGTTCGCGCTCACGCTCATCGACATGGCCATCGGCCTTCGCGGCGGCGACCAGTGCACGCAGGATTGCCTGGCTATGCTGCTCGGCTTCAGCCTCGGGCAGCCGGTCGATGGTTTGTGGTTCGCGCTGAGCGGCGAGCCCCTGACTGGCCTGCCAGTTGTTGTAAGCTTTGTAAGCCAATACCCCCAGCGCCGCCAAGCCTCCGTAGGTCAACGCCTTGCCGCCCATCCCGCGTGTGCGTTTGCCACGCAGAAGGCTCATGGCACCTGCGGCCAGCGCACCACCGCCGGCGCCGGACAACAGACCACCCAGCCCATTCTGGGAAGCGCCCTGCCCTTTACCACCGCCAAGCAGGCTGCCGAGGCCATTGATCAGTGAATCGCCGCCCGACGATTGCTTGCCGGATTTGCCTTTGTTCTTGTCCTGCAACATGCTTTGTCCGGACTTGAGCAATTGATCGAGTAAACCACGCGTATTCACAGGAAGCCTCCTACAAGGTTTGTCAGATGAGTGATTGACCAACAAGTTGAAGAGAAGTCACTGCCAGGCCCTTACCGGTGTGCTTCCGGATGTTACGGAGTTGCACCGATACCCGTTCGTCAATCTGCCCCGCTTATCGGCGAAATGCGTGCAACCCGCGCCTGTGGCAAAGAGTCAATAAGGACAGGCTGCAGGTAAAGTCAGGTACGCAGCCTCTTTCCTGGACTGATCGAACACACATCCATATTCATATGAATGCCACTGCCCCTCCATGCAGATTTTCAGGAGCTTGTCCGAAGTGATATCGCCCACTGGTTTCCCGACCGCTCACGGCAAGGCCGCCGGGATTATCCGATCCAGGGACTGGAGCCAGACTTCACTCGGACCGATCGAGCACTGGCCGGTATCGCTGAAAAACACCCTGAATCTGATCCTCAATTCCCCGGAGTCCATGTACCTGCTCTGGGGGCCGGATCTGGTGTTTTTCCACAATGACGCCTATACGCCGATTCTCGGCCCGCGCAAGGACAACGCTATCGGCGCACTCATTCCGGATCTGTGGGCTGACGTCTGGGATCAGGTCGCGCCGCTGGTGATCGATGCGTTTGCCGGCAAGCCCTGCCGCTACACGGATATGCCGCTGACCATGGCACGCTACGGCGAGGTCGAACAGACATGGTGGTCATTTTCGTTTTCACCGGTAATCGACGAACACGGCGTGGTTGTCGGCATGTTCTGCATCACCAACGAAACCACCGCGCATGTCCTCAACCAGCAGGCGCTGCAGGATAGCGAACGCAAACGCCTGAAACTGATCGATGACCTGGTCAGCCTGGAACGACAGCAGACCGCCAGACTGGAGCAACGCACGCTGGAGCTGGACACGTTTTGGGAGATATCTCCGGACCCGCTGGCGATACTCGATTTCAACGGTATCTTTCTGCGGGTAAACCCGGCCTGGACAGCGCTGCTGGGCCACCCGGAACACGAGCTGCTGGGCACCTCCATCATGACCCTGCTGCATCCGGATGATGTCAGCGGCACCCAGAATGCTCTGAAACACACCATCAACCATGTGCTGCCGCTGTTTGAAAATCGTTATCAGCACGTCGACGGCAGCTATCACTGGTTCGGCTGGACCGCGGCACCCGGCAATGGAATCATTTTTGCGCTGGGCAAACACCTGACCCACGAAAAGGACCGCATCAAGGCACTGCGTATCGCCGAAGAGGCCTTGATTCAATCGCAGAAAATGGAAGCGGTCGGGCAATTGACCGGCGGTCTGGCTCATGACTTCAACAACCTGCTGATGGGCGTGACCGGCAACATGGAGCTGCTCCTGTCGAGGATCAGACAGGAACGCTTCACAGAGCTGGACCGCTACATCAACGCCGCACTGGAAGGCTCGCGACGCGCGGCATCCCTGACACATCGACTGCTGGCATTTTCGCGCCGTCAGACACTGGCGCCCAAGGCTACCGATATCGACCTGCTGGTCGCGGGCATGGACGAGCTGATCCGACGCACCGTAGGTCCGGCCATCGATATGCAGGTCAATGCCTCACGCGGGCTGTGGGCGACCCTGGTTGACCCGCATCAACTGGAAAATTCACTGCTCAACCTGTGCATCAACGCCAAGGACGCCATGCCCGATGGCGGAAAGCTGCTGATCCAGACGGGCAACCGTCACCTGACTGCAGTCACGGCGACCCGGTATCAGTTGCCTGCAGGCCGCTATGTGGAACTGTCCGTCAGCGACTCCGGCACGGGCATGAGCAACGACGTCATGGCGAGGGCCTTCGACCCGTTCTTCACCACCAAACCGACAGGCATGGGCACCGGACTGGGGTTGTCGATGATTTACGGTTTTGCACGGCAGTCAGGTGGCGGCGTCTACATCACGTCAAAGGTTGGCGAGGGTTCGAAAGTCAGCATTCTGCTGCCGATGCACGAAGGCGAAGCTGAAACAGTGGCCTTCGATGACAGCCCGCTGCAAGTCCCCGCCTCCAGCACCGGCGACGAAACCATTCTGGTGGTCGATGACGAGCCCGCCGTGCGCTTGCTCATCACGGAGTTGCTCGAAGACCTTGGCTATATTGTTTTGCAGGCTGAACGAGGCGCCGATGCGCTGACCATTCTGCAGTCCAAGGCGGCCATCGACCTGCTGATCACCGACGTCGGTCTGCCGGGCGGCATGAACGGTCGGCAGGTCGCAGACGCGGCGCGGGATGTCCGGCCCGACCTGAAAATCCTGTTTGTGACCGGTTATGCTGAAAACGCCGCGTTGGCGCATGACACGCTGGAGCCGGGCATGCACGTGCTGCCCAAGCCCTTTGCGATTGCCGAACTGATCGGCCGCGTCACCGAGCTGCTGGAAGGCGAGTAACAAAAAATGAGCGCCCTACGGCGCTCATTTTTCGGGTATTGCTATCCGTGAGCCGACTGGCGATCAGTCGCGCAGATCTGACTCATGAATCGGCTGATCACGGTGTGTGGCGCGCTGGTACTGCGCAGGCCAGGTTGCCAGGCGCCCACCCAGGTCTTCATCGGCACGCAGCGGCCAGTACGGATCACGCAGCAGCTCACGCGCCAGCAGGATGATATCGGCCTGCCCGGTGCGCAGAATGTGCTCTGCCTGCGCCGGATCGGTAATCATGCCCACCGTGCCCGTTGCGATCTCGGACTCCTTGCGAACCCGCTCGGCAAAGCGCGTCTGGTAGCCTGGGCCGACCGGAATTTCCGCCTTGGCTGACGTACCGCCTGACGATACATCGATCAGATCGGTCCCGATGGCTTTCAACCGACGCGCCAGCTCGACCGTTTCATCGGCGTTCCAGCCGTCTTCCACCCAGTCGGTGGCGGACACGCGAACGAACACTGGCAGCTCTGCAGGCCACACCGCACGCACGGCTTCGGTGACTTGCAGCGTAAAGCGAATGCGGTTCTCGAATGAACCGCCATACTCGTCGGTGCGCTGGTTGCTCAGGGGCGACAGGAACTGATGCAGCAAATAGCCATGGGCAGCGTGGATTTCCACAACTTTGAAGCCTGCCTCCAGGGCACGCCGTGCGGAATCGACAAACGCCTTGATCAACTCCTGGATCTGCGTCTCGCTCAATTGCACAGGGGCAGTGTGCTGCGGATCGAAGGCGATCGCCGAAGGCCCGACCGGCGTCCAGCCACCTTCATTGAGGGAGATACTGCCGTGCTTGCCAAGCCACGGGCGCCAGGTGCTGGCCTTGCGGCCGGCATGCGCCAGCTGGACGCCGGCAACCGCGCCCTGAGCGTTGATGAAGCGGGTGATACGTTGCAGCGGTTCGATCTGCTCGTCATTCCACAGCCCGAGGTCTTCGGGAGTGATGCGGCCGTCCGGCGTCACCGCCATTGCTTCGGTGATGACCAGGCCGGCACCGCCGACAGCACGACTGCCCAGGTGAACCAGGTGCCAGTCGTTGGCCAGGCCGTCGACACTGGAATACTGGCACATCGGCGATACGGCAATGCGATTGCGAAGGGTCAATTGACGCAGGGTATAGGGTTCAAGCAGCAGGCTCATGGCAACCTCTCGTAATGAAAATTCAGGTGTCCAGGTTCCGTTCATTCAAAGAACAGGTTTGACAGACCGTGTAGTGTCGACACCCCGTTAGCGAGAGGGGTTCCTGCTATCGTCAGCGTGGCGCGATATGCACCACCATCAATTGCACGGTTTCGTTACCGCGAAACTCGTTGAGATCGAGTTTGTAGGCCAGCTCGACCCAGCGGATATTCGGATTGGGCCAGATATCCCGGTCGACGCCGAACGCAATGCCATCGAGCTTGACGCTGCCGCATTCGGTCTTGAGCACCATCTTCAAATGACGCTCGCCCACCACCCGTTGCTCGACCAGCTGAAACACGCCGTGGAACAAAGGCTCCGGGAAGTGCTGCCCCCAGGGACCGGCATTGCGCAGTGCACGGGCCAGCTCCAGATGAAACTCCTCGACGGCCAGCGAGCCGTCGGACAGCAAACGCCCGGTCAGGTCCTGCTCATCGAGCTGACGACGCACCTCCTGGTCGAACGCTGCGGCAAATGCCGGGAAGTTCTCTTCAGGCAGCGAAAGACCTGCCGCCATCGCGTGGCCGCCGAACTTGCTGATCAGGTGCGGATGACTGGCCGCCACGGCGTCCAGCGCGTCGCGAATGTGAAACCCTGGCACCGAGCGGGCCGAGCCTTTGAGCACGCCCTCCCCGGCGCTGGCGAACGCGATGGTCGGGCGGTGGTAACGCTCCTTGAGACGCGAAGCGAGGATGCCGATGACACCCTGGTGCCATTCGGCATCGAACAGGCAGAGGCCAAACGGCATCGACTCCAGCGGCAGGTCCTTGAGCTGGGCGAGTGCTTCACGCTGCATGCCCTGCTCGATGGATTTGCGATCCTGGTTCAACTCATCCAGTTGCACGGCCATTTCCCGCGCCAGTGTCGGGTCGTCGCAGAGCAGGCATTCGATGCCCAGGCTCATGTCATCCAGGCGCCCTGCCGCGTTCAGGCGTGGCCCGAGAATGAACCCCAGGTCGGTGGAGGTGATGCGCGAAGGTTCACGTCGTGCCACTTCGAGAATGGCGCGCAGCCCCGGTCTGGCACGCCCGGCACGGATACGCATCAGCCCCTGATGGACCAGAATGCGGTTGTTGGCGTCCAGCGGCACCACATCGGCCACACTGCCCAGCGCGACCAAATCCAGAAGCTCGCCCAGATTGGGCTGGGCACGCTGATTGCTCTCGAACCAGCCGGTCTCGCGCAGACGCGCCCGCAAGGCCATCAGTACGTAGAAAATGACCCCGACACCGGCCAGCGACTTGCTGGGAAAGGTACAGCCTGGCTGATTCGGGTTGACGATGGCGTCTGCGGCCGGAAGCTCATGCCCAGGCAAATGGTGATCGGTCACCAGTACCTGCAAGCCGGCCGCCTTGGCCGCTGCTACACCCTCGACGCTCGAAATGCCGTTATCCACGGTGATCAACAGCTGAGGTTCGCGCTGCAATGCCACTTCGACGATTTCCGGCGTAAGGCCGTAGCCATATTCAAACCGGTTGGGCACCAGATAATCCACATGCACTGCGCCCAGCAGACGCAGTCCCAGAACACCCACGGTGCTGGCGGTCGCGCCATCGGCGTCGAAATCGCCGACGATCAACATGCGCTGGCCCTCACGCAGCGCAGTGACCAGCAGGTCTACTGCCGCATCGATCCCCTTGAGTTGCTGATAAGGGATCAGCCGCGCCAGGCTTTTGTCCAGTTCAGCCTCGCAGGCCACACCTCGTGCTGCGTACAGACGGGTGAGCAAGGGCGGCAGGTCGCCAAGGAACGGCAAGGTGTCGGGCAATGGACGAGGTTCGATGCGCATGCGGGTCAGCTGATTCTCTGTGCAGTGTCGATGAATGTTTTTCGAACGGAACCGGCGGCTGTCAGCCGCGCTCGCCCGCAAGCCATTGCAACTGGACCTCGTGCTGGCCACGGTCGTCAGTGACGAACACCGTCCCTTCACTGATCATCACATCCCACTTGATGACCCGCGGCATGTCTTTGGCCAGCACTTCCAGCACTTCCTGCGGGACGGCGGCGATATTGACGTTTTTCAGGTTCTTGATCGCCGGGATGACCTTGCCTTCCCAGACGCGCAAGCTGCCATAGGCCAGCAGGCTGGTGCGTTCGGTACGGCGCGAGCACCAGGTCAGCCGGTCGGCATCCGGCTGCCCCACTTCGATCCAGTGCAGAACCCGGTCATCCAGGCTTTTTTCCCACAGTGCGGGTTCGTCCACATCTGACAGGCCACGACCGAACGACAACTGTTCGTTGTACCAGAAGGCATAGGCCAGCAGACGCACAGTCATGCGCTCTTCGGTTTCCGAAGGATGGCGGGCAATGGTCTGCTTGACGCTCTCGTACACGCCGCGATCAAGGTCGGTGAGATTGAGTTCGAATTTGTAGGTCGTGGACGGCTGGGCCATGAACGGGCTTCTAGAGTCTGGAGGGAAGACGGCAAGTCTACCCGATGCCGGGCCTGTGAACGAACTTGCTCGCGCAAGGGTGTGTTTGCCCCCCTCATTTGCAGGACGAACAAAAATCGATAGTTTGAAACAAATTTCTGATACATATCTGTGCTAAAGACGATCTGCAGCGAGCACCCGGACTCCCAACCGGGGCACCTGAATGTGACGCCACTGGCGCAGCGCCGTTCAAAGAGCTGCCACCCCTACCTCAGACCGTTGAACCCTTTTCGAGGATGACACCCGCGAATGCCCCTTCCTGCCTCGCACTGCACAACGGCTCGATTGATGCTCGCCCTGTCGCTGGCTGCCACGTCGTGCGTCAGCCAGGCCAGGGAGACGCTGACCTGGCTGATGCGCGACATCCCCCCTTCGACGATTTTTTCCGGTGCCATGCGCGGGCAAGGTGCAATTGATCAGCTCATGCCATTGCTGACTGCGCAAATGCCCGAATACGATCACGTGCTGATGCGGGTCAACCGCGCCAGGGCTCTGCAAATGCTGAGCGACGAGACGTCTCTCAGTTGTGATCCCACCATGCTGTGGACGGCAGAAAGAGCCAGAACCCTGCTTTTTTCCATACCGATCGGTGCGGTACTGAGCAGCGGTCTGATTGTACGCAAGGAGGAGATGTCGAAGTTCGAGCCCTACGTAGAAGACGGAAAAATCGACGTGGCGGCGTTGATGGCCAGCCGGAAGATCAAATTGGGCATCGTTGCCGAACGCAGCTATGGAGAAGTGATCGACCACACGTTGCACGACGTCGATGAAGACGTCCTTGTGCCGCACTACGGTAACGATGCCGTCGGCAGCCTGCTGCAAATGGAGCGTCTGGAGCGTCTGCAGGCCTTTATCAGCTTCTGGCCGGAAGCGCGCTATCACGCCATGCAACAAGGCATAAGGCCCGAGGAGCTGGCCTTCTTGCCGATCAAGGGCAACCCTGCATACCAGTTCGTCTATGTCAGTTGCAGCAACTCACCCAAAGGCCAGCAGGCCATTGCGCTGATCAACCGCGAGATGCGCGTGCTGCGCGAAACCAGCCTGATGGGCTTTTATGCGCAGTGGCTGGAACCCGCGCAACGGGCCAGCTACCTGGAGGACGTCAAGGCGCTGCTGGACAAGGAATGAGCGGACAAAAGAAACCCCGGGCAGAGGGGGACCTGCCCGGGGTAAACATGACCATGCTGGTCAGTACGTCAGCCCTTGATCACCGGAGCACAATGATCAAGTCTGACGTAATGGATAGGAGTGCATAGAACCCGTCAGGTTCCAGAATCGTTGTCGCCGGTTAAGCAACTGTTAAGCAAATGATGGGGTGCCGACAAACGTGCGACTGATTGCAGCATTGCGCATGGCAGCGATGACACAGGGTTCGATTCGACCCTCGGCAACCATCAGATCGCGGCGCAGGCCGTCTACCACGTCGGTGAGCTGACGCTTGTCGCTCAGCTGATCAGCGCCGAATGCGCGCTCGATCACACAGGTGCCCGCTTTATCTTTCAGAGTCACCAGACGTTCGCCCCGAGAACCGGCCGGGCCAATACTGGCCTGATAGGGAGCCAGCGCTTCGCTTAGCAGTAAGCTGATATTTTCCATCCGGATCACCACTCAACAGTTTGAATGCAAAGGTGCTAACCAATGACCATCGGCGACAGCAGAAAGTTCTTTCTATCGCCAGATCGCAGCACCTGTCTGTCATTTCGAGCATGCCTGTTGAATGTGACAAGGAAAAAACCGGACGCCGATGACAACAGAAAGTCAGCTTGTAGGAAGAATCCAACATAATTCCGCTACGCGTCCTACAAGGTGCCTATGCTCTTGATCACTGCGTTAAACACCTCTATCGCATGCAATACCCGTATAGCCTTTTTCACGGAGCCACCTCTTGAGCGATTCCGCTGATCGCCCGTTGCGGGTCATCGTGGCTGATGACCACCCGATTTTTCTCATCGGCCTGCGGGTCGTACTGGAGCAGAACAATCTGGCCAGCGTCGTCGCCGAGGCCTGCAATCCGGACGAACTGCTTCAGGTACTCGAACGCCACGCCTGCGATGTGCTGGTGACTGACTTCATGATGCCCGTTGAACGGCAGAACGATGGCCTGCGTCTGCTGCAGCGCATCCGCCGGGACTTTCCGGCGCTGCCGGTGATCGTTGTCACGACCCTGAGCAATGCCGGACTGTTTCAGTCCATGCTTGACCTGGATGTCCGGGGTCTGTTGAGCAAGGCCAGCCTTGCCGGAGAACTGCCTGCTGCCATCCAGGGGGTCAGGCGCGGTGAGCTTTTCGTCGCCCAATCCGTACGCAGGGTACTCAGAGAGGCCCGGCAGCACGGACACGACACACTTGTGCCGGCAGATCGCTTGTCGCCGCGGGAACTTGAGGTGTTACGCCTGCTCTCGGCCGGCCATACGGTTGGCCAGATCGCTGCGCAACTCAATCGCAGCAAACAGACCGTCAGCGCCCAGAAAGTCGCCGCCATGCGCAAGCTCGGACTGGCCAATGACGCAGCCCTGTTCATTTATTTGCAGGAAAGCGGCATGTCCTGAGGCCGGTCGTCCTTCGAAACGGCGTGCAGGTGGCTGCTATCATGCTCAGCCATCCAGCGCATGAACGCCGAGGCAGGCATCGGGCGCGCAATGAAATACCCTTGAATGGCCGGATCGCCCAGCGCCAGCAGACTGTGGACGTCTTCAATCGTCTCGACCCCTTCAACCACGACCGACATCGACAGCCGCTGCGCCATGAGCAAGGCACCGGCCACTACCGCCGATTTACGCGCGTCGTCGGCCATGCCGCGCACGAACTCGGTCGGTATTTTCAGTTCGCTGAAAGGTAATTGCAGAAGCCGGTCCATATTCGAAGCGCCCATGCCAAAGTCATCGATGGACAACTTGCAACCCTGCATGCACAACCTCAGCAGGCCTTCGAGCTGCCAGGTTTCCGGCCGTGCGGCGTCCTGCTCGATAATTTCCAGGGTCAGCGCGGTGGCCGGCACGCCATGACGGGCAAGCGCCTGCGTGATCTGCTCGGCGAAATCCAGTTGTTGCAGCACTTGTGGATCAATGTTGACGGCAACCGACAGCGGCTCGCCCTGCTCGCGCATGACCTGCGCAGAGAACTGCAGGGCCTGATCCAGCACCCGCCAGGTCAACGCAACGGTCAGCCCTTCAGCCTCGATGGCCTCGATGAATCGCCCGGGGGCCAGCAGGCCATACACCGGATGCTGCCAGCGAACCAACGCTTCGGCCCCCAGCAACTCGCCCTGCAGACTGACCTTGGGTTGAAAGTAGGTGATCCATTGTTCGGCAATGGACGCCACGTCTATCGGTCCGCTGCCTGTCGGGTCAAACAATTCGATGGCGGAAAGAGCTCTGAACGCGCTGCCCGGCGATGCCTGCTCTATACAGTCCGAGCGGCCGGGCCCATACGCCTCGAGCAGCTCGTACAATGCCCCGGCGGAAGCAGGTTTCTGCACATACCCCAGAACATTCAGACCTTGGGCGAGCGCCAGCTGCGCGGCCCCTTCCAGCACGCAGGCGGCGGAACAGCTGACAATGATCAGCGCTCGCGCCAGGCCGTTCTCAGCCATGAAGCGGATCAGTTCCAGACCATCAGGCCCTTCCATCTGCAGGTCGCAGATCGCGATGTCGACAGGACCGCGGGTTTGCAGGGAAAGCCTGGCGACCTCGACGCTGTCGGCCACCAGCACATCGAACACTTGATTGGCGTTGAGCATCTGATGCAGAGCCATCAGCTGGAAGGGATGGTCTTCGAGAATAAGAACCTTGAGTGAGTGCACGATCACGCCTGCGGAGTCAGAGCCATCGGCCCGGGATAGCATTAACTGTAGCTCGTCCCGCAGACCCGCCCCATAGGACATGTCCTAAACACGCCACAGGTTTTCCGCAGGATTCAAGCGCCTGGCACCGCGGTCTCGGGCACGGCCACCAGTTGCAATTCGATATCCGCGCGCAGACCGGTCATGGCCACTTCCAGTACCTGCCAGCGTTCGGCCAGCCTGGCTGCGCTCTGCAGCCGTACACTGTCGTCCAGCGCGGCACACGCCTTGGCGAGCGGCACAGCGTCGACCAGACTCGCCGCGCCCTTGAGCCGATGCAGACAGGCGCCCAGGGTCTTCCAGTCATTGGCCGACACTGCGGGCTCCAGCAACGCGTGCTCATGCCTGAGGTTCTTCCATAACTCGCTCAGCAACCGTTGCATTTGTTGCGGGTTGGCCTGAGTCATGGCTTGCAGCGTGCCGATGTCGAACGTCGGCTCGCGTACCCGATCCGCCAGCTCTTGGGCCAGACGCGCCAGTGACAGCGGCTTGATCAGCAGGCCGTCCATGCCTGCCTGCTCGCAACGTGCCGCCTCGTCACTCATCGCGTTGGCGGTACAGCCAATCACCGGGCAGCGCTGACGCTGCTCTTTCTCTTCGATCTGGCGAATGGCCTGGGTCAACGCGTAGCCGCTGATACCCGGCATATTGCAATCGGTGATGACCGCATCGAACGCCCCTTCACACCAATTCGACAACGCCGCCTTGCCATCTTCGACAGCCGTTACCTGATGGCCAAGAAACTCCAGCTGGCGGGTCAATACCAGGCGATTGGCGGACATGTCATCGACCACCAACAGATGAAGACTACGCGTGTCGACAGGCGCATCCGTCACATCGTCCGCTGGCAAAACCGGCTCGCTCACCCTGGTCAACGGCAGGTCGATGGTAACCAGGGTCCCCTTGCCCGGCTCGCTGTGCAGGCTGATATCGCCCTTCATCAGCGCCACCAGTTGCCGGGTGATGCTCAACCCCAGCCCGCTGCCCCCGTAGTGTGCGGCCGTGTCGTCGTTCGCCTGAGTGAAAGGTTGAAATACCTGCTGCTGACGCTGCGGATCGATACCTTCGCCACTGTCCTGGATACCAATGCGCACATGCGTGGAGTCAGGCGAATCGCTGGTCACATCGAGCCTCACGACCACCGCACCTTGACGGGTGAACTTCAAGGCGTTGCCCAGCACATTGTGCAACACCTGACGCAACCTCAAGGGATCCAGCCAGTAGTCGCCGCGCGCCTGCGCGGAGAGTTCCAGGCGTAGCTCCACCCCCTTTTCCCGAGCCTGTGCGGAAAAAAGCTCGATCACACCGTCGAAAAGCCCTTGCAGGGAGGTGACAGCCAGTGACAACTGCATGCCGCCCGCTTCGATTCTGGCCAGATCAAGACTTTCGCCAATCAGCGCGACCAGCTCCGTAGCCGAGCGGTGAGCCACTTGCAGGCCTTGCGACGGCATCGTGCCCAAGCGCAAGGCCTGTTCGCATTCCAGTTCCAGCAAGCCAATGATTGCCCCCATCGGCGTACGAATTTCATGGCTCATGCTGGCCAGAAAAGCGCTTTTTGCCTCGTTGGCCTGAGCGGCCAGTCGCATGGCTTCCTGAAGCTGCTGTTCCAGTTGCTTGCGTTCGGTGATATCGATCCAGCCGCCGAGCAGCCCCTGCAGCTGACCATCGGCGGCGAAGAAAGGCACCGTCCATTGCCAGACATCCATACGTTTGCCAGGCAGTTCGATGGTGCGATCGGAAAAGACCGGCTGATGATTTTCCAGCAGATTGAGGTAATCGGTATGCATCTGCTCGGCCAACGCACGCGGAATCAGATTGACGTCCGTGAGGCGTCGGCCATTCATCTGTTCGAAACTGATGCCCAGACTCTGCTCGTAGCTGCGGTTGCAGGAAATCAGGCGCCCTTTGAGATCGCGCACATAGATCGGATTGGGGATACCGTCGAGCAGCGCGTGCTTGAAGGCCAGTTGATCATTGAGCTGTCTTTGCGCCCTTTGCCGCTGGCGAATCTGCACCTTGAGGCGACTGCTCCAGGTCAGCGACACCAGCCCGGTCAGCAGCGCCAGGGACACCACCCAGAATACCCACGGCGGTATGCGCGCCCAGAGCGACGGCTGAGGCAGCGCCGATCCCAGCCACTTCAGACGGATCGAGCGCAATTCGGCCACCGGGAACTCCTCCAGCGCCTTGTTCAGAATCCCCAGCAGTTCGGGCTGGGTCTTGATCACTGAAAATCTGTCGGGTGACCATTGACCTTCAACACTTCTGGCGACCTTCAATTCTCCGGACGGAAACAGGTAGGCCCCCACTTCATTCTGAATGGTCGCGTCGGCAGCACCACTTTCCACCAGCGCGCGAGCCTGATCATAGGTATTGACCAGCCGCAGCTGGATCAAGGGGTGTTCGCGCCTGATCAGGTCTTCGAGCGCATGCCTGGCCGGCAGTGCCAGTACTTTCCCGGCCAGACTGTCGAGCGATATGCGGGACGAGTGGTCGGAGCGCACCACGAACATCCAGCTATTGCCGCCGAACGAATAGGTAAAGTCCAGAAACCTTCGGCGCTCGGTATTTTCCGCGAGCGTGGTGTTCATGTCGGCCTGGCCGGCGCTCAGCATGTCGATGCTCTGCTGCGTGGAAAGTGATTCCTGATGGACGAACTGCAAGCCGGTCATGCGCGAGATACGTGACAGCACATCTGCGTTCAACCCTACCCAGTGGCCGTTATTGTCTTTGTAGATATACGGTGGGTGCTGCACGGTCGCGATGGTCACACTCGGATGCTTGAGCAGCCAGCGTCGCTCGGCACTGGTGAGGCGAATGCGTTGTCCTTCCACGTCGGCGCCCAGCCCCATGGTCCAGCGGCCGAGCACTTCACGACTGGTCGAAGGTGCGATGCTGTCCAGGGCCCGATTGATGAAGTTCAGCAAGCGCTGCTCATCATCCCTGACCGCAAAGGAAAACCCCACCGGGGGCAGACGACTTTCGAATTTGATCTGCAAACCGAGATAGGGCCGCAGGGCAGTGTAGGTACGGACGATGACTTCGTTACCGATGAACACGTCCACTTCACCCTGACTCAGGGCTTCCAGAGCACTGTAGAGGTTAGGCGCAATAATGATCTGGCTGTCAGGATAAATGCGGTGCAGCACGTCCGAATCGGCATAGCCATCAAGCAGTACGACCTTCTTGCCGGCCAGGCTCGACGACGGGCTCAGATCGTTGCCGCGGCCAACCACTACCGATCGATCGGGCATGTATTCGGTTGAGAAGGACAGTCCTTTCACACCCCGTTCGAAACCATTGGCACTGGTCAGCAGATCTATCTTGCCGTCGCGCAGCGCCTCGATAGCCTCGTCACGCTTGGCAAAACCGGTGACCTGCACCGGGAGGTTCAACTGGTCGCTGACCAGCCCCAGATAGTCGGCACTGATGCCCTGATAACGGTTGCGGTCACTGGTGATGTCGATCGGTTCGTAGTCTGCGATCGCAATGCCGACCTGAAGCACCTTGCGCTGATCGAGCCAGGCCCGGTCCTGATCTTCGAGAACCATATCCGCTGAAGCCACAAAAGGAGCTGTCAGTGAAAACGGCAGGCTTTGCGCCGCATTGGCTGCCCCGGCAAAAACCAGCGCCAGCAACATCCACACCCGGCGCCATGCGCGGCATCTCGATGTGCTGCCTGTCTCCCTGACTACGCTTTGCATACTTGCCTGCTTCACTACGAATGACCCGACTCTATGGTTCGAAAAACCAGCGAAGTTTGGCACGTAGAAACAGAAAGGCCCGCCAGATGGCGGGCCTAAAGTTGTTACACAACGCTTCTGTCAGAGCGGTTTGCCGCGATTGCCGTGCTGGCTGACAAACGCCTGTATGGCTTTCAGGTCATTTGGCAGAACCGTACAGCGCTCGTCGCGCTCGAACAAATCAGACAAATGTGCAGGTAGTTCAAGCGCTTTTCCTACACCGGCTTTCTCAACTGCTTCCGGAAACTTGACCGGATGCGCGGTGCCCAGAATCACCATCGGCGTGTCCAGACTGCGCCGGCATTCGCGCGCAGCCTTCACCCCGATAGCAGTATGCGGGTCGAGCAACTCGCCAGTGCTGGCGAACACTTCGGCGATGGTCGTGCAGGTGTCCTCGTCACTGACCGCCAGCGAATCGAACAGTTTGCGGGTCTCGGTCCAGCGCTCTTCCTCGACGCTGAAACCGCCACCCTGGCGGAACGTGCTCATCAACTCGGCAATGGCAGCGCCGTTGCGACCGTGCATGTCGAACAGCAGGCGCTCGAAGTTGGACGACACCATGATGTCCATGGAAGGCGACAGCGTGGCGTGCAGGGTTTCCTTGACGTACTGATTGCCGCTCATGAAGCGGTGCAGGATGTCGTTGCGGTTGGTGGCAACGATCAACTGGTTGATCGGCAGGCCCATGTTGCGCGCCAGATAACCGGCAAAGATGTCGCCGAAATTACCGGTCGGCACCGAGAACGACACCGAACGCGCAGGTCCGCCCAACTGCAGCGACGCGTGGAAGTAGTAGACGATCTGAGCCATGATCCGCGCCCAGTTGATCGAGTTGACCGCGACCAGAGGAGTGCCCTTCAGGAAGCTCTGATCAGCGAAGCTGGCCTTGACCATTTCCTGGCAGTCGTCGAAGTTGCCTTCGACTGCGATGTTATGAATGTTGTCGCCGAAGAGCGTGGTCATCTGCCGACGTTGTACATCGGACACCCGGTTGTTCGGGTGCAGGATGAAGATGTCGACGTTGTCGCAGCGACGGCAGCCTTCGATGGCCGCAGAACCGGTGTCGCCCGAGGTCGCGCCGATGATCACGACACGCTGGCCACGCTTGGCCAGAATATAGTCGAGCAGGCGGCCGAGCAGTTGCAGTGCGAAGTCCTTGAACGCCAGCGTCGGGCCATGGAACAGTTCGAGTACCCACTCGTTGCCATGCAGCTGGCGCAGCGGCGCAACAGCGCTATGGGCAAACACGCCGTAGGTCTCTTCGAGAATCTTTTTGAAGTCGGCATCCGGGATGCTGCCCGCCACGAAGGGGCGCATCACCCGGAAGGCGAGTTCGTGATAAGGCAGACCTGCCCAGGAAGCGATCTCTTCCTGCGTGAAGCGCGGCAGGTTTTCCGGCACGTAGAGGCCACCATCGCTGGCCAGACCAGTCAACAGCACGTCTTCGAAATTCAATGCAGGCGCTTGCCCGCGAGTACTGATATAGCGCATGGGATCAAACCTTCGGTTCGAGCTGCAAGCTGCAAGCTGCAAGCTGCAAGTCCAAAACGATCGGCGTCTGACTTGTAGCTTGTAGCTGACCGCTTGCCGCTGCCTTAATTAAGATGTTCGACGCGAATACGGACTACCGGGCCCACCACATCCTGCAACGCTTCCAGGGCCTGGATGGCGTCATTGATACGCTGCTCCACTACCCGGTGGGTCAACAGGATCATCGGCACCAGGCCATCATGTTCTTCGACATCCTTTTGCATGATCGATTCGATGTTGATGCCGCGCTCGGACAGGATGCTCGCGACCTGAGCCAGCACGCCCGGGTGATCCTTGGCCTGAATGCGCAGGTAGTAGGCGCTTTCGCAGGCTTCGATCGGCAGAATCGGGTGGGCGGACAACGAATCGGGCTGGAAGGCCAGATGAGGGACCCGGTTTTCCGGATCGGAGGTCATCGCACGGACCACATCGACCAGATCGGCCACCACCGAAGACGCGGTAGGCTCCATACCGGCACCCGCGCCGTAAAACAGCGTCGAGCCGGACGCATCGCCATTGACCATCACGGCGTTCATGACGCCGTTGACGTTGGCGATCAGGCGATCGGCCGGGATCAGGGTCGGGTGTACACGCAGTTCGATGCCTTGAGCCGTGCTGCGTGCAACGCCCAGGTGCTTGATGCGATAGCCCAGTGCTTCGGCATAGTTGACGTCTGCAGTGGTCAGTTTGGTAATGCCTTCGGTGTAGGCCTTGTCGAACTGCAGCGGTATGCCGAAGGCAATGGAGGCCAGAATCGTCAGTTTGTGCGCCGCGTCGATACCTTCAACGTCGAAGGTCGGATCGGCTTCGGCATAACCCAGGGCCTGAGCTTCGGCCAGAACATCGGCAAAGGTACGGCCCTTCTCGCGCATTTCGGTGAGGATGAAGTTGCCGGTGCCGTTGATGATGCCCGCAACCCAGTTGATACGGTTCGCCGACAGGCCTTCACGAATGGCCTTGATGACCGGGATGCCACCGGCAACCGCTGCTTCAAAAGCGACGATCACGCCCTTCTCACGCGCCTTGGCGAAGATTTCGTTGCCATGCACCGCGATCAGCGCCTTGTTGGCGGTCACCACGTGCTTGCCGTTTTCGATGGCCTTGAGGACCAGCTCGCGGGCGACGGTATAGCCGCCGATCAATTCTACGACGATGTCGATTTCAGGGTTGGTCGCAATGGCAAACACATCGCTGGTGGTCGGCGTACCGGTAATCTGGCAATTGGGATTTGCTGTACGAACCGCAATTTGCGCCACTTCGATTCCACGCCCGGCACGGCGGGCAATCTCCTCGGCGTTACGCTGAAGTACGTTGAAGGTACCGCCACCGACAGTACCCAGCCCACATATGCCTACTTTGACCGGTTTCACTGATGAACTCCCCGAAAAACAGCCGAACCTGAATCGGCTGTGGAAAAACTGCCGCATGGCGCCATGCGGCTGAAATTTTGACGACACTTCGGCCACTTGCCCCCTGTCTGCACAAGGCGCGCCTGAAAACACCGGTTTATTTGGCGCTCAATGCCAGCTTGGCAACCTGAGCCGCAGGCTGATAACCCGGAATCACCTGACCATCAGCGAGGACAATCGCAGGCGTGCCGTTGACGCCGATCGACTGACCGAGCTCATATTGCTTGCTGACCGGATTGTCGCATTTGGCGGCCTTGATGTCCTTGCCATCGACCATACGGTCCATCGCGCCCTTGCGATCCTTGGAACACCACACGGCCTGCAACTGCTCGTCACCCGGAGAACCAAGCCCCTGACGCGGGAATGCCAGGTAACGGACTTCGACACCCATCTTGTTCAGCTGGCCGACTTCTTCGTGCAGCTTGTGGCAATACGGGCAGGTCGTGTCGGTGAATACGGTGATGTGCGACTTGGTCTCGCCCACCGCCGGATAGATCACCATCTCGGACGCAGGAATGGCGTTGATGGTCTTGGAAATGGCCAGACGTTCGGTCTTCTCGGTCAGGTTGACCGGCTTGCCGTTCTGCACCTGAAACAGATAGCCCTGAACCACGAACTGACCGTCGGCGCTGGCGTACAGGACGCGGCCGCCCTTGAGCTTCACTTCATAGAGGCCATTGAGCGGGCTCGGCGAGATACTCTCGACCGGCAGCTGCAATTCCAGCGAGTCGAGCGTCTTGCGGATAGCCTGATCGGGGGCTGCATCAGCCAGGGCAGACATACTGAAGGTGCCGGCCAGCATCAAAGCCGCGGCAGCGAAAATCTGTGGCAAACGCATGAAAACTCCTATGACGGCGGACAGGCTGGCAACTGTCGAAAAAAAGCGCGCCAGCCTTGATAGGCGAAACCGGCAAAGCCTACCACATAAGGCTCGCGGGGCCGACAGGCCGTCATGATTCGGGAGGTTTCCCTGATGAATTGCAGATTTTTCTTGTGCAGATCGGGATAGGGCTGTCACAGCCCCTATCCCCGGCAAACGCTTTACCCGCGCCTTACTTTTTGACCGAGCCGTCTGCGTTGTAGCGCTCGATGATCGTCAGCTTCAGTAGCGCATCGGTGCCGTCGCAATCAGTCATCCAGGCGAACCATGACCCGCCTGGAAAATCTTGACGTTTGTAAGTCTGCATGAAGTTCTTGCTTCGCCACGACTTCAAATAAACGTCTTGAGCATCCGTGCGGTCAATCGAGAACTTACTGCTTCCACCATCTGCTATCCCGGCCAGATAAGCATATCCAGATTCTTTTGTTTTATGGACCCAACCGCCGTCGCTAACGGCTAAGTAAATGGGCGGCTCTGGCTCGGGGGATTGAGAGGCCGTTATTTGGTTTACCTGCAGCAGCGCTCCGCCTTCTGAATATTCCCCTGAAGTAACGCCTGTATTTAAGGCAACGCCAGACGACGAGTTAGATTTAACGTCCACTTCTAGCCCTGAGTCCACCTGCGAATCGAGAATTTTCCGAACGAGCCCCATCGAATATTTAGTCTTATGAGGTATTTTATCTGCCGCCGCAAACCCTTTGAAAAACATAACGTAGTAACCCTCATCATTGGGTTCAAAGCGAATCTTGATCGATTGTGTGAGCAATGAATTGGCACACAGCTCCTCCACCTCTTCCGTATCGCTTCCTCCCACAGTAATTTTGGAAAACCCCAGCTTGGTACCGTCCTTGAGGTCCAGCGTCGCCAGAAATGAACGCTCTTTTTTTTCGTCAGACATGTCAATCATCCTTGATAATGAGTTTCAGATAACCTCACCCTGATAGTAGTTGTTCGAAGAAACATCGCCCGCACGTCTCAATAACGATTGAAAATAACCGGCATAAAAACCATCGCACTCCTTCATGCCGCTGACATCAGAACATTAACCTCGAGGATGATGCGTCACATGCATACCCTGCAACCGCTGATACCGGGGCTGCACCAGCCAGGGCAGCATACTGAAGGTGCCAACCAGCATTTAAGCCGGCGGCAACGAAAATCCGGAGCAAAACCTGAAAACGTCTATAACGGCGGACAGGTTGGCACTGTCGAAAAAAAGAGTGCCCACCTTGACAGGCGAAACCGGAATGGGGGCTGTCACAACCCTCATGCCCGGCAAACGCTTTACCCGCGCCTTACTATTTGACCGAGCCGTCTGCGTTGTAACGCTTGATGATCGTCAGCTTCAGTACCGCATCGGTGCCGTCGCAATCAGTCATCCAGGCGAACCATGACCCGCCTGGAAAATCTTGACGTTTGTAAGTCTGCATGAAGTTCTTGCTTCGCCACGACTTCAAATAAACGTCTTGAGCATCCGTGCGGTCAATCGAGAACTCAATATTTTTATAACCTGATATCTGCGCCAGATAAGCCATCGCGGCATTCGTTGTTTTATTGACCCTCCCATCAGCATTGACGCCTATGTATATCGGCGAATCTTGCTCAGCGGCCTGCATCGGATCAATAGCCTTTTCAGCGAGGGGTTGTGGCTGGTAACGTAACGTTAAGTCCGGTGCAAACCCTTTAAACAACATAGCATATCCACTGTCACTTCCCGCCCGGAAATAGACTTCTATCGAGCGACTAGCCAAGGAACTCGCACACAGATAGTCATGCCCCTCAACTTTGGTTCCCCGCTCCACTGTCTTGAAAAAGATAATTTTGTTCCATCTGCAAGATCCAGAATTGCAAGAAACGAAAGCGCTTTCTTTTCACTGTCCATGCCAATCATCCTTGATAATTAGTTTTAGAAACCTCACCTGAATATTAGCTACCTGCGGACACTGCGCGCATACATCAGTAGATCGATTGGTAATAATCATTCATAAAAACACCACCCGACTCTCGAATCCATCAACAGACCACTAACCGCGCGGATGATGCCTGGCATGCATCTCCTGCAATCGCGCACGCGCCACATGGGTGTAGATCTGCGTCGTCGAGAGATCACTGTGCCCGAGCAACATCTGCACCACACGCAAGTCGGCGCCGTGATTGAGCAGATGGGTGGCGAAGGCGTGGCGCAGGGTGTGCGGTGACAGGGATTTGCCGATGCCCGCAACCGTCGCCTGATGCTTGATACGGTGCCAGAAGGTCTGGCGGGTCATCTGGTCGCCACGGGTGCTGGGGAACAGGACGTCGCTGGGCTTTCCGCCCAGCAACTCGTCGCGGGCACCGCGCAGGTAACGCTCGACCCAGACGATGGACTCTTCGCCCATGGGCACCAGTCGCTCCTTGCTGCCTTTGCCCATCACGCGCAGCACGCCCTGGCGCAAGTTGACCTGTTCCAGGGTCAGGCTGATCAATTCGGTCACGCGCAGACCGCAGGCATACAGCACCTCAAGCATGGCGCGGTCACGCTCGCCGATGGGCTCGCTCAGGTCGGGAGCAGCAAGCAATGCTTCGACGTCAGCTTCGGAAAGCGATTTGGGCAACGGTTTGCCCAATTGAGGCATGTCAATCTGCAGGGTGGGATCAACGGCAATCAGCTTTTCGCGCAGCAAGTAGCGGTAGAAGCCACGTGCGCCGGACAGAAAACGCGCAGTGGAGCGTGGCTTATAGGCATTGTCCACGCGCCAGGCAAGATGATCGAGGATGACTTCACGCCCGGCACTGATCAGGTCAACGTTGCGCTCCTGCAGCCAGCCGTTGAACAGCGCCAGATCACTGCGGTATGAGTCGCGGGTATTATCGGACAGGCCCTTTTCGAGCCAGAGCGCGTCGAGAAACCGGTCAATCAGCGGGTGGTCGATGGCAGCCATGTTTACTCAGTGCATGTGTTGGTAGACAAGGGGTGAATCATCAAACAGCAGGCAGCAAAAAGGCAGCCCTGAGGCTGCCTTTTTTATGCATCGAAAAACTGTATCAGGACAGTTTTTCCTTGATGCGCGCTGCTTTACCGGACAGGTCACGCAGGTAGTACAGTTTGGCCTTGCGAACGTCACCGCGACGTTTCACAGCCATGCTGTCGATTTGCGGGCTGTAAGTCTGGAAAGTACGCTCAACGCCAACACCGTTGGAGATTTTACGAACAGTGAAAGCACTGTTCACGCCACGGTTACGCTTGGCAATGACAACGCCTTCGAATGCTTGCAGACGAGCGCGGTCGCCTTCCTTCACTTTAACCTGGACGACAATGGTGTCGCCTGGTGCAAAGGTAGGGATCTCTTTGGTCATCTGCTCTGCTTCGAGGGCAAGAATGATTTTGTTAGTCATGCTGGTGCTCCTAAGGTAATCCGTCTGGATCGACCATCGATACGTTAACTATCGTCCCGCTCGCGGATGTATTCCGCCAGCAGCTTCTTCTCTTCTCCAGAAAGCGAGCGGCTTTCCAGAAGATCAGCGCGTCGTTCATAGGTCCGCCCAAGGGACTGCTGTAAACGCCAACGCCGGATGTGCGCGTGATTGCCACTTAGCAACACGTCGGGAACACGCTGATCCGCATACACCTCAGGTCGGGTGTAATGCGGGCAATCCAGCAGACCGTCCGTGAAGGAATCTTCCTCCGCGGAGTCCACATGCCCTAAAGCTCCAGGCAGCAGCCGCGTAACCGCGTCAATCAGGACCATCGCCGGCAGCTCGCCACCGGAAAGAACATAGTCACCAATCGACCACTCTTCATCGACATGAGCATCAATAAAACGCTCGTCAATGCCTTCATAACGACCGGCGATGAGAATAATCGCTTCCTCCTGCGCCAGTTCGCGTACCGCAGACTGATTCAGCTGGCGGCCTTGTGGCGACAGGTAAATCACCTTCGCCGCATCCCCTGCCGCTTGCCTGGCCTGAACCAGAGCATCTTCAAGGGGCTTGATCTTCATCACCATGCCCGGACCACCGCCAAATGGGCGATCATCCACAGTGTGATGGCGATCAGTGGTGTAATCCCGCGGATTCCAACAAGTGAGCTGCAACAGCCCTTGTTTCACCGCACGGCTGGTAATGCCGTATTCGCTGATGGCGGAAAACATCTCGGGAAACAGACTGATGACTTCTATGCGCAGGCTGGCCATGGCATTCAGAAGTCCGCGTCCCAATCCACCTTCATCTCGCCAGCAGCCATATCGATTGCCAACACGCATTGCTCCGTATAGGGCAACAGGCGTTCGCGATCATCCAGGCTACCCGCGCAGGGCTTTACAACCATTACATCGTTCGAACCGGTTTCGAGCAGGTGATCGATTTTCCCGAGCAGTTGCCCGAGTTGGTCGATGACCTTGAGGCCTTCAAGCTGGTACCAGTAGTACTCACCATCGTCCAGATCAGGGAACAGGTTACGCGGCACGCAGATTTCGTAACCGGACAGAAGACGCGCTTCTTCACGATCATCGAGACCCTTGAGCTTTGTGACCAGAAACTTGCTTTGCAAGCGTCCGCTGACCAGCTCCACCTGTTTATCAACGCTGCCTTCGCGCCGAAGCGTCCAGGTTTTGTAGTCCAACAGGTTTCCAATCGGATCAGTAAAGGAATAAACCTTCACTTCGCCGCGAACGCCATGAACCGAGTAAATCTTGCCAATGACGATCAGATCGTCGGCAGATGCAGGCGTCGCGTTCATAAGACTCAGGCCGCGGCCTTGGTCTTGTTGTGCTCTTTGAGCAGCTGGGCAACGCGCTCGGAAGTTTGTGCACCCACGCTCAACCAGTAGTTGACGCGTTCTTCGTTAACGGACAGACGGATTTCCTGACCACGGGCAACCGGGTTGAAGAAACCAACCTGTTCCTTGTGGGAACCGTCACGAGCGTTGCGGCTGTCGGTTACGGTCAGGTGGTAAAACGGGCGCTTTTTGGAGCCGCCAAGGGCAAGACGGATGGTTAGCATTGAACATCGTTCCTGTAGTCGGTGCTGCAAATCTAAGATGCACAGCGGGCATAGGTGCCCGAAAGGCCGCATATTCTAAGGAATATCCCGACTTTTGCAAATGTCTTTTTCCGGCGCCTATCGGCATGCCTTCCAGATTTGCGAGGGAGCTGTCGGTATGACAGCCGGTAAAAGCCCGCATAGCGCGGGCTGACTGGGGGTCACCCCCCCAGATGGGAAGCGTGCAAAGCGTCTTGCACGCGACGCAATTACATTTTTGGCATGCCGCCGCCGGGGAACATTCCCCCCATGCCGCGCATCATTTTGGCCATTCCGCCCTTGGCGGAGAATTTCTTCATCATCTTCTGCATCTGCTTGTGCTGCTTGATCAGACGCCCGATGTCCTGAACCTGAGTGCCCGAACCCATGGCAATGCGGCGCTTGCGCGAACCGCTGACCAGATCCGGATCACGGCGCTCGGCAGGGGTCATCGAGTTGATGATGGCTTCCATCTGCTTGAACTGTTTTTCCGCTGCGCCCTGGGCGTTGCCCATCTGCGACAGGTTGACGCCGCCGATGCTCGGCAGTTTGTCCATCAGGCCGCCAAGGCCACCCATGTTCTTCATCTGCTGCAGCTGGTCGCGGAAGTCTTCGAGGTCGAAGCCCTTGCCCTTCTTGAGCTTTTTCGCCAGCTTGTCAGCCTTGTCCTTGTCGAGAGTCTGTTCGGCCTGCTCGATAAGGCTGAGCACATCGCCCATGCCGAGGATGCGTGAGGCGATGCGGTCCGGGTGAAACGGCTCCAGCGCCTCGCTCTTCTCGCCCATGCCGATGAACTTGATCGGCTTGCCGGTAATGGCACGCACCGACAGCGCCGCACCACCGCGGGCATCACCGTCGACCTTGGTAAGGATCACACCGGTCAGCGGCAGTGCATCACCGAAGGCCTTGGCGGTGTTGGCCGCATCCTGGCCGGTCATGGCATCGACCACGAACAGCGTCTCGGCCGGCTTGACCGCCGCATGCAGCGCCTGGATCTCGCCCATCATCTCGACATCGACGTGCAAACGACCGGCGGTGTCGACGATGACCACGTCAATGAACTTGAGCCTGGCTTCTTTAATGGCCGCCTGGGCGATGTCCACCGGCTTCTGGCTGATGTCGGAGGCGAAGAACGTCACGCCGATGTCGTTGGCCAGGGTTTCGAGCTGTTTGATGGCTGCGGGACGGTAAACGTCGACCGACACCACCATTACGGTTTTCTTCTTGCGCTCTTTAAGGAAGCGCGCCAGCTTGCCGGCAGTGGTGGTCTTGCCCGCGCCCTGCAAACCCGCCATGAGGATGACGGCAGGCGGCGTGACATTGAGCACCAGGTCTTCGTTGGCGGCGCCCATCAGGCTTTCGAGTTCGGCCTGGACGATCTTCACGAACGCCTGACCTGGCGTCAGGCTGCGCGACACCTCGGTGCCGACGGCGCGTTCCTTGACGTTATTGACGAAGTCTTTGACCACCGGCAAGGCGACGTCGGCTTCGAGCAACGCCATACGCACTTCGCGCAAGGTATCTTTGATGTTGTCCTCGTTCAGCTTGGCCTTGCCAGTAACATGGCGCAGCGTCTGCGAGAGGCGGTCAGTCAGATTTTCAAACATGCGCGATCCTTTCAGGCTCTCGTCGAACCCCGGTTGATGCGGCCCGGCCCGTAATGCAGAAATGGCGCTCGGCGAGCCTGCGGCTTGAGCAGGTCGCGGATTATAGCGAAGACTCCGTCGCACGGACACCACGCAGACTGCTTCTGTGGTCTTTCGTGATTTGCCGGTTCTATGCCAAACTCAGCGTCTTTTCAGGCCCGTCCATCAGGATCTATGTCCCCTTTGCCACCCAGCCTGCTTCCCAGCCTCGCCGCCGCCATCATTTATGCCGCTGCGACCGTCTATCAGAGCCTGCGTCTGAGCCAGGCCGTCAAGCCCGACAAGCGGCTGCTTTGCCTGCTTGGAGCGTTGGCGGTCATCGCACATGCCATTGGTCTGTTTTCCCAATTGACGCATTCCGTCGGTCTTGGTCTGGACTTCTTCAATTCGGCCAGCCTTATCGCGGCGTCGGTGATCGTCGTCACCCTGATCGCCACATCGCGCATCCCGGTGGAAAACCTGCTGGTGTTGTTGTTCCCTTTAGGGATGGTCACTGTACTGCTCGCCCAGTTCGCCCCTAGCGGCACTGTGCAGCCGATCATGGAAGAGCCCGGCATCCTCAGCCATATCCTGCTCTCTCTGCTGGCTTACGGGATGTTTACCATTGCTGCATTCCAGGCGCTGCTGTTGCTGTTGCAGGACTACCGCCTCAAGCACAAGCACCCTTCCGGGCTGATCAAGAACTTCCCGCCGCTGCAAACCATGGAAAGTCTGCTGTTCGGCTTTCTGTGGGCTGGCTGGTCGTTGCTCTCGCTGTCGCTGATTTCCGGCTGGCTGTTCGTCGAAAACCTGTTTGCCCAGCATCTGGTGCACAAGACCCTGCTGGCCTGTCTGGCCTGGATAGTGTTCAGTGTGCTGCTGTGGGGGCGTAACCGCCTTGGATGGCGTGGACACAAGGCCATTCGCTGGACGCTGGGCGGTTTCTGCCTGCTGATGCTCGCCTATTTCGGCAGCAAGCTGGTACGCGAATTCATCCTGCACATCTGACGGGCCCTGATCATGGATAATCTGCCCCTGGGCCCGTTGCTCGGAGTCCTCGCCCTACTGCTGCTGTGGGCCGGCCTGCTGACTGCGGTCGAAGCCGCTCATCATCAAGTCAAGGCGATGCGCTCTGCCAGCCGCCCGGAAAAGTCGGCGCCGCTCCCCGAACTGGCCTTCAACCTGAACAGCGTGATTCTGGGCAATACGCTGATCCGAGTACTGATCAGCGTGATCGCAACGCTGATCGCCGCCAATTACTGGCTCTACAACGGTCCGACCGTGGCATGGCTCGCTACCGTGAGCATCATGCTGGTCTTCGCCGAATACATGCCGCGCCGCCTGGCGAACCGCCACCCTGTCTCGACGCTGCTGCTGGGCAACGGTGTGCTGCGCATCCCGATGAAGATCATCTGGCCGCTGGCCTACGTGTTCAATGTTCTGGCCAAGACACTGCTGCGTCCCTTCCTGTCTCGCGCCGTACAGCAGCAGGATCAGGACTTCGAAGACGACACGCAAAATACTCCGCGCAACGATGCCGCCCAGGAATACTCTCCGCGTGCCAGCGTGCTGTCAGGCATTCGTGCGCTGGACAGCATTACCGTCAATGACATCCTGATCCCGCGCAACGAAGTGGATGGCGTCAACCTTGATGACCCCATGGAAATGATCATCGAGCGTCTGATCATTTCACGGCACACGCGCCTGCCGGTCTATCACAACGATATCAATCAGGTACAAGGCGTCATCAATACCCGAGACATCAGCCACCTGCTGCCCAAGGGCACTTTGACCAAGGAGCAGTTGCTGGCGGTCTGCTACGAGCCTTATTTCGTACCGGAAAGCACCCCGCTGCAGTTGCAGCTGCTGAATTTCCACAAACAGCAGCGGCGTCTCGGCGTGGTGGTCGATGAATACGGGGAAGTGCTGGGCATCGTTACCCTCGAGGATATTCTCGAAGAGATTGTCGGCGAGTTCGAAAGCGAGCAGCGGCTGGATAACCCGCACGTCAAACAACAGGACGACGGGCGTCTCGAAGTCGAAGGCGCAGCGTCCATCCGCGATTTGAACAAGAGCCTTGGCTGGCACCTGCCGTCAGACGGCCCGAAAACCGTCAACGGACTGGTTACCGAGGCACTGGAAACCATCCCGGACGCTCCGGTGTGCTTGAAAATAGGGCCTTACCGGCTGGAAATCCTCGAAACCGAGGACAACCGCGTCAAGCGTGTCGCCATGTGGCAGAACACGCTGGTCCGCACTTTCAAATAGCTGTCTGCGTTCAAATAGATTCCTGAACCGCCCTTGCCTCTCGACCCATTCGGGTTACTCTGCTCGACGCCGCACCCACAATCACAATAAATGCACGCTTGCCGGAATACGGTCGATGCCGACCGGCGAGTCGACTGTCAGGAAATCCGCATGACCAGCACCCCGCTCTCTCGCGAAGATCACGACGCGCACGCAAAGCCGGTGAATTCGACGACCCGCGTCGCCACGGCCAGCTTTATCGGCACGGCCATCGAGTTCTACGACTTTTACGTGTATGCCACCGCCGCCGCCCTGGTGATCGGTCCGGTATTCTTTCCACAGACCTCGGGCACCGCCCAGATGCTGTCGTCATTTCTGACCTTCGGCATCGCCTTTCTCGCTCGCCCTCTGGGGTCGGCGCTGTTCGGTCACTTCGGTGACCGGATCGGGCGCAAGTCGACCCTGGTGGCCTCGCTGCTGTTGATGGGGATCTGCACCACGCTGATCGGCGTATTGCCCGGCTACGCGACGATCGGGGCGTGGGCGCCGATTCTGTTGTGTGTGCTGCGTTTCGGTCAGGGGCTTGGCCTGGGTGGCGAATGGGGTGGCGCGGCGCTGTTGGCGACCGAGAATGCCCCGAAAGGCAAGCGCGCCTGGTTCGGCATGTTTCCGCAACTGGGCCCTTCGATCGGCTTTCTCGCCGCCAACGGCCTGTTTCTGGCGCTGGCCATGACCCTCGATGACGAGCAGTTCCGCGCGTGGGGCTGGCGGATTCCCTTTCTGCTCAGCGCCGTACTGGTCATGGTCGGGCTGTACGTGCGCCTGAAGCTGGAAGAGACGCCCGTGTTCGCCAAGGCCATGGCTCGCCACCAACGGGTCAGCCTGCCCATCGTGGAAACCTTCAGCCAGCACTGGAAACCCATGCTGCTCGGTGCGGCTTCGATGGTGGTCTGCTACGCGCTGTTTTATATCTCGACGGTGTTCTCGTTGAGCTACGGCGTGGCCACGCTGGGCTATACCCGTGAAACGTTCCTGGGGTTGTTGTGCTTTGCGGTGCTGTTCATGGCAGCGGCCACACCACTGGCCGCATTGGCGAGCGATCGCTTCGGGCGCAAGCCGGTGCTGATTGCGGGAGGCGTGCTGGCGATCCTGTCAGGTTTTACCATGGAGCCACTGTTGACCCACGGCAGCACCTGGGCTGTGGCGCTGTTTCTGTGCATCGAACTGTTTCTGATGGGCATCACGTTCGCGCCGATGGGTGCGCTGCTACCGGAGCTGTTCCCGACACAGGTTCGCTACACCGGCGCATCGGCGGCCTACAACCTGGGCGGAATCGTCGGAGCGTCGGTCGCCCCCTTCTTCGCCCAGAAACTGGTGGCGATGGGTGGCCTGAGCTGGGTGGGCGGGTATGTGTCTGCTGCAGCGCTGATCAGCGTGCTGGCGGTGTTGAGCCTGAAAGAGACGAGAGATAGAGAGCTTTGAGCTGCAAGCTGCAAGCTGCAAGCTGCAAGCTGCAAGCTGCAAGAAGAAGCGTGGTGCTCTTTCTTGCAGCTTGAGCCTTGAGGCTTACCGCTGCGCCCCTACAGCTTTACGTTTACCGCCTGCGATGCCCGGGTCGCTTTGGCCCGAGCGGCTTCGATGGACTCGTCACGCGCCAGGGCAACGCCCATGCGCCGCTGACCGTTGACTTCCGGCTTGCCGAACAGACGCAATGCGGTATCAGGCTCGGCCAGCGCAGCGCCGAGGTTGGCGAAAGCGGTTTGCGTGGACTGGCCTTCGACCAGGATCACTGCCGAAGCCGAAGGGCCGAACTGACGGATCAACGGAATCGGCAGCCCCAGAATCGCGCGCGCGTGCAGGGCAAACTGCGACAGGTCCTGAGAAATCAGCGTCACCAAACCGGTGTCGTGCGGGCGCGGCGAGACTTCGCTGAACCACACCTGATCGCCCTTGATGAACAGTTCGACGCCAAACATCCCGCGCCCACCCAATGCCTCGGTCACCGCCTTGGCAACACGCTCGGACTCTGCCAGCGCAACCGGGCTCATGGCCTGCGGCTGCCAGGACTCCTGATAGTCGCCCTTTTCCTGACGATGCCCAACCGGCGCGCAGAACGTGGTGCCACCGATGTGACGCACGGTCAGCAGGGTGATTTCGTAATCGAAGTCGATGAACCCTTCGACGATGACACGCCCTTTACCAGCGCGACCACCCTCTTGCGCGTAATCCCAGGCTTTCTGCACGTCATCGGTGCTCTTGAGCAGGCTCTGCCCTTTGCCCGAAGAACTCATGACCGGCTTGACCACACACGGGAAACCGAGGTCTTCGACCGCCTTGCTGTACGCCTCGAAGGTGTCGGCAAAGTGGTAAGGCGAGGTCGGCAGCTTCAGCTCTTCAGCTGCCAGACGACGAATGCCTTCGCGGTTCATGGTCAGTTGCGCGGCGCGCGCGGTCGGGATCACGGTGAAGCCTTCGGCCTCGAGCTCGACCAGCGTTGCGGTGGCGATGGCTTCGATTTCCGGAACGATGAAGTGCGGCTTCTCGGCCTCGATGACTGCGCGCAGTGCCGCACCGTCGAGCATGTTGATCACATGGCTGCGATGAGCGACCTGCATGGCTGGCGCGTTCTCGTAACGGTCAACAGCGATCACTTCAACGCCTAGGCGCTGCAGCTCGATCACGACTTCCTTGCCCAGTTCGCCGCTACCGCAAAACAGTACGCGCGTCGCGGTGGGCGACAGTGGAGTTCCGATTTGAGTCATCTCAGGTCCTCGTGAAGCAGATGTCGAGGGCTGCCCGCCGTATGCAAGCAACCGCTGTGAAGAAAGGCGCGCAATTTACCACGAAGCCCCGGCAAATGGGCGCTCAGCCTGGACACGCACTGTTGCGCGCCCGCCAGGCCATGATCATCCAGACAATGGTCACGCCAGCGAACTTCGATGCCAGCGCGGTGAGCACGACCGGCGCCGTCAGGGCGTCGATCATGCCGAAGAAGATAAAGGTATCCAGCGGAATGCTGAGTGCCGAGCTGATCCACAACCGATCACGCAACGGGCGTCTGGTAATGCTGAACACCAGCCAGTCAATGCATTCGGAAACCGCAAACGCCGTGGCGCTGGCCAAGGCAATGGTGGGGTCGCTGGTGACATAGGACAGGACCAGCGCCACCAGCATGGCAATGATCGCACCATGGCCAAAGCGAATCTGCACCATGTCCCGCAACACGAACACCAACCCGCCCCAGGCAGACCAGATCATGTCCAGGTGCGGCGCACTGGAAAAGGCGAAGTTGATCAGCACGACACTGCTGATGTAGGCGATCAGGAAAAGCATGGAGGGTTTGGGCCTGTGCAAGCGAGCGGCAATGATAGCAAACGCGGACAAGAGCCGCGCCCAAGCGAAAACGAAAGCATTATTCCTGACGCAGGAAATGCATCGACTGCACCGCCCCCTTCGCGAACAAGTTCGCTCCTACAAAAGCTCGCGGATAACCTGTAGGAGCGAACTTGTTCGCGAAAGCACTATTCCTGACGCAGGAAATGCATCGACTGCACCGCCCTCTTCGCGAACAAGTTCGCTCCTACAAAAGCTCGCGGATACCCCCTGTAGGAGTGAACTTGTTCGCGAAAGGGCTATTCCTGACGCAGGAAATGCATCGACTGCACCGCCCTCTTCGCTAACAAGTTCGCTCCTACAAAAGCTCGCGGATAACCTGTAGGAG